>NZ_BLPG01000001.1:4542222-5191111 GCF_011764445.1 Phytohabitans rumicis
GTTCACGCTCTCGTGCCAGGAGCCGAAGTCCAGCCGCTCCAGCTCGGCGAGGGTGTACGCGCTGACCAGCCCGCGGCCGTTGCTGGTGCGCTCCAGCCGCCGGTCGTGGACGCAGACCAGGTGGCCGTCGCGGGTCAGCCGGACGTCGCACTCCAGCCCGTCGACGCCTTCGTCGAGGGCCCGGAGGTACGCCGCGAGGGTGTGCTCCGGCAGCGCGGCGGACGAGCCCCGGTGCGCGAAGACGAGGGTGTGGGCGCCCACCTACAGGACGCGGGCCGGCTGCCCGTCCTCACTGACCAGTTCGCGGCCGGACGCCGCCCAGTCCTGCATGCCGCCGTCGAGGTTGCTGACGTTGTCCCACCCGTTGCCGAGCAAATAGGCCACGACCTGGCCGGAGCGTCCGCCGGAGCGGCACACCACGACGATGTCGCCCTCGGAGGGCACCTCGGAGAGGCGGGCCGGAACGTCCATCATCGGCACGTGGTGGGCGCCGGGCGCGTGGCCGGCGGACCATTCGTCCGGCTCACGGACGTCGAGCAGGAAAGCACCGTCGGGAATCTCGGTGGTGGTCACCGTAGGAATGTGAGGTCCGAACACGTTGGTAACTGTAACTAGAGATTGTTGATCCACCGCGGGTTGGCGGCGGCCCAGCCCGCGAGGTCCGCGCGCGAGATCGCCGCGAAGAGCCCATCGGCCGGATCGTCCAGCACCGCGTACGAGGTGCCGTTGATCATGTCGGGATGCGAGGGGATCTGGACCCCCACCAGGCCGTCGGCCCGCAGGCCGCGCAGCGCGAAGATCAGATCTTCCAGGGGTACGTCGTTGGTGTCGACGGTCAGCGAGGATCCGACTGCGCGGATGAGTCCGTCCAGCTTGAGGGGGTTGGTCACCATCCCGGCGTCCGTCGCCTTGGTCATGATCGCCTTGAGGATCTGCTGATGGTGGCGCTGCCGGTCGTAGTCGCCGGCCGGCAGGTCGTAGCGCTGCCGGGCGTAGTCGAGCGCCATGGCCCCGGACATCGTCTGGCAGCCCACGGTGAAGAGCCGCCCGGTGTGGATCGAGCGGGTCTGGTGGTCCACGCAGATCGTCACCCCGCCGAGCAGGTCGATGACGTGCCGAAACCCGGAAAAGTCGATGATCGCGGCGCCGTCGAACGGCACGCCGATGAGCCTGGTCAACGTGGCGGAGAGCAACTGGGCCCGGCCGAACTGGTAGGCCGCATTGATCTTGTCGGTGCCGTAGCCGGGGATCTCCACCTGGAGGTCGCGCGGCACCGAGATCAGGTACGCCTGGTCCAGCCCGGCCGGGATGTGGGCGATCACGATGGTGTCCGCCCGCTGGCCGCCCGCGGGGTTGGCCGCCCGCAGGTCCGAGCCGATGATCAGATAGTTGAGCGGCCCGCTCACCGTGCTCCGGTTGCGCCGGGCCGCCTCGTCCAGCAGCCGTTCCTGGGAGACCGCCCGCTGGTACCGCTCGACGATCACCTGGAGGCCGACCCCGCCCGCCCCGGCCAACAGCAGGAGCACCAAGCCCACGCCGATGGCGAGCTTCGCCCAGCGCGGGGCGGGACGCCGTTCCTGAGCAGGTGGCGACGTGGCTGGCTGCGGTGGTGTGTCCGTCTCGCCTCCCGGACCGGCTGGGCTGCTACTTTCCGCCAGCGTACGGTCCGAATTGCGGCTTTATTTCTCGTTCGCGAGAATGGTCGGGTTGTCCAGCACGAACTGACCCAGGGTGTCCTTCTTGACCGCCTGGAACATGTCGACGCTGACCGGGTTCAGCACCTCTTTGCCCGCGCTGTTGCTGCTGAACGTGCCGTTGTTGGTGCGCAGCAGCACGAGGTCGTTGGCGGCCACCCCGCGCATGGTGAAGAGGAAGTCGGCCACGCTCGCCCCGCCGGTGTCGAGGATGAACGCCTTGCCGGCCGCCTTGACGAGTGCCTTGATCTTCAGCGGGTTGGTCATCCCGCTGTCCACCGCCTTCTTCGCCATGGCCTTGATGAGCTGCTGCTGGTGGCGCTGGCGGTCGTAGTCGCCGTTCTTCAAGCCGTACCGCTGGCGGGAGTAGTCGAGCGCCTCCCAGCCCTTCATCTCGCGGCAGCCGGGCTTGTAGACGATCGGCTCCTTCTTGCCGCTCATCTTCTTGGCGATCGCGTTCCACTCGGGCTTGCCGTCGACGTACATCATGTGGTGCGACTTGACCTCTTGGTCCACGCACATGCGGACCGTGCCGAGGGCGTCGATCACGTCCCGGAAGCCGTAGAAGTTGATGATCGCGGCGCCGTCGAAGCTGATCCCGGTGAGGTTTCGGATCGTCTGCGCCATGAGCTGCGCGCCGCCGGCGAGACCGCCGCCGTTTTGCACGCCGTGGAAGAACGCCTCGGTGGCCTTGGCCGTGCCGCCCGGGTACCTGCTCTTCGGGAACGCCGGCACCTGCACCTCGGTGTCCCGCGGGATCGAGATCAGGTACGCCTGGTCGTGGCTGGCCGGGATGTGCAGGATGATGATCGTGTCGGCCCGGGTGTCGGTGACGTCCTTGCCGACCCGGGTATCCACGCCGAGCAGCAGCAGGTCGATGGGCCCGTCCAGGCTCTTGCCGCCCTCGGCGTCGGTCTTGCCGGCACCGCCGACCAGGTTGTCGGTCTCGATGTTGCCGGTGACCTGCCCGATCAGGGCCTTGCTGCCGACGATGGCCCCACCGCTCGCCATCATGACCACCGCACCGAAGACGATCATCAGCCGCGCCCAGAGCGGATCCTTGCGCCTGCCCCTGGGGGTGGGTGCGGCGGCCGAGGAGGACTTCTTGGTGGGGGCTTGACGGGAGTGGATGCGGCGGCCTGACTCAGCGACGACGGGCGTCGGGGGGTCTGTACCGGCATGCTCGACTCCAGGCAGGCAACAGGGGGCTAGCCCACTGTACGGACACCGTCCCGTTCCCGCGAGTTCTCCTTGGTTTCAGATTCGTGTCTTCCGATGGATGGTTCGCCGCAAATCGGGGCGTACTCGGCTACGCCTTGGCGACGTACTGCGGATGGCTGAGCAGGAAGTCGCTCAGCGTGCCGTCCCGTACGGCGGCCAGCATCTGGATCGACTCGGCATTGAGCTGCTGGTACTCCACCCCGCCCAGGGTCACCGTGTTGAAGTCGCCGGCATTGGTCTTGATCAACACCAGGTCGTTGGCGGCCACGCCACGCAGCGTGAAGATGAAGTCCTCGACCGGTATGCCCTGGGTGTCCAGGATGAACGCTTTGCCCGCCGCCTTGATCACGTTGTTCAGCTTGAGCGGGTTGGTGATCACGCCCTTGCTGGTCGCCTCCTTGGCGATCGCCTTGATCAGCTGCTGCTGGTGGCGCTGCCGGCCGTAGTCGCCGTCCGACAGGCTCTTGCGGATCCGGGCGTAGTCGAGCGCGAGCTGGGCGGACATCCGGCGGCAGCCCTTCTCGTGGACCACCGGCTTCGCGCCGGCCGGCAGGTCCTGGATGCCCACGCCCTCCTTGTACCAGAGCTTGTAGATCTTGCCCTTCTTGTCGATGCCCAGGTGGATCGACTCGGCCCGTTCGTCGACGCACATGTTCACGCCGCCGAGCTCCTTGACGACCGCCTCGAAGCCGCCGAAGTCGATGATCGCGGCGCCGTTGAACGTGATCCCGGTCAACTTGTTGATCGTGTGGGCGAGCAGGCTGAAGCCCCGAGCACGCTTCTCCAGTTCGGTACCGCCACCCTGATAGCCGTACGAGAAGGCGGCGTTGATCTTATCGGTGGCGCCGGAGAAGCCGATCTTGTCGTACGCCGGGATGTCCACCCGCCAGTCCCGCGGGATGGAGACCAGGTACGCCTGGTCGTGGCTGGCCGGGATGTGCAGCACGATGATCGTGTCGGCCAGCACGCTGGTCTCGGAACTGCCCCTGGGTCGGGCGTCGATGCCGACCAGCAGCAGGTTGACCGCGCCCTTGATGTTGTTGCCGCCGGGCCGCTGGGCGGCCGCCGCCTCGCCGCCGAGGAGGTTGGTGGTCTCGATGTTCGACGTGGCGCTGCCGATCACCACCCGGACGCCGACGATCGCGGTGCCGCTCAACATCATCAGCACGGCTCCGGCGACGACGGTGATACGGGCCCAGAGGGGATCCCTGCGGCGCCGTTGGCCGCGCTCCACCTGCATGCGTTGGGTCCGATCGCCGGATGGTCAGGTCCAGCGCGGAAGCTACCGCCACCCCCGATACGCCAGGTGAAACGCAGGTAGCGCCCCGAAGAACGCTGCCCCACACCGTCGCGCCTCCGCGCGGCCCTCGCGCGGCCGTCGCCCCTCCGCGCGGCCCTCGCGCGGTCCTCGCGCCCTCCGCGCGGATCAAGGACTTCCGCGTCGATCAAGGGCAAACGGCCGTGGATTGGAGATCAAACCACGACCGTTCGGCCTTGATCGACGCGAAAGTCCTTGATCGACGCCGCGAAAGCAGCGTCGGCGGCGCAAGCGGCGCGGGTGCGGTCAGCCGCCGGGCTTGGGGGATGGGGAGGCGTTCGTGGTGACCCACTCCTCCATCTTGTCGGCCGCCATCGCCTGGTACATGGCCAGCGCCTTCTCCTTGTCCGACACCACCACGGACTCGCCGTTGATCGTGTCGCTGCCCTTGTGCGGGCTGGTGACGAACTTCAGGTTCTCGCCGCGCAGGCTGCGGAACTGCAGCGCCATGTCGACCAGGCCGAAGTCCTCGTCCACGGTGACGGCCTTGGTGGTCGCCTTGAGGAAGTCGTTGAGCTTCTTCGGGTTGGTCAGCGTGCCGGAGCTGGCCGCCTTGTCCATCAGCGCCCGCAGGAACTCCTGCTGGTGCCGCATCCGGGCGAAGTCGCCGTCCGGGAACTGCTTGCGCTGGCGGATGTAGTCCAGGGCCTGCGCGCCGTCCATGTGGTTGACGCCCTTCTTGAACGTCCGGTACGGCTTGTGGATCGAGGTGATGGTGCGCTCGACGTTCAGGTCGACGCCGCCGAGCGCGTCGGTGACCTCCTTGAAGCCGCCGAAGTCGATCGCCATCACGTGGTCGATGCGGACGTCGGTGAAGCACTCCACGGTGCGTACCGCGAGCGGGAGCCCGCCGAACGCGAAGGCCGCGTTGATCTTCGCGCGCTGGCCGCTGCCGCAGTCGGCGCTGGCGTTCTCCGGGATGGGCACGTAGAGGTCGCGCGGGATGGAGACCAGGTACGCCTTGTCGTGGCTGGCCGGGATGTGCATCACGATGATCGTGTCGGCCCGCCACTGGCTGCTCTTGTCCACCGGGGCGTCGGGGTCGCGGGAGTCGCTGCCGACCATCAGGATGTTGAGCGTGCCGTCGACGGTCTTCGCCGGGCGTCCGCCGGTGATCTCCGAGAACGGGTCGGTGCGAGCGAGGTCGTCGTCGAGCCCGTTGACGTACGCCCAGACCCCGCCGGCGCCCGCGAGGCCCAGCACGACGAGCGCGATAACGGCCACCAGGGCGATCCGGCCCCACTTGGGACGCAGGCGCCTGCCGCGGCCACCGGGGTAGACCGGCCCACCGGGGCCGCCCGGTCCACCAGGTCCGCCCGGCCCGCGCCCGCCGGATCCGGAACGCACCGGCGAGCGGCCCCGGTCGTAGGTGTCGGGGATCGCTGCGCGGCCGGAGATACGCCCGCCGTTGGGCGGGTTCGTACCGGGCACCGCGGCCCGACCGGACGAGGCGCCGTAGGAAGACCTGGTCGCTGACATGTAACTCAGGGTAGGTCGAAAATCCAAGGCTGCCTTTCAGCCAACGCCGAGGCGGCACAAAGTGGGGACTCCCCAAGTCAGCCGATACGCAGCCTGAAGTGCTCAATTGTGCGGCGCAGCCCCTCTTCGACACCGACTTTCGGAGCGAAGCCGAGCCGGGTGCGGGCGAGGGTCAGGTCGGGCCGGCGCATCTCCGGGTCGTCTGCCGTACGCGGCAGGTAGGTGACCTCCGACGAGCTGTCCGTGAGCCGGACGATCAGCTCGGCCAGCTCCCGCATCGAGAACTCGTCTTCGGTGCCGCAGTTGATCGGCCCGGTCTCGGTCGAGTCGAGCAGCAGCAGGATGCCGCGCACCAGGTCGTCGACGTAGCAGATGGAGCGGGTCTGGGTGCCGGCACCGTGCAGGGTGAGCGGCTCGCCGCGCAGCGCCTGGGTGATGAACGTCGGCACCGCCCGGCCGTCGTCCGGCCGCATCCGTGGCCCGTACGTGTTGAAGATGCGAACGATGCCCACGTCCAGGCCGTGGTGGCGGTGGTACGCCATCGTGGCGGCCTCGGCGAAGCGCTTGGACTCGTCGTAGACGCTGCGCACCCCGATCGGGTTGACGTTGCCCCAGTACGACTCGGGCTGCGGGTGCGTCTTGGGGTCGCCGTACGCCTCCGACGTGGAGGCCATCAGAAACCGGGCGCCGTCCTTCACCGCGCGGTCGAGCAGGTGCAGGGTGGCCTGCGAGCCCACCCGCAGGATCTCGATCGGCAGCGTGGCGAAGTCGGTGGGGCTCGCCGGCGATGCCATGTGCAGGATCGCGTCGAAGCGCTGGGCGATCGCCGGGTGGTGGTCCGGCA
The DNA here is from genome assembly GCF_011764445.1 of Phytohabitans rumicis. Classification (NCBI taxonomy): domain Bacteria; kingdom Bacillati; phylum Actinomycetota; class Actinomycetes; order Micromonosporales; family Micromonosporaceae; genus Phytohabitans; species Phytohabitans rumicis. Next base: position 4,548,779 of record NZ_BLPG01000001.1, read on the forward strand.
GCCCGTCGGACACGTCGGCCTCGACCAGGGTGAACCGAGGGTGGTCGCCGAGGTGGGCCACGTTGTCCTTCGAGCCGGTCACGAAGTTGTCCACCGCGACCACCGCGCAGCCGCGGGCGAGCAGGGCGTCGACCAGGTGCGATGGCACGAATCCCGCACCCCCGGTAACGAGGACGCGATGACCTGTTCCATAACGCTGGGCTACCACCATGAAAGTAAGCCTACCGATTGATCCTTAGACCCACGTTCCCACGTACCCAGGTATGACGGGACGAACCCGCGCGGCTGTGGGCAGGCCGCGCGGGTTCGTCAGGGGTTACGCCGGTTGCTTAGTGCGCGCCCGCGCCAGTGAGGGAGCGCACCTCCAGTTCGGCGTACTTTGCCTCGTCGCTCTCCTTGGAGAGCATGGTGCCGATCCAGCCGCACAGGAAGCCGAACGGGATCGAGATGATGCCGGGGTTGTTCAGTGGGAACCACTGCCAGTCCGAGCCCTTGAACATCGACGTCGGCGTCCCCGACACGACCGGCGAGAAGAACACCAGCACGACCGCGGCGATCAGGCCGCCGTAGATAGCCCAGGTGGCGCCGGAGGTGTTGAAGCGCTTCCAGAAGAGGCTGTAGAGGATCGCCGGCAGGTTGCCCGACGCGGCGACCGCGAAGGCCAGCGCGACCAGGAACGCCACGTTCAGGCTCTGGGCGAAGAGCGCCAACACGATGGCCACCGCGCCGATGCCGAACGCCGAGATCCGCGCCACCCGTACCTCTTGGCCCTCGGACGTCTGGCCCTTCTTGATGACATTGGCGTAGAAGTCGTGCGCGAGGCTCGACGACGACGCCAATGTCAGCCCGGCGACCACGGCCAGGATCGTGGCGAACGCGACCGCGGCGATGACCGCGAGCAGCACCGCCCCGCCGGTGTCACCGCCGAGGAATTCCACGCCGAGCGCCTCGGCAAGCTGCGGAGCCGCCGTGTTGCCGGCCGCGTTCTGGGCCCGGATGGCCTCGCCGCCGACCAGCGCCGCCGCGCCGAAGCCCAGCGCCAGGGTGAAGAGGTAGAACGTGCCGATGATGCCGATCGCCCAGAGCACGCTCTTGCGGGCCGCCCGTGCGGTCGGGACGGTGTAGAAGCGGATCAGGATGTGCGGCAGGCCGGCCGTGCCCAGCACCAGCGCGATGCCGAGGGAGAAGAGGTCGATCTTGTTGTAGAAGGTCTGCGTGGCGTCGCCGGCGACCTCCTTGCCGTAGTACAGGCCGGGTTGGAGGAACGACTCGCCCTTGCCGGATGCGTCGGACGCGGCGCCGAGCAGGGAGGAGAGGTTGAAGTTGAACTTGGCCAGCACCAGCACGGTCATCAGCGCCGCGCCGCTCATCAGCAGGAACGCCTTGACGATCTGGACGTAGGTGGTGCCCTTCATGCCGCCGACCGTCACGTAAATGATCATCAGGGCGCCGACCAGGATGATCGTGGCGATCTTCGCGGAGTCCGCGTCCATGCCGAGGAACGTCGTGCCGGGCTTGATGCCCAGCAGCAGCGCGACGAGGGCGCCCGCGCCCACCATCTGGGCGATCAGGTAGAAGATCGACACGGTGATGGTGGAGACCGAGGCCGCCGTCCGCACCGGACGCTGCCGCATCCGGAACGCCAGCACGTCGGCCATCGTGTACTTGCCGGAGTTGCGCAGCAGCTCGGCGACCAGGAGCAGGGCCACCAGCCACGCCACCAGGAAGCCGATCGAGTACAGGAAGCCGTCGTAGCCGTACAGCGCGATCAGGCCGGCGATGCCGAGGAACGACGCGGCCGACATGTAGTCGCCGCCGATCGCCATGCCGTTCTGGAAGCCGGAGAACGAGCGACCACCGGCGTAGAAGTCGGTGGCCGTCTTGGTCTGCCGGCTCGCCCAGACCGTGATGGCGAGCGTGGCCGCCACGAAGACCAGGAAGAGTGTGATGGTCAGCGTGCGAGCGGTGGTGTCACCGGCCTCGGCGGCGAGAAAGCTCATGCCTGGTCTCCGTTCTCAAGATCGGCACGGATCTTGTCGGCGATCGGGTCGACCTTGCGGTCGGCGTACCGCGAGTAAAGCCAGGCGATCAGGAACGTGGACACGAACTGCAGCAGCCCGAAGACCAGTGCCACGTTGATGTGGCCGACCACCTTCGTGTCCATGAATCCGCGGGCGTACGCGGACAGGATCACGTAGAGCGCGTACCAGGAAAAGAACGCCGCGGTCATCGGAAAGATGAAGCCTCGCAGGGCTTTGCGCAGCCCAGCGAACTCGTCCGACCGCTGTACGTCGACGTACCGTTCCGACGCCGTGGGGGCGGGAGCGGGGGCATCCGTCGTCATGCGGGTTCACCACCTTCACAGGCGTGGGCGGGTGTCGGCACGCACCGTAAGGAGGCGGTACGTGGCGCGGGAACCCGTGATCGCGGTCACGGTCGTCGATTGCGCCGAACGGTTACCTGCCTGCGCCGAGTGACCTGGATCACGCCGGTAACCGGTGTGACTCAGTCGCGCAACTCCCGGTAACGCCCGCGAAAATGGAGCAGCGGCGCCGTGTCCGGGCCCAGTTCGACCGCCTCGATCGTCGCCTCCACCAGCAGCGCCCAGCCGAACTCGCGGGCGCCGTCCAACCGGCAGCCCGCCCAGGTCGCCGCGTCCGCGGGCACCGGTCCATAGGGGGTGCTCGTCCAGTCGTACCCCCGGAAGAGGCCGCCCGGCGCGGGCATCAGCCCGGCGAAACGGTCGGCGAGCTGCCGGTGCGCCGGCCCCAGCGGGACGACGGCGAAGACCCCGGCGGCGCTCGCCGCGGCCCAGAATTCGGACTCGTCGTCGACGAGGCCGATCATCCGGCCCGGCTCACCGTCCGCGACCAGCGTGGACGAGACGGTCAGGCCCGCCGGCCCCGGCGTGGTCCACAGCGTTACGGCCGCCGCCAGTCGGCCACGCAGCCGGCGTACGGGGGAGCGTGCCTCGGCCGGTGTGGCGAACGGGTCGGTCCCGTGGATCTGCGCGCCGGGTTCCGGAGGATTCACGTGGAACATTGTCGTTCACCCGCCGTTACGACTCGCGTTAACCCCTTCTTTCTACCGTGCGGGCATGTTGCCAAGGATCGGAGCGTTCGTGCTGGTCACGGCGCTTCTCGCCGGATGCGGGTCGGGTGCCGCACCGGCGCCGCCGGGCGCGCCGCTGCCGCCGCCGCGGCCGGTCGGCGTGCAGGACCCGGCGCCGTCACCGACCACCCAGCCCGAGACCGAGAGCTGTGACCCGCGGGCCAGCTACCGCCCGGGCGGTGGCCTGCCCGCCCCGACCGTCGCGAAGATCCTTGCCCGCGGCCGTCTGATCGTCGGCGTCAGCCAGACCACATATATGTTCGGCTACCGCGAGCCCGACTCGGGCCAGATCGTCGGCGTCGACATCGACATCGCCCGGGAGATCTCGAAGGCGCTGTTCGGCGCGCCGGACCGGGTCGTGCTGCGCTCGATGGCGGCGGCGGACCGCATCCCCGCCACCAAGGCCGGCGACGTCGACATGATCATCCGGACCACGTCGATGAACTGCCAGCGGTGGCGCGAGGTGGCGTTCTCCACGTCGTACTACGAGGCGCGGCAGCGGGTGCTCGTGCGGCGCGACTCCACCGTGCGCGGCCTCGGGGACCTGGGCGGGAAGAAGGTGTGCGCGGCCGCCGGCAGCTCCGACCTGGCGAACATCGCCGAGTCGGCGCAGCGGCCCATCCCGGTCGCCGCGGTGGAGGTGCTCGACTGCCTGGTGCTGCTCCAACAGGGACAGGTCGAAGCCATCTCGAACGACGACGCGCAGCTCGCCGGGTTCGTCGCGCAGGACCCCACGACGAAGGTGGTCGGCCCGCCGATCCGGGTCGAGCCCTACGGGATCATGATCAACCAGTCCGCGGTGGACCTGGTCCGGTTCGTCAACGGCGTACTGGCCCGGATGCGGGCCGACGGGACGCTGGCCAGGATCTACCAGCGGTGGCTGACCCCGCTCGGCGACGTGCCGACACCCCCGCCCGCCATCTACCGCGACTAGCGCGCCCCTTCGCCCTTGCGGCGCTCGTCCTGCCAGCGCGCGTAGCGGCGGCGCTCGCCTCGGCGGCGCCCGCCGATCAAGGACTCTTGCGTCGATCAAGGGCAAACGGTCGTGGTTTGGAGATCAAAGCACGACCATTCGCCCTTGATCGACGGAAGAGTCCTTGATCGGCGCGGCCCGTGCGGCCGGGGCTAGCGGCGCGGGGTCACGGCCGCCAGCAGTTCCGGCATCTGGCGGTCGAGCAGGTCGCCGGCCAGGTACGTGCCCAGCCAGGCGGCGCCCACGCCGTACGCGACGCCGACCGGGGCGGCCAGCCACAGCCAGAGCGGTGCGTCGCCGAGCAGCGCGGACGCCACCACCATCGGTACGGCGATCGCCACCGAGCCGACCATCCCGACGAGGCTGAGCAGGCTCTTCGCGATGCCGGAGCCGGTGTTGACGGCGAACGGGTTGGATGTCTCCGGCAGGGCGTACGCGCCGACGATCGAGACGAAGAGGTTGACCGCGAGGCCGGCGCCGTACGCCGCGCACAGCGAGCCCAGCATCACTCCGATCCAGCTCGGCTCGCGCAGCACGGACGCCACCACCACGGCGATGACCAGCAACAGTGGACCGATGTACGTCGAGTACGCGGTCACCCGGGCGCGCAGCTCCACCGCGCCGGGCACGGCGGCGACCACGTTCGCGGCGTACGCGGTGCCGTCGTAGCCGAACTGGTTGGCGAGCGTGGTGGCACCGAGCACCCCGACGAAGGTCATCGACAGGCCGACCACCGTCGGTGAGGCCGCGTCCCCGAGCCCGCCCGTCCCAACATTGATCATGACGGGCATGAACACGCCGATCACCGCGAACGTGATCAGCCCGGCACGCCGGCGCGCGTCCCGCCACCAGTAGCGCGCCTCGCGGGCGACCAGCGCGCCGTACCGGTTGCGCGGCAGCCACGGCATGCTGCGCGGAAAGAGCTCGGCGACGGCCGTGCCCTGTGCCGCTCGGCCCACTTTCCCGCCGCCCTCGGTGCCGACCATCGCCGCCTCCAGGGACCGCGCCCACCACCAGAGCAGGGCCGCGATCGCAGCCGCGGTGATCAGCAGCTTGACCGGCACTGCCCAGGCGCGCCCCTCGGCCACGTCGACGCCGAGCGTGTACGGCGCGGCCAGCGGCGTCCACCCCAGCACCCGGGCCGGCCCGACCAGCCGTTCCCAGTCGGTGTTCTCGGTCGCGGCGATGACCCCGACCTGCAGCGGACCCAGCACCGCGGCGAGCACGGCGAGCAGGATCGCGGCCAGGTCACGCATCCGCCGCGAGCGCAGCATGGTGGCGAACGCGCTGGTGATCGCCCGGCTGGCCGCCACGCACAGGAGCAGTCCGGCGGCGATCCCCGCGGCCTGGGCCAGCGCGGCGCCCCACCCGCCGAGCGCGCCGGCGCCGAGCACCAGGCCGCCGGTCGCGATCAGCGTGGCCAGCGCCGGCACGCCGACCAGCGCGGCGGCGAACAGACCGGTGACGAGGGTACGGCGGGGCAGCGGCAGCAGGGCGAACCGCGCCGGGTCGAGGGTCTCGTCGACGCCGAAGAAGACCAGCGGCAGCAGCAGCCAGCCGACCACCAGCAGCCCCCCGCCGGCGGCGGACACCAGCATGGCGACGTCCGGGTCGTCCGCCAGGCCGGGCGCCGCGAAGAGGAAGAACCCGCCGAACGCCCACCACAGTCCGAAGAGGAGCCCGAGGATGAAGAGCACCACCCGGCCGCGCCGCCCGCGCATGCCGTTGCCCAGCACCCGCAGCTTGAGCCGGACGAAGAGCAGTGGACCTATAGCCATGCCAGCTCCTCGCCGGTCGCGGTGCGACCGCCGACCACCTCGACGAACACGTCTTCCAGCGACCGTTCGCCACGCACGTCGGCCAGCGTGCCCACCCGCTTGATCGCGCCCTCGGCGAGGATCGCGACGTGCGTGCAGAGCCGCTCCACCACCTCCATCACGTGGCTGGAGAAGATCACCGTGCCGCCACCGGCGACGTACCGGTGCAGGATGTCGCGGATCAACGCGGCGGAGACCGGGTCGACCGCCTCGAACGGCTCGTCCAGCACGAGCAGGCGAGGGGCGTGCAACAGGGCGCAGGCCAGCCCGATCTTCTTCTTCATGCCGGCCGAGTAGTCGACGACGAGGGTACGGCCGGCGTCGGCGAGGGCCAGCACGTCGAGCAGTTCCTTGGCACGCTGCTCGACGACCGCCTGGTCCATGCCGCGCAGCAAACCGTGGTACGCGAGCAACTCGGCCCCGCTGAGCCGGTCGAAGAGCCGTACGCCATCAGGCAGGACGCCCAGCAGTGCCTTGGCCCGCACCGGGTCGGCCCACACGTCGTGCCCCAGGACCCAGGCTGCGCCCGCGTCCGGGCGCAGCAGCCCGACGGCCATCGAGAGGGTGGTGGTCTTGCCGGCGCCGTTCGGGCCGAGCAGGCCGTAGAAGGAGCCGGCCGGTACGTCCAGGTCGACGCCGGCCACGGCCACCTTCGTGTCGAACCGCTTGACCAGCCCCCGCAACGCCAGTGCGTCCGTCATGACCTCGACGGTACCTACCAGTAATAGCGGGCCGGGCCGCACGCCTCCGGCCACGGGTAGGACTCCGCGGGCAGATCCTCCAGCACCGCGCGGGCGCGGCTGCGGGCCAGGTTCCACTGGCGCCAGTCGTGATCTTCGGCGAGGTCGTCGGACACGTTGCCGAGGGCGCAGCCGCGCAGCGGGGCCGGCAGCCGATCCAGCGCCGGCGCCGCGTCCGCCGACAGCCCGGACAGGTACGCGACGTCGATCTTCTCGGTCTGCTCGTACCGGGTCACGTTGCGGTCGGCGATGAAGTGGTCCGGGTTGAGCGCGGCCAGCCCGATCAGCGCCGCGACCGCACTGCCGACCACCGCCTGCGGCAGCCAACTGGCGCGCAGCCGTACGACGGCGACCAGCACCATCACGAGGATCGCGCCCAGCCACAGCTCACACACGCTCACCAGCACACGCAGCCGGGTGAAGCCGTACGCCTCCTCGTACGTGTGCATCCGGTAGAGCGCCGACGCCACGATCACCAGGCACAGCCCGGCCAGGGTGCCCAGCAGCGCCCGGACCAGGATCCGGTCGGCGCGCCGTTCCTGAGGAGCCCACCGGGCGCCCAGCGCCAGCACCCCGAGCGTCAGCGCGGTCACCACCAGGAGCTGCCAGAAGCCGCGCCGGGCGTACTCGGCGAACGTCAGGCCGGCCGTGCTCAGCACGTGCTTGGCGCCGCCGAAGAGCACCGTGAGCTGCACGGCCACGAAGACGGCGAAGACGGCGTTGAGCACGGTCAGCGGCAGCGTCCACTCCAGACGGTGCACGCGCGCCTTGGCCGGCCGTTCCAGCCCGGCGAGGTCCGGCGGCGCCGCGAGCAGGTAGGCGGCGCCGAGCAGGCCGGCCGCCGTACCGCCGAAGACGAAGACCCACCGGAAGATGGTCGGGACGGCCAGGTCCGGCAGCACCCGCCCGGCCAGCTCGGCGAAGGCCGCGTCCGCCGAGGCGAACAGGCCGCCGAACACCACCAGCAGCAGCGCCGACACGCCGACCGCCGCGCCGGTCCGGACCGACGAGCTGCCTTGCCGCGCACGGGCCAGCGCGGCGACGCCACCCGCCGTCCACGGCAGCGCCCGAAGAGCCGCCACGGGTACGGCGTGCGCCGCCGCCAGCAGCGCGGGCACACTGCGTCCCCGCACCACGGCGAGTGACGCGGTAACGAGGGCGGTGAGCAGGCACAGGGCAAAGAGCCAGCCGGCCGCCCGGAACGTACCGACGCCCAGCAGCGCCACCGTCGCGGCCGTCCACAGTGGCCTAAGGCGCCGGGAGACGGTGAGTAGCGCCGCGGTACCGGCCAACCCGGTGACCATCCAGCCGACGCCCGGCCGGTCCAGCGGGACGCTCGCGGCGGCCACCACGCCGGTCACCGCGGCGGCGCCGAGCACGACCGGGCGGGCCGGTCTCTGTGGGCCGGGCCATCGGCGTTCGAAGGCGGTGGGCGGGCGCGGGCCGTGCATGGGCCGCAGCGGAGGTGCTTGTACAGCCATCGCTTCTCCAAGCTTGGGTCTCTTGACAACCAATGGGCAGGCTTCATCGGCCCGAGAGTGCATCGGGCTCAATCTCGATCGGAAGGGGTGCTTTACGAAATAGTCGGGATCGTGACCCTGATGCGGCAGCCGGACCGCTGCCGCTCCGGGTCCAGCACCGCGATGGTGCCGCCGTGCATCTCCACCGCCCAGCGGGCGATCGCGAGCCCGAGGCCGGTGCCGCCGTCGCGGTTGCCGGTCCGGTTGCCGCGGGTGAACCGCTCGAACACCGAGGCCCGCTGGTCCGGCGGTATGCCGTCGCCCTCGTCGACCACCTCGAAGTGGCACCGGTCGGCGATCGGCCGCGCGGTGACCAGCACCGTGCCGCCCGGCGGGCTGTGCCGCGCCGCGTTGTCCAGCAGGTTGGCGAACACCTGCTGCAACCGGTCCGGATCCGCCCTGACCGAGCCGGCCGCGGCGGGCACCCGTACCCGGAAATCGACCAAGCGTCCGGCGCCGGTCGCGGTCACCGCGGCCTCCTGGACGACGGCGTCCAGGAACTTCGCGATGTCGATGTCGACCATTTCGAGCGGCACCACGCCGGCGTCCAGCCGCGACAGGTCGAGCAGCTCGGTGACGAGCCGGCCCAGGCGCTCGGACTGGGCGAGCGCGGTGCGCAACGCGGCCGCGTCCGGCTGGGCGACGCCGTCCACGAGGTTCTCCAGCAGGCCCTGCAGGGCCGTGATGGGGGTACGCAGCTCGTGCGAAACGTTCGCGATCAGCTCGCGCCGCTGCTGGTCGGCGGCGGCGAGGTCGGCGGCCATCTGGTTGAACGCGTGGGCCAGCTCGCCGACCTCGTCCTGGGAGGTCGCGCGCACCCGCCGCGTGTAGTCGCCGCGGGCCATCGCCCGGGCCGCCGTGGTCATCTCCCGCAGCGGCGACGTCATGCCGTGCGCCAGAAACTGCGAGGTGACCAGCGCGACGGCGATGGCGGTGGCCGACGTCAGGTACGGCACCCAGCCGATGCCCTGCCAGAAGACGGCCAGCCCGGCGGCGCCCGAGCAAACCAGCAGGATGCCGAGCTTGAGCTTGATCGAGCGGACCGGATCGAGGGGCCGGGGAAGCAGGTCCATCAGCGCGGTCACGACTTGACCTCCAACGCGTAGCCGACCCCATGCACGGTACGAATGAGGTCAACGCCCAGCTTGCGGCGCAGCGCCTTGACGTGGCTGTCGACCGTACGGGTGCCGCCGCCGGCCGCCCAGCCCCACACGTCGGCCAGCAGTTGGGCCCGCGGCAGGACCGTGCGCGGCCGGCCGGCCAGGTGCACCAGCAGGTCAAACTCGGTCGGGGTCAGGTGCGCCTCGACCCCGCCCCGCCGTACCCGCCGCTCGGCCTGGTTGATCTCCAGATCGCCGAGCCGGATGGTGGGCGCGTCCGCTCGGGCGGCATCCTGGGCCCGCTCGAACCGGCGCAGCAAGGCATGCACGCGCGCCGCCAGTTCGCGCAGGGAGAACGGCTTGGTCAGGTAGTCGTCGGCGCCGACCGCGAGGCCGACCAGCAGGTCGTTCTCGTCGTCGCGGGCGGTGAGCATCAGGACCGGCACCGTCCGCTCCGCCTGGATGCGGCGGCACACCTCCAGCCCGTCGAAGCCGGGCAGCATCACGTCGAGCACCACCAGATCGGGCCGGATCTGCCGGGCCGCCTCGACAGCACCCGGCCCGTCGCCCGCGATCTGCACGACGAAGCCCTCCGCCCGCAGCCGCGCGGCCACCGAGTCGGCGATGGTCCGTTCGTCCTCCACCACCAGCACACGACGCTCGCTCATGTCCGGCACTCTATGCACCGCCTATGGAGGGCTGCGGTGCGTGTTGTGAACGACCTGTGGAGATCAGGGCGCGATGTTGCCCCCTTGGCGTGGGCGTTCTTCAGATGGTGCACGGATGCGCGATGTGCCGCTTGATCGGTTGAAATACGGGGTGGAAGCGCTGTAGTCCCCTTCCTACTATGAGCCCATGACCACGAATGTGGAGTACGACGACGGCCTGGATGTCGAGTCGTTCCGGTTCACGCGCGAGACCCAGATGCAGTTCATCGAGGACGAGCTTCGCGAGTTGGGCATCACCAAAGAGGAGCTTCGCGCGCAGGCCGCAGAAGGGTATTTCACCAACGCTCGTGTTCGTTACGTGTGGATGATGGGTCGTGAGCTTATCTGACGTGGAGCGGCAGGCCCGCGAGTTTGCGTCGAGCCTTCAGAGGGTTCTCAACGCCACCGTGTGCCGCACCGCTCGGGTGGGGACGGCGTTGTCAAACGCTCCCGCCGGCCATGTCACTATCGGGACTGGCGTCACCGCACGAAGCGCAAAGCCCATTCCGGTGGGCTTGACGATCGACGGCACTCAGCCGCGCTGCTGGCTGCGGGTGGAGTACATCGCCTGGCTCAAGGAGGGATACCTGACAGTGCGCGAGTCGGTGTTCACGCTGAGCGCCGACCCGTACGGTCGGGAGGAGGTCTTCCACTACGACTACGAGCGAGATAAGCACGAGCGGGATGGTTACACCGAGGCACATCTGCAAATAGTTGGCGAATCGCCGCCAATGAAAACGCTTCTCACTACTGCGGGTCGCTCGAAGGACCCCATGGCGAAGCTGCATTTCCCGGTCGGTGGGCGGCGGTATCGTCCGTCGCTGGAGGACGTCATCGAGTTTCTTGTCAACGAGCGGCTCGTCCGGGCCCGCGACGGCTGGCAAAAGGTGCTCGACGCCAGCCGAGAAGAGTTTCGTGACCGGCAACTGTGCGCCGCCATCGGGTTCCGACCGGATGTCGCAATCGGAGAGCTGCAACGGCTGGGCCACCTCGCGACAAGATAGCTACTGTCCCCGTCAGGCGCCGTCTCGGCTTCGTGGCACGCGGCGCCTGCTTACGGTCCGGCGGCCGGGCCAGTACTGCGTGGGCGGATCCTTCTCGGGATCGGTGATCGTGAACTGTGTCTCTTTGCACCGGACCAGCTTGAGCACGACCAACCGTTGCGCCGGCTCGGCGTCCAGGCGCGGGATCACCAGCGGCAGCCCGGCGATCACCGTCGCGACGGCGCTGGCCGTCATCGCGGTGCCGCTTCCCGACCGGTCGAACCGGACGTGGTGGGTGCCGGCCTTCTTGATCGCGCGGCACTCCTCATGATCTTCGAGTTGGTCAACGTCAGCCGTTACGAGCACGGCGTATCCGCGGCGCTTCATGTCGGGGATGAGGTTGACGTCTTGCTTTCCTTTCCAGCCAATCTTTTGCACATGGTCAATCCTATGACCGGACAGAAGGGAACGGAGTGGAGCGAGGACCAACTCAGGCACCTGCTCGTCGAGAAGAATGTCCACGGCGCTAAGCGGCTCGGCCATACTCGCGCACGTACTGGTCGAATGCGACGGCTCCGGCCACGCCGACGTCACTGACCGAGGGATAGAACTGGCGTATGCCTTCGCCGTCGAAACCTTCGGCGGCGAGCGAGGCGACGGTGTCGTACGGCACGCGACTCTCATCGATTACCGGATATCCGCGCAGGACCAGGGAGTCTATTCGCAGCCCAGGCTTGGGATGGGCGAGGGGACCACGGTGGCCCCGGTCCACCCAACGAACTCTCCCAGTACGTCGCGCATGGTCACTAGCACCTGCTGGCCCGGACGCCTGAGGATGTCGACTGCCTGGTCTCCGACCCACACGATGGTGTCGTTGTCGGCGACAAGCTGGTAATTAGATAGGTGGTCGAAATCGTCGAAGTGTTTGAGATTGGTGACCGCCTTGCGGATCTTTTGCAGCGAGACCTCGGCGCGCAGATTAGCGACGGTGCGAACGGCGAGCAGGTCCCGGAAGCTGTACCGGATCTTTCCGGGACCGGCATGCTCGGGAATCAGCAGGGGATTTGGTCGGCGGCGCCAATGCGCAAGCTGCGCCTCGGTTACTCCGCCGAGGGCCGCGGTCAGCGTGGCGGTGTACGTCATATCGCCTTGCCTCCCTGCCTAATGTGATGTCGCGGCCGAGAATACCCGGCGAGGCGTTGCTGCGCTGACCCGATATTCGCGACATTCCCAATGGGATCAGAGTCGAAGGCTTTCCGGGGCGTGTAGGCGGAGCATTGTGGTGCCGACGTCCGCGGGCGTACGGCGCCGGGTGGCCAGCGACACGGTCACCATCACCGCGAATGCCAACGGCACGGTCCAGGCCGCCGGCTGGCCGACGAGTGCGGCCGTCCAGCCGTGCAGGGGCGGTCCCAGCACGGTGACCAGGACGGCGCCGGCAGCCGCCCCGCCGCCCGCCAGGATGCCCGCGGCCGCGCCCAGGTCGGTGAGACCGCGCCACCAGATGCCCAGCACGAGCAGCGGGCAGAAGCTGGAGGCCGCCACGGCGAACGCCAGCCCGACGACCTGCGACACGTCGAGGCTGGCCACGTTGAGCGCGAGCACCACCGGGACCAGCCCGGCGACCAGCGCGGCGACGCGGAAGTCCCGCACCGAGCCGCGCTGCCCCGGGCCGCGGTCGCTGGCGTGCGCCAGGACGTCCGTGGAGATCACGCCCGCGACGCTGGTCAGCAGGCCGGAGCTCGACGACAGGAAGGCGGCGAACGCCCCCGCTGCCACCAGCGCCGCCAGCAATTGCCCCAGCACGCCGGAGCCGACCACCGCGCTCGGCAGGAGCAGCACGACAGCGTCGGTCCGGCCGGTCAGCAGGAGTTGGGGGGTATAGACGCGGCCGAGGACGCCGTACAGCGTCGGCGCGAGGTAGAAGAGGCCCACGAGGCCCAGTACGACCAGCGTTGTCCGGCGCGCTGCGGCGCCATCCGAGTTGGTGTAGAAGCGCACGAGGACGTGCGGCAGGCCCATTGTGCCCAGGAAGGTCGCCAGGATCAGGCTGTACGTGCCGAAGAGCCCACCCGGTTCGTTGCCGGGCAGCAGCCAGTCCAGCCCTCCGGCGGTCTCCACACCGGACACCTTCGGCACCGGGTCGCCCGTTTGGAAGGACAGCTCTTCGCCGGGGCGTACCTCCTGTGTGGACCCATCGGGAAGGGTGAGGGTCGCGCGGTCCTGGACCACGACGGTGGTGTTCTGCTGAAACGTCAGGCCGTCCGCGGGGGTGATCGGCGGGCGCCCGTCGGCCTGCCAGTGCAGGACCAGGAATATGGCGGGTACGGCGAGCGCGGTGAGCTTCAGCCAGTACTGGAACGCCTGCACGAACGTGATCGCGCGCATCCCGCCGAGCGCCACGTTGATGGTCACCACCGCGCCGACCAGGAGGGCGCCCAACTCGTAAGGGCCGCCGGTGACCGTCGTGAGGGTAAGGCCCGCGCCCTGGAGTTGCGGGACCAGGTAGAGCCAGCCGATGAAGACGACGAACGCGGTCGCGAGCTTGCGTAGGCGGCGCGAGTGCAGCCGGACCTCGCAGAAGTCGGGCAGGGTGAAGGCGCCGGACCGGCGCAGCGGGGCGGCGACGAAGAGCAGCAGCGCCAGGTAGCCCGCGGCGAAGCCGACCGGGTACCACAGGACGTCGACGCCGTACTTGAGGATCAGGCCCGCCACGCCCAGGAACGACGCGGCGGACAGGTACTCCCCGCCGATCGCGGCGGCGTTCCAGGTCGGGCTGACCATGCGGGACGCGACCAGGAAGTCGGACGTCGTGCGGGCCAGCTTGAGCCCGTAGAAGCCGATGGCGACGGTGGCCAGCGTGACCGCGACGATCGCCGGGACGATGTACGGGTTGCCCATCACCGCTCCGGGCGGTGGACCACGGCGGTGAAGTCCTGCTCGTTGCGCTCGGCGAGGTGCACGTATGCCCAGCCGGTGACCAGGAGGAACGGGAAGGAGCCGACGCCCAGCAGCAGCCACGGCAGGCTGATGCCGACGATCTTTACCGTGCTGGTGGTGGGCGCCACCGCGAAGAGCAGCGGCAGCGCGCCCAGCCCGATGCCGACCACGACGGAGAGTCGCAGCGCGAGTGCGAGCTGGGCCCGGACCAGCCCGCGGACGAGCGCCTCGCCGACCCGGGTCTGCTCGGCCAGTTCGGCGCGGGTGCGGTCGTGGTCGCGCTTGCGCACCACGTCGGCCAGCACGATCCTGGTTCGCTGCGGCGGCACGCCGGCCACGGTGGTGGGCTCGTCCATGACCGGCAGTCTCGCCCACCACCGCCCGATGTCAAGGTCCGCTAGTGGATTGCGGCAAGATCAAGTACGTAGGACCCGCCTCGACCGTCCGACCACTGGACCGTCGAGTTCTCGAAACCGAACACGGTCATGCCTTCCAGGCTTTCCGAACGCGATCCGGGCTTGTTCCCGGTGTGGAACACGGCGGCCGTGCCCGTGTACCGGTCCCAGATGAACTCGGCCCGCCCGTCCGAACGCGCGATGGAGCCCACGCCGAAGCGTCCCTCGCGCGCCGGTTGCATGGCGAACCTGAGGTCGCCGTACGGCAGCACCTGGTATTCGGTGCCGTCGAGCTGCTGCAGGACCGGCTTGCCGTCGCTTGCCTGGCCCGCACACAGCACCGGGTCACAGCTCAGGTGCCGGGCATCCGGGTGCACGGTCCACGGCCGCCGCTCGCCGGTGGCCAGGTTCCACAGCGTTCCCTTGCTGGGGGCGGGCTTCTGGCCCGGCAGCGCCGCCTCTTCGGCGTTGGTCACCCAGGGCGACACACCGAACCACGTGTACCCCTCGCTGCCGGCGATCCGTTCGGCCGCTCCGCCGGAGACCGGCTGGCGGTACACGCCGGCCGACCCCTGGCCGTTAGCGTTCGTCTGTTGCCAGTAGACGGCGTCGCCGACGACGCTGATGTGCGGCACGGTCCGGTCGCCGGTCACCACGGCGAGCCGGCGGGGACCGCCCACCCCGTCGACGCCGGACGACCACAGCTCGAAGCTGCCGCCGCTGCGGCGGTTGACGGCGATCAGCCACACTGCCCGATCACCGACCAGGGCGGCCCCATCGGCCGAGTACCAGACCACGTCCGCGCCGATCTTGCTGTCCGGGTCGAAGAGTGGCCGGACCGTGTTCGCCTTGACGTCGAACACCGACGGTCCCGTCGGTCGCGGATCCGGCTTCTGGGCGACTATCCCGTCGGCCGTCAGCACGTACTCGTGGGTGGTTATCAGGTAGCGGTGCTCGTCGATCACGGCGACGACCTGGTACTGGCGGCCGTCCGGAAGGTTCTGCGGCAAGCGGCGTACGGCCTCGGGCCAGACCTCTTGCGGTGCCTTGGCGGCCGCGAAGTCCGGAACGACCCCGGACCACCACGACATGGCGACCGGCTCGGGCGGTGGAGCCGGTCTGCTCGGGCTGATCGCGGTCACCGTGCCGACGGTCGTGAGTACGACGGCGCACGCGGCCACGGCGGCGACCCGCCGGTTTCGGCGCTGCCGTTGCCGGTGCCGGACCCCCGATACGAAGTCATCGCCGGGCTGCGGCGTGCCGTCCGCGGCTGCGGTCAGGGCACGGGTCAGCGCCTCTTCGAGTTGGTCGATCATCGAGCCCTCCCACTGGTGACGCGCGGATGGGCGGGTGCCCACTTGGCGCGCAGCTTGTCGAGTCCGCGGGCGGCCTGGCTGCGTACGGTGCCGCGGGAGATGCCCAGCAGGGCGGCGATCTCGTCGTCGCCGCGCTGCTCGTAGTAGCGCAGGACCAGCACGGCGCGCTGGCGGCGCGGCAGTGCGCCGAGCGCCTGCCACAGTCCGGCGTCGGCCTCCGCGTTGGCGAGCCCCGGGTCGGCGTACCCCCGATCCGGTACCTCGCCGACCAGGCGCTCCCGGCGTAGCCGCCGCCACCGGCTGATGTGCAGCCGGGCCATGGTGGTGCGGACGTACCCCTCGGGGTCATCCCGACGCCGCACCCGCGACCAGCTCGAACCGAGCCGGGCCAGCGCCTCCTGCGCCAGGTCGGCCGCGTCGTGCGCGTTGCCGGTCAGTACATAGCCGTAGCGCACGAGCGCCGCCGAGCGAGACCGTACGAACTCCTCGAAGGCGATATCGGTGCCGTCCATGCCCACCCCTCGCACCCGGGACGCGGTCGGCCGGCGATCTGTTGCAGCGCTAGCGGTTCCAGTCCTGTTTGGCGGCGCGGACCAGCTTGTCCTTGAGCTCGCGGGTGTGCCGGCGGGAGACCGGGAGTTCGGTGTCGTCGACCACGACGACGTACCCGGAGTTGGCGAGGCGCAGCTCGGCGATGAGGCGCAGCTGCACCAGGTACGACCGGTGGATCCGGACGAATCCGGCGTCGGCCCAGCGCTCGGCGAGCGTCGCCAGTGGTACGCGTACGAGGTGGGAGCCGTCGGCCGTGTGTAGCCGGGCGTAGTCACCCTGGGCCTCCACCCAGCGCACCGCCGAGCGGGGGAGCATCCGGGTGGTGCCGGCCAGCTCGACCGGGATCGTGGGGTCTTCCTCGGCTCGGGTCGCGGCGGCGGGGTGGGCGGACACCATGCGCGAGCTGACCACCCGGCGCAGCGATTCGGCGATCCGCTCGGACTGCACCGGCTTGCGGACGTAGTCGGTCACGCCAAGGTCGAAGGCGTCCACCGCCGCGTCGTCGTACGCGGTGACGAAGACGATCGCGGGCGGCCGGGCGAAGCGCCGCAGCACCCGGGCCAGCTCCATCCCGTCGAGTCCGGGCATCCGGATGTCCAGGAAGACGACGTCGACATCGGTGTCGCGCAGCACCCGCAGCGCCTCGGTGGCGTCGCCGGCGGTGTGCAGGCGGCCGACCCGCGGATCAGTGCGCAGCAGGTACGCCAGCTCGTCCAGGGCGGGGGGTTCGTCGTCGACCGCGAGCACCCGGAGGAAGGCGGTCATAGCCCGGTCCTGACCGCCGGATGGAACTTCGGCACCCGCATGCTCACCTTCGTACCCGCTCCCAGACCGGTTTCCACCACGAGCCCGAACTGGTCACCGAACACCGACCGCATCCGTTCGTCCACGTTGGACAGACCGACGTGGCCCGACTCGGCGCCGTCGGCCGCCTCGGCGACGCCGGCGACAAGTACGGCCGGGTCCATGCCCACACCATCGTCTTCGACGGTGATGTGGCATTCCGCCCCGGCGTCCCGAGCCTCGATGCTCACCATACCCATGCCCGGTTTGCGGGACAGGCCGTGCCGGACCGCGTTCTCCACCAGCGGTTGCAGGCACAGGAACGGCAGGCCGACGGGCAGTACCTCGGGCGCGATCTGCAGCCGTACCTGGAGGCGGTCGCCGAAGCGGGCGCGCTCGATGGTCAGGTATCGGTCGATGGACCGTAGTTCCTCCGCGAGCGTGGTGAATTCACCGTGGGCGCGAAACGAGTACCGGGTGAACTCGGCGAACTCGAGGATCAGCTCGCGGGCGCGTTCCGGATCCGTCCGGACAAAGGACGCGATAGCCGACAGCGCGTTGTAGACGAAGTGCGGGCTGATCTGGGCCCGCAGTGCCCGGACCTCCGCTCGGGCGAGCAGCTCCCGCGACGAGTCCAGCTCGGCGAGCGCGAGCTGGGCGCCGGCCCACCGGGCCGTCTCCAGCGTCGCCTGTACGAGGCCCGGCGCCGGCTGGTCGTCCGCGATCGCGACCAACGCGCCCGGTGCCGTTTCGTCGGGGCGGGTCAGCGGGGCGACGACCGCGCCCCGGATCGGGCAATCCACCCGGTCGCAGGGCAGCTCCGCGTGGCCGAGCACGGTGGAGCGGTTGGCCTCGACGGCCCGCTTCGCGGCGGCCACGAGCTGTGCCGAGTGGTGCATGCCCCGGCCGTCGAGGGCCAGCACGCTGTCCGAGTTGACCAGGGCCAGCCCGGCCGCCCCGACGAGCGCGCGCAGGTGCCGGATCGCCTTCGCGGCACTGGCCTGGCTCAGGCCGGTACGCAGCGGATCGGCGGCGAGCCCGGCGGTGTGCAGCACGTCGTACGTCGCGCGCTGGGTGGCGGTGGCGATCGCGCGCCGGGCGCGCAGGCGGGCGACCGCCCAGACCGCCGCGGCCAGCGCGCTGATCAGAGCGAGGACCGCGAGCGCTGCCGAAACGTTAGCTGGGCTCACGCCCGAATCATGGCACCTTTAGTAGGCACCCTTGCGGGCGAGAACCACGCCGACCGTGCGCCACAGGATGTTCAGGTCGTAGGCGAGCGACCAGTTGTCCACGTAGTACAGGTCGAGCCGGACGGCCTCGTCCCAGGACAGGTCGGAGCGGCCGGACACCTGCCACAGGCCGGTGATGCCGGGGCGGACCAGCAGCCGGCGCCGGACGTCGCCGAGGAAGTCACCGTCGTCGGCCGGCAACGGTCGCGGTCCGACGAGCGACATCTCGCCCCGGAGCACGTTGATGAGCTGCGGCAGCTCGTCGAGGGAACTGGCCCGCAGGAACCGCCCGACCGGGAAGACCCGCGGGTCCTCCTTGATCTTGAAGAGCATGCCGTCGGACTCGTTCTGGTCGACCAGGGTCGCGAGCCGGTCCTCCGCGTCGACGTACATGGTCCGGAACTTCCAGACCCGGAACGTCCGGCCCTCGTGACCCACCCGGGGCTGCCGGAAGAAGACGGGGCCGCGGTCGGACATCTTGATGGCCACCGCGATGACGGTGAGGAGCGGCGCCAGCAGCAGCAGGCCGAGCCCGGCGGCCACCCGGTCGAGCAGATTCTTCGCCAGCCAGCCGATCCCGGACAGGGTCGGCTCCTCGACGTGCAGCAGGGGCAGGCCCTCGATCGGCCGGATGTGCACGCGTGGCCCGGCGATGTCGGTCAGCTGCGGCGCGACCACCAGGTCGACACCGGTGCCTTCGAGCTGCCAGGCCAGGCGGCGCAGCTCGCCGGGCTCGGCACTGGCCGAGCCGCACACCGCGATCGTGTCGGCCCCGACCTCGCGCACGAGGGTGAGCACGTCGCGCCCGGCGTACACCGGGACCGGCGTATCGATTCCGCGCGCGGCGGCGTACCCGTCGGTGATGTGGATGGCGACCGGGATCAGGCCGGCGGACGGGCTGCGGGTGACCGCCGTGTAGACCTCCAGGGTCTCCGGCAGCGTGCCGACCAGGAGCATCCGGTGGGCCGCCTGCCCGGACCGCTTGCGGACCTGGTGCAGTACGAAGCGGGCGGAGTACCTGGCGATGAGGATGGCCAGGGTGGCGCCGACCAGGGCGGTGGCCACGGTGAGTCGGGACAGGTCGGTCTTGGTGGCGAACGCGAGGAACGACACGCTCGCCATGACCGTCACCGAGGCGCGTACGACGCGTTTGAACTCATCGGTGCCGAGGCCGAGATAGCGGCGGTCGTAGGCGCCGTTGCCCCACAGCATGATGAGCCAGCCGACGGGCAGCAGGACGTACGCCACGGTCTTGAACCACGCCTCGTCGGCGTCCTGGAAACCGGAGACCGCCTGGTCGTACGCGGAGATGGAGATGAAGCTCGCCAGCGCGGCCGCGCCGTAGTCGAGGAACAGGAGCGCCACGGTGTAGGGACGGTGCCAGCGCGACGCCCGGCGGTGCGCGCGCGCCCAAGCGGACCGCGGCACGCCGTTGTGCGGCGGTGGCGTCGGAGCCTGAATCTCGAAGCTGTCGACGTGACGCACGGTGCTGCTCCGGCCTGTGTTTGCTACCGGGCGTTGGAGGCTTGTCGTCACCTCACCTACGTCCTCCCGCTTTGCACGTGCCGCCCATGTGCCGTCAGGCTCGGGACTGACCACCGCACCAGTCTCCCACGGCTACCGCGGCAGATCGGCGACCCGAGAGACAATACGCCCCACGGTGATCGAATGGGACCAGCGACCGAGTCACTATACCGATGGATGCCCGAAATGAAGGCGCCCATCGGGCCCGGTTTACGGATCCGAACGGCATTGTTTACCTCGCGGATCCGGTTAGCGCACGAGCCGTGACAGTCTGCGATCGGCAAGTGGCTTTCCGCCCGTCTGGCATGTCGGGCAATACTGCAGGCTGGAGTCGGCAAAGGACACTTCCCGCACCGTGTCGCCACACACCGGGCAAGGCAGGCCGGTCCGGGCATGCACCTGAAGTCCGGACCGCTTTTCGCCCTTGAGCTCCGCGGCCCGCTGGCCGACCGAACGGGCCACCGCGTCATTGAGTACGTCCCGCAATGCGCTGTGTAGTCCCGCCATCTGCTCGTCGGTCAGCCGGGTGGTGATGGCGAACGGCGACAGCTTCGCGGCGTGCAGGATCTCGTCCGAGTACGCGTTGCCGACGCCGGCCAGCACCTCCTGCTCGGTGAGGACGCCCTTGACCTGGCCGCGCCGGCCGCGTAGGCGCTCGGCGAACGTCGGCAGGTCGGCGGCCAGGGCGTCCGGGCCGAGCTTGGCGACGCCGGGCACCTGCATCGGGTCCTTCACCAGGTAGGCGGAGAGCTTCTTCTGCGTACCGGCCTCGGTGAGGTCGAAGCCGGAGCCGTCGTCGAGGCGTACGCGCACGGCGATCGGGCCCTTGCCGGGCTTGAGCGGTGCGGTGCCGGGGAACGCGTCGCGGTAGTGCAGCCAGCCGGCCCGGGCCAGGTGCACCACGAGGTGCAGATCGGCACCAAGATGGATGTCGAGGAACTTGCCGTGCCGGGACGCGCCCGTCAGCTCCAGTCCGGCCGCGGCCGACGGCGGCGGGTCGTACGTCTTCAGGGCGCTGATCGCGGAGATTTCGATCCGGTCGACGCGCCGTCCGGCGGCCCGCTCGCGAAGATACGCGGCGAGCGCCTCCACCTCGGGCAACTCGGGCATGTGACAAACGGTAGCTTCTAAAGCCGTGAAGGTGGTCGTCGCGCACAACCGCTACCGGGCCGCCCAGCCGTCCGGCGAAAACACGATCGTCGACCTGGAGATCGCCCAGCTGGCGGCGGCCGGGGTCACGGTGCTGCCGTTCCTGCGCAGCTCCGATGAGATCGCCGACCTGCCCAAGGCGAGCAAGGCGCTGCTGCCGCTGGCGCCGATCTACGCCCCGGGCGCCCAGCGCGACCTCGCCGCGCTCATCCAGGAGCATCGCCCGGACGTGCTGCACCTGCACAACCCGTACCCGTTGCTGTCGCCCTGGGTGGTGCGGACCGCGCACCGGCACGGCGTGCCGGTCGTGCAGACGGTCCACAACTACCGCCAGGTGTGCGCGTCTGGCCTGTATTTCCGGGACGGGGGCATCTGCCAGGACTGTCGCGGGCGTTTTGTAGGGGTTCCGGCTGTGGTGCACCGGTGCTACCGGGGCTCCCGGGCGCAGAGCGCGCTGATGGCGACCGCCCTCGCGGTGCACCGGCCGACCTGGCGCTCGGTCGACAGGTACATCGCGCTCACCGAGGCGATCGCCGAGCACCTGCGCGACTACGGCATCCCGGACGACCGGATCGTGGTCAAGCCGAACTCGGTGCCCGACCCGGGGGCGCCCGCCCCGCTCGGCGACGGGTTTCTCTTCCTCGGCCGGCTCTCCCCGGAGAAGGGCGTCGGCCTGCTGCTCGACGCCTGGCGCCGGCATCCGGACGGGGCGGTTGGGCGGCTGCGGATAGCCGGCGACGGCGAGCTGCGCGGGCTGGTCGAGGAGGCGGCCGCGAGCCGCGACGACGTCGAGTTCCTCGGCGTGCTGGACCGGGACGGGGTACGCGCCGCCGTGCGCGACGCCGCCGTCGTGCTCGCCACGTCGACCTGGCACGACGTCCTGCCCACGGTGGTCATCGAGGCGCTCGCCGCCGGCCGGCCGGTGCTGGGTACGGCGCTGGGCGGCATCCCGTACCTGGTGGGCGAGGCCGGCTGGATCGTGCCCCCGACCCCGAGGCCCTGGCCGCCGCCCTGCCGGCCGTCCTTGCCGGGGCCGCGCCGCTGTCCCAGGTGGCCCGCTCCCGCTACGAGCACACCTTCCACCCCGACGTGGTCACCAAGCGCCTCATCGAGGTGTACGCGGAAATGTCTAGCGGGCCGCGCGGGCGCTGAAGGCGATGCTGGCCAGCAGGAAGCCGCCGTTGACGACGGTGAAGGCGGCGATGAACCAGACCGACCAGGATGGGGCCACGAGCAGCACCGCGGCGGCCACGAAGATCACCGCGCCGTAGTCGCGGATCAGCTTGACCACGCGTACGGGCAGCGACGTCGAGGGGACCATGCTCGCGGCGTTCGGGCCGGACTGCATCACCGAGGTGACCAGGTTGACCATCCAGGTCCCGGCGAACGCGGACACCAGCCACGCGGGCGTCGACGGGCGCTGCGCCACGGCGGTCGCCCCGAGCGCGGTGACCAGGGCGATCTGGGCGGCCACGTCGCACAGGATGTCGACCCGGGCGCCGGCCGGGCTGGTTCGCCCGGTCACCCGGGCGAGCTGGCCGTCCGCGCAGTCCAGGCCGTACGCCAGCTGCCAGCCCACCAGGGCGAGCAGGCCGACCGGCCAGGCGGGCACGCGCCCGTCCGCGACCGGCTCGGCCAGCGCCACGACGGCGACCGAGGTGGCGAGCCCGAGCACCAGGTTGGCGACCGTCAGCGTGGTCGGGGACAGGCCGAGGCGGTTGCCGGCCGCCGCCAGGATCGCGCCCAGGCGCTGGCTGACCGCCTCGCTGAAGAGCCCACCGCCGCGGTTGACGCGGTAGAACTCGGCCGGTCCGGGCCTACTTATCGTCGCCGACTGCATCGACGTAGTCTGCCAGCCGCGCCCGGATCTGCTCCGGCTCCATCGCGAGGTGTTCCAAGATCGTGTACCGGTCGGGGCGGGTCGCCGGCGCGTGCGCGACGACCTTGACGAAGTCGTCGTCGGTCAGGCCGAGGTCGCTCGGGCGGGTCGCCAGGCCGTGCCGGCGCAGGGCGGTCCTGAGCTGGTCAAAACCGGCCGTGTCGCCGCGCAGGTACGTGCAGAAGAGCGCACCCAGGCCGACCTGCTCGCCGTGCGACGCGGTGCCCGGCAGGAGCAGGTCGATGGCGTGCGAGACCTCGTGGCAGCTGCCGCTGGCCGGTCGGCTCGACCCGCAGATCGCCATCGCCAGCCCACCCATGATCAACGCTTCGGCGAGCGTGGTGAGAAACGCGTCGTCGGTGATCGTGCCGGGGTGGTTGAGCAGGGCGACGGCGCTGGTCCGGGCGAGCGCCACGGCGAGGCCGTCGATCGGCTCCCCGCGTACCCGGTGGGACAGCTCCCAGTCGGCGACCGCGTTGATGTTGCTGAGGGCGTCGCCGATGCCGGCCTGGGTCTGCCGGTCCGGCCCGTTCTCCACGAAGTCGAGGTCGACGACGACCGCGATCGGGATGTGTACGCCGTACGAGCCGCGCCCGCCGTCGTGGTCCAGGGAGGCGACCGGCGAGGCGATCCCGTCGTTGGCGAGGCTGGTCGCCACGGTCACCATCGGGATGGCGTAGCGGGACGCGGCGTACTTGGCGGTGTCGATGGTCTTGCCGCCGCCGATGCCCACCACCGCGTCGTACGACCGCTGGCGCAGCCGGTTGCCGAGCTCCAGCGCGGAGTCCAGGGTGCCGCCGGTGACCGTGAAGAGATCGGCGCGGCCCAGCCCCGGGCGGATCAGCTCGGCGATCCGCTCACCCTGGCCCGGCCCGATCACCACGGCCACGTCGCCGCCGCCGGAGATCCGCCGGTCGGCGAGGAGGCGGCCGAGCTCGGCCACCGCGCCCCGGCGTACCTCGATGGCGAGCGGCGTGTTGACCGTGCGGGCTAGTAGTGGCATGCGATCTCCCGGGCGCGGGCGAGATCGGCGTGGTTGTCCACCTCGACCCACTCCACCGCGCCGATCGTGGCCGCCCGCACCTCGCCGCCGCGGTCGGCGTACTCCTGGTAGCCGTCCTCGTAGTAGAGGTTGGGATCCCGGCGCCAGGTGGCCTCCAGCGCGTCGGCCAGGGCGGCGGCCGCGTGCGGCTCGATGAGCGTGGCGCCGATGTACTCCCCGAACGCCTCCGCCGGGTCCATCAGCTTGGTGATCCGGGTGAGCTGCCCGCCGGCGTCGAAGGTCGTCTTCATCTCCTCGTCGGCGAGCGACTTCACGTCGTCGACGGCGAGCAGGATGCCCGGTCCGCGGGCGGCCAGCAGGGTCTTCTCGATGCTCACCGGGTGCACCGTATCGCCGTTGACCAGCAGCGCGCCGTCCGCGAAGTGGTCCCGTGCCAGCCACAGCGAGTACGCGTTGTTCCACTCCTCGGCCTTGTCGTTGGGCACGAGGGTGAGCCGTACGCCGTACCGGTCCTGCAGCGCGGCCTGCCGGGCCTCGACGGCTCCGGCGGCGTACCCGACGACCACGGCGATGTCCCCCAGACCCACCTCGGCGAGGTTCCGCAGGGCGATGTCGAGGATCGTGGTCTCCCCGTCCACCGGGACCAGCGCCTTCGGAAGTGTGTCGGTGTACGGCCGCAGCCGCCGGCCCGCGCCGGCCGCGAGTACTAAGCCGATCATGACGACGTTCCTTCCCCGGCGGTTAACCTGCCCGACGCCGTGAGGATAGCGCCGTGTTCAGAGGCCGAGTATGTGGAGCGCGGCGAAGCCGTCCTCGGTGATCTTCCGGATCAGGCCGTGGTTGACGTCGCGGTGCTCGTCGAATACGTCGAGCTCACTCTCGGTGATCCAACGGAACTCGGTGTGCTTGCCCGCCTCCAGTCGAGGGTGGTCCAGGTCGCCATCAACTCGTACCAGAAAATCGGCTTCTGTCCGGTCTATTCCGTCGTTGCCGGTGTATGTGTACTCGCCGACCGGGCCGAGCACCACCGAGATCGTCCAGCCGGTCTCCTCCCGCACCTCCCGGCGCAGGGCCTCCTCGACGCTCTCTTCGGGTTCCAAATGGCCACCGACGATGTCCCAAATATTGGGAAACAGGCGCCGATCGGGTGACCGGCGCTGGATGAAAATGCGCCCGTCGTCGTCGACGATCAAGGCGCCGGCGCAGCGTAATGGCTCCGTGGGCACCACCCGAATCTATCTACTTGAGTGCTCCGGGGACAGAACACAAGTCTTGTAGTTCTGTCTTCATGCGGGCGACCATGTTCGTACGGTGCCTTCAGGGGTGATGTGCGATGCGTGTACGCGATGCCATGTCCAGCCAGGTTCTCGTCGTCGGTCCCGAGCACACGCTCCGGCAGGCTGCGCGGATGATGGCGACCCGCCGGATCGGGTCCGCCGTCGTGATCGACCCGGACTCCGAAGGAGTCGGGATTATGACCGAGCGTGACGTGCTCAGTGCCATCGGTGCCGGGCTCGACCCGGACGTGGAGCGCACCTCCGCCCACCTCACCTGGGACGTGGTGTACGCCACCCCGGAGTGGACTCTCGAAGAGGCGGCCGCGGCCATGGCCCGGGGCGGCTTCCGGCACCTCGTCGTCCTGGAGGAGAGCGAGGTGCTGGGCGTGATCTCGGTGCGCGACATCATGCGCGTGTGGGCCCAGCAGCGGAGTGCCGCCAGCGTGTGACCCCGTACGCTGGACAACCATGACCGCCGAGCAGTTGATCTCTTTCGCCCGTGGTGCGCCCTCGCTGGACATCGTCGACGTCGAGGGCCTCAAGGCCGCTGCCGTCCGCGCCTTCGACGCCGATCCCGGTGGGATCACGGCGTACGGCACCTCCGTCGGCTACCCGCCCCTGCGGAAGTGGATCGCGAAGAAGCACGGCGTCTCCGTCGACCAGGTCCTCGTCACCAACGGCTCGCTGCAGGCCGACGCGTTCCTGTTCGACTACCTGGTCGGAGCCGGCGACGCGGTGGTGGTGGAGCGGCCGACGTACGACCGCACCCTGCTCAACCTGCGCTCCAAGGGTGGCGAGATCCACGCGGTCACCATCCAGCCGGACGGCGTCGACACCGACGAGCTGCGCAAGCTGCTGGAGTCCGGGGTACGCCCCAAGCTGGCGCACATCATCCCGAACTACCAGAACCCGGCCGGCGTCACGCTGTCGCTCGCGAAACGGCGGGCGCTGCTCGACCTCGCCACCGAGTACGGCTTCACGATCTTCGAGGACGACCCGTACGCGGACATCCGCTTCCGCGGCGAGGCCCTGCCCTCGATGCTCTCGCTGGACGACAAGGGCGTGGTCGTGCATGCCTCCAGCTTCACCAAGACGGTCTGCCCTGGTGTACGGGTCGGCTACCTCGTCGGGCCGGCGCCGCTGATCGCCGACATCGCCAAGCGGGCCACCAACCTCTACATCTCGCCCGGCATGGTGGCGCAGGCGATCGTGCACCAGTTCTGCGCGTCCGGCGACATCGACCGGTCGATCCAGACCGTGTGCACCGCGCTCGGCGAGCGGGCGAAGGTCCTGGCCACCTCCCTGCGCGAGCACATCCCGGGGGTCCGGTTCACCGAGCCGGACGGCGGCTACTTCCTCTGGATCGAGCTGCCCGACGACGTACGCGCCGACGACGTCTTCGCGGCGGCCGCCGAGCGGGGCGTCGCGGTGGTCAAGGGGAGCGATTTCCTGCTGGAAGGCGGCGAGCACGCGCTGCGCCTGGCGTACTCCGCGGTGACCGTCGACCAGGTCGACGAGGGCGTGCGCCGGTTGGCCGCCGCGGTCGAGGCGGTCCGCGCGTAACAAGTTTCCGGTGTCGGATTTCCGACAATGAGTGATCTTCGCCGGCCCAGGGTTCCCCTCGGGCCGGCGATCGGCTCACAATGCTGCGAGCGCCAATCGCTAGCTATGCGGTTGACCCCATAAGCACAACCCCCCGCCCCCACCGGCGCCGGGTGGGCCGCTCGCACCCCCCACCCCCGACGCGGCCGGTCCACCCGGCGCCCTGTTTCGGGGGTAACCCGTCAGAGCAGAATTGCGCCATGGCGGATGACGGTGTGACGCGTGCGGATGGGG
This sequence comes from Phytohabitans rumicis, assembly GCF_011764445.1. Lineage (NCBI taxonomy): Bacteria > Bacillati > Actinomycetota > Actinomycetes > Micromonosporales > Micromonosporaceae > Phytohabitans > Phytohabitans rumicis. The sequence goes on from NZ_BLPG01000001.1 coordinate 4,575,613, forward strand.
GACGGCCGCTGTCGCGTACCTGGACCGATCCCGTGCGGCGGGTGATGACCAGGATGTTGAGCCCGGCGGACGCGGCCAACCGGCGGCCACTCGCGCCCTCGTCGGAGCACAGCGGGATCGTCGACTGCGCGGTCTACATCGAGGGCGAACGCCAGCCGGGCGAGTGGCACTACGCCGAGGCGCTGGCCGCCGCCCGCCGCGAACGCCAGCGGCACGCCTTCGTCTGGCTGGGCCTGCACGAGCCGAGCGAGGCGGAGATGGCCGACATCGCCGAGACGTACGGGTTGCACGAGTTGGCCGTCGAAGACGCGGTCAAGGGCGAGCAGCGCCCCAAGCTGGAGCAGTTCGGCGAGGTGAGCTCGCTGGTGCTGCGTACCGCCCGGTATGTGGGGCACGGCGAGCTCACGGAGACCTCCGAGGTGGTCGAGACCGGCCAGGTGATGCTCTTCATCGGGCCGGCGTTCGTCATCACCGTGCGGCACGGCGACGCGTCCAAGCTGTCGCCGGTCCGCGCCGACCTGGAGTCGAAGCGGGAACTGCTGGAGCAGGGCCCGTGGGCGGTGGCGTACGCGGTGACCGACCGGGTGGTCGACCTGTACGTCGAGGTCGCCGACCACGTCGAGGGCGATCTCGACGCGCTGGAGGCCGAGGTGTTCGCGCGCAACTCGCACGGCCGGATCCAGCGGATCTACCAGATGAAGCGCGAACTGGTCGAGTTCAAGCGCGCGGTGCTGCCCCTGCAACGGCCGCTGCAGACGCTGACCGCCCAGGTCAACCGGGAGGTGCCGAAGGAGATCCGGCGCTACTTCCGGGACGTCCAGGACCACCTGACCCGTACCGTCGAACAGATCAACTCGTACGACGACCTGCTCAACTCCGTGCTCCAGGCGCGTCTCGCGCAGGTCACCGTCGATCAGAACAACGACATGCGCAAGATCGCTGCCTGGGCGGGTATCGCGGCGGTGTGGACCGCGATCGCCGGCATCTACGGCATGAACTTCAAACACATGCCGGAGCTCGACTGGACCTACGGCTACCCGGTCGTGCTAGCGGTAATGCTGACCATCTCCCTGGCCCTGTACCGCCTCTTCCGCCGCAGCGGTTGGTTGTAGCTGTCCCCGGCTCCACCGTGGTGAAGCCGGGGACACGTTCATGATCACCGAACAGAGTCGGGCGCTGGCGCGGGTTCCTCCAGGGGGGCCGTGGGGTCGATGGCCTTGTTGGGGTCGTACTCCTGCCACTGCTGCTGCTTGCGGCGGCGCATCACCAGCGCACCGGCCGCCCCCACAGCAGCACCGGCGGCCAGTAGACCGGCCAGCATCGGCCAACGATTCCGCGACATGCGCGACTCCTTCTTGGTCGTGACGGACCGTGCCTTGCTGCCGGCCTTGCGCGTCGTACGGCCGGCCTCGCGGGCCCCGTCCAAAGCCGCGACGGCCAACGGTGCGAGCGCCGCCATGGTGGACTCCCACCCCTGTGACGCCGCGCTCTTGACGCGGTCGACTCCGTCGGCTGTCCGTGGACCCATGGTCGCCCCGACCCCACCCGCGGCATGCGTCGCCGCCTGCATGAAGTGATCGAAACTCTCGCCCAGTTCAGCCTTGACCAACTGGCTGCGGGTCTTGCGCCGCCCAATCCCGAGCACCGGTCTCACCTCCTGACCCTTTCTCCTCGTCATCCTGCACCTTTGGATGCCTCCGACGGGCCGGAACGGGCACATGGGAGGATCCGCATGGAACTAACCAACAACTGAGGAGTACCCGTGGCTGACGCTCTCTACGCCACCCTGCACACCAACCACGGCCCGATCCGGTTGGAACTCTTCCCCAACCACGCGCCGAAGACGGTCCGCAACTTCGTGGAGCTCGCCCAGGGCACGCGGCCGTACACCAACCCGAACACCGGGCAGCCGGGCTCCGGGCCGTACTACGACGGCACGATCTCGCACCGCGTGATCAGCGGCTTCATGGTGCAGATGGGCGACCCGACCGGCACCGGGCGCGGTGGACCGGGCTACACCTTCGAGGACGAGATCCACCCCGAGCTGAGCTTCGACCGCCCGTACCTGCTGGCCATGGCCAACGCCGGGCCCGGCTACAACAACCAGGGCACCAACGGGTCGCAGTTCTTCATCACGGTCAGCCCGACGCCGCACCTGAACCGCAAGCACACGATCTTCGGTCAGGTCGCCGACGAGACCTCCGCGAAGACGGTCGACTCGATCGCCAACGCGCCGACCTCGGCGGGCGACCGTCCGGTCGAAGACGTTGTCATCGAGCGCGTGGAGATCCACGGCGCCGGTGCCTGACAGGTACCGTCCCGCGCGCGTCTGACAGGTACCTTTGCCTGCATGAGTGAGTCACCCGTGACCGTGCCGGTCTGTTACCGCCACCCGTCGCGGGAGACATACGTCCGGTGTGTCCGGTGTGACCGCCCGATCTGCCCGGACTGCATGCGAGCGGCCTCCGTCGGGCACCAGTGCCCCGAGTGTGTGGCCGAAGGACGGCGTACCCAGCGGCCGGCGCGCACCGCCTTCGGGGGCAGTGCCGCCGGCCGTGAGGGGTACGTCACCAAGGCCCTCATCGGCCTCAACGTGATCGTCGCGCTGATCGGCCTCGCCCTCTCCGGCGCGGACTCGCTCCTCGGGGGTGGACTGTTCACCGACGCCGGCCAACTCCAGCAGATCGGCGGGGTGATCGGCCCGTCGATCACCGACGTCAACGGCCGGACCTTCATCGGCGCGTTCCCGCAGTCCGGCGACGTCTACACGGGGATCACCGACGGCGCGTACTACCGGCTGATCACCGCGATGTTCATCCACTACGGCCTGATCCACCTGCTGCTGAACATGTGGGCGCTGTGGGTGCTGGGCCGCAACCTGGAGGCCGTGCTCGGGCCGGTCCGGTTTCTCTCGCTCTACCTGCTGGCCGGGCTGGGCGGCAACGTCGCCTGCTACCTGTTCAGCCCCGACAGCCTCTCCGCGGGCGCGTCGACCTCGATCTTCGGCCTGTTCGCGGCGTTCTTCATCATCCTGCGCAAGCTCAAGCGGGACACGTCCGCCGTCATCGGCATCCTGGTGGTCAACCTGGTCCTGACGTTCGCGGTGTCCAGCATCTCGATCGCCGGGCACCTGGGCGGCCTGGTCACGGGCGCGATCGTCGGGGTGATCCTGGCGTACGCGCCGCAGGCCAAGCGGGCGTTGATCCAGGCGGCCGGCTGCGGTGCGGTCCTGCTCGCGCTGGCGGCGGCCACCGCGCTACAGGTAGCCGCGCTCAGTTAGCGCCTGGGCCACCTCGCCGGGTGGCACGCCGAGGTCGTAGACGGTGAAGAGGTGCAACGAGTCGCCCGCGTCGATCTCCAGCATCTCGGTGCGCATGCCCATGCGGGGTCGCGTGTCGACGCGTACCCCCTCGATCTGCGACCAGGCCAGGTGGCGGCGGCCGGCGAATCCCGCGACCACGGTGACCCCCGACGGGTCCGCTTCGAGCCGGACCGGCGCGAGCAGGTCGCGCGCCGCCCACAGGGCGAGGGCCGCCGCCGCGACAGCGGCGAGCCCCAGCCGGACCACGTCCCCGTCGGCGAAGAGCAGGCCGACCGCGAGCAGCGCGCCGGCTCCGACGAGCTTCACGAGCGGCAGCTTCCGCGGTACGCGCCACCTAAGGGAATCCATTTACCAGAGGGTAACGTCGGACCTATGAGGGACGCTGTCATCGTCGGCGCGGTGCGTACTCCCGTCGGAAAGCGCAAGGGCGGCCTAGCCGCCGTCCATCCGGTCGACCTGTCGGCGCACGTGCTGCGGGCCCTGGCCGAGCGCACCGGGCTCGACCCGGCCGACGTCGAGGACGTCGTGTGGGGCTGCGTGTCCCAGGTCGGCGAGCAGTCGTGGAACGTCGGCCGCAACGCCGTACTCGGCGCGGGCTGGCCGGAGTCGGTGCCCGGCACCACGCTCGACCGGCAGTGCGGCTCCAGCCAGCAGGCGGTGCACTTCGCCGCCGCGACCGTGCTGTCCGGGCAGGCCGACCTGGTGGTGGCCGGCGGGGTCGAGTCGATGACGCGGGTGCCGATGGGGTCGAGCGCGGCCGGCCAGTGGCCGTTCGGCGACGGGATCCGCGAGCGCTACGGCGACGATGGCTTCAGCCAGGGCGTCGGCGCGGAGATGGTCGCGGCGCGGTGGGGCTTCACCCGCGGGCAGCTCGACGAGTACTCGCTGGCCAGCCACCAGAAGGCGGCGGCCGCGCAGGACGCCGGCGCGTTCAAGCGGGAGATCGCCGCGGTTGGCAGCCAGCAGGGTGGCCCGGTCGACGCCGACGAGGGCATCCGCCGCGACACCTCGCTGGAAAAGCTGGGCGAGCTCGCCACGCCGTTCAAGACGGACGGGGTGGTCACCGCGGGGTCCGCGTCGCAGATCTCCGACGGCGCCGCGGCGCTCGCGATCACGACGTCCGACTGGGCACGCGAGCACGGCCTGCGGCCGCTCGCGCGCATCCACACCGCCGTGGTCGCGGCCGACGATCCGGTGATCATGCTGACCGCGCCCATCCCGGCCACCGCGAAGGCGCTGCGCCGTGCGGGGCTGGGCATCGAGGAGATCGGCGTGTACGAGGTGAACGAGGCGTTCGCCCCGGTACCGCTCGCCTGGTTGGCGGAGACCGAGGCCGACCCGGAGCGGCTCAACCCGCGTGGTGGCGCGATCGCGCTGGGGCACCCGCTCGGCGGCTCCGGCGCCCGGATCATGACCACGATGCTGCATCACATGCGGGACAACGACATCCGGTACGGGTTGCAGACCATGTGTGAGGGCGGCGGGATGGCCAATGCCACCATCCTGGAATTGCTGTAGATCAGTGGAACTTCCGGTTTAACCCGCGACAAAATTCATTAGCACATCGTTAACGGAGCATGGACGTCTTCTCCCGAACGTTCTTGCCCGCCGCCGCCGAAGCCGGCGTGGCCATCCCGACCGTGAGCCGCCACATGCCCGTTTTCCGGCGCTGTGTGGAGTCCGACGACGCGACCGTGCTGGTGACCCGCTGCCTGCGTCCGGACCGGCCCATGCAGGGTGAGTTCATGCTCCTGCTGACGTACCGCCGGCTCGTGGTGACGCAAGAGACCCGCGTGTTGCACCGGCTGCGGCTGCACCTCAACACCGAGCTCCGGCACCTCAGCAACGTCACGTGGAACCCCGACCCTCGGCTGTCCGCGGTCGAACTGGCCGCCACCGCCATCGACGGGGTTCGTGAGCGGTTCTGGATCAGGACCGGTCACTCGAAGCAGGTCTGGCACCTGGACGCGCTACTCAGCCACGCATTCCGTCCCCGTCTGGTGGCCCAGCGCGCCCAGCAGGCATCCCGCGTTCAAACGCCCGTGCCGGCTGCCGCCTGATGAACCTTTTTCAACCGGACAGCGCGGCACTTGCGCCCCGATCCTCCCCTGCGGCCACGACGGACCGCAGGGGAGGTTGAAAAAGGTTCACTAGTTGGGGCGTCCCACTCTCCCCGTATGGGGCGCCCCGACCCTTACCTCCCTCGAACACTGTGTTGCCGCCCAGTCCTAGATGATGGTCGGCGTGAGCCAAAACGGCCTGGTCCTCGTCGTGGAAGACGAGCGCTCGATCGCCGACCTGGTCAGGATGTACCTGACCCGGGACGGCTTCGGCGTGCACGTCGAGCACGACGGCACGGCGGGTCTCGCGGCCGCCCGGCGCCTTCGACCGGTCGCCTGCGTCCTCGACATCGCCCTGCCCGGCATGGACGGGACGGAGATCTGCCGGCGGATGCGGGACGGCGGCGACTGGACGCCGGTCATCTTCCTGACCGCCCGCGACGACGAGGTCGACCGCATCGTGGGCCTCGAACTGGGCGCCGACGACTACGTGACCAAGCCGTTCAGCCCGCGCGAACTGGTCGCCCGGGTCCGCGCGGTGCTCCGCCGCACGGCCGGTACGCCGGCGGGCCGGCCACTTTCCGTCGGTCCCATCACGCTCGACCCGGAACGCCGTACGGTGACCGTCGAGGGCGCGCCGGTGCTGCTCACTTCCACCGAGTTCGACCTGCTGGCGCACCTGATGGGCCGGCCCGGCCGGGTGTTCACGCGGGAGGAACTGCTGGCCAGCGTCTGGGGGTACGCCGCGCACACCGGCACCCGTACCGTCGACGTGCACGTGGCTCAGGTGCGGGGCAAGCTGGGCGCCGGCGCGGCCGTACTGCGGACCCACCGGGGCGTCGGGTACGCGGCCGATGGCTGACCGCCGTGACCTGACCGTCCTGCTGCCCGTGGTGCCGCGGCAACGGCTCGGCCGTACCCTGACCGCCCGCGCGGTCCTGTCCGGATGTGCGGTGGCTGTGGTGTCGGTGCTGGTCACCGCACTGATCGGGCTCCCGATCGCGGCGCGTGCCGTGGAACGGGAGGCGCGCGAGTCGCTCACCGCGCAGGCCCAGTTGGCCGCCAACCTGCTCCGCCCGCGCCTCGACCGGGGGCGCACGGCCGACGAGGAGCGGATCATCCGGCAGATGCAGACGCGGGAGGTCACCGCGTACCTGATCCGGCACGGCGAGGCGGACCGCCCGGGGCTGCCGGCACAGGTGATCCGCCGGATCGCCGCCGGGCAGGACTTCGCCGGCCGCCGCCTCGTGTCCGGTCGACCGTCCATTGTGGTCGGCCGCGCGCTCCCGGACGGGAACGGCGTCGTGCTGGCCACCCCGGCCACTTCGGGGCTGTGGCGGCAGGTCCTGCGTACCCTCTGGCTGCCGCTGCTGGCCGGCCTCGCCGCCGGGGTCGGCGCGGGCGCCCTGCTGGCCCGGCGGCTGGCCCGGCCGATCCGCAACGCGGCGACCGCGGCCGCCCGGCTGCGCGCCGGCGACCGCAAGGTCCGCGTGCCGGTCGAATCACCGCAGGAGGCCGCCGACCTCGCGTACGCGCTGAACGACCTGGCCGCCGCCCTGGCCACCAGCGAGGGCCGGCAGCGGGAGTTCCTGCTGTCCGTCTCGCACGAGTTGCGCACCCCGCTGACGGCCATCCGCGGGTACGCCGAAGCGCTCGCCGACGGGGTGGTGGCCGCCGGGGGTGCGCAGCGGGCCGGCCAGACCATGCTGGCCGAGGCCGAACACCTCGACCGGCTGGTCAGCGACCTGCTCGCGCTGGCCCGGCTCGAGGCGGCCGACTTCCCCTCGTACCGGCCCGGATCGACCTCGCCACGCTGGTCCGGGACGCCGCCGAGGCGTGGGGCGGCCGGTGCGCCACCGCCGGCGTGGTGCTGCGGGTCTCGCTGCCCGCCGAGGGGCAGATCCCCGCGTTCACCGATCCCGGGCGCATCCGGCAGGTGGTCGACGGCCTCCTGGAGAACGCCCTGCGGATCCTGCCGTCGGGCGCGCCGCTGGTGCTCGCGGCGTGGGCACAGCCCGACGCCGCCGTGCTCGAGGTCCGCGACGGCGGACCCGGCCTCACCGACGAGGACCTGGCCGTCGCGTTCGAGCGCGGCGCGCTCCGGCAGCGCTACGAGGGGGTACGCAAGGTGGGCAGCGGCCTCGGCCTGGCGCTCGCCGCCGGGCTGGTACGCCGGCTGGGCGGCACGATCGAGGCCGGCCACGCACCCGAGGGCGGCGCCCGATTCACGGTCACGTTGCCTTCTTACGAGACCCGTACATCGGCTTGACCGATTCCTCGCCCGCATGGCCGAGCCTGAGACGCATGAGACGCATCGGAGTTGTCGTAGGTATCGCGGTACTGGGCCTGGCGCTCGCCGGCTGCGGGGGCGTACCGGCACCCTTGGACCTGGGTGTGGACGGGCAGGCGCTGGCCGTCGCGGGTTTCGAGCAGGCGGACCCGGCGCCGTCGTCTTCTCCCTCCGTCAACGAGCGGCGGGAGCGCCGCAAGGACAGGGCCCTGCTGCGCAAGAACGTCCTGCACGGCGAGGTGGTCGTGCAGACCAAGGACGGCGGCACGACGACGGTGGCCGTCCAGCGCGGCGAGGTGACCGCGATCGACGACTCCTCGGTGACCGTGAAGTCCACCGACGGCTACACCGCGACGTGGACGTTCGGCGACAAGCTGCGGGTGGTCGAGCGCCGCAATACGGTCCAGCCGAGCGACATCACGCCCGGCACGCAGGTCGGCGTCGCGGGCGCCAAGGACGGCGACAAGTACGTCGCCCGCCTGATCCTCGTCCCGCTCCGCTGAGGTGCAAGGAAGGGCACCTTGTTATCGCTTTTTGCATAACAAGGTGCCCTTCCTAACAGCTCAGCTCAGGGCAGCGCGTAGCCCGCGTAGCCGTTCCACTCCAGGCGCCAGCCGTCGGGGACCAGGCGGTCGCAGGCCGCGCGGTCGCCGGTGCACACGATCGCGTCCACGGAGGCCGGGTCCGCGGGCGGGTGCTTGGGCAGGACGGATTGCAGCGCCACGAGGTCCCGGTCGCCCAGGAGCAGCCACCACGGGTACTCCCAGTTGTCGTTCTGCTCCACGATCCCGATCCGCTGGGCGCCGGCCGCCGTCACCTTGTCGGCCGCCCAGCGGAACTCGTCCGCCCAGGCCGGCCGGCGCAGGAACCGGGTGTCCCAGCCGTCCGTGGTCAGCAGCGAGCCGGTGCCGACCAGCCGCCGCGGAAAGCCGTACGACACGGCGAGCAGCCCGGCCAACGCCGACGTGGCGAGCACGGCCACCACGGCGAGCGTGGCGAGCGAGCGCGCACGAGAGCGGGACAGCACCCGCTCCAGCCACAGTCCGGCCAGCGGGGCGGCCAGGACCAGCGCGTACACCAGGAGCCGGTTGCCCCACGGCTGCCACTTGATCATGGCGGAGTGCAGGATCACGCACGCGGCGCACGCGGCGGCGTACGCCCGTACGCGGGGCTTGGGTGGCCTCGCCAAGGCGAGCACCCCGCCGATCAGCACCAGCGCCCCGGCCAGCGGAAACGAGACCCGGTCCTCGTCCGGGTACCAGGCCCGCACCGGAAACTCCGTACGTCCGAAGGTGGTCGCCCGGTCCTGCGGGTCCACACCGATCAGGTCCGCGAACCCGGTGATCGCGGCGGCGCTGGCGGATCGCAGCGGGGCGATCGGGGTGTCCAGCGCGGTCTGTCCGATCCGCAGGCCGTTGACGAGCACCGAGCCCGGGTCGTGGCGCTGCATGGGGACCGAGTCCCGCAGCCGCGGCGGGCCGAGCGGGTGCCCGAACTCGTCGTACACCCGGAGCAGGAACGGACCCGCGAACGCCGCCGCGACGAGGACGACGCCCAGTGAGGCCGCGACCGTACGCCAGCGCGCCAGCCGGAGCTGTGCGACGCCCCACAGCACCAGCATCGGCCCGGCGCCGATGAGGCCGCTCGTCTTGGTGATCGCGGTGAGGCCGGTGGCGGCGCCCAGGGCCAGCACCGACGCCGGCGTGGCCCGGCGGGAGAGCCCGTCCAGGGCCAGCGTGGCCACGCATCCGGCCCATGCCGCCACGACCAGGTCGGTCTGGGTGCTGGTCGCCTGGAGCGCGACCATCGGCGTGGTGCCGACCACGAACGCGGTCACGAGCTGCGCCCGCCGGCCCCCGCCCAGCTGCGCGGCGATCCGGGTCGCCACCACCAGGCAGCCGACCCCGGCCGCCCATTGGACCAGGTTGTACAGGCCGTCCCCGCCGGTCAGCAGGCGCAGGTGCAGCAGCAGGTACTCGGCGCCGGGCGGGATCGTCACCTGCCGGTGGATCGCCGTCGGCCAGAAGTCCAGCGAGCCCTGGGCGGCCCAGTGCTCCACCTTCGGCAGGTGGTACGTCTGCGAGTCGAAATTGTTGGGCTCGGCGAGCAGCGCGATGACCAGGTCGACCAGCACGAGCCCGCCGACGGTGCCGGCCAGTGCCCACTCCGCGCGGGTCAGGGCTGGCCGCCCGAACGCCAGCGGAGCACGCCGCCGCCACGCCAGCACCACCGCCGCCAGCAGCCCGACCAGCCACGCCAGCGCCAGGGCCGGCGCGGTGAGCGCGTCGAACGCGCCCAGGACCTCCACGCTGAGCACCGCGTACCCGCCGACCACCAGGGCCGCCCGGACCGCGGCCAGCCGCCGCGGCGCCACCACCTCGGCACTCGGACGGAGGGCGTACGCGATCGCGGCGAACGCGAGGGGCGGCGCCGCCACGAGCGGCGCCCAAGCTGCCGGCATGCGCCGAAGTAAACATCATGAAAACTGTCGCTTGCCGGCAGCCCGGCCGCCGCGCCGGGCGGCGCGGCCGATTAGGCTGACTTCCCGTGAAGCTTTCGATCCTTATGCCGGTCTACAACGAGGAGGAACGCATCGCGGACGCCTTGAAGCAGGCGCTCGCGGTCGACTACCCCTGCGAGATCGAGATGGTCGTCGTCGACGACGGTAGCCGGGACGGCACGGCGGAGGTGCTGGGCCGGCTCGACGATGCGCGGGTGCGGGTGATCACGCACAAGCGCAACGCCGGCAAGGGCGCGGCCATCAAGACGGCCGTCGACAACGCCGAGGGCGAGTACATGGTGATCCTCGACGCCGACCTGGAGTACGACCCGCAGGACATCCCGAAGCTGCTCGCCCCCGTGCTCGACGGCCGGGCCCAGGTGGTCTACGGCAACCGCACGTTCGGCAGCCACAGCGCCTACAGCTTCTGGTACGTGATGGGTAACCGGGCCGTCACCACCGCCGCCAACGTGCTCTTCAACTCGTACATCGGCGACCTGGAGACCTGCTTCAAGCTGCTGCCGGTGGCCCTCTACCGCTCGCTCGACGTGCGCTCCCGCGGGTTCGGCATGGAGGCCGAGGTCACCGGCAAGCTGCTGCGCCGCCGCATCCGGCCGTACGAGGTGCCGATCAGCTACCGCGCCCGCGGCCGGGAAGAGGGCAAGAAGATCACCTGGAAGGACGGTGTCGAGGCCCTCTGGATCCTCGGCCGCGAGCGTGCCCGCCGGCCTACCCCAGGAAAGCGCTGATCGACTCGCGCACCCCCGCCGCGTCCAGCCCGTGCCACCGCGCGTGGTCCTTCGGGCTCCCGTAGCGGTGCAGGTCCGTCCGGCCGACCCCCAGGCTCAGCAGCCGATGCGGGACGTCCCGCAGCGCGTCCGACACCACCGCGCTCGACGTGCCGGCCAGGTAGGGCTCCACCAGGACGACGTCCGCGTGCCCCAGCGCCCGCAGCCCCTTGGAGTCGAACGGCCGCGGCGTGTTCGTGTACGCCACCGTCACGTCGAGCCCTTCGGTCGCCGCCAGCGCGGTGTCCAGCATCGGCCCGACCGCCACGACCGCGGCCCGGCCACCCCGGCGCACCGTCTGCAGCCCGGCGGCGGGCCGCGCGGCCGCGTTTCGCTGGGTGGACAGCCGGATATACACGTTCTCGTCGTGCGCGGCCGCCGCCGTCAGCAACGGCCCGACCTCACCAGCATGACCGGGTACGTGAACGGTCCAGTTGCCCAGCGTGTCGAAGAGCGCCACGTCTCCGGGTGACATGTGGGTGCGGCCCGCGGTGGACCCGTCGTACGAGGCGCCGACGCTGACCAGCACCGCGCCCACGCCCTGATGGTCCAGGTCCAGCTTGATCTGCTCGTACGCCCGGTCCACCACGAACGTCGCGTACGAGTGCACGATCGGCCGCAGCCCGGTCAGCGCGAGCCCGCCCGCCACGCCCAGCATGAGCTGCTCGCGGATGCCCACGTTGATGACCCGGTCGGGGTGCAGGCGCGCCGCCGGCTCGAACGCGGTGGCCGAGATGTCCGCCAGCACGACCGCCGTACGCGGGTCGTCGTCGAGCAGCGCCGTGGCGGCGTTCACGAAGGTGTCGCGCATCGTCACTCCTTGGTCTCGACTTCGGCGACGACCACGTGCGGTGCCGCGCCGGTGTGCGCCCGCAGCGCCGACTCGATGGCGTCGTGGTCGCGTCCGTCTACTGTGGATGCCGTCCAGCCGTGGAACCGGCCCGCGATCCCGCCGGGCCACCCGTGCGTGGACGACCGGTTGTCGATGACGACCGCGGTGAGACTGCCCAGCCCGGTCGCGCCGGCGTACGCGATCGCCTCGTGGTTGGAGCCCTCGTCCAACTCGGCGTCGCCCGTCATGACGTACACGCGAGGGGTGGATAGGCCCTGGGCCCGCAGCCCCAGCGCGGTGCCCACGCCCAATCCCAGGCCGTGGCCCAGCGAGCCGGAGCCGATCTCGACGCCGGGGACGAGCAGGCGATCGGGGTGGTGGCCGAGCCGGCTGTCCGGCCCGGCGAGGTCGTCCAGCCACTCCTCGGGGAGGAAACCCTTGGCCGCCAGCACGGCGTAGTAGGCGGCCGGCCCGTGGCCCTTGGAAAGGAGGAAGCGGTCGCGGTCCGGGTCGTCCACGCGGTCGGGCGAAACCCGCAACACCCGGTCGTAAAGCACCCACAGCACATCCAGCGTCGAGTGCGCGCTCGGTGCGTGTTTCTCGTCGCCGGTGAGCCGCCGGAGCAGCTCACCCAGGTGCGTGGTCGTTGGCGCGGTCATATGACTAGCCTGCAAGTTGAAGTGGACTTCAACTCAAGGCAGATATGACAGACAACTCATTGACCATTGGCGAACTGTCCCGGCGCTCCGGCGTCGCGGCATCCGCGCTGCGGTACTACGAGCGGCTGGGGCTCATCCGATCCGGGCGCACCGGCGGCAACCAGCGCCGGTACGACCGGGCCGAACTGCGCCGGGTGGCGTTCATCCGGATCGCCCAGCAGGTCGGCGTGTCGCTCGAAGAGATCCGGGTGGCGCTCGCCGCACTACCCGAGTCGCGCACCCCCACCCGGGCCGACTGGGCCCGCCTCTCCGCACACTGGCGGGCCCGCCTCAACGAGCGCATCGCGTTCATGGAGCGCCTGCGCGACGAGCTGACCGGCTGCATCGGATGCGGCTGCCTGTCGTTGCAGCGCTGCCGGCTCTACAACCCCGGTGACGAACTGGCCGCCTCGGGTGCGGGCCCTCGGTTGCTGCTACCGCCCGAGTAGCAGGACCTTGCCAAGGTGGTCGCTCGCCTCGACGATCCGGTGCGCCTCCGCCGCCTGCGCCATCGGCAGCCGGCGATCGATGACCGGCCGGATCGCCCCTGACTCGATCAGCGGCCAGACATCGTCACGCACCCCTCGTACGATGGCGGCCTTTTCATCGTGGCCGCGGGCCCGCAGCGTGGTCACGATGATCGACCCCCGCTTGGCCATCAGCGCCCGCAGGTCGAGCTCCGCCTTCGCGCCGCCCTGCATGCCGATGATGGCGAGCCGGCCATTGGTGGCCAGTGCGTCCACGTTCTTGGCCAGGTACTTCGCGCCGACGATGTCCAGAATGACGTCGGCCCCGCCGTGCTTGCGCACCTCCGCGACGAAGTCCTCGTCCGTGTAGTCGATCGTGTGCTGCGCGCCCAGTGCCCGCAGCGCGTCGTGCTTGGCCCGCCGCGCGGTCGTGATGACCGTGGCGCCCAGCGCCGCCCCCAACTGGATCGCGAACGTCCCGATCCCGCTCCCACCCCGTGCACCAGGAGCGTCTCGCCCTTCCGCAGGCCGGCCAGGTCGATCAGGTTCGACCAGACGGTGCACGCCACCTCGGGCAGCGCGGCCGCCTCCTCGACCGTCAGGTTGCGCGGGATCGGCAGGGTGTACGCCTCCGGCACGGCCACCAACTCCGCGTAGCCGCCGCCGGCCAGCAGCGCACACACCGGGGCGCCGGTTGCGGTGATCACGCCGCTGCACTCCAGCCCCGGGTACGGCGAAGTGCCCGGCGGCGGATCGTAGTAGCCCTGCCGTTGCAGCAGATCGGCCCGGTTGACGGCCGACGCCGCGGTGCGAATGAGGACCTCACCCGGGCCGGGCTCCGCGTCGGGCACCTCGGCCCACACGAGCTTGTCCGGTCCACCGGGCTCGGAGATCGTGATCGCGTACATCTACACCTCCCCTTCGAGCCAGGCTCTCATGAGGATCTCGTCCACCGTCTCCTCGGGTGACTGCTCGGACGTGTCCAACCACAGCCCGATCCGCGGCGTCGTCTCGCGCAACCCGGCGTCCAGCTGCTCCACCGTCCACTCGCCGTACCCGGTCTTGGACCGGGCACGCTCCCGGGCGGCGATGGCCTCGGCCCGCGGCGCCAACACGACCACCAGCAGCGGCCGGCTGTGGATCATCCCGATCACCCTGGGCAGATCCGGGCCCAGGATGACGTCCTGGACGACCACCGTGAACCCGGCCTTGAAATACTCGTCGGCGGCGTGCGCGGCCAGCCGGTAGCGCAGATCGAGCTGCCGCCTGGCCTCGTCCTCCTCGCCGGGCGCCATCTCCACCCGCCCGTTCACCACCATCCGCCGGAAGACGTCGCCACGAACATGCGCCGTACGAGGCAGCCGCTCGGCCAGCGCCTGCGCGACGGTCGACTTGCCGGCGGCCATGACGCCGGTGATCAGGATGACGGCTCGGGACCTCATGGTTAGTGATCATGCCGCGCGGCGAGCCTTCTTGAGCGGCGTGGCACACTGGGCACGGCTGCGGATCACTCAGTGAGCGCGGCCGAGGAGGGTTCGCCTAGTGGCCGATGGCGGCGGTCTTGAAAACCGCTAAGGCGCGTGAGCGTCTTCGTGGGTTCGAATCCCACACCCTCCGCTTTTAGCGGTCAAACCTGGGGTCAACGCGATCAAGGGCCGGCCTCCAGGAGTGGAGGGCCGGCCCTTGACTTGCTGCGCGCCCGAAGGGACTCGAACCCCTAACCTTCTGATCCGTAGTCAGATGCTCTATCCATTGAGCTACGGGCGCCGGTGCTCGACCAGTGTACATACCGGTCGGAGCGCGGAGACTCCGGGATTCGAACCCGGGAGGGGCGTTAAACCCCAACCGCATTAGCAGTGCGGCGCCATAGACCAGACTAGGCGAAGTCTCCGAGGCGGCCCTCGCAGACCACCGCCGGTCGAGGATACCGTGACCGCTGGTCCGGCAGCAAAGCGGCGCCCGGTCGAAGAGGACCTTGGTACGGAGCTGCCCTCCTGGGGGCCACGGAATACCAAGGTCGGCTGGGGAGGCCAATCGCGTCGGGCGGGACTAGGCTCCCTCGTTATGGATGAGCAGCGGTCTGGGGGTGCGGGCGGAGGGCGACAGCGGCCCCGCCCGTCCAAGGCCGCGTTCACGCCGCCGGAGGAGCCCGCCGAGCCGCCGACGACCCGGCGTAAGCAGCCCGCGCCTTCCGTACTCTTCCAGCCGCCGACTGAGCCGGCTGCGCCGCCGGCCGAGCCGAAAGAGCCCTCGACCGAGCTTAAAGAGCCGCCGGCTAGGGTGGCTGAGCCGCCTGCGGAGTCCGCCCGCCGCCCGGCTCCCCAGCAGCGGCCCAGGCCCGAGCGGGTGGCGCCACCAACCGAGACGCCGCCGGCCGCGGCCAGCCCCGCGAAGAAGAGCACGCCCGCGAAGAAGGCCGCAGCGAAGAAGGCAACAGCCCCGGTGAAGAAGGCGGCAGCGAAGAAGGCCGCGCCAGCGAAGACCATCGTCAAGGAGACCGCCGCCGCGGCGCCGGCGAAAGCCGCCCCGGCGGAAAAAGCCGACGAAACGGTCACCGCCGTAACTGGGCCGGCCGCTGGGCGTACTCCTGCTGTGATCGAAGGGCGGCCGGCGATCGCGCCGCGGCTGCTCGACCGGCCCGGCCACGCTCCGGAGCTGTTGGCCATCGCGGCGGTGCGGGTCCTCGGACCGCAGGCTCGCGACTGGGCCGCGCAGACCCTGGCCACCTACCCGGCGGCGACGCGGGAGGGGTTGGCGCGGCTGGCCACGCAGCGGTTTGTGCGGGTGGCGGGCGTGGGCGGGGCGGTGTCGCGGGTGTTCGGGCTGTTCGCGACGGCCACGGAGCTGGCGACGGCGGCCTGGGCGCAGGCGGCGTTGGTGCTGCATGTGGCGGCGGCGTACGGGCAGGACCCGACGGATCCCGAGCGGGCGGCTGATCTGCTGGTGCTGGCCGGGGTGCATCCCAGTCCGGAGACGGCGCGGGCGGCGCTGGCGGCGGCCATGGCGGCCGACCCGGAGGGGCAGCCGGCGCTGCGGGCGCTGGAGGCGGCGTGGCGGATCGTGGCGCCGCTGACCGGGCAGGTCCGCGGGTGGGCGGCGGTGCGGGCGGTGGCGCGGCGGTTGCCGGGCATGACGGCGCTGGTGGCCGGTGCGGGCAACGCGGCGGCGGCCGAGCGGCTGGCGCACCGGGCGATCGCGCACTACCGCAGCCAGCTCCAATGGTCGCGGAGCAGCGTGTAGCCCACGAAGGCCACCACGTCGAGCAGCGTGTGGGCGATCACCAGGGGTAGCACGCGGCGGGTGCGCAGGAAGAAGTACGCGAAGATCACACCCATGAGCGCGTTGCCCAGGAAGCCGCCGAAGCCCTGGTAGAGGTGGTAGGAGCCGCGCAGCAGGGCGCTCGCCGCGATGATCTGCCGGGTCCGCCACTGCAGCTCACCCAACCGGGTCATCAGATATCCGACAACGACCACTTCTTCGAGGATCGCGTTCTGTGCGGCGGCGAGGATCAGCACCGGCGCCGCCCACCAGATGTCGGGCAGGGCGGCCGGGACGACGGTGGCGTTCAGGCCGAGCTCGCGCGCGCCGAGGTAGAGGCCGATGCCGGGCAGGCCGATCGCCGCGGCCAGGCCCGCGCCCCAGGCCAGGTCCGCGATCGGCCGTCGCCGGTCCAGGCCGAGGTCCGCTCGCGCATCGCGATCCCGATTGAGCAGGTGTACGGCGAGGAGCACCGGCACGAGCGCGAAGAAGATGCCCAATAGCTGGTACGTCAGGTCGAGGTACGGACGGGGCGACTGTGACGCGTTGAGCGTGGCGGTCTGCTGGGAGAGCGGCCGTTCGGCGGTGAGCTTGGCCATGAGGGAGACGGCGGCATAGACCGCGGACTGGCCGAGTGAGACGCCGAGGACGAGGAGGACCTCGTTACGGCGCGTGGTTCGACCGGTCGCGGGTGGGGCGAGCTCAACCGTCACCCGACCACTGTGCCCGATCCGCGGACTGAGTGCCTTTACCAGCACCAAGATCAACCCGATCGCACAGCCTGTGCGACAAACGGCCACAGCGAGTGGTCACGCTGGACATATTGCGCAACTTCCACGTCATCCCTCCGACGAGAGAAGGCCGGTCCATGGGTAACCTCTCGCGCTTGCTGAAGGAGAGCTGGACTCTCGTCGAAGAGCATCAGGACCGCCTCGCTGGCTACTTCTACGCGCGCATGTTCCTGTCCAACCCGGAGCTGCGGTCGCTGTTTCCGGTGCAGATGGACGTGCAGCGGGCCCGACTGCTCGGCGCGATCGTGACCGCGGTGCAGACGCTGGACGACCCCGAGCGGTTCGACGAGTACCTGCGCTCGCTGGGCCGGGACCATCGCAAGTTCCACGTCCAGCCCGAGCACTTCGCGGTGGTGGGCGGGGCCCTGCTGGACGCGTTACGGACCTTCGCCGGCGAGCAGTGGGGCGTGGAATACGAGCAGGCGTGGGCCGACGCGTACGGGGTGATCTCCAAGAAGATGATGGCCGGAGGGGAGGCGGACACGAACCCGCCGTTCTGGCACGCCGAGGTGACCGCCCATGAACGGCGCGGCCGCGACATCGCCGTGTTCACGCTCCGGCCGTTGCAGCACCCGCTGGAGTACCGGGCCGGGCAGTACGTCAGCATCGAGGCGCCCCGCTACCGGCCCAGGCTGTGGCGGACGTACTCGATCGCGAACGCCCCGCGCAAGGACGGGACCCTCGACTTCCACGTGCGGGCGCTGGGGGCGGGCTGGGTCTCCAGCGCGCTCGTACGCCGGGTCCAACCGGGTGACCTGCTGCGCATCGCGGCCCCGATGGGCTCCATGACGCTGGACCGCAAGTCGACGCGCGACATCGTGTTCGTGGCCGGCGGTACGGGGCTCGCCCCGGTCAAGGCGCTGATCGAGGAGCTGACCCGCTACAACCGGACCCGTTGGGCGCACGTCTACTTCGGGGCCAAGGACCGCGAGGACCTGTACGACCTCGAAGATCTCAAAAAGCTGGCGGCCCGCCACCCGTGGCTGTCGGTGGTGCCGGCGTGCAGCGAGGACGCCAGCTTCCCCGGGGAGAAGGGCACCATCAGCGAGGTGCTGGCCCGCTACGGCCCGTGGGCCGACCACGACTTCTTCGTGTCCGGCCCGGCAACGATGGTCAAGACCACCCTGCGCACCCTCGCCGAGCTGCAGGTGCCGGCCACCCGGATCCGGTACGACACGCTCGGCGAACTTTGAGCTCGCACCATTAGTAACGCCACGGGTTGCCCGCCTCGCGGTACTCCTCGACCGGCACGAGCGGCACGCCCGGGGCATCCGATCGACGTACAGCCGGCCGTCCAGGTGGTCTATCTCGTGCCCGACCAGACGGGCCATGCCCTGGTCGAAGGACGTGATCACCCGGCTGCCGTCCCACCGCGCGTGCTCCACGTGCAAGGTGAGCGGGCGGGACACCAGCCCACGCACGTCGAAGAAGGACAGGCAGCCCTCGTACTGCTCGTCGGTGTCCGGAGACGCGTCCACCACCCGCGGGTTGATGAGCACCACCGGCTCGGCCGAGCGGTCGGCCGGCCGTACGACGGCGGCGGCCCACGGCAGGCCGATCTGCGGCGCCGCCAGACCGACCCCCTTGTTGAACGCGTGCAGCTCCTCCACCCGGTCGAGCGCCGCGACCAGCCGGTCCACGATCTCGCGGGCGGCCGTCCCGTCGCGCGCCATGTCGAAGTGCCGCGCGGCCTGCCGCAGCGAGTCCGCCCCGCGCTGGACGATCCCCACCGATCGCATCCGGTCACTGGCCCGCGCCGTGCTGGGGACGCCGGTCGCGGCCAGGCCAACCGGCGCGCGGAACCGCCACTCCAGCCGGTACCGGGCGTTGAGCGGCGGCGACTCGGTCGTCCACTCGAAATACGTCCGGTCGCCCTCCGCGCGCTGGATTACCGGAGTACGCAGCGGCGCCTCCTCCGCCGACAGTGACGTCTCCACGCCCCACACCTGCGGGTCCAGTCCGTCGGGGAAGTCCAGCCGCACGGTCAGCCGGCGGGTCGGCAGCCGTACCGCCCGCTGGAACCACTGGCCCCACTTGTCGTGACTGACCGTGTACGCGTACTCGATGACCGTCCGCTGCCCCGGGTAGAGCGGGAAGCGGCCCTCGGCGTTCTCGAAGAGCAGCCAGACCTCCTTGAACGCGTCCCGGTCGTGCTTCTTGCGAAACTCCATCGCCTCGCGAGCGGGCTCGTCACCGCACCACGCCTGCAGGTCCAGCTCGGTGAAGCTGAGCGGGTGATCGCGGTGATGCCGGTTGGACCGCTCCGGGTCGTTCGGGTACCGGTCGACGGCGACCCGGACCAGGTAGCGGGTGACCGGTTCGGTGCCGGCGTTGTAGAGGGCCCGCCGGATGACACACCGGTAGCTGCCTTCCCGGTACGACAGGGTGGCGATCTCCTGCTCCACGATCAGGCCGGTGCCGGGGGGCAGCCACTGCTCTGGTACGGGTGGGTCGCGGTGGCCGGCCGACACGGACCGCGTGTGCCGCAGCTCGTCGTACTCCTGGTAGCGCTGCCAGATCGCACCGCCGGCGCCGAGGACCGCCTCCGCGCGACGGGCGAAGTCCTCGGTCGGACGGTGCCGCCGTCCTTCGACGTGGCTCACGTACGACGGGTCAAAACCCATGCGGGCCGCGAGCTGCTTCTTGCTCATGCTCCGCTCGACCCGCCACCTGGCAAGCTCGGCCGCGAACGTGTCCGCAGCCCGCTCTATGGGCGATGTCGTCATCTGTTTGGCACCTCGGGCCGGGACTTTCAGTCTGCTTTCCCACCGGCCCGGCCGAACGTGAACTGGCGCCTTACCGACAATTACCTTGACAGATCGCCGCCGTCACTACTCAACCGTTTCAGTCAATTACGCAACGTAAGGACTCACCACGTGTGACGATTAACGCCTTGTGTGGCATAAATGAAGACGCGCTCGTCCGTGTCTGGTTAGCCTTGCCTTAGTAAGCTAGGGTGGTCCGTCGGCAACGATCTAGCACCGCGAGGGAGGCGACGCAGAGTGACCACAGTCGTCCCTCACCGCCTTCTCGCCGCCGACCTGCTGGCACCGGTGACGTCGACGCTGCGGTCGATGTTCGGCACCGACGACCTGCCCGGCCTCACGCCCGGCCTGCTCGTCCCGGACGACACCGGCTGGCTCCCCACGACGACACTGGTCGACGGCTCGCGCCTGCCCGACCTGCTCGACGCCGCCAAGCGCCGGTGGAACGCGTCTCCGCACGCCGCCGCCGCGCTCGCCTGGAAGGCGTACAGCTACTGGTTGGCGCTGCCGGCCGTGCTCGGCTGGGCATCGGCGCGGCGGGTCCCGCTGCTGGTCCCGGCCGACGTGCTGATGCACTTCGAAGACCAGCGCCCACTGCTCACCCTGGGTCTACGGCGGTCCATCTCCGTCGCCGTACTGCCCAGCGACCCGCTGGCCCTCTCCGGCCTGCCGCAGGTGCGCGTCGTCCGCGACGAAGCGGCCCTGCTGGGAGCGCTGCGGGCGTCGCTGCTCGACGCCCACCTCACCCCGCTGCTGGACACGATCCACTCCCAGGTGCGGGTCGGCCCGCGTACGCTGCTCGGCTCGGTCAGCTCCGGCATCGCCCACGGCATCCTGCGCGCGGCCGATGTGCTCCCCGGGTCGACCGTGGAGCACGTCGGCACGCTGCTCTCGACGCTCGGCATCGACGACCTCATCGAGCTGGTGCCCGGCCCGACCGGCGAGCCGACCGTGCAGCGCAAGACCTGCTGCCTGGCGTTCACCCTGCCTAAGCCCAAGATCTGCACCGGCTGCTGCATCAAGCCCTGACCTCCGCGCTCCCTCCGCCCGCGCGCTCTTGCCGCGCCCGCCCGCCCTCGCCGCGCACGCGCGCTCTTGACGTCGATCAAGGGCAAATGGTCGTGCTTTGATCTCTAAACCACGACCATTTGCCCTTGGTCGACGGCGAATTCCTTGATCGCGTCACGCCTTGACTTGGAAGGTCGCGCGGAGGGTGGCTCGGGCGAGCGTGTGGAAGGCCAGGTTAAAGCCCACCACGGCGGGCGAGACGTCCGGCGTGACGTCGAGGCGGTCCACGTCGATGGCGTGCACGGCGAAGACGTACCGGTGCTGCCGGTCACCGGCGGGCGGAGCCGAGCCGCCGTACGCCCGCGTGCCGTAGTCGTTGCGGACGTGGAAGCCGCCGTGAACGTCTTCCGCGCCCGCGCCCTGGGCCAACTCGGTGACCGAGGCCGGCAGGTTGACCAGCGTCCAGTGCCAGAAGCCGCTGCCGGTGGGCGCGTCCGGGTCGAAGCAGGTCACCACGAAACCGCGGGTCTGCGCGGGGAAGCCGGACCACGCGAGGTGCGGCGAGAGATTCTGCCCGCCGACGCTCTGGTGTGCGAACGCCGGGTCGAGCGGCTGGCCATCCTTGAAGTCGTCGCTGGTGAGCGTGAACGACGGGACGGTCGGCAGCAGGTCGTACGGGTCCGGCGCGATAGGACGGTCAAGACTCATGTCGTCATCTTTCCACTCCTGAGAGGCATGTGGCTCAGACGCGCCATGCCTCCCAGGCGTCCTGGAGGATGTGAGTGATCGTCGATCGAACCGGCTGCCAGCCCAACTCCTCCCTCGCCCGCTTGATGTCCGCGATGAGCGTCTGCGGCTCCGGCTTCGGCGGCGTCCGCTCGACCGGCACCGCGCGACCCGACACGCGCTCCGCCGTGGCCACCACCTCGGCCATGCTCACACCGACGCCGCTGCCGACGTTGTAGAACCGACAGTGGCCGGGCTCGGTGTGCCGCAGGCTCCGCTGGATCGCCTCCGCCACGTCGGCGACGTGCACGAAATCGCGTACGGCAGAGCCGTCGCCGTTGAGCGTCATGTGCGGAAGCTGGCCGGTGACGGCACGGAGGACGTTCGGGATGATGCGGGTGGTGTCGGTGTCGGTCACCCCACCGGCGGCGCCGGCGATGTTGAAGCAGCGCAGCACGGTCGCGCCGATCGCCCCCGTGGCGGCGTACGCGCCGAGCATCTGCTCCGCCGCGACCTTGGACGCGGCGTACGGGCTCTCCGGGTGGACATCCAGGTCTTCGGAGAGCGCACCGACGTTTCGCGAGCCGTACACGATGCTGGACGAGGTCAGCACGAAGGCCACCGGCCGGTGGAGCGCCAGGAGCAGGTTGAGCGTGCCGTTGGTGTTCACGTCGAAGTAGGTCAGCGGATCCGCGAAGGACCCGCGGGCACTGATCGCGGCGGCGAGATGGCAGACGCCGTCGAAGTCGCCCGCACGGATGATCTCTTCGATGCCAGCCCGGTCACGCACGTCCCCGACGACCACCCGCACGCCGGGAGGCGTCTCGGCGGCGGGCCTGCCCCTGGTCAGGACGGTGACGTCGTCCCCGGCCGCGAGGAGCTCGCGGGTAACGGCCAGCCCCAGAAACCCAAGCCCACCGGTGACGAGTACGCGCACGTTCGGTCCCTTCCAAAGGCGGCGGGTGTGGCGACCTGACGCACGGTGTCAGGCGGCGAGGTTGAGGTCAAGGTCGTCGACGCGGGTGAAGATCGCGGGGCCGGTCCGGATCGTGGCGTGGCCGGCGCCCAGCAGCGCAGCGAGTTCCAGGTGCGTATGCCGGTCGTAGTCGCCGTCTATGGGCATTGCCAATCGGCGGCGCGGAGCCGGTCGTTGGCGCGTCGGACGGTGATCGCCGCGATCCAAGCCCGGTTGTCGACCCAGGCGTCGTCGACATGGTGTCCGGCCAGGTGCCACACCTCGACGAACGTCGACCGTGTCACGGCCCGGGCGTCGACCGGATGCGGCAGCACCCGGATGGCGTCGCGCCAGACACGCATGACCTGGAAGGCGTACAGACATCGGAACGCCGCCTGGTCGCCGGTCGCAATCCGAATGACAAGGTGGTGCAGACGATCGCTGCTGTTCGCCGCAGTGAAGGTACGTATGTTCGTCGATGCCTTGATCATGTGCCGCTCCTGGGTGCGTCTGCCTGGGCGTGGACGCGCCGCCGGGGACCGGAGCGGCAATCGTCCACCAGGTTACCCCTTACCGCACCGCATAAGGCGTAGGGTGAGTACGTCGCTCAAGTCCCCGGTGGCCTGACAATCCGCCATCGGCGGGCGCGCCCATCAGAGGTTGAGGTCTCACGACCGGGCGGCTCAGGTTTCCGCGCAGCGAAGCGATAGTCAGCGGCATCCGCTGACAGTCCGCCGCGCGCACACGTCATCTACCACCTGCCCGAGGCCCGCTGGGCCCGCGAGGAGCATTCATGTCCGCACAGCCGCAACCGGCACCGATGCATCAGACCGATGCCGAGCAGATCGATCAGGCCAACGGGACGGGCCGTACCCCGGTGGTGTTCATCCACGGGCTCTGGCTGCTGCCCAGCAGTTGGGACCGCTGGGGCCCCGTCTTCGCCGACGCCGGGTACGCGCCGATGTGCCCGGGTTGGCCGGACGACCCCGACACCGTCGCGGAGGCGTACGCGGAGCCGGAGGTCTTCGCCAACAAGACAGTGGGTCAGGTGGCCGACCACTACGCCGCGATCATCGGCAAGCTCGCCAAGAAGCCGGTCGTGATAGGACACTCCTTCGGCGGTCTGCTCACCCAGATCCTCGCCGGCCGTGGCCTGGCCGTGGCGTCGGTGGCCATCGACTCCGCACCCTTCCGGGGCGTACTGCCGCTGCCCATCTCGGCGCTGCGGTCCGCGGCTCCGGTCCTGGCCAACCCCGCCAACCGGCACCGCGCCGTGCCATTGACCTTCGAGCAGTTCCGGTACGCGTTCGGCAACGCGGTCACCGAAGGCGAGGCCAAGGAGCTGTTCGAGACGTTCGCCGTGCCGGCCGCTGGCGCGCCGATCTTCCAGGCGGCGGCCGCCAACCTCAACCCGTGGACCGAGGCGAAGGTCAACAGCACCAACCCCGGCCGCGGGCCGATGCTGGTCATCTCCGGGGAGAAGGACCACACCGTCCCGAGGGCCATCTCGGATGCCATCTACGCCAAGCAGAAGCGCAACCCGGGGGTGACCGAGTTCGTGGAGGTACCCAACCGGGGACATTCGCTGACCATCGACGGCGGCTGGCGTGAGGTCGCCGATACGGCGCTTGCCTTCGTCCAGCGCTTCGCCTAGACCAGCCGCTATTTGAGGTGCTTCGCGATGTCTTTGCAGGCGGTGAGCCCCACGGAGCCGCCCGGCACGATGAACTTGTACTCGCCCGGCGGCAGGTCGCGGAGGAGATCGCGTAGCTCCGCCGGGGTGAGCGGTCGCGCCGACGGCATGGCGGCGACCTGGCGCAGGCACGGCTCGACGGCGGTGAACCGGGCGTTCGCGGCGTCGGCCCGTTCCCGTGCCTCGGTGGCCTCCGTGCGCAGCGCCGCGGTCTCCTCGCGCAGCGCGGCCTCACGGGCCGCGAGGTCCGTGGCCCGGCTGCGTTCGTGGTCGCGGTCCCCGGCCGCGTCCACATACAACCCGACGAGTACGGCGGCGGCCGCGGCCAGCACGCCCACCGTGAGCGCGACCCACCATTGTGGACGGCGCGGAGTCTTTGGTGCGTCGTCGTCTGTCACATGAATCAGTTTGTGTCCCGCACGCAAGTTTTCTCCCTGGGTGCATGCGTCCTCGAACGGGGTTGCCGGGATCGAAGGACCATGGTTCGATCACGTGACTCTGGCGTCAGCCGAATTCTCTCTTTTGCTTGGTTCACGGGGGATCACGCATGCGAAAGACAATCCTGGCGAGCGTTGCCGCGACGGCGTTGACCGGTGGCGCGCTGCTGGTCAACGCGGGCCCGGCTCAGGCCGCCGCTGCTCCCGTCCTGTACGTCAGGAAGGGCGCGCAATGCACGGACGCCGGTGCGGGCACGCTGGAGCAGCCGTTCTGCACGATCGGTGCGGCGGCCGCCATCGCCACCGCCGGGCAGACGGTCGACGTCGGTGGCAGCGGCTACAACGAGCGCGTCACCGTCGCCAATTCCGGTACGCCGGAGCAGCCGATCGTCTTCGAGTTGCGCGGGGGCACCGGCTACACGCTGGTCGGGCCCACGGCCGGCTTCGTCATCGACGGCCAGCACGACATCACGATCAAGAATCTGCGCGTCAGCCAGACGGCTGGCGTGCCCGCCCTGGACCTGCGCAACTCCTCTGCCGTCGCCATCGACGGCGGCAGCCTGGTGATGGCGAGTTCCACGACCACACCGGCCGCGAGGCTCACGGGAGTGACCCGGTCGACGCTGAGGTTTGTCACGATCAGCGGTGGGACGCTTCTCCCCGCCGGTCTGATCATGGACGCCGCCACCAGCGAAGTCACGGTGAAAAACTTCAGTCTCGTCGGCAGCCGCGCGTATGACACGGCCGACCGCAGTGTCGGGATCCAGGTCGCCGGGGCCAACAACACGGTCATCAACAACAACGTCAACGGCTTCACCGGCGCGGCCATCGCGGTCGAGCCCGGTGCGACCGGCACCGTGGTGGCCAATAACCAGATCACTGGCGGGGCTGGCTACGGCATCCACAACCGTGGTGCCACCGTCACGGCGATCGCCAACAACACCATCCGGGAGCGGTGCCTCGACGGCGTACGGGTAGACGGAGCCTCTTCCGGTGTGTCCGTGCAAAACAACGCGCTGATTCTGAACGGCCACTTCAGCCGGATCTACTGCGATCCCGCCGTGCTCGACGGCGTGGAGATCGGTGTCCATGGCGACGCGGTCAAGGACACGGTGGTCGACTACAACAACGCGACCCACGGGGGCGCGCCGGCCACGGAGATGTACGGCTGGAACGGCAAGCGGATGAGCCTGGCCGAGTTCCGTACCGTGTCCCGTCAGGCCGCGCACGACCTGGAGACGGCGCAGACCCTGCACAACACCGACTCGGCGAACTCGGCGGCCCCGGATATCAGGCCACCGACCAGATCGGCGTGGCGCGTGCCGACGATCCGACCGTCGCCAACACCGGCGCCGGCCCCATCGCGTACGCCGACCGCGGTGCGAAAGAGTCCGTCAAGTACCCGCTGGCCCTCATCGACGTCACCATGGACCTTTCGGCTCGCTCGGTCAGGGTGGACGCGTCCAGGTCGCAGCCGGGCTGGACCCCGATCGCGTCGTACGAGTTCAGCTTCGGCGACGGGACGGTCATCACCCAGGCGTCGCCGATCGCGTCGCACACCTACACGTACGACGCCGATTTCCCCGTCTCCGTCAAGGCCATCGGGACCGACGGCCGGTCGGCCAGCAAGGCAGACATCGTCACCATCCGGCGGTCGGCCGGCACCGTGGGCCTGCTCTCCCAGTACAACCTCACGTACGTCGCCAGTTCGAGCACGAGTGGCAGCCTTTTCGTGCCGCACCAGTACGGCCTGACGGCGGCCGGGCAGTTCGACCTCGTCAGCACGGACTCCGGGCAGGTGGCGCTGGTCTCCCGGGCGCTGGGCAAGTACCTGACGGTCAACATCGACTCGTCCGGCGTCCCGTCGCTCAGCGCCTGGCAGACCAGGCTCGGAGACGCGGAGCTTTTCACCGTCGTACGCAACGCGGACGGCAGCATCAGCCTCAAGGCGTTGGTCAACAACCGCTATGTGAGCATCCAGTCGCCGGACTCCCCGTTCCTGGTCGCGGACCGGGTCAAGATCGGGCCGTGGGAGAAGTTCTTCCAGGTGGCGGTGTCCGACGCGACGCGGTCGCTGAAGGCCGGGGTGAACAGCCGGTTCGTGGCCGCGGAGAGCGCCGGGACGAAGCCGCTGATCGCGAACCGTACCGCGGTGGGGCCGTGGGAGCAGTTCGCCGTGATCGACCTGGGCAACGGTCAGGTCGCGCTCTTCTCCCGGGTGAACAACCGGTTCGTGGTGGCGGAGAGCGCCGGCACCAAGCCGCTGATCGCCAACCGCACGGCGGTCGGTCCGTGGGAGCGGTTCACGCTGGTGCGCAACAGCGACGGCACGGTGAGCTTGAAGGCCGCCATCAACGGCCGGTACGTCGTGGCCGAGAGCGCCGGGACGAAGCCGCTGATCGCCAACCGCACGGCCATCGGTGCCTGGGAGAAGTTCACCCTGGGTTGACGCCCGCCCACAATGGACGGCGTGGCGCAGCCTGATGATCTGAACGACGTTGAGAAGGCCCTCTGGGAGGCGTTTCCAGCGGGTGCGCTCGTGGACCTCCGTGCGGCGGGTACGCCGCCGGAGGTACGCGGGGAGGTCATCGCGGCGCTGCTGCTCGGCGCGCGGGAGGACGAGGTCGGTCACGCCGCCGCCGTCCGGCTGCGCGGGGCCCGGATCACCGGCTCGCTGCGGCTGGTCTTCGCGGAGGTCGGCCATCCGCTGCTGCTGGAGGAGTGCGAGTTCGACGAGCGGCCCGACCTGTACTGGGCCCGGCTGTCGCACACCAGCTTCGCCGGGTCGCGCATGCCGGGCTTCATGGGTTCCAACGTCCGCGTCGACGGCCACCTGCAATTGAGCCGGTGCACGATCACCGACGGCGTACGGCTGGGCGGCGCGCAGATCTCCGGCGGGCTGCTGCTCTTCGAGGCACACCTGACCGGTCCCGCGGATGGCTGGGCCCTGTACGCGCAGCGCGCCGCCATCGCCGGCGACGTCGTGATGACGGGTGCCCAGGTGACCGGCCCGGTGCGCTTCGGCAACGGCCGGATCGGCGGCACGGTCGAGCTGGACCGCATCCGCATCACCGCGCCCGGCCCGCACCCGGCGCTCGACACCGACAACACGACCGCGGATGCGGCGTTCTACTGCCGGTACGCCGAGATCGACGGCGAGGTGACGATGCGGCACAGCCGGATCACGGGCGCGCTCTCGTTCAGCCGGTCCAACCTGCGCAATCCGGGCGGGACGGCGCTGCGGGTGAGCCGAGCCACTCTGGAGGGCGGCCTCTACCTGCACGACGGCTTCACCGCGGAGGGGATCTCCGGCTGGTCAGCGCCCGCATCGGCCGGACGCTCCGGCTGGACTCGGCGCGGCTGCGCAACCCGGGCCGGGTGGCGCTGTGCGTCGACTTCGCGACGATCGAAGGGGTGCTTGACGGCCGGGGTGGCCTCACCATCGACGGTGAGGTGAGCCTCTTGGACGCCACCGTCACCGGGCCGGCGCACTTCGAGGGTGCGACGCTGCGTAACCCGGGCGGCGCGGCGCTCACGGCCCACGGGCTGACGGCCGGCTCGCTGCTGAACCTCTGCGACGGGTTCACCGCCGAAGGCCGGGTGCGGCTGGCGAACGCCTCGGTAGCCAGCCGGCTCTGCTTCAACGACGCCACGCTCCGGGCGCCCGGCGACACGGCGCTGTCGTGCTGGCGGGTCGACACGCGGGAGCTGTCCATGCGGTGGGACACGGCCCCGGAGGGCGGCGTCGACCTGCGCCACGCCACGGTGGGGATCCTGCGGGACCGACCCGGTCGTTGGCCAACTCCGCTGGACCTCGATGGACTGCGCTACGACGTACTCGATCCGCCGTTGGACGCCGCGGCGCGACTGCCGTGGGTGGATCGCGGACCGCACGGCTTCCGGCCGCAGCCGTTCGAGCAGTTGGCGGCCACCTACCAGGCGCTTGGCGACGGCGCCCAGGCACGCACGGTGCTGCTGGCCAAGCATCGCCGGCAGAATGCCGGCTTTGCCTGGTACGCGCGGCTCTGGGGTCATCTGCAGGACGTCACGGTCGGGTACGGCTACCGCCCGCTGCGCGCCGCGTTCTGGCTGATGGCGCTGCTCGTGGTGGGGATCGCGGCGAACGTCAGGATGGACCCGGCGCCGGTCGACCCGGGTCAGACCACGAAGTTTCAGCCGGTGATCTACACGATGGACCTGCTGTTGCCGATCATCGACCTCGGGCAGGAACGGGCGTTCCAGCCGACCGGTGCCAACCAGTGGCTGGCTTACTTCCTGATCGTCGCCGGCTGGTTGCTGGCGACGACCATCGCGGCTGGCCTCACCAGGTCGCTGCGACGCGCCTGAGGTGGTGTGATGGCACCGTGAGTCGCGCCGTCGAGGAGACCAACCGGCGGCTGCTGCGCGCCCGCGACGCGATGGACCGGGCGTACGCCCAGCCGCTCGACATCCCCGCCCTGGCCCGGATCGCCTATGTGTCCGAGGCGTACTTCATCCGTACCTTCCGGGCGACGTTCGGTGAGACGCCGCACCGCTATCTCCAGCGCCGGCGGGTCGAGCGCTCGATGTTCATGCTGCGCGAGACCACTCGTTCGGTGACCGACATCTGCACGGCGGTGGGGTTCACGAGCCTGGGCACGTTCAGCCGGACTTTTCGCGACATCGTGGGGCAGTCCCCGACCGAGTACCGGCATGCGGCGAAGCAAGTGGCTGTCCCGACGTGTTTCACCCGAGCCTGGACGCGACCGGTCAATTTTGGATAAGCCTTACGTCCCGCCGCGCGACTAGCGTCGCCAGCATGATGACCGCGACAACACTTTCCTCGATCTTCGTGCTCGACCAGGACGAGGCCCTCGACTTCTACGTCGGCACGCTCGGCTTGGAGGTCAACACCGACCAGGACCTGGGCTTCATGCGCTGGCTGACGGTGAACGTCCCGGGCGACCCGGGCCGGGCGATCCTGCTGGAACGGCCCGGACCGCCCTCGATGGACGAGGCGACGGCGGAGCGGGTCCGCGAGCTGGTGTCCAAGGGCGCCGGCGGGGGCTGGATCGGCTTCGACACCGACGACGCGCGCAAGACGTACGAGGAGCTGAAGGCCAAGGGCGTCGACTTCACCGATGAGCCGACCGAGCGCCCGTACGGGGTCGACTTCGGCCTGCGCGACCCCTTCGGCAACGCGATCCGGATCGTCCAGCGGGTCCGGTAAGGGTTAGGACACGCCCGCGGGCCTCTCAGGAGACGCCCGCGGGCCGGAACTGCACGCTGACCCGCGGGCCCACCGGCCGGGCGGTCTTGGGGATGGCGTGCTCCCAGGTGCGCTGGCACGAGCCGCCCATGACGATCAGGTCGCCGTGGCCGAGCGGGAAGCGCAGGCTCTGGCCGCCGCCCTTGGGACGCAGCAGCAGCGGCCGGGGCTCGCCGAACGAGACGATCGCGACCATCGTGTCGACCCGGGCGGCACGACCGTTGGTGTCGCCGTGCCAGGCGACGCTGTCCCGCCCGGTGCGGTAGAGGCACATCCCCGCCGTGACGAAGGGCTCGCCGAGCTCGGCGGCGTAGTGGGCGGTGAGGCGCTGGCGGGCCTCCTCCAGCACGGGGTGGGGGAGCGGATCGCCAGCGTCGTACCAGCTCAGCAGGCGGGGGACGTCGACCTCGCGCTCGTACATCTCGCGGCGCTCGGCCCGCCAGTCGACGTCGTGCAGCAGGGCGTCCAGGACGATGTCGGAGCCGTGCACCCAGCCGGGCAGGTGGTCGACCCAGGCGCCGCGGCTGAGCGGGTGGCGGCGCACCCGACCCGCGAGCGGGCCGAGGCTCGCCTCCGCGGCCAGGTCCAGCATCGAGGGCTGGTGCACCACCTCCATGCCCAGCACCCTACGCCTATTCGTACGCCCGTGCTAAGTCAAACGCGGTGAGCGTGGCGTCGAGCAGCTGTTCCTGCACGTCTGGTGGGTAGCCGGCGGGGTCGGCCGATGCCAGGGCGGCGACGCCTTCCGCCATCGCGATCAGGGCGAGGGCGACCGTGGCCGCGCGTTCGGCCGGCCACCGCGGCGCGGCGGCCGAGACGAGCCGGGTCACGCGTTCCCGCCAGGCCCGGTTGTTCGTGCGGTGCAGGGCGATCAGTTCCTCGTCGCCCACGGCCGCGGCCAGGAAGCCCATCCAGACGATGCTCTCGCTGCGCAGCTCCTCGTCCAGGGCGAGTCCCTGCCGGAGGATCGCGCGCAGCGCCTCCCGTGGGCCGGCCGCCCGCGCTTCGAGCTCCTCCACGCGGGCGCAGGTGCGCTCGTGCAGCAGTCGGCGGGCATGCAGGAGCAGCGACCGGCGGTTGGGGAACCGATGCATGACCAACCCGGTCGTGCAGCCGGCCGCGGCGGCGACGGCCCGGATGGTCAGGTGCTCGATGCCCCGGTGCGCCAGTACGTCCCACACCGCCTGGGAGAGCTGCGCCTCTTGGGCTGCCCGGTCTGCCGTACGCGTCATGGGAACAGATGTTACCGTAACGCTTGTGACGGAAAGCCGGTGTGTGATCGAAGTACGGCCGTGGGACGACCCCGACGGCGCGGCACTGCGTGTGGCGCAGCGGGCGGAGCTCGACGCCCGGTACGGCAGCGACGACCATGAACCCGGCGCCGCTCCCTCGGCGGCGGACATCGACCTCTTCGTCGTGGCCACCGAGCGCGGCCGGCCGGTCGGCTGCGGTGCCCTACGGCGGCTCGACCCGGAGTCCGCGGAGATCAAGCGCATGTACGTCGTGCCCGACGCCCGCGGGACCGGCGTCGCGACCGCGCTGCTCCGGGCGCTGGAGGCGGCCGCGATCGAGCGCGGATGGTCGACGCTGCGCCTGGAGACGGGCACCGAGCAGCCGGACGCGCGGCGCTTCTACGAGCGCGAGGGCTACCGCGAGATCCCGCTCTTCGGCAGCTACGTCGGCTCCACGCTCTCCGTCTGCTACGAACGCCACCTCCGCGTAGGGAACGCCCGACGCTGAGCGCCCTCGCGCCGCCCTCCGCCGCCGCGCGAGGGCGCGGGGACGCCGCGCGAGGGCGCGGGGTGGAGAAGTGGGGGGCTAGAGGCGTTCGGCGAAGGCCCGCAGGTCGCGGCGCTCGATGGCGGCGGCCATCAGGTCGGGGAACGCGTCGGGCGTGCAGGCGAACGCGGGCACGCCCAGCGCCGCGAGGGCCGCCGCGTTGTCGTGGTCGTACGACGGGGCGCCCTCGTCCGACAGCGCCAGCAGCACCACCACCTGCACCCCGGACTCGACCAGCGCGGCCACCCGGCGGAGCATCTCGGCCCGGATGCCGCCCTCGTACAGGTCGCTGATCAGCACGAAGATGCTGTCGCGCGGTCGGGTGACCAGCTCCTGGCAGTACGCGATCGCGCGGTTGATGTCGGTGCCACCGCCGAGCTGGGTGCCGAAGAGCACCTCCACCGGATCGTGCAGCTGGTCGGTGAGGTCGACGACGGCGGTGTCGAAGACGACGAGCGAGGTACGCAGGGAGCGCATGGACGCGAGCACGGCGGCGAACACCCCGGAGTAGACGACCGACGCCGCCATCGAGCCGGACTGGTCGACGCACAGGATCACGTCCCGCTGCACCGCGGTCGTACGCCGGCCGTACCCGATGAGGCGCTCGGGCACGACGGTCCGGTAGGCGGGCTGGTAGTGCTTGAGGTTCGCGTGGATCGTCCGCTGCCAGTCGATGTCGCCGTGGCGCGGCCGGTTGACCCGGGTGGCGCGGTTGAGGGCGCCGGTGACCGCGGCCTTGGTCTTGTTGGCGATCCGGCGCTCCAGCTCGTCGACCACCTGGCGGACCACCTGCCGGGCGATGTCCATGGTCTGGTCGGGCATGACCTGGTTGAGCGAGAGCAGCGTGCCGACCAGGTGGACGTCCGGCTCGACGGCGGCGAGCATCTCCGGCTCCAGCAGGAGCGTGGTGAGGTTGAGCCGCTCGATCGCGTCGCTCTGCATGACCTGCACGACGGTGCTGGGGAAGTACTCCCGGATGTCGCCCAGCCAGCGGGCCACCTGTGGGGCGGACGCGCCGAGGCCGGCCGAGCGCTGGCCGCCCTGACCCCCGGTGTCATAGAGCGCCCCGAGCGCCGCGTCCATGGCTGCCTCGGGCCCGGTCAGCTCGCCCAGCGGCTCCTCGGCGGCCCCGCCGAGCGCGAGCCGCCACCTGCGCGCTCTGTCATCCATGATGAATCTCCCGTCCAAGTAGGACAGCCAGCGTGGGCAGGACCGCGGCCGCGCGTTCGTCGTCGAGGGCGAACGCGGCCGGCTCGGCGGCGGTCACCCCGCCGCGCACCCGTTCGCCGATGGATCTCCGTTCGGGCTCGGCGAACGTGCCGAACGTCCGCCGCAGCAAGGGCAGCACGTCGGTGAACGAGTCGGCGGCCACGCCCGCCAGCCACTGGTCCACAAGGGACAGCAACGCGGTGTCGTGCACGAGCAGGAGCCCGCCGCCGGCCAGGAAGCCCTCGATCCAGTGCGCGGCGTCGGACGGCGGCGTGCCGGCGGTGAGCACCAGCCCCATCCGGCGCCGGGTCTCGTCGGCGTCGAGCCGGCCCGCGTCGTACAGCAGGCGGGTCACCCGGCCGGCGATCAACGGGTGGGTCCGGTCCGAGCCGGCGAGCCCACCGAGCGCCTCCAGCCACCGATCGCGCAGCGCGGGGTCGTCGAGCATCGCCAAGGCGGCGTGGACCGCGTCGACCAGGTCGCGCAGGGCGCCCGCCGCCTCGTCGGCGAGGGACGTGACCGCGCCGGGCAGGCCGACGCAGACCCGTACGACGAGCCCGTTGGTCACCTCGACCAGCGAGGTCACATCGGTGCCGCGCACGTCGCCGTAGCGCAGGGTGCGGGCCAGCGGCGGCACGGCGCCCATCAGGTGGGCCACGTCGGCGTCGAGCGCGGCCCGGGTGTCCAGCGCGTGCAGCACCGCCGGGTACGCCTCGGGCAGGTCGGCCAGCAGGCACACCTCCACCAGCGGCGTGACCTCGGCGAGGGTCTCCGCCGCCCGCGCGTCCTCGGTCACCTTGGCGGTCGCGGCGCCGGCCACGGTCGTGCCGTACCCGCCGGCCTCGACCAGGCTGATCGCGAACTCGGGCAGCCAGCGCAGCCGCCACGACTCACGAAATGTGCCCTTGCCGCGGTAGTTGTCGCCCGGCTCGCCCCACGGGACGCGGAGCAGCCGGAGCCGGTGCAGCAGCCGGCTGCGCCCCAGGTCGATCTCGCGGCGCAGGTCGAGGTCGAGCACGCGTTCCAGCGCCTCCGCCTTCAGACGCAGGGTGCGCTGCTGCGCGGCCAGGTCGCGGGCCAGCGGCACGGCCGGCATGTCGTCGGGCACGGCGCCGAGGCGCTCGCTCACCACCAGCCGCCGCCCGATCAGCTCGACGCGCAACTCGTCGCCCTCGCAAAGCACCGCCCGGGTCGCCTCGGTCAGCTCGGCGAGGCCGGCCAGCGGGCGCGCGCGCAGGATGGCGAGCGCCTCGGCCAGCCGTACCGCCTCGATGACGTGCGCCGACGACGTCGGGACGCCCTCGTCGCGCAGCACCCCGGCGGCGGCGACCAGCCAACGGGTCACCACCTCGTCGGGCGTGGTGAAGAGGTGGTGGTACCAGCCGGGGGAGCGCACGCCCGCGCCGTACCCCTGCCACGACGCCAGCCGTCCGTACGTCCACGGCACCCAGGTGAACGTGACCTTGGTCTTCTTGCGCCCCTTGAGCAGCGCGGTGTCGTGGGCCGCGGACACCTTGGCGGTCAGCGCCGGCACGTGCCACGCCCCGCAGACGACGGCCAGATTGGCGTGCGTCTTGCGGACCTCGCGCAGGACGCCGCGCATGTGCGCCTCGCGTACCAGATCGTTTGGATCCTCGGCGGACTCGGCGCGGATGGCCGCCATCGCCTCGCCGATGGCCTCGAAGGCCGGCGCGCCGCGGTGCTCGACCACGTCTTCCCACCAGCGTTCGGGGTCGTCGTAGCCGGCCGCCGCGGCAAGCTCGCCGATCGGGTCGGCCGGCCGCTCCGGCCGGTCCGCGGGCTCGTCCTCGCGCCCCAGCCGATAGGCATAAGGAAGATCAAAAAACCGCACGGGTACGTCGTGCGCGGTCGCCCAGCGGATCGCCTGCCACTCCGGCGAGAACACGGCGAACGGCCAGTACGCGGCCTGGCGTGGATCGTCGGCGACGTAGCCGAGCAGGGCGACCGGCGGGACGAGCCGCTCGTCGGCGACCCACTTGACGAGCGCGTCGGCCTCCGGCGGACCCTCCACGAGGAGGACGTCCGGCCGCTGCTCCGCCAGGGCCGCCACCACGGCTCGGGCCGACCCGGGGCCGTGGTGCCGTACGCCGTAGAACCGCTCAGGCATCGCGGGCGGCTCGGTAGAAGGCGCTCCAGCCGTCCCGCTCGCGCACCACGGTCTCCAGGTATTCCCGCCAGACCACCGCGTCGGTGGTCGGGTCCTTGATCACGGCACCGAGGATGCCGCCCGCCACGTCGCGCGGGCGCAGCGTGCCGTCGCCGAAGTGCGCCGCGAGCGCCCAGCCGTTGGTGATGACGGAGATGGCCTCGGCGGTGGAGAGCGTGCCGGTCGGCGACTTGAGCTTGGTACGACCGTCCTCGGTCAGGCCGGAGCGCAGCTCCCGGAAGACGGTCACCACCCGGCGGATCTCGTCCAGGGCGGGCGGGACCTCGGGCAGCTCCAGCGAGCGGCCGAGCTGAGCCACCCGGCGGGCGACGATGTCGACCTCTTCGTCGGCGGTGGCCGGCACCGGCAGGATGACCGTGTTGAAGCGGCGGCGCAGCGCGCTGGACAGCTCGTTGACACCCCGGTCGCGGTCGTTGGCGGTCGCGATGACGTTGAAGCCCTTGACCGCCTGCACCTCGCCGCCCAGCTCCGGCACCGGCAGAGTCTTTTCCGACAGGATCGTGATCAGCGTGTCCTGGACGTCGGAGGGCATCCGGGTCAGCTCCTCCACCCGGGCGATCGCGCCGGACTCCATCGCCCGCATGACCGGGCTGGCCACGAGCGCGGCGTTCGACGGGCCCTCGGCGAGCAGGCGGGCGTAGTTCCAGCCGTACCGGATGGCCTCCTCGGCGGTGCCGGCGGTGCCCTGGACCAGCAGCGTGGAGTCGCCGGAGATGGCCGCCGCGAGGTGCTCGGAGACCCACGTCTTGGCGGTGCCGGGCACGCCGAGGAGCAGCAGCGCCCGGTCGGTGGCGAGGGTGGCCACCGCGACCTCCATGAGCCGGCGCGGGCCGACGTACTTGGGGCTGACCTTGCCGCCGTCGCCGAGCAGGTAGGTGACCACCGCCTGCGGCGACAGCCGCCAGCCCGGTGGGCGCGGCCGGTCGTCGTCGGCGGCGAGGGCGGCCAACTCGTCGGCGAACTGCTGCTCGGCGTGCGGTCGGATTGCCGTCATCGGAGCTCCTCGTACATCTCGCGGCGGAAGTTCAGGGCAGCGGCCAGTTGCGCGACGACCATGGGCTGCCGGCTGTCGGGGTGGTCTGCGTGCAGCTTCTCGGCGAGGTCGGCGGCTCGGCCGGCGAAGTGCACCGGCATCGACGGCGCGGCGCTGCGGCACAGCTCGCCGATGTGCCACGCGTGCCGTTGCCCGCCGGCGAGCGCCTTGACCGCGTCGAGCACGGCCTCGGCCAGCTCGTCCGGCCAGGCACCGGACTGCATGGCGATCAGCCGGTGCGCCCGGATGGGGTCGCGGCGCAGCGAGCGGGCCGCGTATCGGGCCAGCTCGGCCGGCGGCAGGGCGTCGTAGAGCTGGGCGGCCAGCACCTCGTCGGTGATCTGATCGGCGAGCAGGGTGGCCCAGACCGGATCGCGCTCGGTGGCGGCGGCCCGCGCCAGTCCTCTGTGGATGGTCACGCCCCAGTCGTCGGCCACCGGCAGGGCGAGCACCCGGTCGGCGGGCCGGTCGAACGCGGCCGGCCAGGTGTCCAGCGGTGTACGCGCGAGGATCTCCTCCAGCAGCCACGCCTGCGGTCCGACGCCCTGCGGCGGCCGGGGCTGTACGCCGTCGCGGCGCATGCTCTCGTCGCGCTCGACGGGCGGTGTCACCACGAGCCGGTCCCCCTCCAGCCGTACGCAGGCCAGGGCACGCCCGGCCATCCGCTGGCGCAGCCCCGAGCCGGGGAGCGCCGCGAGCAGGTCGGCCGCGGTGATGCGGACCTCCTTGCGGCGGTCGTCGAGGGCGCGCTCCAGCAGCGGCTCGTCGGCCAGGGACAGGCCGGTCAGCAGCGTGCCGAGCAGGCGGGCGCGGTCTTCCGGATCCTCGCTGTCGAACGTCGTGGTGAGCAGCTCGAGCCCGGCGGCCGGGTCGGTGGCGCGTACGGCGCCGAGGTAGGCGAGCCGCTGGCCCGGCGTACCGGTCGCCCAGTCGGCCGGGTCGGGGTCGGCGGTCGCCTCGGTCAGCAGGTAGCGCCAGTCCGGCCGGCGGGCGGCCAGCCAGGCACCCCGGCGGCCGGCCACGGCGGCGAGGGCGGGTCGCAGGGCGGCGCGCCGCCGGCCGGCGTCCAGCAGGGACGGCAGCAGCTCGGCCGGCACCCGGTAGCCGCGCTCGGCCGCCCGGGTCAGCCAGTCGCCCAGCAGGCCCAGGGCGACCTCGCTGCCGCCCGGCACGCCGCCGTCGGTGAGCAGGAGGGCGAGGCGGTGCGCCGCCGCGACCGGGACCACGAAGGCGCTCTCCTGTGGGGCCGGCTCGATCGGCGCTCGCCCGGTGACGGGCACCACGCCGGCCCGCCGGTACGCCAGCGCGACCGCGGTGCCCTCCAGCAGCGCCGCCGGGCCGCTCCCGTCGAGCCGGAGACCGTCGGTCGCCGTACCGGTGAAGGGGCGGCGCTCGGTGCCGACCAGTGCGGCGGACAGCAGCTCGGCGGGGAGCACCGGACCGCGCCGGTCGCCGCTGGGACCGGGCGGGGCGGCCACGTATCGACCCTCGGGCCAGGCGGCGAGCGGACGGAACCCGGCCGGGCCGTACTCGCCGGCGACCGTGATCGGGCCGCCCCGCTAGCGGCCAGCAGCCACCACGGCTCGTCGTGCCCGGCGGACAGCGGCACCGCGTCGCCGGCCGCGTCGACCAGGTGCCGGTCGTCGGTCGGCGTCACCCCGGCCAGCAGCATCGGCACGCTCTCGCACCATGGCTCGGCGGCCACCGCGGCGGTCCAGCCGGCCAGCGCCTCGCGGATGGCCGGCGCCCCCGCCGGAGCGGTGCCCGGCTGGAGCACCGCGTGCCGGTGCGCGAAGACCGCCCGCATCGGCAGGGCGCCCGGGTACCAGCACAGGTCGGCGTCGATGGCCGTACCCGGGACGGTGTCGGCGGGGAGCGCCTGCCCCGGCGGCGCGAACGCCAGGAGCAGCGCGAACCGCCCCGAGTCGGTGCCGCGCAGCCAGGTGCGCCGGGTGATGAGGCGGTCGTCGGCCAGCTCGACCTGGCCGAGCACGTGCCAGCGGTCGCGCAGCGGTGGGCCGGCCAGGACCTCCTCGGTCGGCACCGGGATGCCGACCCGGGAGCGCACGGTCGCGGCGAGCGGATCGGGCAGCTCGCCAACCCGCCCGTACGCGGCGACGAGCAGGCGGAGCAGCGCCAGCTCGCCCAGTAGCCGGTCGGCCCACTGCGCGCCGACCCCCGCGATCCGCCCCAGCCGCCGTACGGCGTTCGCCGCGCCGGGCGCCTGCGCGTCGACCAGCCGGGCGGCCATCGCCTCGTACGGGCCGTAGCCGGAGCGCTCGGCCCCGGCCAGCCCGTGGGAGATCTGATCCAGGAGCCAGCGGTCCAGCTCCTGCATGCCCGCGGCGACGCGATCGGCGCGCTTGCCGGCGGCCGCCTCGCTGGGCTGGCCCTTCTTGACCGGGGCGCGCCGGGGCTTCGCCGCCCGGGCCGCGTGCCACTCGTCCACCCAGTCGGGCGCCTCCGCCTCCGGGGCGCCGCCGGCCGACCACAGCAGCATCAGGCCGAGCGCGTGCTTGCACGGAAACTTCCGGCTCGGGCAGGAGCACCGGTACGCCGGCTCGCTCAGGTCGACGCACACCTGGTACGGATGCTTGCCACTGCCCCGGCACAGCCCCCAGAGCAGGTCGCCGCCCCACCCGGCCGACTCCCACTTCGTGGCCGCGCTGGCCCCCTGCCCGGCCCGCGCGGAGCTGGCGTCCGGGGCGAGCGCGATCACCTGGGCGGCGCTCCACCGTTCGTTCGGCACCGGAGAAATGTAGTGCCCCCTGTGACATCCATCTCGGTACCCCGAGATCGACTCAGGGGTGATTTAGGGGGGCGTCTCCGTGCCCGCCCCGGATGTCCGCGGGCCGCCGCACCCATAGCGTCGTGTACATGGGTGAT
Organism: Phytohabitans rumicis; assembly: GCF_011764445.1. Classification (NCBI taxonomy): domain Bacteria; kingdom Bacillati; phylum Actinomycetota; class Actinomycetes; order Micromonosporales; family Micromonosporaceae; genus Phytohabitans; species Phytohabitans rumicis. The sequence continues at coordinate 4,614,546 of NZ_BLPG01000001.1, forward strand.
TGGCTGGGGTGGATCGGGGAACTGCCGACGGTGGTGTTCACCATCGCGCTGGGCGTGGTCATGGTGCTCGACGCGATCCCGCTGGTGGGCGTGCTGGTGCCCGGTGACGTCGCGGTCCTCGGCGCGCTCGGCGCCCGCGGTGCCGTGGGCGGCGGAAGCGTGCTGCTCGCGGTGGTCGGCGGCTGCCTGGCCGGCTGGTCGCTCACCTTCGCCGTCGGGCGCTACCTCGGCGACCGGGTACGCCACGGCCGGATCGGCCGGTGGATCGGCGAGGGCCGGTGGGCGTCGGCCGAGCGGGCGCTGCGCCTCGAAGGGTCCCGGATGGTGGCGGTCGCCCCTTTCCTGCCCGTGCTTAACGCGCTGGTGCCGCTGGCCGCGGGTGGGCTGCGGATGCCGTATCGCCGCTTCCTGCGCTCGGCCGCCGTGGGAGCGGCCCTCTGGGGCGGCCTGTACGTCGGGCTGGGCCTGCTCGGTCAGGCCGTCGGCGGGGCGTTCGGCGGGACGACCACGACCATGGTGGCGACGATCGCCATCGGCCTGACGTTCGGCTGGGTCGCCCTCTTCGGCGCCCGCCGCCGGCTCGCGGTGGCCGATGCGGCAGCGGACGACGTGGCCGCGGTCACAATCAAGGCACTGACCGGAACAGAGCGCACCGTTCGTAACTTGAGCCGTACAAGCTCAACTCAAGAACGGGGTATCCCCAATGACGACTCTTCCGGTTCTGCCCCTGACCGACGCGGTCCTGCTGCCCGGCATGGTCATCCCGGTAACCCTGGACACGACGACCCAAGCGGCGATCGACGGCGCCCGAACTTCCGCCGGAAAGAGGCTGCTCGCGGTGCCGCGGCTGGACGGCGAGTACGGCTCGGTGGGCACGATCGCGACGATCGAGAAGGTCGGCCGGCTGCCCACGGGCGAACCGGCCGCCGTGATCCGCGGTCTCGCGCGGGCGCGCATCGGCTCTGGCGTACCCGGCCCGGGGGCAGCCCTCTGGGTGGAGGCCGCGGAGTTGCCGGAGGCGCCGCCCACGGGCAAGGCGAAGGAACTGGCCCGCGAGTACAAGGCGTTGGTCAACTCGCTCCTGCAGCGCAGGGGCGCCTGGCAGGTCATCGACGCGGTCGAGCGGATGACCGACCTGTCGGAGCTGGCCGACTCGGCCGGCTACGCCCCCTGGCTCTCCAACGAGCAGAAGGCTGAGCTGCTGGCCGCGATCGACGTCGCGGCCCGCCTGGAGCTGCTGGTCGGCTGGGCGCGCGAGCAGATCGCCGAGCAGGAGGTCACCGAGCGGATCAACGAGGACGTACGCGAAGGGCTGGAGAAGTCGCAGCGCGAGTTCCTGCTGCGCCAGCAGCTCGCCGCGATCCGTAAGGAACTCGGCGAGGACGAGCCGGACGGCTCCGCCGACTACCGCAGCCGGGTCGAGGCCGCCGACCTCCCGGAGAAGGTCCGCGAGGCGGCCCTCGCCGAGGTCAGCAAGCTGGAGCGGGCCAGTGACCAGTCTCCGGAGGCGGGCTGGATCCGCACCTGGCTGGACACCGTGCTCGACATGCCGTGGAACAGCCGTACCGAAGACAACACCGACCTGGCCGCGGCGCGCGAGGTGCTGGACGCCGACCACGCCGGCCTGGCCGACGTGAAGGACCGCATCCTGGAGTACCTCGCGGTGCGCAACCGCCGCGCGACCCGCGGCCTGCACGTGGTCGGCGGCCGTGGCTCCGGTGCGGTGCTGGCCCTGGCCGGCCCGCCCGGCGTCGGCAAGACCAGCCTGGGCGAGTCCGTCGCGCGGGCGCTCGGCCGCAAGTTCGTCCGGGTCTCGCTCGGCGGCATCCGGGACGAGGCGGAGATCCGCGGGCACCGGCGCACCTACGTGGGCGCGCTGCCCGGCCGCATCGTCCGGGCGCTGCGCGAGGCCGGCTCGATGAACCCGGTCGTGCTGCTCGACGAGGTCGACAAGCTGACGGTCGGGTACGCGGGCGACCCCGCCGCCGCGCTGCTGGAGGTGCTGGACCCGGCGCAGAACCACACGTTCCGGGACCACTACCTCGAGGTCGACCTGGACCTGTCCGACGTGCTCTTCCTGGCCACCGCCAACGTGGTGGAGACCATCCCCAGCCCGCTGCTGGACCGGATGGAGCTGGTCACGCTGGACGGCTACACCGAGGACGAGAAGGTCGCGATCGCGCGCGACCACCTGCTGCCGCGGCAGATCGAGCGCGCCGGCCTGACGGCCGACGAGGTCACGATCGACGAGGACGCGCTGCGGGCGATCGCCGCCGAATACACCCGCGAGGCCGGGGTACGCCAGCTGGAGCGCGCGCTCGCGCGGGTGCTGCGGAAGGTGGCGGTCACCCTCGCGTCCGGCGGTGATCCGGTACGCGTCGACGCCGGCAACCTCGCGACGTACCTGGGGCGGCCGCGGTTCACGCCGGAGTCGGCGGAGCGTACGGCGGTGCCGGGCGTGGCGACCGGGCTCGCGGTGACCGGCGCCGGCGGCGAGGTGCTCTTCATCGAGGCGACCGCCATGGAGGGCGAGCCGGGGTTGACCCTGACCGGCCAGCTCGGCGACGTGATGAAGGAGTCGGCGCAGATCGCGCTGTCGTACCTGCGCTCGCACGGGGCCGAACTGGGCATCGACGCGGCCTCGCTGGCCAAGCGCCGGATCCACGTGCACTTCCCGGCCGGGGCGGTGCCGAAGGACGGCCCGAGCGCGGGCATCACGATGGTGACCGCGCTGGCGTCGCTCGCCTCCGGCCGCCCGGTACGCCCGGAGTTCGGCATGACCGGCGAGGTCACGCTGGCCGGACGGGTGCTCCCGATCGGCGGCGTAAAGCAGAAGCTGCTGGCCGCACACCGGGCCGGGCTGACCGAGGTGATCATCCCGGCGCGCAACGAGCCGGACCTCGACGACCTGCCGGAGACGGTGCGGGAGGCGCTCACCATCCACACCCTGGGCGACGTGGCCGACGTACTAGCGCTGGCCCTGCGCTCCGCGGAAGCTCCCGCTCCCGCCCTCGCGGCGGCCTAGCCCGCCGCCCTACCCCGCCGCCCCCGCCCTGATCACTTGGGGCGGGGCGGCGTTATTAAACTGTGACCATTTTCCAAATCGCCTACCGGTGGTTAGCGGTCCTATGCGGTACTGGGCGGTTTTTCCTGATTTACTCCCCATAACCGGCCACATTGCGGTGGTTGGTTGGTGACAAGACGTGTTTCCCCTCGGCACGAGCGTGTTACCGGCTGGTAGCGCGGGCTCTTGTGACAAAGGTCGCTTCGCGGGAACATCAGCTCCGCGCTTGCTACCGGCCGGTAACGGCGCCGTTTCTCGAGGAGGAACTTCGTGAAGGATCCGCAAGGCAACCTGGTGCGCGGGCGTACCAGATGGCGGCGCTTCGCCGCGTTGCTGGTGCCCGCGACCGCGGTCGCCGGCGCCATAGTTTTCGGCATGGCCAACGGCGCGATCGCCGCGTCGTTCGCCGTCTCGGGCCAGACCTTCAAGGTCTCCGCCGACCGGCTCGAGGGTGACGGGTTCACCCAGTACGGCGGCACCGTCACGGAGAAGAAGACCGGCACCTCGCACCCGGTCGCCGTCTCCGGGATCGAGAGCGCCGAGCTGTACAACCTCTGCCAGTCGGTGAAGGTGCCCAACCTGCCCGTCGTGCTGACCATCAACGCCGGCGGCGGCAATAAGCCCGCGACCGCGAAGAACCTTCTCCTCGACGTCGTGAAGCTTGAGGGCGACGCCACCTTCACCAACATCCAGATCGGCCGGGACGCCTCGGACCTCGGCGGCGAGCTGGGCAGCTTCGGGCAGCGGGCGGACCACGTCACGATCACCGGCCTGAAGCAGACGGCCTGGTCCACCACGGCCGGCACGTTCACGCTGACCGGGCTCACGCTCAAGGTCAACGTGGGTGCGGACGCCAAGGAATGCTTCGTCGACACTCCGTAGCTGTGGAGGAGCATGTGACCACCCCGAACTTGTGGGTGCGGGGCTGGCGGGCCTTTCGCGGTTGGCGGCGGTCCCGGCCGTTCTGGGGCGGGTTGTTCACCCTGCTGGCCGGCCTGGAGATCTTCGCCACGACGCAGATGAGCCTTGCTGGCCTCACCTTCCAGATGGGGCCGACCGGCTTCCTGTCCTGGCTGATCCCGACGATCCTGGCGACGTGCGGACTGCTGATGTGGTTCACACCGCAGCACCGCCTCTTCTACGCGATCGTCGCCGCGGTGACGGCGGTCTTCTCGCTCATCGGGGTCAACCTGGGCGGCTTCCTGATCGGGCTGCTCTTCGGCATGGTGGGCAGCGCGCTGGGCTTCGCGTGGGTGCAGGTGCCCTCGACCGAAGGGCCGGCTTCGCCAGCGGAGCCGGAAGGCGCGCAGCCCGAGCCCGACGATGACGCCACTGTGGACGACCTGCTCAGCGGCGAGCAGCCGCCGCGGCACCGGACCCAGCTCTTCGCGGTGACGTTGATCCTGATGAGCGTGGCCGCGGTGGGTGTGGTGACCGCGCCCGGCGCCGGCCCGGCGTACGCGGCGCCGTGCGCGACCACGCCGGCGCCGACCGCGTCCGCGCCGGCCACAACGGCCACGCCCAGCCCGACGCCGGCACCGGCGGAGGGCGAAGACGACGGCAACATCGTCACCGACATCATCGAGGGCATCGGCAGTGTCCTGGACGGCATCGGCGACCTGCTCGGCATCGGCGGAACGGAGGAGTCCGCCGCTGCCGAGCCCACCCCGTCGCCTTCGCCAAGTGCGAGCGCCAGCCCCAGCCCCATCCCCACCAAGAAGCCCTGCGCCCCCGGTACGGGCACCGGCACCGACGAGGACGGCGAGGACGACGAGCCTGCGGTGGTCGCGGCCGCGCAGCTCGACCCGCCGGCCGGCATCCAGCCCATCAGCCGCACACCGTCCCGGATGACCGGGACCAAGCAGACCAACTGGGCCCTGAAGTACGTCGGCGTCACCGCGTTGCCCGTCCGCGGCGGCGGCACGACGGAAGTGCTGTGGTTCGAGATGGGCAAGTCCACCACCGACGACTTCGAGCTGCGCCCCGCGATCCCCGGCGACAAGACCATGTCGCTCAAGAGCAGCGCACTGACCGTCGAGGGCCACGTGCGGTTCTTCACCCCGCGCTTCACCGGCAAGCTGCTCGGCCTACCCCAGGTCTACACGCCAGACTCGCCGCCGCCGCTGATCCCCGGCGTGGAGATCCCGCTGATCCCGATCGTCTTCACCGACATCGACATCCAGCTGGCGTACATCGACTGCGACAAGCTGGGCTCGCCCGACCTGATCAACACGCTGCCCAGCTAACCGAAGACTTCTACTGTTCCCACGCGGCGAACGGGTCGGCGACTGCCGACCCGTTCGCTGTTCGCGCTGAGTGAGGGCTTCAGAGGCGGGCCATCGCCGCCTTGAACGGGTCGAGGCCGAGCGAGCCGAGGTTGAGCGCGTCGCGGTGGAACTCCTTGAGGTCGAAGCTGGCCCCCTTGCGCGCCTTGGCGTCGTCGCGGGCGCCCAGCCAGATCCGCTCGCCCACCTTGTACGCCGGCGCCTGCCCCGGCCAGCCGAGGTAGCGGTTGAGCTCGAAGCGCAGGTTCTCGTCCGGCACCCGGCAGTGCGCGCGCAGGAACTCCCAGCCCAGCTCGGGCGTCCACCGCTCGCCCGGGTGGAAGCCGAACGGGTTGTCGCGCGGGATCTCCAACTCCAGGTGCATGCCGATGTCGACGATCACCCGGGCCGCGCGGAACGCCTGACCGTCGAGCATGCCGAGCTTGTCGCCCGGGTCTTCGAGGTACCCGAGGTCGTCCATCAGGCGCTCGGCGTACAGGGCCCAGCCCTCGCCGTGCCCGGACGACCAGCTCAGCACCCGCTGCCAGCGGTTGAGCAGCTCGGCCCGGACCAGGGTCTGGGCGACCTGCAGGTGGTGCCCCGGCACGCCCTCGTGGTAGACGGTGGTGACCTCCCGCCACGTCGAGAACTCGTTGATGCCCTGCGGCACCGCCCACCACATCCGTCCGGGGCGGCTGAAGTCTTCGCTCGGCGCGGTGTAGTAGATGCCGCCGTCGCTGGTCGGGGCGAGGCAGCACTCGATCCGGCGTACCTGCTCGGGGATGTCGAAGTGGGTGCCGTGCAGGTCGGCGAGCGCCTTGTCGGCCAGCGCCTGCATCCAGTCCCGGAACGCCTCCTTGCCCTGGATCTGCCGGGACGGGTCGGCGTCCAGCGCGGCCACCGCGTCGTCGATCGAGGCCCCCGGGCCGACGACCCTCGCGGCCACCGCGCGCATCTCGGCCTCCAAGCGCGCCAGCTCCGCGAACCCCCACGCGTACGTCTCGTCGAGGTCGATGCGGGCGCCCAGGAAGTACCGGGAGGCGAGCTGGTAGCGGTCGCGCCCGGCGGCCTGCTTCTCGCGGCCGTGCGGGGCGAGGTCGTCACGCAGGAACGCGCCGAATTCGGCGGTCGCGGCGGTGGCCGCGGCGGCGCCCCGCCTGAGCTCGGCGGCGAGCGTGCCGTCGGCCTCCAACTGCTCGACCAGCCCGTGGAAGAAGTTGTCCCCGTCCGGGTCGGTCCAGGTGTCGCACTGCTTGGCGACCTCGATCATCTGGGCGCGGGGGCTCGCATGCCCGGCGTCCGCGGCCGCCAGCAGCGTCACCTTGTACTGGTCGAGCGCGCGCGGAAACTGGCCGAGCCGGGCGGCGATGTTGGCGACGGCCGCCTCGCCCTCGGTGGGCATGAGATCGAAGACCATGCGCAGGCCGTGCAGCGCGCTGGAGATCACGTTGAGCTCGCTGGCGGTCTCGCCCGCGTCGTACCGTTCCAGTTCCAGGCCGAGGCGCTCGGTCATGGCCTCCTTGGCCACCCGTTCCGGCTCGCTCTCGGGCACGGCCGCGGTGAGGTCGGCCAGGGCGCGGCGGCTCAGCTCGGCCTGCGCGGCGAAGCCGTCCGGCGACAGGTCATCGAGGCGGTCGTCGTAGCCGGCGATCCCGGCGAACGTCGCCCCGGTCGGGTTGAGCGCTGCCCAGTCGTCGACGTACCGGTCTGCAAGATCGTTGATTCGTCCCACAGTGCGACCCTACGTGAGGGTCCCAACCACATATCGGTACGGGGTGACGGCCATCACCAGGTCCGAAAAGCGCAGGACTTTTGTCGTACCCCTCGGGCAGAGTGTCAGGAGTGTCCACCGCTACCGCTCCTGACAAGGTCGACCTGCGCGCATTCCTGCCCGGGTTCCTCACGCTGGCGGTGATCTGGGGCGCCAGCTTCCTGTTCATCAAGGTCGGCGTGCGCGAGCTGCACCCGCTCTACCTCACGCTGGGCCGGGTCGGCACCGGGGCGCTCACCCTGCTCGTCGTGCTGGCGGTCACCCGTGACCGGCTGCCCCGCGACCTGAAGGTGTGGGGCACCTGTTCGTCGTCGGGGCGATCGGGGTCGCCCTGCCGTTCACCCTCTTCGGCTTCGGGGAGCAGCGCGTCTCGTCGGTGCTGGCCGGCATCTGGAACGCGACGACCCCGCTGATCGCGCTGCCGATGGCGGTGTTGATCTTCCGTACCGAGCGGCTGACCGTCCGGGGCGCGGCCGGCATCGGGATCGGCTTCGTGGGCGTGCTCACCGTGCTGGGCGTGTGGGTGGGCGTGGGCGGTTCGCACCTCACCGGGCAGCTGATGTGCTTCGGGCAGCGGCCTGCTACGGCGTCGCGATCCCGTACCTGAAGAAGTTTCTCGCGGGCCGCTCGGAGTCGGGCGCCTCGCTCTCGGCGGCCCAGTTGCTGCTGGCCACCGCGCAGCTCGCGGTGCTGAGCCCCCTGCTGGTGGGCGCGCCGCCGGCGCCGACCAGCCTGTCGCTCGACGTGGTCGGCAGCGTGGTGGCGCTCGGCGCGCTCGGCACCGGCCTGGCGTTCGTGATCAACATGCGCAATATCCGGATCGCCGGGGCGACCACCGCGTCGACGGTGACCTACCTGATCCCGATCGCGGCCACCGTGATCGGCGTGCTGGCCCTGGACGAGCACCTGTCGTGGTACCAGCCGGTCGGCGCGCTTGTCGTGCTCGCCGGGGTGGCGGTGTCGCAGGGGCTGATCCGCCGCCGGAGAGCGGTCAGCCGTGCCCCCGAGCCCATTCGACAACCCGCTGAGCAGGCCAGCTATTGACCACGCGGTCGGCCGGTACGCCGCACAGGGCCGCCCGCTCACAGCCGAAGCGCTGCCAGTCGAGCTGACCGGGCGCGTGGGCGTCGGTGTCGATCGTGAAGACGCAGCCGGCCTCCAGGGCTTGGCGCATCAGCCGCTTCGGCGGGTCCTGGCGCTCCGGGCGGGAGTTGATCTCGACGGCCTTGCCGTGCTCGGCGCAGGCTGCGAAGACCGCGTCGGCGTCGAACTGGCTCTCCGGCCGCCCGGACCGGCTCGCCCGGCGGTGACCGCGGTCGCCCTCGCCCTCGGCGCCCTTCGGCCGCTTGGTGACCATGCGGCCGGTGCAGTGGCCGAGGATGTCCAGGTGCGGGTTGGCGATCGCGGCCAGCATCCGCCTGGTCATCTTGGCGCTCTCGTCGCGCAGCCCGCTGTGCACCGACCCGACCACCACGTCCAGCCGGGCGAGCAGCTCGTCCTCCTGGTCCAGTGAGCCGTCGGCGAGGATGTCGACCTCGATCCCGGTGAGGATGCGAAAGCCCGGCGGGAGGGCCTCGTTGACCGCCGCGACGTAGTCGAGCTGGCGGCGCAGCCGGTCGGCGGTCAGCCCGCGGGCCACGGTCAGCGTCGGCGAGTGGTCGGTCAGTACGACGTACTCGTGGCCCAGCTCGACCGCGGCGAGCGCCATCTCCTCGATCGGCGATCCGCCATCGGACCAGTCCGAGTGCATGTGGCAGTCGCCGCGCAGGGCCTCGCGCAGCGCGGTGGCCGCCGCGTCCAGGTCGGTGCCCTCGGTGGCGAGCAGCCGGCGCAGGTAGACCGGCTCCTCACCGGCGAGCGACTCGGCGACGCACCGGGCGGTCACGTCGCCGACGCCGGAGAGCTTGGTCAGCGTGCCGGCCGCCGCGCGGGACGCGATTTCCTCGGCGGGCAGGCCGGCGAGCGTCTTGGCCGCGGAGCGAAACGCGCGTACCCGGTAGGTGGCCTCGTTCGCCCGTTCCAGCAGGAACGCGATGCGCCGCAGGTCGGCGATGGGATCCCGGTCGGTCACACCTGCAACCTACTGTGCCTCGATCCAGGCGTAGAGCGGCTGGCGCAGACTCAGGAAGTAGTCCACCGGGCGGTCGGAGTTGTAGTAGTCCCACGGGTGCTCGGTGATGTAGTCATCGCCGATGATCTGGTAGACGCGGTACGCCGCCTGGTACTGGTCGGACAGGTGCAGGGCGAACGCGAATGAGTTGAACAGCCGCGGCCAGCCCGGACGGCGCTGGAAGGCCGGGTGGAAGACCGACCTTTCCGCCGCGGCCGTCAGCTCGGCGCCCACCTCGGGCTGCTCCATGTACGCGGAGCCGCCGCCGGTCCGCGACAAATCCAGGTATTTCTCGATGTACGCCTCCGCGATGGCACCGTGCAGCGGGCTGCCGGGCGGCGCGTACCGGGAGATCTCCCGGGCGAACGCGAACATCTGGTCGTGGCTGCCGAACCACTTCTCGCACAGGTACTGCTGCATCGCGCCGTGCGCCCACTTGTGCTGCGGGTGCCGCTTGACCACCTCGCTGAAGCGTCGCTGCTGCTCGGCCAGGTCGACCTGGCGCCCGATTCCCGAGTTGAGCAGGAACGCCCGCGCGGTGGTGTCGTACGGGTCGCGGTCGGCGACGTCGTCGAGGCAGTTCTCGGCGAACGTCAGCCGCTTGAAGAACAGGTCGAACTGCTCCTGCTGGGTGTGCTCGGCGTACGCGGAGCCGCGCGCCTCCCAGGCCCAGAAGACCCCGTGCGCGCCCTGGACGAGCAGCGGCAGCGTCGACTGCGGCTCGGCGGCGACCCACTGGCCGATCCATTCCTGTACGCCGGAAACGTCCGCGCAGATCGACACGTAGAAGGCATGGTCGTCACGGTCGGTCACTTTGCTCAAGAAGTCGCGGGCGGTTGGCCAGTCCCGCCGTTCCATCGCGGCGCGTAGATGGCGGGCCCCCGGATCGCCCTGGCATTTGTCGATGACGGGGCCGACCTGCGGCGCAGGCGGGGGTGGCTGCCTTTTATTGAAGAGTCCCATCGCCCGGACACTGTAGACCTCAAGCGTGAACTTCGATACTGTCCGGGCGTTCTACGGGGAGGAAGTTACGCATGGTTGCCGCATTCCGTGCCGGTGCGTCAGTGCTCATGCTCGCCGGCTTCTATGTCGTTGCGCTCGTCCAACTCGCCGCCGCCGTCGCGCTTGGCGTCTGGCTGAGCACCATCATGCCGGGCGGCGTCGCCCTAAAGATCATATTTCCGCTCGTGCTGGCGACCGTGGGCGCCGCGGGCGTCGGACTGTGGAAGGCCATCCGGGCCAAGCCGGAGCCGCCGCAGGGCCTGAACGTCGGGCCGGACCAGGCCCCCGAGCTGTGGCGTACCGTGCACGAGCTGGCCGGCGCGGTGGGCACCCGGGTGCCCGACGAGATCCGGCTCGTGCCCGAGGTCAACGCCGCGGTGCACGAGCAGGCGCACCTGCTCGGCCTGGTCGGCGGGCGCCGCACCCTCTACATCGGACTGCCGCTGCTCCAGGCGTTCACCGTGGACCAGTTGCGCGCCGTGCTCGCCCACGAGCTGGGCCACTACTCGCACTCGCACACCCGGCTGGGCGCGATCGCGTACCGGGGGCGGCTGGCGATCGGCGGCACCATCAACCGGATCGGGCCGTACAACGTCGCCGGCTGGATCTTCAAGGGGTACGCCCGCCTGTACCTGCTCGTCGACAACGCCTCGTCGCGCCGGCAGGAGCTGGAGGCCGACCAGGCGGCGGTGCGCGTCGCCGGCCGGGCAGCGGCGGCCGGCGCGCTGCGCGAGCTGCCGGTGCTGGACGCCGCGTGGGGCTTCTACTTCAGCCGGTACGTCGAGCCGGGCTGGGAGCACGGGTACGTGCCCGACGACGTGTTCGGCGGGTTCGCGGAGCTGATCGCCGCCCGCAAGCAGGAGCTGGACGAGCTGCGCGGCCAGGAGCCGCCGGACGAGGGTTCGGTGTGGGACACGCACCCGCCGATCGGTGAGCGGATTTCCGCGATCGCGGTCACGCCGGACGTACCCCGGGCGCCGGACGGGCGGCGGGCCGGCGTGCTGGTCCCCGACCTGACGAACGCCGGCCGGGCGATGCAGCGCCAGATGATCGACGTCGGCCAGCGCCAGGTGCTGCCGTGGAACTACTTCACCGCGGCCACCGCCACGGCCGAGCTGCAGCGCGACGCGGACGCCGTGTTTCGCGCCATCGGGCGGGCGATCGGCGCCCCGCAGGTTGGCCTCGCCACGATCCTGGACCTGGTCGCCGCCAACCGGCTCGGGCACGCGGCCGAGAGCCTCTTCCCGAACGCCACCCGCCGCGAGGTGCCGCAGCGGTTCACCGACGCGATGGGCATGCTGATCGGCCTGGCCGCGGTGCGTTCGGGCGTCGGCTACTGGCAGCACTCCTGGTCGCAGCCGGCGCGACTGGTGGGGCGGGACGGGCAGCCACTGCCGACGGCGGAGATCGCCGCGCGCGCGGTGTGGCCGCAGACCGTCGGCGAGGCCCGCGGCTGGCTGGCTCACCTCGGCGTCGACCCGGCCCACGCCGTACTCGTGGAGCAGCGGGCGACCGCCACCGGTGCCGGCGTGATGGCGGCACTGTCCAATGTGAAGCTCGACGGCGTGGAGCACGACCTGCTGGTGCTGGACAAAGGGCTGGTCTTCGTCGGCAACCCCGGCAAGGCCGACAAGGGCAAGCAGCGCTTGCACGAGCTGGTCGGGTCCGCCCCGGTCGAGCAGATCGCCGCGCAGCACCGCTTCCTGCCGTACGAGGAGATCACGGCGGTGACGTTCACGAAGCGGGTGCCGCTGCGGGCCGACATCGGGCTGCACGGCGGGCAGACCATCGCCCTGCACGAGACCTGGGGCAGCGAGCTGATCGCCAAGGACAGCCGCGACCTGCTCGAATCGGTCCTCAAGCAGGCATCCTCGTGATCAAGGCGTCCTTCAAGTCGCTATAGAGACTTGAAGGACGCCTTGATCACAGGTGTTCGTGGGGGCGGACCGCCGTTACGGTGCGGCGGTCGCCGGCGACCGCGGTGACCCAGCCGCCGGCGCGGCCCAGGCGCAGCAGGGCGTCCGGGCGGGCGGGCAGCTCCAGCGTCGTACCCGGGCTGGGTGGCCAGGTGGTGCGGGCCGTCCAGCCCGGCGTGAGCCAGGCGCTGAGCTCCGCGATCGGGTCCTTGCCGTCCAGCGCGGCGCGCGCCTGCGCCAGGGCGTCCAGCACCGCGTCGAGCGCGGGCGCCACCGCCGCGGCGTTGCCGCCGCACATGGCCGCGGTGAGCTGCGGCCGGCTGGCCGCGACCCGCGTGCCGTCGCGGAACGACCCGGCGGCCAGCGCCGCCGCGAGCGGATCGGTCGCCGCGGTCGCGAGTGCGGCGGCCAGCAGATGAGGTACGTGGCTGACGGCCGCCACCGCTTGGTCGTGCTCGGCGGCGGTGGTCGGCACGACGCGCGCGCCCATCCCGGTGTACAGCACGGCGAGTTGCAGCCAGTCGGCGAGCTGGGTGGTCTGCGGCTCCAGGCAGAGCACCCAGGCGCAGCCGGTGAAGAGGTCGGCGTCGGCGGCGTCGAAGCCGGACCGCTCCCGGCCGGCCATCGGGTGCCCGCCGACGAACCCGGCCAGCCGCGGCAGCCGGTGCGTGACCAGGTCCTGGACCGGCCCCTTCACCGAGGTCACGTCGGTGACCAGGCCGGAGTAGCCGGCGCCGCCCAGCTCGATGAGCACGCCCTCGACCGCGGGCAGCGGCACGGCGACCACCACCAGCTCGGCGCTGGCCACGGCGTCCCGTACCGTCGCGGTGACCTGCCACCGGCCGCTGACCGGCGCCTTCGCGGCCGCGGTCCGTGCGGTGGCCCGGGTGGCGGGGTCGGCGTCGTAGCCGAGCACCCGATGGCCGGCCGCGGCGAGCGCGCGCAGCGTCGAGCCGCCGATGAGTCCCAACCCGATCACCGCGATGTCCACGCGGGTGACTTAAGCACAAGTCCGGTCCACGCGGTAAACGAACAGTTAGCGTAATTGTATGATTTATCGGGCTTGCGTCGTCGGGCTTGTTTCCGCGCTTCTCGCGGCGGCGCCCGCCCAGGCGGCGGTCGTGTCACCCACTCCCGACGCCGCGCCCACCTTCAACGGAACGGTGTGGGCGACGGCGTACGTGGGCGACACCGTCTACGTCGGCGGCGACTTCACCACGGCCACCGCCGGGGAGCGTCCGTCGCGCGCGGCCGGCTGGCCGCGTTCGACGCCCGTACCGGCGCGCTGCGCTCCTGGGCGCCCAGCGCCGACGGGCGGGTCCGGGCGATCGCCGCGTCCGGCGGCCTCATCTACGTGGCCGGCGAGTTCGGGTACGTCAACGGCCTGCGCCGGGACAACCTGGCCCGACTCGACGCGGCCAGCGGTGCGGTGCGGGGCGGCTTGGTGCACAGCGTCGGCGGCCAGCCGTACGCCCTCGCGACCGGCAACGGACGGCTGTACGTGGGCGGAAGCATCAGCGCGGTGGACGGCCAGGCGCGGTACCGGCTCGCCGCGTTCGACCTCGCCACCGGGGCGCTGGACGCGAACTGGCGGCCGTCCGCCGGCGCCACCGTCCAGGCGCTGGCGGCCGCGGGGGACCGGGTCTACGTGGGCGGAAAGTTCACCGGACGGGTGGCCGCCGTCCATCCGGCGTCCGGGGCGGCCGACCCGAGCTTCCGGCCGCAGGCGAGCGACGAGGTCCGCGCGCTGGCGGTCACCGACGCCGGCGTGTACGCGGCGCACGGCGGTCCCGGCGGCCGGGTGGTGGCGTACGGCTTGGACGGCGCCGGGCGGTGGAACCTCACCATGGACGGCGACCCGCAGGCGATCACGGTGCTGGACGGCATCGTCTACTTCGGCGGGCACTTCGACAACGTGTGCCGCTCACCGCGTACCGGCTACAAGGGCTCCTGCCTGGACGGGTCGATCCGCCGCGTCAAGCTCGGCGCCGCGGTCGCGTCCGACGGGGAACTGCTGCCCTGGACAGCGAACGGCAACGGGAGCGCCGGCGTACACGCCCTGGCGACCAGTGCCGCGCTGGGCAAGCTGGGCGCGGGCGGGGCGTTCACGGCGATCAACGGGGCGCCGCGGGCGTACTTCGCGCAGTTCTCGCTCTAGGGCTCGCTCGGGCAGCCGTTGGACTTCTTCCACGAGGCCACCTTGTCGACCGGCGACTTGTTGGTCTTCTTGCGCCAGGCGTCCAGGAACGTCGCCGGCCAGACCACCCCGCGCCGGATCCACCAGTCGCCGGTGCGCTCGCACGGCGGCGAGATGCCGAAGTGCACGTGGCAGACGTTGTTGGCGTTGCCGGTCTTGCCGACCGTGCCGATCCGCTGGCCCGCCCGTACCCGCACGCCGGCCTCGATCCCGGACTGCACGACGGTGAAGTGGGAGCCGTAGTAGCGGACCCCGTCGTCGCCCAGCAGCGACACCGACAGGCCACCGTTGTACGGCCCCTGGACGCCCGTCTTCGAGTACTTGTCGACCCGGCTCACCTCGAGGACCTTGCCGTCGGTGACCGCGACGACCGGCTCGCCGCAGTTGGCGAAGATGTCCGTCGCCGGGTACGCGGAGTGAGTCGGGTGGTACGAAACGTTACTGGCGGCGACCGGGAAGACGTACTTCCACTTGGTGTTGGTCGTCGTGGGCGCCTCGGTGGTCTTCTTCGGTGTGGGCGACGCGCTCGGTGTGGGCAGCGCCGTCGTGGGCGCCGGTGTGGGCGCGGGCGTCGTCGCCTCCGGTGTGGGCGTGGTCGCGTCCTCCCAGGAGACCGGGGCGCTGGCCTCCGGTGACTCCTTCGCGCAGCCCGCCACCAGGGCGACCGCCATCACCGCGACTATCGACGCCGGTACCCGTCCCCGAAGAAGCACCCGGACATACTGGCAGACGAAGCTGGCTGGCGCGTACCCCGGTTTGGCTAAGCTGCTTTTATGGCGGACCTCTACCCGCGTACGCCGTCCGGGTTGTTTCCGTCCCGGCCGCCGCGCCCCACGTACCGCGAGCCGCACCGCGTTCGCGCGGGCGGGCTGACCGCTGGCCTGGGTGCGGGCGTCGCGTGGCTGCTCTTCATCGGACTGCTCGGCCGCGACCTGCGCGGCTACGTCTGGTGGACCGTGCTGGCCGGCGCGCTGGCGTGGGCGGCCGCGTGGACGCTCAGCCGGCAGGGCGATCGGGGCGTGGCCGCCGGCGTCGCGATCAGCACCGGCGTGGGGTGGTCGGTGGCCGCCGCGGCCATCGCCGTGCGGTGGGGGATGACCGGCGACTGGCCCCTTTGGTAAACAGTCTGTGTGGGGTTGATTGCGCCTCGCAGCCGGGCTTGACGAAGGGCGCCGGCGTTCGGCACCCTCGCGGCATGGCCTGGACAGTGCAGCGGCTCGACCCCGACCGAAGCCGCCGCCGGCTACAGCTCCTCGCGGAGCTCGCCAGCGCGAAATCGGTACGGGATCGTGAGCGCCCACGGCGTGCGCGCGGAGATCGGCTGCGTGAGCTGATCGCCATGCGCCGCCGGTTGGCAAGCTGACGTAATCCCTCCAGGCTCTTCATCGGGGCGTTGTACGGTCAGTCACCGACCCGAGCGGCTACCGTCACGCGTATCGGACAACTTGGGGGGACCGTGTCGTACTTCGCTGCTGCCGTCGCGCGCGGCTCGTCCGGGTGGACCGCGGCCGAGCTCGACCTGGCCGGCGCGGCCGACATCGACGAGGTCGCGGACCGGCTGCGCGACCTCGATTCCGAGGCGGACGTATCCCTGCTCTTCGTCGAGTCCGACGATGCCTACCTCGCCATCCTCCGCCTGGACCAAGGTGAGGACCTGCGCGTCTTCGGGTCAGACTCGGTATTCGCCGAGGAGTCCCGGCTGGGCGCGCTGCTGCTCGGCGACATCAAGGCACCCGCGCTCGAGATCGACGACGTGACCGAGCCACCGGCGCCGGTCGCGGACGACGACGAGCCGCCCGTCACCGAGCCGGACATCGAGCCGGTCGGCGACCCGGACCTGCTGGCCGATCTCGGCATCTCCGCGCACCAACTGCTGAGCCTGTGCGCGCACGAGGGCCTGATGCCCGCCGACGTGACCGCCGAGGTGTGCCAGGTGATCGGCTGTGGCGACCAGGTCGAAGAGCTCCGTGAGTGATCGCCGTGCCCGCCACGAGGCATGGATGCGCCGGGCCCTGGAGGTCGCCGGTACGTCGGGTGAGGACGTGCCGGTCGGGGCGGTAGTGCTCGGGCCGGACGGTGCCGAGCTGGGCGTCGGGCGCAACGAGCGCGAGCTGACCGGCGACCCGACCGCACATGCCGAGATCGTCGCCCTGCGCCGCGCCGCCGAGACCCGAGGCACCTGGCGCCTAGACGCCTGCACCCTGGTAGTAACCCTAGAACCCTGCACCATGTGCGCCGGCGCCCTGGTCCTGGCGCGCATAGCCACCCTGGTCTTCGGCGCATGGGAACCCAAAACCGGCGCCGTAGGCTCCCTATGGGACGTAGTCCGAGACCGCCGCCAACCGCACCGCCCGACGGTCTACCCCGAGGTCCTGGCCGACGACTGCGCCGCGTTGATCCGCGACTTCTTCCGCTAGCCCCACCCCTCCCCGTTGATCGGGGAGCGGGTCCCTGATCAACGGGAGATGCGGCCGCCAACGGCGAGTGCCTGGCGCACCGCCTGTACGACATAGCGCGGGTGGAGGGTGTCGGCCCACGTGAAGCGCACCAGGATGAAGCCGAGCGCGATCAACTGGTTCTGCCGGCGCCGATCGTGGAGCAACGCTTCGGGCCTACTGCGCACGTCCCTGCCGTCCGCCTCGACGAGTACGCCGCGGCTGGGCCACGCGAGGTCGGCGATGGCGACGAGGACGCCGCGCGCGTCACGCACCCGGAACTGGAGCTCCTCCGGTGTCAGACCGTCGTCGCGGCAGATGAGCCGTACCCGGGTCTCCAGCGGCGACTGGGCGCGTCCATCCGCGGCGGCGAGCGACTCCCGGGCCTGGATCGCGCCGCGCCGTCCGAAGACGAGGGCGCTGGCGGCGTCGAGGTGCTCCGGGCTGAGCAGGCCCGCGTTGAGGGCCGCGTCGAGCATCGCCACACCGTCCTCAAACGGCAGCCGGAGCAGCAGGTCCGCCGCCGTACGGGCGGGCGTGGTCACCGCGAGCCCGTCGACGGCGGTGACGTCCTCCTCGGCGAGGACGAGCTGCCGCGCGGTCAGGCCCGGCTGGTCGAGGCGCCGCCCGGCGGCGGGAAGCGAGACCTGGACGGTGGGATCGTCGGGCAGCACCGGCCAGCGGTACAGGATGCCGGCGCTGGCCAGTATGGCGACCGCCGCGGGACCGCAGGACAGCAACGCGGCCCGGATCCGTTGGCGGTCCGGCATGAGCGTTGGCCAGGTGAAGTAGACGCCGCGAAAGACCGGGCGCCAGCGTCCACCCTTCACCAGGCGATCCACCGCCCCGGCCGAGAAGCCGAGGGACGCGCACTGCGCCGCGGTGATCAGTCCACCCTGGTCCGCGGCGATCGCGGTCGCGAGGTCGAGTCGGGAGGCCACGGCTGGGCAGCCTGCCCACCGCGACGGCGTCTGTACACACCGTTGCCACTGGCCTGTGGATAACTTGGGTGCCTGTGGATAACGCCCTGATCATGCGGAAATCTGCTACGGAAGATCCCGATGATCAGGGACAAGCTCCCCCACCACGCCGCAACACGCCCGAGCTATTCCCTGATCACCGGGGAGGGTCAGCGGGGAGGGTCACCGGAGGAGGGTGGAGGCCACGGCGCGGGCGGACTCGGTCCAGGGGGTGGGGCGCATGGTTGCGGGGTCCAGGCGGACGATCGCGCGGCGGCCCTCGGCGTAGACCACCGTGGCGTCTGGGGAGTGGAAGCGGAAGCCGTACTCTGCGCTGGTTTCGCCCAGGTGGTTGAGCCAGAAGTGGACGTGGACTTCGCCGGCGCCGCGGATGGGGCGGTGGTACGTGATAGCGAACTCGCGTACGGCGTGGAAGAGGTCGGGCGTGGACGGGCCGTTGTGGTCGAAGTAGTGGCCGCGCTCCGTCCAGTACGGCGTGACCGCCCGTTCCAGCAGTACGGCGTACCGGGCGTTGTGCACGATGCCCATCGCGTCGAGGTCGTCGAAGTAGACCGTGATCGGCTCGACGTGGCCGTATTCCACGGCGGTTGCCAGGTCAGTCATTGGCTTCATGCCTCCGGAAGCAGGGTCGGATCGGTGCACAGGCCGCGCAGGCGTTCCAGCACGACGCGCCAGGCCAGGGGGTAGACGACTTCGGGGGACAGCAGCCGGTACTGCATGACGGCGGCGACGCCTACCGCCTCCACCTCGTACGCGAGCATCGCCACGTCGGTGTCCGGCCGCAGCTCGCCCTGCTCGACGGCCTGGCGGGCGAGCAGCTCGACGTACTCCATCCACTCGGCGTGGGTCTGCGCGATCCGGTCGTACACCGGGCCGGAACGGGCGTTGTACTCGAACTTCGCGTTGGCGAAGAAGCACCGCCCGGGCAGCGTCTGGGACGCGTAGAAGTCGAGGCGGGAGACGTGCAGCGCCCAGAGCCGGCGCGCGCCGCGCGGGGCCGTGCGGGCCGGGGCGATCACCTGCTCCTGCCACTGCTCGCGGGCCCGCTCGACGGTGGCCAGCTGGAGGTCTTGCTTGGAGCGCCAGTGCGCGAAGAGGCCGGACTTGCTCACGCCGAGGGCCTCGGCGAGCTGGGCGAGGGACAGCCCGTCGAGCCCGGACTGGGTGGCGAGCGCCACCGCGGTGTCCAGCACCGCCGTCCGGGTCCGCTCGCCGCGGGCCAGGCGCCCGTCTGTCGAGACCATCACCCGGTCAGCATATGAATAAGACCGACCGGTCGTAAACCTAGTTTGCCGGAAGAGTGACCTGCACCACGAGCCCGCCGCCGTCCCGCGGTACGGCGTGCACGTCGCCGCCGTGCGCCCGGGCCACCGAGCGCACGATCGACAGGCCGAGCCCGGTGCCGCGGGCCGAGCCGACCCGGTCGGTCAGCCGGCGGAACGGCTCGAACAACCCCGGGATCTCGTACGCGGCGACGACCGGGCCGGTGTTCGTCACGCTCAGCCGGGTGCGGTCGCCGTCCCTGGCGCACATCACGTGCACCCAGCCGCCCGAGGCGTTGTAGCGGACCGCGTTCTCCACCAGGTTCTGCGTCAGGCGTTCCAGCAGCACCGGGTCGCCGGACGTGGTCGCCGGCCGCAGCTCGTGCCGGACCTCGACGCCCGGCGACGTGGTCTGGTCCAGCACGTGGCCCGCCACCTCGGCCAGGTCCACCGGTACGGGATCCGTCACCTGCTGCTCCGACCGGGCCATGGTGAGCAGGCCGTCGATCAGGCGCTCGTGCCGGGCGTTCACCTCCAGCAGCGTGTCGCCGAGCTGGCACAGCTGCGGCGGGGCGTCCGGGCGGCCCATCGCCACCTCCAGCAGCGTGCGGTTGATCGCGAGCGGGGTGCGCAGCTCGTGCGAGGCGTTCGCCACGAACCGGCGCTGACCGTCGAACGACGCGTCCAGCCGTTCCAGCATGCCGTCGAACGTGTCGGCCAGCTCGCGCAGCTCGTCGCGGGGGCCGCCGAGCGCGATCCGCTCGTGCAGGTTGCGGTCCGCGACGCGGCGGGCGGTCGCGGTGATCTGTTGGATCGGCCGCAGGGTACGGCCGGCCACGAGCCAGCCGAGGTACACGCCGACCACCGCCACCCCGCCGAGTGCCAGCGCACCCCACTGGAGCAGGCTGTTCAGCGTCTTCTCCCGCAGGTCGAGCTGGACCTGCTTGGCGAACGCCTCCTTCTTCGCGATGGCGTCGACATCCTCCGAATTGACGATCTTGGCTGCCCCGCCTGCCTTGGCCGGCGCGGCGACGGCGACACCGCCGTTGTACACGACACCCGGGCTGACCTGCTGGCGGTCCAGGGCACCGGCCAACAACAGGTACGTCACGGTCAGCAGCGCCGCGCCGACCAGCAGAAAGAGCCCGCCGTACAGTGCGGTCAGCCGTACCCGGAATGTCCAGCCGCGGATCATCATGGAATCTGGTACCCCACTCCCGGAACGGTCTCGACCACCTGAGGCGAGCCGAGTTTGCGACGCAGCGTCATCACCGTGACCCGGACGACGTTCGTGAACGGGTCGATGTTTTCGTCCCACGCCCGCTCCAGGAGCTGCTCGGTGCTGACCACGGCGCCACCGGCCCGCAGCAGCTCCTCCAGCACCGCGAACTCCTTGCGGGACAACGCGACGAACTGCCCGTCCCGGAAGACCTCGCGGCGGCCCGGGTCGAGCGCGATGCCGGCGCGTTCCAGCTTCGGCGGCGCCGCCGGCCGGGCGCGCCGCCCCAGCGCCCGTACGCGGGCCACCAGCTCCACGAACGCGAACGGCTTGACCAGGTAGTCGTCGGCGCCCAGGGCGAGCCCGGCGACCCGGTCCGGCACGTCGGCGGCCGCGGTGAGCATCAGCACCCGGGTCTCGCCGCCGGCGGCGACCACCGCGCGGCACACCTCGTCGCCGTGCACCAGCGGCAGGTCGCGGTCCAGCACGAGTACGTCGTAGTCGTTGACGCCGAGCCGCTCCAGGGCGGCGTCGCCGTCGTACACCACGTCGACGGCCAGCGTCTCCCGCCGGAGCCCCTCCGCGATCGCGTCGGCCAGGAGCTCCTCGTCTTCCACGACGAGTATCCGCACGGGCCAATGGTGCCCGGCCCAGTGATAAGGCGGCCATAAGCATTCGCGCTGATGCCCCTCTTACGGCGCGGGGAGTGTGCTGCGTGAACAAAGAAGGGAGTAGCGAAATGAAACGAATGCTCATCGCCGTACCCCTGCTGATGGTGCTGGGGACGGCGCTGGCCGGATGCGCGGGCGCCGAGGACGACGGGCCCGACGTGGCGACGGTCGCCGGCACCAAGCCGGCGCCCAGCGCGAGCGCGAGCGTGGCGGCCGACGACGAGGAACGCAGGAAGCAGTTCACCGACTGCATGCGGGCGAACGGCGTGGACATGGACGACATGAAGGTGGAGGGCGGGGGTGTGGCCATCCGTGCCGACAAGAAGGAGACGTCCGAGGCGATGGAGAAGTGCCGGCAGTTCCTGCCGGATGGCGGCGAACCGCCGAAGATGTCGCAGGAGGACCTGGAGAAGCTGCGCCAGTACGCCCAGTGCATGCGGGAGAACGGTGTGCCCGAATTCCCCGATCCGGACCCGGACACCGGCGGCGTCGGGGTGATGGTCGGTGGCAAGAACGGGTCCAAAAAGGAGATTGAAGCGGCCAACGAGAAATGCAAGGACAAGATGCCCCAGATGGGCAAGGTCAAGGAGGCGCAGTGAGGCGGGGGGCGATCTTCTCAGGGGCGGCGGTGGTCGCGGTCGCCGCGGCCGGCGCGGCCGCCGTCGGGTTCGGCGGAGGCGGATCCGACGGTACGGCGGAAGCGAGTCAGCGGCCGGCCGCCACCACCAAGGTGACCCGGCAGACCCTGGTGGCGGCGACCACAGTGGAGGGTGAGCTGAGCTACGGCGAGCAGGTGCCGCTGGAGTCCCGCGCCCAGGGCACGGTCACCTGGCTGCCCGCGGCCGGTGCCACGGTCAAGCGGGGCGGCACCTTGTTGCGCGCCGACGACCGGCCGGTGGTGCTGCTCTACGGGGCGCTGCCGCTGTACCGGGCGCTGTCGACCGGCGTCGAGGGCAAGGACGTCAAGCAGTTCGAGCAGAACCTGCGCGCGTTGGGGTACACGGGGTTCACCGTCGACGAGGAGTTCACGGGCGCGACGGCGAGTGCGGTCAAGGAGTGGCAGGAGGACCTCGGTGTCGACGAGACCGGCACGGTCGACTCGACCCTGGTGGTGTACGCGCCGAACGCCGTACGGGTGGCCGACGTGAGCTCGCGCGTCGGGTCGTCCGCGTCCGGCGAGGTGTTCACGTACACCGGGAGCACCAAGGTGGTCACCGTGTCGGTCGACGCGGGCGAGAGCGACTGGGCGGTCAAGGGTGCGGCGGTCACCGTGACGCTGCCGGACGGCAAGGAGATCGCCGGCAAGGTCGCGTCGGTCGGCACCGAGGCGAGCACGGACGACAGCGAGGACCAGCCGCCGAACGACACCGGCACCGACGACGCCCAGATCGAGGTCACCGTGTCCATCGTGGACCAGCGGGCGCTCGGCAAGCTGGACCGGACCCCGGTGGACGTCGCGTACGTGGCGCAGGAGCGCAAGGACGTGCTCACCGTGCCGGTCGCGGCGCTGCTGGCCCTCGCCGAGGGCGGCTACGGTCTGGAGGTTGTCGAGGGCGGGACCAGCCGCTACGTCGGCGTGCAGACCGGGCTCTTCGCCGACGGAAAGGTCGAGGTCAGCGGCGACGGGGTGACCGAGGGCATGACGGTGGGTCTGCCGAAATGATCACTCTGGAAGCCGTCTCCAAGGTGTATCCCGGCGGGGTGACCGCGCTCGACGAGGTATCCCTCGGCGTGGCCGCCGGCGAACTGGTGGCGCTCGTGGGCCCGTCGGGGTCGGGCAAGTCGACGATGCTGCACGTGATCGGCACCCTCGATCGGCCCTCGTCGGGCCGCGTCAGCATCGACGGGTACGACATCGCCGACCTCTCCGACCGCCAGGTGTCGGCGCTCCGGTCGTACCGGATCGGGTTTGTCTTCCAGCAGTTCCACCTGGCCGCCGGGGTGCCGGCGGTGGACAACGTCGCCGACGGCCTGCTCTATGCCGGCGTGCCGCTGCGCAAGCGGCGGCGGCAGGCGCGGGCCGCGCTGGAGCGCGTCGGGCTGGCGCACCGGCTCGACCACCGCCCGCACGAGCTGTCCGGCGGCGAGAAGCAGCGGGTCGCGATCGCGCGGGCGGTGGTCGGCGAGCCGGCGATCCTGCTGGCCGACGAGCCCACCGGCAACCTGGACTCGGCGTCCGGGGCGGCGGTCATGGCGGTGCTGCACGACCTGCACGCCGGCGGTACGACGGTCCTGGTGATCACGCACGACCACGAGATCGCCGCTGGGCTGCCGCGCCAGGTGCACATGCGGGACGGGAAGGTCCAGTCGTGAGGCCGGCGCGACTGTCTCCTGTGGACGTGATGCGGGTCGGGGCGTCCGGGTTGCGCACCCGGCCGCTACGGGTGTTTCTCTCCGCGCTGGGCATCGCGATCGGCATCGCCGCGATGCTGGCCGTCGTGGGCATCTCCACGTCGTCCCGCGCCGAGCTGGACCGCACCCTGGACCGGCTGGGCACCAACCTGCTCACCGTCGGGCCCGGCCAGACGCTCTTCGGCGACGACTCGCGGCTCCCCAAGGAGTCGCTGGCGATGGTCGCGCGCATCGGCCCGGTGCAGTCGGTCAGCGCGGTCGGTCGGGTCGACGTGCCGGTGTACCGCAACGACCGCATCCCGAAGGGCCAGACCGGCAGCATCGCCGTGTACGCCGCGCAGCCGAACCTGCTGGAGACCGTCGCTGGCGAGGTGGCGACCGGGAGCTGGCTGTCCACGGCCACGGCCGAGTACCCGGGCGTGGTGCTCGGGGCCACGGCGGCCCGCCGGCTCGACATCCGCCAGCCGGGGGTGCGGGTGTGGCTGGGTGGCCAATGGTTCGGCGTGGTGGGCATCCTCGCGCCCGGCCAGCTCGCGCCGGAGCTGGACGGCGCGGCCCTGATCGGTTGGCCGGCCGCCGCGTCGGTGCTCGGGTTCGACGGGCACCCGACGACCATCTACACCAGGTCTGCCGAGAACGCCGTGGAGGACGTCCGGGCCGTGCTGGCCGCGACGGCCAACCCGGAGCAGCCCAACGAGGTGAAGGTCTCCCGGCCGTCCGACGCGCTGGAGGCCCAGCGGGCCACGGACGCCACGCTCAACGCGCTGCTGCTCGGGCTGGGCGCGGTCGCCCTGCTTGTGGGCGGGGTCGGCGTGGCCAACACGATGGTCATCTCGGTGCTGGAACGGCGTGCCGAGATCGGCCTGCGGCGCTCGCTGGGCGCGACCCGCGGGCAGATCAGGACGCAGTTTCTGGCCGAGTCGCTGCTGCTGTCGGCGCTCGGCGGGCTGGGCGGCGTTCTGCTGGGCGTCGCGGTGACGTCGGCGTACGCCTTCTCCCAGTCCTGGCCGACGGTGGTGCCGCTGGTGGCGACCGCTTGCGGGCTGGGCGCGACGGTGGTCATCGGCGCGGTGGCTGGGCTGTACCCCGCAGTCCGCGCCGCCCGCCTGGCGCCCACTGAGGCGCTCGCCGCGCCTTAGGGAGTGCAAGGAAGGGCACCTTGTTATCGCTTTTTGCATAACAAGGTGCCCTTCCTAACCGCTGGGCGGGAGGGTGACCTGGACCACCAGGCCGCCGCCCTCCCGGGGTGCGGCGTGCACCGTGCCGCCGTGGGCGCGCGCCACGGCCCGCACGATCGACAGCCCCAGCCCGAAGCCCCGGCCGCCGTCCACCCGCTCCCGGGTGAGCCGGCGGAACGGCTGGAAGAGCGTCTCGATCTCGTACCCGGGGACGGCCGGGCCGGTGTTGGTCACGGTGAGCACGGCCCACCCGTCGACCGTGCCGGTGGTGACGGCCAGCCAGCCCTGGGGCACGTTGTGCCGTACGGCGTTCTCCACCAGGTTCTGCGTCAGCCGTTCCAGCAGGATCGGGTCGCCGGCCGTGGCGGCCGGGTCGAGCTGCCGGATGACCTCCACCTCGGGCGCCTTGGTCTGGTCCACGACGTGACGGGCGACCTCGGCCAGGTCGACGGGGGAGCGCTCGGTCAGCTCGTTCTCGGCGTCGGCGAGGGTGAGCAGGCCGTCGATCAGCCGTTCGTGCCGCTCGTTGACGGTCAGCAGCGCCTCGCCGAGCTGTTTGGTCTCCGCCATCGCCCCCGGCCGGGTCACGGCCAGCTCCACGAGCGCCCGGTTGAGGGCGAGCGGCGTACGCAGCTCGTGCGAGGCGTTTGCCACGAAGCGGCGCTGGCCGTCGAAGGAGCGGTCCAGCCGTTCCAGCATCACGTCGAACGTGTCGGCCAGCTCCTTGATCTCGTCGCGGGGGCCTTCCAGGGCGATCCGCTCGTGCAGCCCGCGGCCCGCCCCGTCGGCGCCGGCGATCCGCCGGGCGGTGTCGGTGATCTGGTGCAGGGGTTGCAGGGCCCGCCCGGCCAGCACCCAGCCGAACCCGCCCGCGATCGCGCCGACGCCGAGCAGCGCCACGCCGCCCTGGGTGAGCAGCGAGTTGAGGGCGTCGTCGCGGACCTGCTCGCGCTCGGCGCGCGCCGCCTCGAAAGCCTCCTGGAGGGCGGGGTCCATGCCGAAGGTTGTCGCCAGTTGCTGGAAGCGGGCGCCCATGGCGTTGTCGTCGCCGGGACTGCGCAGGCTCTGCTCCACCAGCAGGTACGTCACGCCGAGCAGCAGCGCCCCGGCGAGGAAGAAGAGGCCGCCGTAGAGCACGGTCAGCCGTACCCGAATCGTCGAGCGCTTCATGGCACGCGATACCCCACTCCCGGCACGGTCTCCACCACCTGTGGCTCACCCAGCTTGCGGCGCAGCTTCATCACGGTGACCCGGACGACGTTCGTGAACGGGTCGATGTGCTCGTCCCAGGCCCGCTCCAGGAGCTGCTCGGCCGAGACCACCGCGCCGCCGGCCCGCAGCAGCTCGGTCAGCACGGCGAACTCCTTGTTGGCGAGCGGCACGAACCGCCCGTCCCGGAAGACCTCGCGGCGGGCCGGGTCGAGGCGGATGCCGGCCCGCTCCAGCACCGGCGGCGCCGCCGGGCGGGCGCGCCGCATCAGGGCGTGCACCCGCGCGGACAGCTCCACGAACGCGAACGGCTTGACCAGGTAGTCGTCCGCCCCCAGGCCCAGGCCCGCGACCCGGTCGCGGACCCCGGCCGCCGCGGTCAGCATCAGCACCCGGGCGGGTGCGCCGGAGTCGACGATCGCGCGGCACACCTCGTCGCCGTGCACCACGGGCAGATCCCGATCGAGTACGACCACGTCGTACTCGTTGACGCCGAAGCGCTCCAGCGCGGCCTCGCCGTCGTAGACGACGTCCACCGCGAACGCCTCGCGGCGCAGCCACTCCGCGACCGCGTCCGCCATGATCTCCTCGTCCTCGACCACCAGGATCCGCATGCCTCCATGGTTGCCCGGCGGTGGATAACGCGGCCGTTAACTCATCGGGTTACGCCGGGGTTATCAGTGACTCGCTTCACTTCCGGAACATGAGAAGACTCCTGATAGTCGCGTTCGCGGCGGCGCTGGTCGCCGGCTGCGGCGGGACTGACACCGACGACGGCATCGCGACCGCGTCCAACAACCAGGCCAGCCCCACGACGAGCGCCAGCGCCAGCGCGAGCGACGGCGATCAGGGCCGCAAGTTCGCCCAGTGCATGCGGGACAACGGCGTACCCGACTTCCCCGACCCGGGCCCGGACGGCAATTTCCAGGGGTCTGGAGCGATGCGCGACATGTTCGAGAACGACGCGGCGAGGAAGGCGCTTGAGGCGTGCCGCGATCTCGCGCCCAACGGCGGTGAGCAGCGGGAGCTGGATCCGGCCCAGCAGGAGCAGTTGCGGCAGTGGGCGCAGTGCATGCGCGACAACGGCATCGACGTTCAGGACCCGGACCCCAACAGCGGCTCGCTCTTCGGCGGCGGTGGCGAGCAGCCGTCGTTCGACATGGACGACCCCAAGTTCCAGAAGGCCATGGAGGCATGCCAGGACAAGTTCACCTTCCGTCCGGGGCAGGGCTCATGAGGCGGAGTGCCCTGCTGGGCGCCGGGGGCGTGGTGCTGGTGGTAGCGGCCGGTGCCGCCGCCGCGGTGGGCTTCGGTGGCGCCGACGCGTCGACGACCGAACGCAGCGGCCTGCCGCCCGCCACCGCGACGGTCACCCGCGCCACCCTCACCCAGACCGAGACGGTGGACGGCACCCTCGGGTACGGCGACGCGACGGCCCTCAAGGCGCGCGGATCGGGCGGGACGCTCACCTGGCTCCCGGCCGAGGGCGCGGTGGTGAGCCGGGGCAAGCCGCTGTACGAAGTGGACGGCGATCCCGTCGTACTCCTCTATGGAGGAACGCCGCTCTACCGCACGCTGTCGTCGGGCGTCGAGGGCGCGGACGTGAAGCTCTTTGAGCAGAACCTTTCGGCGCTCGGCTATGACGGGTTCACTGTGGACGACGAGTACACGTCGTCCACGGCGGACGCCGTCGAGCAGTGGCAGGAAGACCTGGGCCTCTCCGAGACCGGCACCGTGGGGGTCGGCCAGGCTGTGGTCGCATCCGGCAAGCTCCGCGTCGCTGACCTCCAGCTCAGCATCGGCGACCCGGCCAACGGGCCCGTGTTCACCTACACCGGCACCACCCGGATCGTCAGCGTCGACCTGGAGGTGGACAAGCAGCAGCTGGTGAAGAAGGGCATCGCGGCCAGCGTCGAGCTGCCGGACGGCAAGCGCGTGCAGGGCAAGGTGTCCTCCGTCGGCACCGTGGCTGTCAAGTCATCCTCCGGAAACGAGGAAACCACGACGGTTGACGTGACGGTCACGCTGGCCGACCAGAAGGCGCTCGGCACGCTCGACGAGGCGCCCGTCGACGTCGTCCTTACGGCCGAGCAGCGCAAGGACGTCCTCACCGTGCCGCTCAACGCGCTGGTCGCGCTCGCCGAGGGCGGGTACGGCCTGCAGGTGGTCGAGGGCGCCACGACCCGGTACGTGGCCGTCGACACCGGCATGTTCGCCGGCGGCAAGGTGGAGGTCTCCGGCGACGGGCTGGCCGAGGGCATGGTCGTGGGGGTACCCAAGTGATCGCCCTGGCCGGGGTCTCCAAGACCTACCCGGGGGGCGTGACGGCGCTCCGTGAGGCTTCCCTATCGATCGCCGCCGGCGAGCTGGTCGCGATCGTCGGGCCTTCGGGGTCGGGAAAATCCACGATGCTCCACATGATCGGAACGCTCGACCGCCCGTCGTCCGGCCAGGTCACCATCGACGGGTACGACGTGTCGACGCTCTCCGACCGTTCGCTGTCCGCGCTCCGGTCAACCCGGATCGGTTTTGTCTTCCAGCAGTTCCATCTGGCCGGCGGCGTGCCGGCCGTGGACAACGTGGCCGACGGACTGCTCTACGCCGGCGTGCCGCTGCGCAACCGGCGGCGTCGCGCGGTGGTCGCCTTGGAACGCGTCGGGCTCGGGCATCGCCTGGACCACCGGCCACACCAGATGTCCGGCGGGGAGCGGCAGCGGGTGGCCATCGCCCGCGCGGTGGTCGGCGAGCCGCCGATCCTGCTGGCCGACGAGCCGACTGGCAACCTTGACTCGGCGTCCGGGGCGGCGGTGATGGCGCTCCTGCGCGACCTGCACGCCAGCGGCACGACCGTCGTCGTGATCACGCACGACCGGGACATCGCCGCTTCGCTGCCCCGGCAGGTGCACATGCGCGACGGGCAGGTGGTGTCGTGAAGCCCGCTCGCCTGGGTTTTCTCGACGTCCTCAGGGTCGGGGGGTCGGGGCTTCGCTCCCGGCCGCTGCGCGTCTTCCTGTCCGCGCTGGGCATCGCGATCGGCATCGCCGCGATGCTGGCCGTCGTGGGCATCTCCACGTCGTCCCGCGCCGAACTGGACCGCACCCTGGACCGGCTGGGCACCAACCTGCTCACCGTCGGGCCCGGCCAGACCTTCTTCGGCGAGGACTCGCACCTCCCCGACGAGGCGATCGGCATGATCGACCGGATCGGCCCGGTCGAGTCGGTCAGCGCCACCGGCAACGTCGACGCGAAGGTGTACCGCAACGACGAGATCCCCGCCGCCCAGTCCGGCGGCATCGGAGTACGCGCCGCCCGTACCGACCTGCCCGGCACGGTGGGCGCGACCGTGGCGAGCGGCACCTGGCTCAACGACCGCACCGCCGAATACCCCGCCGTCGTACTCGGCTCCACCGCGGCCGACCGGCTCGGCGTGGCCCTGGCCGGCCCGTCCGTGCAGGTCTGGCTGGGGGAGCGCTGGTTCACGGTGGTGGGCGTACTGGACCCGGTGCCGCTGGCCCCGGAACTGGACACAGCCGCGCTGATCGGCTGGCCGGTCGCCGCGTCGGATCTCGGCTTCGACGGGTACGCCACGACCGTCTACACCCGTACGACGGAGACCTCCGTGGAATCCGTCCAGGCGGTGCTCGCCGCGACCGCCAACCCGGAGAACCCCAACGAGGTCGAGGTGTCCCGCCCGTCCGACGCGCTGGCCGCCAAGCAGGCCACCGACGAGGCCCTGAACGGCCTGCTGCTCGGCCTGGGCGCGGTGGCGCTCCTGGTCGGCGGCGTGGGCGTGGCCAACACGATGGTGATCTCGGTGCTGGAACGCCGTGCGGAGATCGGGCTGCGCCGGTCGCTGGGCGCCACGAGAGGCCAGATCCGCCTACAGTTCCTGGCCGAGTCCCTGCTGCTGTCGGCGTTGGGCGGCCTGGCAGGCGTCCTGGTCGGGATCGCCGTCACCGCCACGTACTCCTGGACCCAGGAGTGGCCCACGGTAGTCCCGGCCTGGGCCATGGGAGGCGGCCTGCTGGCCACCCTCATGATCGGCGCCATAGCGGGCCTCTACCCCGCCGTCCGCGCCTCCCGCCTCTCCCCCACCGAAGCCCTATCCACCCCCTAGCCCCACGCGCGCTCGCGCTCCGCGCGCGCCGGGGCGTTGATCAGGGAGCGGCTCTGGCGTGTCGCGGCGCGGCGCCGGAGTCACTCCCTGATCACGGGGATCTTGGGGTCAGGCGATGGCGGTGTCCAGCGCCACCTGGACCATCTCGGTGAAGGTTTGTTCGCGTTCCTCGGACGTGGTGCGTTCGCCGGTCTTGATGTGGTCGCTCACGGTCAGGATGGTCAGCGCCCTAGCCTTGAAGCGCGCCGCGATCGTGTACAGCGCGGCGGACTCCATCTCCACGGCCAGCACGCCGTAGTCCGCCAGCGTGTCGTAGAGGTCAGGGCGGTCCGTGTAGAACGCGTCGGCGGCCAGGATGGGGCCCACGTGCATCTGGATGCCCCGCCGCGCGGCCACGTCCACCGCAGTGCGGAGCAGGCCAAAGTCCGCCACCGGCGCGTAGTCGATCAGGCCGTCGAAGCGCATCCGGTTCATGTTCGAGTCGGTCGACGACCCGATCGCCGCGATCACGTCCCGCAGCTTGATCGACTCGGACAGGGCGCCGCACGAGCCGACCCGGATGAGGGTGTTGACGCCGTAGTCGTTGATGAGCTCGTGTGCGTAGATCGACGCGGACGGCATGCCCATGCCGGAGCCCTGCACCGACACGCGCACACCCTGGTACGTCCCGGTGAAGCCGAACATGTTCCGCACCGTCGAGTAGCACTTGGCATCCTCGAGGTACGTCTCCGCGATCCACTTGGCCCGCAGCGGGTCACCCGGCATCAGGACCCGCTCAGCGATCTCGCCCGGCTTCGCGCCGATGTGCGTACTCATGGGAGCGATCCTGCCAGGCGGCATACCGCCACGACCGCGCCCCCGGCGGTCGGGTACCCTTCTTCGCGGTGGTGTGTCCGAGTGGCCTAAGGAGCACGCCTCGAAAGCGTGTGAGGGTGCAAGCCCTCCGCGGGTTCAAATCCCGCCGCCACCGCTCCTAAGCAGGTCGAACGCCTGGCTGGCCCGACGGACCGGCCAGGCGTGACGCGCTCCGCTCGGCGTGTCGAGCGCGTCATGGGGCTGTTGATCTTTCTATCAATGCCACGATGTGTCCGTCCACATTGGTCAGACGCAGGAGATCACGTTGGCCCACCAACCCCACCTCGCCTGGTATCGAAGCGGCCGATGTGTGAGTGAGGCTCACTGCGCGGAGATAGCCTTCCATGAAGATCGGGTTTGGTTCCGCAACTCGCAGCAGCCTGAGACCGTCCTGACCTTCGAACTGCCGGTTTGGGCCACGTTTGTCGCCGCGGCTAAGGCTGGTGCTCTGGAGGCGCCGCCAACTGGCCAGCTCTAGGGGCAGGCTGCGGCGAGGCGTTCGCCGGCCAATGCACCTCCCGGACAAAAGGGGCATGGTTGCGGCGTTGGTGCTCGCTGGGAGGCTCGAATGGGCGAGACGGTGGCCCGGCGGTGACCGCCTTTACGTACTCATCGTTAATGATCCGATAGAAGGAACGCTCTTGCGGGCGTGCATTCGATCTCAAGCCGCCAAAGCGTTGCCAGTAAAGCCGCGGTACCTCGCTGTCGAATAGCGTTCGGGCATATGTCCGGATTTGATCCTCCGAAACTTGCTGGTTTTCCCATGTGTGCGACCACACCATCAGTATCAAGTTAACGTAGTAGAAGAAGCGCTCGTCTACTTCCGGTGGGCTTACCCGAGGTCCCCAGCACTGTCCATAGGCCGGGTCGTCCATCGCGACCTTGAGAAGGTTAAAGGTCATTTCGCGCTGCAACCACAACCGGTCGTGCCGCAGTTGGCTGCGCTGGAGCAGCAACGACACAGAGACCGCGACCAACGCCAGCGTGGCTAGCAGAGCGGACACCGGGCCGTACGCTTCGCCGATTTCGCTCAGCCGCGACCAATCCTGATTGCTTCGGTTCAACGAACCGACAAGCATGGGGGAGAGGAGAAAGCCCATGGAGATCGCGACAGAAGCCGCGACGGCAATAGCGGCAGTCGCGATCTTCTTGATGTTTCCGCCGACTTCGGGCGCCAGATCAAGCTTGCGAATCGTCATCGCCGCCCCCTGTGTCGTCGGACCTTGCTAACTCCATTTTGCCTATGCGCGCAACAGGAAGGTGTTTTTGATCTGTTCACGTCGTTCATTCACGGCGGATATCGTCGTGGTCTCTTGGATGGCACCCTCAATGGCGGGTGGTGGAGATCACACGGAGTGGGTCGGCGCCGCGGGCGTGATCGCTGGCCCCAGGAACCAGGCGACGCCATCCGACGCGGTGCCCGGGGAAGCTGAGGGCCTCCTGGGCCGCTGAGCGTGGCGGAGGATACGAGATTCGAACTCGTGAGGGGTTGCCCCCAACACGCTTTCCAAGCGTGCGCCCTAGGCCTCTAGGCGAATCCTCCGCGGGACACGATACAGGTACGCCCACCGCCGACGCGCAACCGGCACCACCGGGTACAGTGGGCAGCGCCCCTCGTGCGGCGTACACCCTGTGAACCTCCCCAGGGCCGGAAGGCAGCAAGGATAAGCGGGCTCTGGCGGGTGCACGGGGGCCTCTTTCGTGTCATACCCCGGTGGCAACCTATGGGGCAGCCGGGGAGAATGGCGCGGTCGAGAGGAGGCGGGGAGAGTGGCACTGGCGCTCTACCGCAAGTACCGGCCGCGCACGTTTGCCGAGGTCATCGGCCAGGAGCACGTTACCGAGCCGCTGTCTCAGGCGCTGCGCAGCGGTCGCCTGCACCATGCATACCTGTTCTCCGGTCCGCGTGGCTGCGGTAAGACCAGCAGCGCCCGCATCCTGGCCCGCTCGCTCAACTGTGCCCAGGGTCCGACGCCCGAGCCGTGTGGCCAGTGCGAGTCGTGCAAGTCCCTGGCGAACGATGGCGCCGGCTCCATCGACGTGATCGAGATCGACGCGGCCAGCCACGGTGGCGTGGACGACGCGCGCGAGCTGCGGGAGCGGGCGTTCTTCGCGCCGGCCAGCAGCCGCTACAAGATCTACGTGATCGACGAGGCGCACATGGTCTCGTCGGCGGGCTTCAACGCGCTGCTCAAGCTGGTCGAGGAGCCGCCGGACTACGTCAAGTTCATCTTTGCCACGACCGAGCCGGAAAAGGTGCTCGGCACGATCAAGTCGCGTACGCATCACTATCCGTTCCGGCTGATCCCGCCGGGTGTGCTCCGGCCGTACCTGGAGCAGCTCTGCGCGGCGGAGAGCGTCAAGGTGGAGTCGGCGGTGTTTCCGCTGGTGGTGCGGGCCGGGGGTGGCAGCGCGCGGGACACGCTGTCCGTGCTCGACCAGCTGATCTCCGGTGCGGGGCCGGAGGGCGTCACGTACCCGCGGGCGGTGGCGCTGCTCGGGGTCACGGATGTGGCGTTGATCGACGAGATGTGTGACGCGCTGGCTGCCGGTGACGGGGCCGCGGCGTACGCGACGATCGACCGGGTGGCCGAGGCCGGTCACGATCCGCGGCGGTTCGCGTCCGACCTGCTGGAGCGGCTGCGGGACCTGATCGTGTTGCAGCAGGTGCCCGACGCGGCGACGAAGGGGCTGATCGACGGGCCGACCGACCAGATCGAGCGGATGGTCGCCCAGTCGCAGCGGCTCGGCCAGGGGACGCTGTCGCGGTGCGCCGACATTGTCCACAACGGGCTGGTGGAGATGCGCGGCACGACCGCGCCGCGGTTGCTCCTGGAGCTGATCACGGCGCGCATGCTGCTGCCGGGCACCGACAGCGGCGGCGACCTGCTCCAGCGGCTGGAGCGCATGGAGCGCCGGATCACGGCGGGCGGCGGCTACGAGGGCGGCAACGAGAAGCTCAGCGACGAAGGCAGCCGCCCCAGCGTCCAGGAGGTGCGGCCGCCCACAACGCCCGCACCGCCCACAAAGACCGCGCCGCCCGCGCCGCCGGTAGCGGAGGCGCCAGCGGCCCAGCCCGAGGCGGTGACGGTGCCCGCGCCGGCAAAGCCGGTCGTCGCGGTCATGGACGATCCGGCGACCCCCGAGCCGGAACGCCCCGGCAGCCGCCCGCCGGCGCAGCTCGACGTCGCCGGCGTGCGCCAGGCGTGGGACGAGATCCTCGGCATGGTCAACGATCGCAGCAAGCGGATCGCGGCCTTGGCCCGCAACGCGACCGTCCGCGAGTTGGACGGTGAGGCGCTGGTGCTGACGTTCCAGCATCCGGTGCACGCGCAGATGGTGGCCAAGGAAGCCAGCGTCATCACCGAAGCGATCTACGAGGTGCTCGGGGTCCGCTGGGAGGTCCGCTGCGAAATGGCGGGCGACCAGCGAGCCACCCCCATGCAGCCGCCCAAAGCGATCCCGCCGCCACAAAAGGCAGCGCCAGCGCCGCCGCCGAAGCCGGCGACCAGTGACGACTGGCCCGAGCCGGCGCGCCCCGGAGGTGCCGCCGCCCAGGCGGGAGCGGCTGGCAAGCCGCCCGAGCCGGAGCCCTCACAGACCAACGGGCTCGCCGCGGCGAGGGCCGCTGCGGCGGGACGGGTTGGGCGTACCCCTGCTGCTGCTGTCAAGACCGCGGACAGTTCGTTTGCCGGCGAGCCTCCTTACGACCCGGAGTTTGACGGTCCGCGGCCGAAGGCCGCCTATGAGGGCTTTGACCCCGGGGATGAGCCGACCGACGATGTGGTCGACGAGCGGACCGCGCGGCAGAGCAGCGAGCAGCAGGCCATGCAGTTGTTGCAGCAGACCTTCGGCGCCGAAAAGATCGGCGAGGTTTAGGGCATGTCTGGCGGATCTTTGTGGAGCTGCGGCGGGTGCCGCCGGACGCCGCCTGGACCTCGCCTCGCACCCACAAGATCCACCAGACATGCCCTAGGCTGGCATCGAATCGATGAACTGAGGAGACGGCGATGCGTCCCGGTGGACAGCCCAATCTGCAACAGCTCATGAAGCAGGCGCAGAAGATGCAGGAGCAGCTCGCGGAGGCACAGGCCGAGCTGGCCGAGGCCGAGGTGACCGGCACGTCCGGCGGTGGGCTGGTGACGGTGACGATCTCCGGGTCCGGCGAGGTCAAGTCGGTGAAGATCGATCCCAAGGCGGTCGACCCGGACGACGTGGAGACGCTCGAAGACCTCGTGCTCGCGGCGGTGCACAACGCCAACGACGCGGTGCGCAAGCTGACCGAGCAGAAGATGGGGCCGGTCACCGGCGGTATGGGCGGCCTCGGCCTGCCCGGCTTCTGAACGGACGGGAATGTACGAAGGCGCCATCCAGGACCTGATCGACGAGTTGGGCCGGCTCCCCGGTGTGGGGCCGAAGAGTGCTCAGCGGATCGCGTTTCACGTCCTGTCAGCGGATCCGATCGACGTCAACCGGCTGGCCACCGCGCTGCGGAGGGTCAAGGAGCTGGTGCGGTTCTGCACGACCTGTTACAACGTCGCCGAGTCGGAGCAGTGCCGGATCTGCCGTGATCCGCGCCGCAGCGACGAGGTGCTGTGCGTGGTCGAGGAGCCCAAGGATGTCGTGGCGATCGAGCGGACCGGTGAGTTTCGCGGGCGTTACCACGTGCTCGGCGGGGCGATCAATCCGCTGGAGGGCATCGGCCCGGACAACCTGCGCATCCGCGAGTTGATGGCGCGGCTGAGCGCGGGCACGGTCAAGGAGCTGATCCTCGCCACCGACCCCAACACCGAGGGTGAGGCGACGGCGACCTACCTGGCGCTGATGGTCAAGCCGATGGGCATCTCGGTGACCCGCCTGGCCAGTGGCCTGCCGGTCGGTGGTGATCTTGAGTACGCCGATGAGATCACGCTCGGGCGGGCCTTCGAGGGGCGCCGAGCGGTCTGACAGCGCGCCGGTGAAACACTCTCTTCATGTAACAACTTGGCATCGACTAAATTGGGACAAACGGCTTGTTTGGTCTCGGTCAGTCGATCACCAACGCATGGTCCGTGGCGACTAGGACACGATCCGGTACCAACCCCTTATCGGGCGGTTTCCGGCCAGTAAGAACGCCCGCTAGTGTCCACGCCATCGGTGACCTCCGTCACCGCGTATGTCCGTACCCATAGGACGAGGTGAAGCACCATGCGTGCATCAAGGCCGAAGGCCGCGATCGCGGCCGTTGCGGTCGCCGCCCTCGCGGTAGCTGGCTGTGCCGAAAGCGATCGCGACGAAGGCTCGGGCCAGAGCACGAAGGACACCTTGGTCTTCGGTGTCGCCGGGGATCCCAAGGTGCTCGACCCCAGCCTTGCCAGTGATGGCGAGTCGCTGCGTGTCGCCCGGCAGATCTTCGAGACCCTGGTCCGGCCCGAAGAGGGCGGTACGAAGGTCTCGCCCGGCCTGGCGGAGAGCTGGACCCCGGACGCGACCGGCACGGTGTGGACGTTCAAGCTGCGGTCGGGTGTGAAGTTCCACGACGGCACGGACTTCAACGCCGAGGCCGTCTGCGTGAACTTCAACCGGTGGTACAACTCCGCGGGTCTGATGCAGAGCCCGGACGTCACCGCGTACTGGCAGGACATCATGGGCGGCTTCGCGAAGAGCGAATCCCCCGACCTGCCGCCGAGCCTCTTCAAGTCGTGCACGGCGAAGGACGCGACCACCGTCGACCTCGCCTTCACCCGGGTCTCCAGCAAGATCCCGGCCGCGCTGATGCTGCCCTCGTTCTCCATCCACAGCCCGCAGGCCCTGCAGCAGTACGACGCCAGCAACGTCGGCGGCAGCGCGGACGACATCAAGTACCCGTCGTACGCGATGGAGCACCCGACCGGCACCGGCCCGTTCAAGTTCAAGAGCTGGAACATCGCCGACAAGACGCTCACCATCGAGCGCAATGACGCCTACTGGGGCGACAAGGCCAAGCTCAAGACCCTGATCTTCCGGACCATCTCCGACGAGAACGCCCGCAAGCAGGCGCTGCGGTCCGGCGACATCCAGGGGTACGACCTGGTCGGTCCCGCCGACGTCGAGCCGCTCAAGGGCGAGGGCTTCAACGTGCTGACCCGGCCCGCGTTCAACATCCTCTACCTGGCCATCAACCAGAGCGGCAACCCGAAGCTCAAGGACCTCCGGGTGCGGCAGGCGATCGCGTACGCGCTGAACCGCAAGGCGCTGGTCGACTCCAAGCTGCCGCCGGGCGCCGAGGTGGCGAAGGAGTTCCTGCCGCCCACCGTCGAGGGCTGGAACGACCAGGTCACCACGTACGACTACAACGTGCAGAAGGCCAAGGACCTGCTCGCCCAGGCTGGCGCGTCCAACCTGACCCTGCGCTTCCACTACCCGACCGAGGTCACCCGGCCGTACATGCCGAACCCGAAGGACCTCTTCGAGCTCGTCGCGGCGGACCTGAAGGCGGCCGGCATCACGGTGCAGGCGATCCCGCTCAAGTGGAGCCCGGACTACCTGAACGCGACGACGTCGGGCAACAAGCACGACATCCACTTCCTGGGCTGGACCGGTGACTACGGCGACGCCTACAACTTTATCGGCACCTTCTTCGACCGGCCGAAGGACGAGTGGGGCTACAACAACCCCGACCTGTTCGCCAAGTTCAAGAAGGCCGACGAGACCGCGGACGCAGCCGCCCGCGTCGCGCTCTACAAGGAGCTGAACGCGGACATCATGAACTTCCTGCCGGGCGTGCCGATCTCGCACTCTCCCCCGGCTCTTGTCCTCGGTAAGGACGTGACCGGCGTAAAGGCAAGCCCGCTCACTGACGAGCGGTACGCCAGCGCCGAGTTCAAGTCCTAAATATATATAGATAGGAACGCGTGGGCGGGCACTCACCAGGTGCCCGCCCACGCGGGCCCGCTTAGTCACCCGCCGAGGCGCCCGTGTTCCGATTCATCGTCAGACGGCTCCTGCAGCTCATCCCCACGCTGTTCGGACTGTCCATCCTGCTCTTCATCTGGCTGCACCGCCTGCCGGGTGGCCCCGAGACCGCACTGCTGGGCGAGCGCGGCACGCCCGAGATGCGCGCCCAGATCCGCCACAACCTGGGCCTCGATGAGCCCATCCTGATCCAGTACGGCCGCTTCGTGAAGCGGCTCATCAGTTTCGACCTGGGCACCTCGATCGCCACCAAGCGCGAGGTCACGACCGAGTTCGTGGAGCGCTTCCCCGGCACCGTCGAGCTGACCATCACGGCGATGACGATCGCGATCGTCATCGGCATCCCGCTGGGCTACCTGGCGGCGCGGCGGCGGGGCTCGTTTCTCGACCACGGCTCGGTCGGTGGCTCGCTGCTCGGCACCTGCATCCCGATCTTCTTCCTGGCGTACGTCCTCAAGGCGATCTTCGCGGAGAACCTCGGCTGGTTTCCGACCATCGGTCGGCAAGACCCCACGATCGAGGCCACCCACATCACGAACTTCTTCGTCCTGGACGGGCTGCTCACCCGCGAGTGGGACGCCGCCGCCGACGCGATCTGGCACCTGGTCCTGCCCGGCATCGCGCTGGCCAGCATCCCGCTCGCCATCATCGTGCGGATCACCCGGGCCAGCGTGCTGGAGGTGCTCGGCGAGGACTTCGTCCGCACCGCCGAGGCGAAGGGCCTCACCGAGCGCGTCGTACGCCGGCGGCACGTGCTGCGCAACGCGATGCTCCCGGTGGCGACCTCGATCGGTCTGCTCACCGGCCTGCTGCTCTCCGGCGCGGTGCTCACCGAGACGGTCTTCGCGTTCAGCGGGATCGGGGCGTTCATCTACGACGCGATCAACAATCTGGACTACCCGGTGCTCATGGGCTTCATCATGATCATCGCGTTGGTCTTCGCGCTGGTGAACCTGGCGGTCGACGTGTCGTACAGCCTGATCGACCCGAGGGTGAGGGTCCGATGACAATCGCACCGGGCCGCAAGAAGGCCGAGAAGCTTGACCGGCTGGCTGAGCTGTCCGCCGTACGCGACGACGAGCAGGGCGTCAGCCTCTGGCGGGAGGCGTGGCGCCGGCTGCGGCGCAACCCGTCCGCCATCGTGGGCACCGTGATTCTTGTGATCTTCGTGCTGGTCGCGGTCGTCGGCCCGTTCCTGGTGCCCCACGACCCGGTCGACCCGTCCGGTATCCGCGAGGGCGTGATCAGGGCGGGCTTGATCCCCGGCCCGTCCGCGGAGCACTGGTTCGGGTATGACCACCAGGGCCGGGACGAGTTCAGCCGGCTGATCGTGGGCGCTCGGCAGACGCTGCTCGTGGGCATCGTCTCCACGCTCATCGGCCTGACGATCGGCGTCCTGATCGGGGGCGTCGCCGGCGCGTCGGCGGGCCTCGGTGGCCGCTGGGGTCGCCTGGTCGACAGCACCCTGATGCGGATCGTCGACATGCTGCTGTCGCTGCCGGGGCTGCTGCTGGCGGTGAGCATCGCGGCGCTCCTCGGCCCGAGCCTCGTCACCGTGATGATCGCGGTCGGCGTGGTGTCGGTGCCGATCTTCGCTCGGCTGCTGCGCGGCTCCATGATCGCCCAGGCCAACCGGGACTACGTGCTCGCGGCCAGTTCGCTGGGCGTACGCAAGTCGAAGATCGCGATTAGCCATGTCATACCGAACTCGCTCGCGCCGGTGATCGTGCAGGCGACCCTGACCTTGGCCACCGCCATCATCGAGGTGGCGGCCCTGTCGTTCCTCGGGCTGGGCAACACCGACTCGGCCCAGCCGGAGTGGGGCCTGATGCTGGCGGACGCGCAGGATCAGCTCAGCGTCCGGCCGGCACTGGCGATCTACCCGGCCGTGGCCATCATCATCACCGCGCTGGGCTTTACCCTCCTCGGCGAGGCGATGCGCGAGGCCCTCGACCCGAAGCTGCGGAGGTAGCTGTGGCGCTGTTGGATGTCACAGACCTTTCCGTCACGTTCTCCCGGCGCGGCCAGCGCACCGTGCACGCGGTCGACGGCGTCTCGTTCACTGTGGACGCCGGTGAGGTGATCGGCCTGGTCGGCGAGTCCGGCTGCGGCAAGAGCGTGACGTCGCTCGCGCTCATGGGCCTGCTGCCCAAGCAGCGCGGCGTCGAGGTGGGCGGCGCTGCGGACTTCGATGGCACCGACCTGCTCAGGCTCGACGCGCGCTCGATGCGGGATGTCCGCGGCCGGGACGTCGCGATGATCTTTCAGGACCCGCTCTCCTCGCTCAATCCGGTGATCCCCATCGGCATCCAGGTGACCGAGGTCCTGGCCCGGCACCGGAACATGAGCGGCGACGCCGCCCGCAAGGAGGCCGCGGAGCTGCTCGACCGGGTCGGCATCCCGGACCCGCGGCGCCGCCTGAAGGAATACCCCCACCAGCTCTCCGGCGGCATGCGGCAGCGCGCGCTGATCGCGATGGCCGTGGCCTGCCAGCCACGGCTGCTCATCGCGGACGAGCCCACCACGGCGCTCGACGTGACCATCCAGGCCCAGATCCTCGAGCTTCTCAAGGATTTGGTACGCGATTCCGGCACCGCCCTCATCATGATCACTCACGATCTCGGGGTGGTCGCCGGCATGTGCGACACGATCAACGTGCTCTACGCCGGCCGGGTGGTCGAGACCGCCCGCCGGAGGGAGCTCTTCGCCGCGCCGCGGCACCCGTACACGGTGGGGTTGTTGCGGTCGATCCCGCGCCTCGACGTGGGCCGTGGCGAAAAGCTCACGCCGATCCGCGGCTCGGTGCGCGACGTGCTGCCGTGGCCGGACGGGTGCGCGTTCGCGCCGCGCTGCGACCGGCGGGTCGATGCCTGCGTCGGGGAGCCGCCGGCGATGGTGCCGACCCACACCGGGCACGAGTACCGCTGTGTCAACCCGGAGCCGTTGTCGGCTCCATCGGAGGTCCCCGCATGACCGAGGCTTTGGTGGAGGTCCGCGACCTCAAGGTGCACTTCCCGATCACGACGGGGGTGTTCTTCGACCGGGTCGTCGGGCACGTCAAGGCGGTCGACGGCGTCGACCTGACCGTGCCGCGCGGCCAGACGTACGGGCTGGTGGGCGAGTCGGGCTGCGGCAAGTCGACGCTGGGCCGGGCGATCCTGCAGCTCACCCCGCCGACCGGGGGCGAGGTGCGGTTCGACGGCGTCGAGCTGACCAAGCTGGCGCCGGCCAAGCTGCGGAGCATGCGGCGCCGCATGCAGATGATCTTCCAGGACCCGATGTCCAGCCTGGACCCCCGGCAGAACGTCGAGTCGATCCTGGTCGAGGGCCTGGCCGCGCACGATATCGGCGGCAGCCGGGCCGAGCGCCGGCAGATCATCGGCAAGACGCTCGACGCCGTGGGCCTGCCGCGGTGGGCGCTGTCCCGCTACCCGCACGAGTTCTCCGGTGGCCAGCGGCAGCGGATCGGCATCGCCCGGGCGCTCGTGCTGGGCCCCGAGCTGATCGTCGCGGACGAGCCGGTCTCCGCGCTCGACGTCTCCATCCAGGCCCAGGTGATCAACCTGCTCGATGAGCTTCAGGGCGAGCTCGGCCTGACGTACCTGGTGATCGCGCATGACCTGGCCGTGGTGCGGCACATCTCCGACGTCGTCGGTGTGATGTACCTCGGCGCGCTGGTCGAAGAGGCGCCGAGCGACCGGCTCTACCGGGAGCCGCTGCACCCGTACACGCGGGCCCTGATGTCCGCCGTGCCGGTGCCAGACCCCGAT
Source organism: Phytohabitans rumicis (assembly GCF_011764445.1). NCBI lineage: Bacteria > Bacillati > Actinomycetota > Actinomycetes > Micromonosporales > Micromonosporaceae > Phytohabitans > Phytohabitans rumicis. The sequence goes on from NZ_BLPG01000001.1 coordinate 4,655,851, forward strand.
ATCGAGGACCACCGCGAGCGCATCCTGCTCGCCGGTGACCTGCCCTCGCCGGCCAACCCGCCGGCGGGGTGCCGCTTCCACACCCGCTGCCCGTGGGCGCAGCCGACCCGGTGCGCGGAGGAGCGGCCGGTGCTGCGCGACGTGGGCGGCACGCGCGTGGCCTGTCACTGGGCCGAGCAGATCGCGTCGGGCGAGCTGCGGCCGCACGAGGTACGCGTCGAGCTGGTCCGCCCGGCGGACGAGGGTGAGGCCCCGGCGGTGGTGTCGGCGCCGAGCGAGCCCGGGGCCTACCTCTAGCCTTCTGGGCGGTTGAGCAGGCCGACCGCGATGGTGTGCACCGCGGCCAGGTCGGCCTCGCTCGCCAGGGGTGCGCGGCCGCCGGTCACGGTGTACCACTCGTCGGCGTCCTTGTACTGGACGCGCAGCGTGACCTGACCGTCGACCAGCTCGGTGCGCAGCGTCAGGTCGCCCGTGACGACGCCGACCTCGTCGGTCATGACACCGCCCGGCCCCGCCGTGATGTCGGTGGTCTGCTCGGCCATCACCGCAGTCTATGGCTTCTGGGCCGGGCAGGTGTCCAACATGTCGGTCAGCGTCGCCTTTTCCGCGGTCGTGACAGAAAGCCGCCAGTACGACTTCACGGCGATCCAGCTCTGGGCGTACGTGCACCAGTAGTCGCGGTTGGACGGTTGCCACTCGGACGGGTCCTGGTCGCCCTTGGCCCGGTTGGAGCTGGCCGAGACGGCGAGCAACTGCGGGCGGGTCAGGTCGTTGGCGAAGTCGCCCCGGCGTTCGTCGTCCCACTTGTCGGCGCCCGAACGCCAGGCGTTCGCCAGCGGGACCATGTGGTCGACGTCCAGGTCGGCCGGATCCGAGAACGTGCGCTTGTCGTACTCGCTGTACCAGCGTCCACCGACGACGTTGCAGCCGCTGAGCTTGATGCTTTCGCCGTCCCGCTGGAGCACGGTGTCCCGGACGTCGCAGTTCTTCCCGGCGTCTCGCCAGTGAGGAAACCGCGCCCGGCTGTACCCCTTCATCGAGCCGGCCTTCGCGACGGTGAGCTGGCCGAGGAGGCGTACGGTGTCATCGGCGGCGGCCGGCGCGTCGGAGGGTGCGTCGGGGTCGGCGACCGGGGTGCAGCCGACTAACGCGAGCGTGACCGCGACTGCCGCGAGGAGAAGGCGCACACCCACAAGCTTGAGGGCGGCGGCTCAAACCGCTCGGCAACGACAGGCGATTTCGGCGATTCATGGCTAAGGCCACATTTGGCGCGTGTGAGTGGGGCGCCCTCAAGGCCGGGAGGTTGGCAAGGTGCGTGTGAGTAGGCCGCCCCCAAGGCTGGGAAGTTAAGGAAAGTCGATCCATGTCAGGCGATGACGACGCCTGATCGGTCGGATCTTGGCGCCGCGCGGTGGCCGCGCCGTCGCTATCGCGCAGAGACTCGGCGACTGTGTCGACCAATTGCCCGCCCAGGGGCAACCACTCGCCACGATCACGGCGCACGTACGGGCAGCAGATCTAGACGAGAAATGGCTGAGATCGAGCCCTAACTCGTCTAGATCTACTCGTCTCGCCTCAGCCCTGACATGCGCACCGGCCCGTTCCCCCGGACCAGCCCGATCACTGCGGTGATCATGAAGTTAGCGTCCGGGCAAACGCTCTCTCCAACGCCAACCTCATGATCATCGATCACCCGACTTGTGGGCAGGGCGGCCCCGCTTGACAGCACCTAGGAACCCTTAACTACCCGGCCTTGAGGGCGCCCCTGTTGATGGTTGCGGCGTGAGTGGGGTGCGCCTGTTCAGCTCTGCGGGGGGTATGGGGGCGCCCTCCTCACGGCGAGGTGCCCAATAGGGGGCCCCTACTGGGTGGCGGACGGGAGGCGCTGGCGGGCGACCTGGTTATTCCCGCTGCGGCCCCAGGCGAGAAGCCAGCAATGTCGGGGAAGTTGCTGGTTCCCGGGCTCGGGAAGCAGCAGTTTCCGGGACATTGCGCGGATCATGCGACCCGGTCGGCGGTGATCGTGGCGTTGTCCCCGGAGCAGGCGCCTGAGGGCGCCCCTGCTGGGGTGTCCGCGCGCCGTCCGCGCGGGCCCCGTGCCCCGCCTCTCGCGCGTCGATCAAGGATTTCTGCGTCGATCAAGGGCAAACGGCCGTGGAACGGAGATCGAACCACGACCATTTGCCCTTGATCGACGGGGAAAGCCCGGCGGGGAGGGGCGTTAGCGGGCGCGGTTTACGGCGCTGGTTACGGCCTTGAGGGAGGCGGTGACGATGTTGGCGTCGAGGCCGACGCCCCACACGGTGCGTCCGTCCACTTCGCACTCCACGTACGCCGCGGCCTGGGCGTCGCCGCCCGAGGACATGGCGTGCTCGTGGTAGTCGAGCACCCGTACCTGGATGTCCAAGGTCTGCAGCGCGTTGACGTACGCATCGATCGGGCCGTTGCCGACCGCGGTCAGTGGCCGGCGGTTGCCACGGAAGCTCACCTCGGCGCCGATCTCCACCTTGCCGTCGATGGTGGCCGTCGAGTACGACCCCACTGCGAGCTTCGGCGCGCCCTGGTGGCTGGCCAGGTACTCGCCGGCGAAGATCTCCCACATCCGGCCCGGCTCGACCTCGCCGCCCTCGACGTCGGTGAATTGCTGCACGACGCCGGAGAACTCGATCTGGAGCCGCCGCGGCATGTCCAGGTGGTGCTCTTCCTTCATGATGTACGCCACGCCGCCCTTGCCGGACTGCGAGTTGACCCGGATGACCGCCTCGTAGCTGCGGCCCAGGTCCTTCGGGTCGATCGGCAGGTAGGGGACGGCCCAGTCGTGCTCGTCGATCGAGACGCCGGCGGTCTGCGCGTCGACGGCCAGCGCGTCGAAGCCCTTCTTGATCGCGTCCTGGTGCGAGCCGGAGAACGCGGTGTAGACCAGGTCGCCGGCGTACGGGTGGCGCTCGTGTACGGGCAGCTGGTTGCAGTACTCGACGGTCCGCTTGATCTCGTCGATCTGGGCGAAGTTGATCTCCGGGTCGATGCCCTGGGAGAAGAGGTTCAGGCCCAGCGTCACCAGGTCGACGTTGCCGGTGCGCTCGCCGTTGCCGAACAGGCAGCCCTCGATGCGGTCGGCGCCGGCCAGCAGGCCCAGCTCGGCGGCGGCCACGCCGGTGCCGCGGTCGTTGTGCGGGTGCAGGGACAGCACCACGCTTTCCCGCCTGGGCAGGTGGCGGTGCATCCACTCGATCGAGTCGGCGTACACGTTGGGGGTGGCCATCTCGACGGTGGCCGGCAGGTTGATGATCAGCGGGCGGTCCGGCGTCGGGTCGATCACGTCGATGACCGCACTGCAGATCTCCAGCGCGTAGTCCAGCTCGGTGCCGGTGTACGACTCCGGCGAGTACTCGTAGAAGATCTCGGTGTCCGGGGTGTGGATCTCGGCGTACTTCTGGCACAGCCGCGCGCCCTGGGTGGCGATGTCGGTGATGCCGTCGCGGTCCAGGCCGAAGACCACCCGGCGCTGCAGCGTGGACGTCGAGTTGTAGAAGTGCACGATGGCTCGCTTGGCCCCGCGCAGCGACTCGAAGGTGCGGTCGATGAGGTGCTCGCGGCACTGGGTCAGCACCTGGATGGTGACGTCGTCGGGGATCAGGTCCTGCTCGATGAGCTGGCGTACGAAGTCGAAGTCGGTCTGGCTCGCCGACGGGAAACCAACCTCGATCTCCTTGTAGCCCATCTGTACCAGCAGGTTGAACATGCGCCGCTTGCGCTCCGGCGACATCGGGTCGATCAGTGCCTGGTTGCCGTCGCGCAGGTCGACAGCGCACCAGCGGGGGGTGGCCTCGACCCGGCGGGTCGGCCACTGCCGGTCCGGCAGCTCGATGGAGAACTGCTGGTGGTAGGGCTGGTAGCGCTGGTACGGCATGCGGCTCGGTTGTTGCCGCGCGATGGGATCAGCCGTGGGTTCTGACACGGGGAACGCTCCTGGGAAGTCATGTGGGCGATGAATCCGGGCAAACGACCGGCGCGCGCGCCAAAACTCCGCGACGAGGTGCCGGTCTAGCGGGCCTCGTCGCGGCGGCGAAGAAGGAGCGCCTGCCACATGACAAACGACACTCTAGGTGATCGAGCCCCCGATTACCAGGTCGCTTGCCGGACGGCGGCTGCGCAGGGCGGTCTCCCAGGAGCGCAGATCGGGTGGGAGAGCGGCCGGGTCGCCGAGTTGGCCGACGGCCATGACGACGTGCGGGCGCAGGGTTTCCGGCAGTTCCAGGTCGGCCCGCAGGCCGGCCAGGTCGAAGTCGGCGATCTGATGAACGTGTAGGTGCAGCGCGGTCGCCTGGACCGTGAGATGCGCCACTGCCTGACCCAGGTCGTACGCCGCGTGGGGCAGCGCCGCGCTGGTGAGGTGGGCCGCCACGATCAGCGCCGAGGCTGCGCCGGCCCAGCGCTGGCAGTCGCCGGACAGGTTCTCCAAGATCCGCTTGTGTGTCTCCTCATCGCGCATGCCGATGGCGAACCGCCAGGGCTGGCTGTTGGCGAACGAGGGTGCCCAGCGGGCGGCCTCCAGTAGCGAGCCAAGATCCTCGTCGGACAGCACGGCGACCGGGTCGAAGGCGAGCGGACTCCACCGGGTCGCGAGCAAGGGGTGTAGCTCGGACATGGCGCCGAGTGTGCCGTACTGGACGCTCGGTCACCACCCCTTGAGTCACCCGGCGTGTCTGGATTCCGACAGAGCGTTCACGCGGACGGGGAAGTGCTCGGCGACGGCGTCGGCGGCGCCGCCATGCCCAGCGGCTGCTCGGCGACCACCGGACCGGGCAGCGTGATCGCGGCCGGCGGCGCCGACGGTGTGCCGGACAGCACCAGCGTGCCGAAGCTCACCTTGGCCCCGGTCAGCGTGCCGTCGGCGTCGTAGCAGTAGATGCCGGCGTCGAGCGGGGAGCCGACCGATGCGGTGGTCGAGTCCACGGAGAAGCAGGCACCCCCGACACCCGGGAGCGGCTTCGCGGTCGAGACCGACAGCGGTGCGGTGCGGTCGGTCAGGACGGCCCGCCAGTCCGTGAACAGGTGCTGCACGCGCGGATCGATGCCCGCGTCGATGCGGCCGTCCGGGTCGGCGACCCGTACGCAGGTGGGCTGGATCGGCCGGTCCGCCGAAGCCAGCGCGCACTGGAAGAGCCCGTCCCTGTTCTGGGCGACCGAGACGTCGGCCGTGCCGCCCAGGGCGGCCTGCGACGCGTCGACCCGCCAGCTCCCGTCGGCCGCGCTGGTGAGCACTACCGCGCGGTCCGGCCGGTCCGACGCGGACCAGGTGTAGAGCGCGGTGAGCTTGCGGTCCTTCGCGGCCGCCGCGAGCGCGGCCAGCTGCGCGCGCGCCTCCGGCGCCGCGGGCGTGGCGGCCGGGGCACCGGTCGCCGCCGGCGCCGGCTCGTCGCCACCACAGGCGCCGAGCGCGACCAGACCAACGAGCGTCGCCACGCCGACGATTCCGCGCGTATACACATTCACATTCTCGTGGCGGACGATGTGGTACGCGGGTGACACGCCGGCCGCGTCCGCACCGGCGGGCCGGATGGTGGGATCGCGTGTCCACGTCGTCACAGGACGCCGGTAACCTGGGGTGGTCTTCAAGCGGCGCCGCCGGCTCCAGACCGGCGGCGTTGGCACGTAGTGGGTGGAAGGAGCGGACCTGCCGTGGCACTGGTCGTGCAGAAGTACGGCGGTTCGTCGGTCGCTGACGCGGAGCGGATCAAGCGCGTCGCGGAGCGGATCGTAGCCGCGCGCAAGTCGGGTGACGACGTCGTGGTGGTGGTCTCCGCCATGGGCGACACCACCGATGAGCTGCTGGACCTGGCACACCAGGTCAGTCCCCTGCCAGCCGGGCGCGAGCTCGACATGCTGCTCACCGCCGGTGAGCGGATCTCGATGGCGCTGCTGGCGATGGCGATCCACAACCTTGGGTTCGAGGCACGGTCGTACACCGGCTCGCAGGCCGGCGTGATCACGACGTCGGTGCACGGGCGGGCGCGGATCATCGACGTCACGCCGGGGCGGTTGCGGGGCGCGCTCGACGAGGGCGCGATCGCGATCGTGGCCGGCTTCCAGGGCGTCTCGCAAGACACCAAGGACATCACGACGCTGGGGCGTGGCGGGTCCGACACTACGGCCGTGGCGCTGGCCGCGGCCCTGCACGCCGACGTGTGCGAGATCTACACGGACGTCGATGGGATCTTCACGGCCGACCCGCGGATCGTTACTAACGCACGCCATATCAAGCAGATCACGTACGAAGAGATGCTGGAACTGGCCGCCTGCGGCGCGAAAGTGCTGCACTTGCGCAGCGTGGAATACGCACGCCGGGCCGGGCTGCCGATCCACGTCCGTTCGTCTTATTCGTACAACACCGGGACGATGGTCACCGGATCGATGGAGGAGCTTTCCGTGGAGCAGGCACTGATCACCGGGGTCGCCCACGACCGAAGCGAGGCGAAGATCACGATTGTCGCCGTTCCGGACGAGCCCGGTGCGGCGGCGCGGATCTTCGAGACCGTCGCCAACGCCGAGATCAATCTCGACATGATCGTGCAGAACGTTTCGACGGAGAGCACGGGTCGTACGGACATCTCGTTCACGCTGCCCAAGGCCGACGGGCCGACCGCCATGGCGGCGCTGAGCAAGATCCAGGAGTCGGTGAAGTTCAAGGGCCTGCTGTACGACGACCACGTCGGCAAGGTGTCCCTCATCGGGGCCGGCATGCGGTCGCACCCGGGCGTGGCGGCCAAGTTCTTCGCGGCGCTCGGCGAGGCCGGCGTCAACATCGAGATGATCTCCACCTCGGAGATCCGGGTCTCCGTCGTCACCCGCGACACCGACCTGGACGCCGCCGTGCGCGCTGTGCACGAGGCGTTCGACCTGGGTGGTGCGGAAGAAGCGGTCGTCTACGCCGGAACGGGGAGGTAGACCCGATGCCGCAGCCAACCCTCGCCGTCGTCGGGGCGACCGGAGCAGTGGGCACCGTGATGTGTGAGCTGCTCTCCTCGCGCAAGAACGTCTGGGGCGAGATCCGGGTCGTGGCGTCGGCGCGTTCCGCCGGCAAGCAGGTCATGTGCCGGGGCGAGGCGCTGACCGTCCAGGAGCTGGCCCCTGAGGTGTTCGACGGCGTCGACGTGGCGATGTTCGACGTGCCCGACGAGGTCTCCGCCGAGTGGGCACCGATCGCCGTCTCGCGCGGCGCGGTCGTGGTCGACAACTCCGGCGCGTTCCGGATGGACAAGGACGTGCCGCTGGTCGTTCCGGAGATCAACCCGGAGCAGCTCCGCAACCGGCCCAAGGGGATCATCGCCAACGCCAACTGCACGACCCTCGCCATGATCGTGGCGGTCGCGCCCCTGCACCGCGAGTACGGCCTGCGCGAGCTGGTGCTGGCGTCGTACCAGGCGGTTTCGGGGGCGGGTCAGATCGGTGTGGACACGCTGCACGACCAGCTCGCCAAGATCGCGGGCGACCGCGTGCTGGGCTCCCGGCCGGGCAACGTGCGGCAGGCGGTCGGCGACGACCTCGGCCCGTTCCCGGCGCCGCTCGCGCTCAACGTGGTGCCGTGGGCCGGCTCGCTCAAGGAGGCCGGCTGGTCGTCCGAAGAGCTGAAGATGCGCAACGAGTCCCGCAAGATCCTCGGGCTGCCCGATCTCAAGGTCTCGGCCACCTGCGTACGCGTGCCGGTGGTCACCGGGCACTCGGTGGCCATCCACGCGGTCTTCGGCACGGAGGTCGACGCCGAGGGGGCGCGCGAGGCCCTCCGCAACGCGCCCGGCGTGATCCTGGTCGACGACCCGGCGGCGGGCGAGTTCCCGATGCCGATCGACGCGGTCGGCACCGACCCGACGTGGGTGGGGCGTCTGCGCCGCTCGATGGACGACCCGCGCGCGCTCGACATCTTCGTGACCGGTGACAACCTGCGCAAGGGCGCCGCCCTCAACACCGCGCAGATCGCCGAGCTGCTCGCCGAGGACTTCTCCCGCCGAAGCTAAGCGGCGCGGACTCCGTCGCGGCCCTCGCGCTTCACGTCGTACAGGGCGGCGTCGGCGCGGCGCAGGGTCAGCTCCGGGGACTCGCCCAGCCGGCGCAAGGCCACGCCGACGCTGATCGTGCGGCCGATCTCGCGGGCCGCCGCGGCGAGCCGGCCGCCGATGCCGAGCGCTTCTTCGGGGCGCTGCACGTCGACCACGGCCACGAACTCGTCGCCGCCGATCCGGTACAGCTCGTCGCCGTGCCGCAGCGCCGACTCCAGGGCCCGGGCCAGGCCGACCAGTACCCGATCGCCGGCCTGGTGGCCGTACAGGTCGTTGACGGTTTTGAACTGGTCGACGTCGATGGCCAGCAGCGCGGTGCGGCCCGGTGTGGCCGCGGCGATGCGCTCGGCGAACGAGCCGTGGTGGCGCAGGCCGGTCAGCGGGTCGGAGGTCGCGCGCTGGTGCAGCCGTTCGAGGGTCTTGAGGCGGTCGAGGCAGGTCCACGCCTGAGCGGCGAGCAACTCGACCAGGTTGACCGTCGTGGGCTCCGGCGCGATCACCGCCTCGTCCAGGACCAACAGGACGCCGCCGTCGTCGTCCGGCCCCACCGGTACGGCGATCATCGAGCGCACGCCGGCCTCGACCAGCTCTTCCAGGCCGTGCGCGTTGAGGTGGTCGGGATCTCCCAAGGTGTACGACGTGCCGTGCCGGCGGGCCCGCATCGCCAACCGGTCCAGCTCAGCCGCGCTGGCCGCGCCCAGGTGGGCCCGCAGGCGCGACTCGAAGCGGGTCTGCAAGCCCGGGGCGGTGCAGACGCGTACCCCGTCCGGCTTTTGCAGCACCAGGACGGCGGTCGCGAGGCCGGACACGTCGCGGGCCGCGTCGATCGCGGTGCAGAACAGCTCGCGGACGCTGGTCGCGGCGGTCAGCGCCCCCGCGTAGCGCAGCAGCTTTTCGCTGCGGGACTCGGCCGGCGTGCCGCCGACCTCGACCAGCCGGTCGCCCAGCAGGGTCGCGATGTGCTCGACCGGCTCGCGCCACACGTCCACGTCGACCGGGTCCGGCCACTCGACGTTCAGTACGCCCATCGGGCGGCCAGCCGCGTCGAAGATCGGCGCGCAGATCTCCGCGTCGATGTCCGGGCCGAGCGGGATGTAGTCGGGGTCGGCCGCCGCGTCGGTGACCACCTCGGTCTTGCCGGAGGTGAACGCCCGCCCGGCCACGCCCGCGTCCGGCGCGATGGACGAGTACACCTGCCACGACCCGGTCGCCGCCGTGCAGCGGAGCCGGTCGCGCACCCGCAGGAGCACGGCCAACATCGCCGGGGTGTGCTGGCCGGTAACGGATACGACGGCCTGGCAAGCCTCGTCGGCGGTCGCCGCCTGGCTCAGGCGGACCGCGACGTCGGCAACAACGCGTTCGGCGTTCACGGGTCCTTCGATGGTGGGGGACGGGGAGCGCCTAGCCTACTGACCGTATCTGGGCGGATGCTGTGAGGTGATGGACATCACGAGATCCGCCGTTTCGTGATCCGGTAGAGCACATGCCGGCGCAGTGGCCCGTCGGGCACCTCGGGGTGGTCGAAGTCGTCAGCGGGGTCGTACGTCATGCCGATCCGCCGCATCACCGCCTGCGAGCGCAGGTTGGTGGTGGTCGTCATCGCGACGACCTCCGGTAGCTCCAGCGTGTCGAAGGCGAACGCCAGCGCGGCCTGAGCCGCCTCGGTGGCGTACCCGTGACCCCAGGCCGAGCGGGCCAGCCGCCAGCCGATCTCCACCCCGGAGAACGGCAGGCCGTCGTCCGCCGGATCCAGGCCGGTGAAGCCGATGAACTCGCCCGTCTCCGCCACCTCGACCGCCCACCATCCCCAGCCGCGCTCGTCAAGGTCGGCCTGAAAACGGGCCATCGAGGCGGCGCTCTGCTCCCGGGTGAGGACCTCGGGGAAGTGCTCGCGTACCTCGGGATCAGCGTTCAGGGCGGCCCACGGATCGAGGTCCGACGCCCGCCAGTGCCGCAGCCACAGTCGCTCCGTACCTAGTGCCACCCGGCGAGGCTATTACGGTGTGGGGGTGTCGTTCGCGCCGCGTGTGCCCTCACCGGTCGTGGAACTTTCCGACGACCGGCTCGCGCCGTACGGCGTCCGCCTCTACCTGAAGCGCGACGACCTGATCCATCCGGAGATCCCGGGCAACAAGTGGCGGAAGCTGAAGTACAACCTCGCGCACGCCCAGGCAGCGGGGCACGGCACCCTCCTGACGTTCGGCGGGGCGTACTCGAACCACATCCAGGCCGTGGCCGCGGCGGGCCACTACTTCGGCTTCTCCACGATCGGCATCATCCGGGGCGAGGAGCACCTGCCCCTCAACCCGGTCCTGGCGTACGCGGCGGATCGGGGCATGCGGTTGGTTTACCTGGACCGCACCACGTACCGCGCCAAACACGATCCGGACCTGGTCGAGGGCCTTCGGCGGGAGTTCGGCGACTACTACCTCCTGCCCGAAGGCGGCAGCAACGCGCTCGCGCTCCGCGGCTGTGCCGAACTGCCGGCCGAGATTCCGTTCGCGTTCGACGCCATCTGCTGCGCGTCCGGCACCGGTGGCACCTTGGCCGGCATCGCGCTAGGGCTCGGGGAAGGGCAGCGGGCGATGGGGTTCTCCGCGTTGAAGGGCGGCGGATTCCTCGCCGACGATGTCCGGCGGCTCCAGGAAGGCTATGGCCGGGTCACCGACAACTGGTCGATCGAGGCCGGTTATCACTTCGGCGGGTTCGCCAGGCGCGACGCCGAGCTGGACGACTTCATCAGCGACTTCGCGGAACGCCACTCGATGGTCCTTGAGTGGGTGTACGTGGCCAAGATGATGTACGGGATCGTCGACCTGGTACATAGTGGACGGTTCGCGCCGGGGACGGTCGTCGTCGCCGTGGTGACCGGCGGCGCAACTTGCTGAGCGGGAACTGCTGTCTGCATTCGCGCCATATGATGCACTTGCAGTTTCGGGCTGATCCTTGCAGCGCGGTGGTACCGTTGCATCCAGCACCTCCTGCCAAGCTGATCTATCCCTTGGCGGTCCTGCCTTTATCGCCGGGGACCGGGTCACGCTGATTTGGAGATGAGGGGGCCTCCCGAATCTGGGGAGGTCCCCCTTTCAATGCCGATATGCCCTCCGGGCGGCGTCCGGGCCGACGGATCGTCGTCGTGCACCGCTGTACCGACGGCAAAGGGGCCATCTTCATCAATAGAAGATGGCCCCTGACCTGGTCGGGGTGGCCGGATTTGAACCGACGACCTCTTCGTCCCGAACGAAGCGCGCTACCAAGCTGCGCCACACCCCGAGGCATGCCCGCGTAATAGTAGCCCACGGGCACCGGCGGACAAATTCGGTATCGGCTACCGCGGGACGAGGGTCAGGACCGACGCCTCTGGTGGGCAGGCGAACCGGACCGGCGCGGTCGGGTGGGTGCCGATGCCGGCCGAGACGTGGAGCCAGGCGTCCGAGCCGGGCCAGCGGAAAAGGCCCCGCGCCATGGTGCGGGGAAGGTCGCAGTTGGTCACCAGGGCGCCGGCGAAGGGCACGCGTACCTGGCCGCCGTGGGTGTGGCCGGCGAGTAGCAGGTCGAAGCCGTCGGCGGCCATGGCGTCCAGGATGAACGGCTCCGGGGAGTGGGTCAGCCCCAGGCGCAGGTCGACGTCGGCGGAGGCGCCGCCGGCCACGAGGGCGTAGTCGTCGCGTTCGACGTGCGGGTCGTCGACGCCGACGAGTTCGACCAGCCGGCCGCCCGCCTTGACGGTCGTACGCGCGTTGTTCAGGTCGACCCAGCCGGCGCCCGCCAGGACCTCGCGCAGCTCCTCAGCGGGCAGCTCAACGCCCTGGCGGTACTCCCGATCCGGGAAGAAGTAGCTGAACGGGTTTTTCCACACCGGCCCGCGGTAGTCGTTCGAGCCGAAGACGAAGGCACCCGGGTAGTCCAGTAGCGGCTGCAGCGCCCGTATGGCGCCGGGTACGGCATCCGGGTGGGCGAGGTTGTCGCCGGTCACGATGACCAGGTCGGGGTCGGTCGCCGCGAGGGAGGCGACCCAGTCCTGCTTGCGCCGCTGGCCGGGGTCATGTGCATGTCGGACAGGTGCAGGATGCGCATGGGCTCCGCGTCGAGCGCGAGCACCGGTACGTCGTACCGCCGGAGGGTGAACATGTTGCGCTCGATGAGCGAGGCGTACGCCAGCGTGGCGGCGCCGGCGGCTGCCGTGCCGGCGGCGATCCCGAATACAGTGCGCTTCCGCATGGCGCCAAGGGTAGTTTGACCCTCCATGAGCACGCTCAAGGACACCCTCACCGCTGACATGCGCGCCGCTTTGAAGGCGCGTGACGAGCTCACCACGTCCACGCTGCGGATGGCGCTGGCCGCGATCGGCACCGCCGAGGTGGCGGGCCAGGTCAAGCGGGAGTTGTCTGACGAGGAGGTGCTCGCGGTCCTCGTCAAGGAGGCGAAGAAGCGCCGCGAGGCGGCCACCGCGTTCGCGGACGCGGGCCGGGCCGAGCAGGCCGCGAAGGAGACGGCCGAGAGTGACGTGCTGTCCCGCTACCTGCCCAAGCAGCTCGACGACGCGGAGCTGGCCGAGCTGGTCGCGCAGGCCCTGTCCACGGCCGGCGTCACCGGCAAGGCGCAGATGGGCCCCGCGATGAAGGCCGCCCAGACCGCCGTGGCCGGCCGCGCCGAGGGCGCCCGCGTCGCCGCCGAGGTCCGCCGCCAGCTCGCCGTCTGAGCGGACGGGAAGGGCGAGCTAGTCGGGGGTGGCGGGAGGATGGCGCCGCCTCGCCCTGGGCGGCCTGGGGTCACTGTGGTGCCGGGTTGGGGGGTGCCCTTGCCGTTGCTGATTTGGATGATCACCACGCCGCCCTTGATGGTGCGGCCGTCGGGGCTGGTGCCGGCGGCGGTGTTGGCCGGGCAGGGCGAGTCGATCGGGGTGCTGTCGACCTTGGCCTCGAAGCCGGCGCCCTCGATGCGGGACCGGGCCTCGTTGATGGACCTGCAGGTCACGTCCGGGATCGACCGCTGATCGCCGTTGACGATCTTGTTGCCGGGCGGGGTGAACTGCTGGGACGGCTTGCCCTTCATGGCATCCCGCACGGTCTCGTAGACGGCGGGGTTGACCTCGTCGTGTGAGAAGTGCGTGGAGGTCTGCGCCCAGTCCGGGTCGGCGATGATGCCGGCCACCGCGATCTGCTTGGTGCCGACGATCAGCGCTGCGGTTTTGGCCGAGTCGGTGGTGCCGGTCTTGCCCATGATCGGCTTGCGGATGGAGTCGTGTGCGGCCCGAACCGTGGAGCCGCTGCACTTCGACGTCGAGGAGCTGTCGCCGACCGGGCAACGCGCCGCGTCCACGGCGGCACGGGCGGCTTCGGTCTTGATCCGCTGCTCGCAGCGCGGGTTGGCGATGTCGAGCTTCTTGCCGTCCTGGTCGACGATCTGCTGCACCGGGATCGGCTCGCAGTACTTGCCGTCCGCGATGAGCGTGGCGTACGCGTTCGCCATCTCCAGCGGCGTGGCGGAGGAGACCCCGAGCGTGAACGCGCCCCAGTCGTCGGCCGCGGCCCGGTTGTTGGCGAAGTTGGCGTCGCTCTGAGCCCGGAACTGGATGCCCAGCTTCTTGGCCACGTCGACCACGTTGGCGGCGCCGACCCGCTCCTGCAGCGGCACGAAGTAGGTGTTGATCGAGCGTCCGAACCCGGCCCACATGTTCTGTACGCCGTAGCCCTTGCGGCCGGCGTTCTCGGGGCAGTACTTGTTGGTGCCGGGGCACGCCGCCGGCGAGCCGGACTCCACGATGTAGTTCGACTTGTACGGCGACACGGTGTCGATCGTGTATTGCAGCGGGTAGCCCTTTTCCAGCGCGGCCACCATCGTGAACATCTTGAACGTCGAGCCGAACTGGTAGCCGTTGATGTCATTGCCGCCGGTCATCAGCGGGTTGGTGGTGTTGGGGTACGTACCCCGGATGCCCTTCTTCGCCTTGGCCGGGTTGCTGGAGATCTTGTTTTGCGGCTTGTCCGGATCGTCCAGCTTGAACACGCGGTTGACCGCGAGCGCGCGGACCCGGCCGGTGCCCGGCTCCAGACCGGCGAGCATCAGGGCGTTCTTGCTGTTGTTCTTGATCCGCTTCTGGATGTTCTTGTACGCCGCTTCCTGGGTCTTCACGTCGAGCGTGGTGACGATCTGGTAGCCGCCGCTCTTGAGCCGCCGCTCGCGGTCGTACGTGGTGGCGCCGAACGTCTCCTGCTCCATCCACCAGCGGTAGAAGTAGTCGCAGAAGAAGCCCCAGTGGTTCTTGCTCGTCGCGACGCAGCCGTTGGGGTGCGCTTGTCCTTGACCTTCAGCTTCACGGCCTTGGCGGTGGCCGCCTGCTCGGGCGTGATGGCCTTCGTCTCGACCATGTTGTCGATGACGTAGTCGCGGCGGATCACGGCCTGCGGGTAGCCGGCCTTCGTGGTGGGGTCGAACGCCGAGGGGGCCTTCACCATGCCGGCGAGCAGGGCCGCTTCCTCGATCTTCAGGTCGCGCGGGTGCTTGCCGAAGTAGACCTGGCTGGCGGCGAACACCCCGTACGCCCCGTTTCCGAAGGGGGCGATGTTGAGGTAGCGCTCCAGGATCTCGTCCTTGGTCATCTGCTTGTCGAGCTGCAGCGCGTACTTCATCTCGCGCATCTTGCGCGCGTTGGTGTCTTCGGTGGCGGCCACCACGTCCTGCGGGTGGGTCGCCGAGTACGCGATCAGCATGCGGACGAGCTGCATGGTCAGGGTCGAGGCGCCCTGCTGGGTCGTACCGGCCTGGTTGTTGGCGATGAACGCGCGGGCGATGCCCTTCGCGTCGACGCCGTTGTGCGTGCGGAACGTGTGATCCTCGGCCGCGATGATCGCCTCCTGCATGAGCGGCGAGACGTCCTTCAGCGGGACATCCCGCCGGTTCTCGTCGTACATGGTGGCGATCAGGGTCTTGCCGTCGGACGCGTAGACGTACGTCATCTGCGGCGACCGCTTTACGGTCAGCTCGCTGGGCAGCCGGTCGAAGGTTTCCGCCCCCGCCTTGGCGGCCAGGCCCGACATCGCAACCGCTGGGAACGCCGCCGCGGCGACAACCACACCGGCCAGGAGGCCGCAGATCAGCAGCGACGCGGCGTTCGCAAAGATGTTGTGATCACGCTTGCGCATCCAGGTCACCTGGTCAGGGTACGGGACCACGCAACGATCAGCCGTCCCGCGTGAGAGTGCCCGCCCAACGCCGAAACTGGTCGGACTTTTGGGCATGTCCTGCGGGCGCTGGCCTCGTTGTGCTAGACGCACGACCCCTGCGTGCGGATGCGTTCTGCCGATGTTGAGTTTGACCCGTGTGCGGGACACTTGGCTGGCGTTTTCGCAGATCGCCGCCGGGTATCCGTGATCTGGACGCCTGCCGAAGTGTACGGAGCGTCCGGTTTGATGGATTTGCCAGACAACGTTGCGTAATCGGACGACTACAGAGCATGATGGTCCGGCGAGTATCGCACGTCACTCGCCGGGACTCGGGGGAGTCATTGGGCGAGTGGTCGGGGGGAAACCGGCCGGGCAGGGCCGGGGAAGCGGACTGCAAGGGGGACGTGGACAGATGGGGATGATCACAGACTGGCCGAGCATGGCGGCGTGCCAGAGCGGCGACCCGGACGCACTCTTCGTACAGGGCGCCGAACAGAACGTGGCAAAGAGGATCTGCCGTAGCTGTCCGGTGCGGTACGAGTGCCTGGCCGACGCGCTCGACAACCGGATCGAGTTCGGCGTGTGGGGTGGCATGACCGAGCGCGAGCGCCGGGCCCTGCTGCGCCGGCACCCGCATGTGGACAGCTGGCGGAAGATGTTCGAGGCAGCACTGCGAGACAAGGAAAAGGTCCTGGTTACGGCCGGCTGAGAGCGTCACCAACCGTACGCAGCCCGTCGACGTCGTGGACGTCGGCGGGCTGAGCCGTCACCTCGACGGTCGGCACGGTGGGAAAGGCGTCGGTGAAGACCGCGGCCACCCGCTGCTCGCGTACCGCCTGCTGCGCCACCACGGCGTGCACCCGCAGCGCGTCGGCGGTGGCCTCGTGGCCGCCGAGCCGGTCCAGCTTCGCCGCCGCGGCCCGGCTGCGCTCCGCGGACAGCCCGTCGACGCTGGTGCGGTGCACCCGGTTGAGGACCAGGCCCGCGAGCGGCATCCGCTCCTGGCCGAGTCGCCTCGCGAAGTACGCGGCCTCCCGGACCGCGTCCGGCTCCGGCGCCGCGACCAGCAAAAACGCCGTCTCCCGTGCCTGCAGGATGCGGTACGTCTGCTCGGCGCGCTGCCGGAAGCCGCCGAACATCGAGTCGAGGGCGGCGACGAAGCCGGACAGATCAGTCAGAAGCTGGGCGCCGATCACCTTCTGGACGACCCGCGAGAACATCCCGAACGACGCGGTCACCAGGCTGAACATGCTCCGGCCCCCGGCGCGGGCGGGCGCCAGCAGCAGGCGCAGCATCCGGCCGTCCAGAAAGCGGGACAGGCGCGCCGGTGCGTCGAGGAAGTCCAGGGCGGACCGGGACGGCGGCGTGTCCACCACGATCAGGTCCCAGTCGCCGCGGGCGTGCAACTGGCTCAGCTTTTCCATCGCCATGTACTCCTGCGTGCCGGAGAACGTGGAGCTCATCGCCTGGTAGAAGGGGTTGGCGAAGATCTCCGTGGCGCGGGCCGCGTCGGTGTGGGCCAGTACGACCTCGTCGAACGTGCGTTTCATGTCGAGCATCATGGCGTGCAGCTCGCCGCCGCTTTCGTCCGCTTCGATGCCTTTGACCTGCCGTGGGGTGTTGTCCAGCTCGGTCAGGCCGAGCGACTGGGCCAGCCGGCGGGCCGGGTCGATCGTGAGTACGACGGTGCGCCGCCCGTGCCGTTCCGCCGCGCGCAGGCCCAGCGCCGCCGCCGTGGTGGTCTTGCCGACCCCGCCCGACCCGCAGCAGACCACGATCCGCACGCCGGGGTCGGCGAGGATGCGGTCCACGTCGAGCCGCGGATGATCGGAAGGCACCGAACGAGCGTATCCGGCGACCGTCAGTGTGCGGCTACCAATGCCGCTGTGAGAGTGCGCAGCCCGGCCCGATCTACACCTTCTGGCAAAAGCGGCAGTTCGACCATCGGTCGGCCCAGTTCGGCCAGCTCCACACGCAGGGACTCTTCGATGGAACGCCGGGTCAGGTGCGCCTTCGCCGCCGTGTACAGGCCGCTGACCGTGGCGCGGTCGGTGGGCAGGTCGGCGGCGGCCAGCCCGCGGCGCAGGTCGGCCTGGGTGAGCTTCGGGCCGGCCAGGAGCGGCGGCCGGGTGGCGTTGACGATCACCTTGCCGACCGGGATGCCGAGGGCGGTGAGCTCGGCGACCGCGTCCACGGTCTCCTGGACCGGCATCTCCTCCAGCAGCGTCACCACGTGGACGGCGGTCATCGGCGAGCGCAGCAACGCGGTGACGCCCTCGCTCTGGGTCTTGATCGGGCCCATCTTCGCCAGCCGGGCCGTCTCGGCGGTGACGTTGAGGAAGCGGCCGATCCGCCCGGTCGGCGGCGCGTCCAGCACGACCGCGTGGTAGACCCGGCGCCGGTCCGCCGTACGGGTGGTGGCCTCCTTGACCTTGCCGGTCAGCAGCACGTCGCGCATGCCCGGGGCGATCGTGGTGGCGAAGTCGATGGCCCCGAACTTGCGTAGCGCCCGTCCGGCCGCCCCGAGCTTGTAGAACATGTCGAGGTATTCCAGCAGGGCCAGCTCCGGGTCGACCGCCAGCGCCCGGACCTCCCCGCCGTCGGCGGTGCCGGCGACCCGGCGCTCCTCGTACGGCAGGGGCTCGATCTCGAAGAGCTCAGCGATGCCCTGCCGGCCCTCCACCTCGACCAGCAGCGTCCGGTGGCCGCCCTCGGCCAGCGCCAGGGCGAGCGCGGCGGCCACGCTGGTCTTGCCGGTGCCGCCCTTGCCGGTGACGACATGCAAGCGCGCCGGCCAGGTCGGATTGACCTGGCCGGCGATTTGCTCGGTGGCTCGCACGCTCCGAGCGTAGTCCGGTGGCGCTCAGCCGCCGATTTCGCAGACGAACCATCCGGTCTTCTGCACGACGGTGAACTTGAGCTGCTGCTCCGAGACCTTCTCGTCGCTGGTGGTCATGGTCAGCTTGACCGAGACCGCGGCGCTCTCCGTGTCCTGGCTGTCCACCTTCGGCTCGTCCCACTTGAAACGCGGGTTCTTGTACGTGGTGGCGTAGCCCTTGACCTCGTCGACCTTCTTGGTCAGCGCCGGCTCGTCGCGGGACTCGGCACAGACCAACTGCTCGGCCTTGGCGGCGTCCTGGTCGGTGTAGACCGCCGTCAGGAAGTCCTTGACCGCCGCGACCGGCTCGGCCGCGCCGTCGTTGGGCTCGCCCTTCTGCAGGAGCAGGACCGCGGCCGTGACGCCGCCGCCGCAGAGCAGCACGGCCAGCGCCGCGGTGATCGCGACGATCACCAGCGTCTTGGACTTCTTCGGCGCGGGCGCGGGAGCGCCGGGGTACGCCGGGTAGCCGGGCTGGCCCGGGTAGCCGGGCTGGGCGTACGGGTCGGCGGGGTAGGCCACAGGCGACTGCGGAAAGCCGCTGGTCGGCGCGTACGGCGGGTACGGCTGCCCGGACACCGGCTGCTGCGGGTAGGGCTGCCCGGAAACGGGCGGCTGTCCTGGGTAGGGCTGGCCAGAGACGGGCGGCTGCTGCGGGTAGGGCTGACCTGGGTACGGCTGGCCGGAGACCGGCGGCTGCTGCGGGTAGGGCTGGCCGGACACCGGCTGGGCGGGCGGGTAGCCGTACCCGGGAGGAGGCGGCGGCACCACGGGCTGGCCCGGCGGGGGCGGCGGCACGGGCGGCTGGGCCGCGTACGGGTCGACCGGCTGGGCCGGCGGCGGAGGAGGAGGTGGCGGGGGTTGGGTCGCGAAGGGGTCGACCGGCGGCGGATAGGGCGGCTGCTGGCCGTCCGGCTGTTGTCCGGCGCCGCCGTAGGGCGGTTGCGTCATGTCTCCCCCAGGACTCGGTCCGCAGTGTGCCGACAGGGTAACGCCATAGGGCACGCGGTCGCCTACCGCAGGTTCCGCGCACGTTAGGGTGCCCGCATGCAGAAGTGGGAATACGCCACCGTTCCGCTGCTGGTCCACGCGACCAAGCAGATCCTCGACAACTGGGGCGAGGACGGCTGGGAGCTGGTGGCCGTCGTGC
Organism: Phytohabitans rumicis; assembly: GCF_011764445.1. Taxonomy (NCBI): domain Bacteria; kingdom Bacillati; phylum Actinomycetota; class Actinomycetes; order Micromonosporales; family Micromonosporaceae; genus Phytohabitans; species Phytohabitans rumicis. The sequence goes on from NZ_BLPG01000001.1 coordinate 4,675,102, forward strand.
CGGGCCCGAATCCGGAGCAGCTCGTCGCGTACCTCAAGCGGCCAAAGGGGGCCTGACCCATGGCTGACGCGTACGCCAAGCTGGCCGAGCTGGGCCTGACCCTGCCCGAGGTGGTCCCGCCGGTGGCCGCCTACGTGCCCGCCGTGCAGTCGGGCAAGCACGTCTACGTGTCCGGCCAGATCCCGGTGGCCGACGGCAAGCTGCTGGCGACCGGCAAGGTCGGCGCGGGGGTGTCGCCCGAGCAGGCCAAGGACCTGGCCGAGCGGTGTGCCCTCAACGCCCTGGCGGCGATCGACGCGCTGGTGGGCCTGGAAAACGTCGTCAAGATCGTCAAGCTGACCGGCTTCGTGGCGTCGGCGGAGGGCTTCACCGGCCAGCCCGGCGTGATCAACGGGGCCTCGGAGCTCTTCGGCGCGGTCTTCGGCGAGGCGGGCCAACACGCCCGCAGCGCGGTTGGCGTCGCCGAGCTGCCGCTCGGGGCGCCGGTCGAGGTCGAGGTAATAGTCGAGGTCGCCTGAGCGAACACTCAGGAAGGCCGGTTCTGTCAGTCGGTCGCCGTACCATCGCTGGCATGGTGGGGCATGTCACCGCGCCGGCTGCCGCGCTGGCCGACCGGTTGCCGAGTTGGGTGACGCTCGTCCGCGCGCCCAACCCGGGCCCGATGACGCTCGACGGCACCAATACCTGGGTGCTGCGCGCGCCCGGCGCCGAGTCGTGCGTCGTGATCGACCCGGGCCCGCTGGACGAGGCGCACCTGCGCGCGGTGGCCGACCACGGCCCGGTCGGGGCGGTGCTGGTGACCCACGGCCACCCCGATCACGTGGAGGGGCTGGCGCGGTTCGTGGAGATGACCGGTGCCGGCGACACGATCGCCGGTCTGACGGTCACCCGGGTCCTCACCCCGGGGCACACCGCCGACTCGGTGTGCTTCCTGGTCGAGGCCGCCGGTGAGCGGGTGATCTTCACGGGCGACACCATCCTCGGCCGGGGTACGACGGTGGTGGCCTGGCCGGATGGCGACCTGGGCGATTACCTGGGGAGCCTGGCGACGCTCACGGCGTACCAGGAAGTCACGGCCTTGCCTGGGCACGGCCCGGCGCTGGCCGACTGCGCCGCGGCGGCCCGATTTTACCTGGCGCACCGCCGCGCGCGCCTTGACCAGGTGAAACATGCGTTATCAGAGGGTGCGCGCAGCGCGCAAGAGGTCGTGGCGAAGGTCTATGCGGATGTGGACCGCTCGCTCTGGCCGGCGGCCGAATGGTCGGTGCGGGCTCAACTCGCGTACCTCGATCATGACGACGGGGAATCGACATCCCAACCAGTGTGGTTGGACTCACCGTGACATGCCCCGTGTGCGGCACCGTCGCGGTGCCCGGCGCGCGCTTCTGCCACAACTGTGGCGCCGCGCTGCCCGCAGCCGCGTCCCTGCCGGCGACCGAGCGGCGCGTGGTTACAGTCTTATTTGGCGATTTGTCCGACTTCACCTCTTGGTCTGAAGACCTTGACCCGGAACGGGTCGGCGCGGTCACCGACCGGGTGCTCGCCGCGCTGGCGGGCGCGGTCAAGACGTTCGGCGGGCACGTCGACAAGCTCACCGGCGACGGGATCATGGCGGTCTTCGGGGCGCCGGTCGCTCACGAAGACGACGCCGAGCGGGCGATCCGGGCCGCGCTGAGCATGCAGCGCGCGGTGCGCCGGGTGCTCGACGACGAGCGCGGCGGCGGTGCCCCGCTGGGCCTGCGGGTCGGGCTCAACACCGGCGACGTGGTGGCCGGCATCCAGGCCGCGATCGAGTACACGGTCATCGGTGACACGGTCAACACCGCGGCCCGGCTGGCCGACGCCGCCGCGGTGGGCGCGGTCTACGCGGGCGCCCGTACATCGGCGGCCACCCGGCACGTGGCCTCGTGGCGGACGCTGCGGCCGCTGCGGCTCAAGGGCAAGCGCGAGCCGGTCGAGGCGTACGAGCTGCTGGGCCTGCACGACGCGCCCGGCACCCGGTCCGGCCTTGGCGACGAGGCGCCGTTCGTGGGCCGGGAGGCCGAGATCGGGCGGGCCGCCGGGCGGCTCGCCGAAGCGATCGAGAGCGCCGAGCCGCGCGTCCTCGTGCTGACCGCCGAGGCGGGCATCGGCAAGACCCGGTTCGCGGCCGAGGTGGAGCGCTTCGCCGCCGGATACGACGTGGGCGCCGGCGGCTACACGTCCTCCACCGGCGCGCGAGTGCTGTCCGTGCGCTGCGCCGCCTTCGGCGAACGCCGCCGCCTCGCCCCGCTCGCCGACCTGGTCCGCACCGCCATCGGCCTGCCGCGCGACTCGGCCACCGCGGTGACCCGCACGGTCGTCGAGGAAAGGCTGAAAAGGCTCGGCCAGCGCCTCGGCCGCTTCCGGTCCGACCCGCCGCCGGTCGCCGTCGAGCTGCTGCTGGCCCTGATGGGGTACGGCGAGGCGCCGGCCGCCCATGGCGTCCCGGCCGGGGTGGCCGAGTGGACCCCGGACGCGGCGGCCCCCGACACCGAGGCGACGCCGACGGCGGTGGGCCAGCTGTTGACCGGGCTGGCCGGCGAGCAGCCGCTGGTGGTGATCGTCGACGACCTGCACGACGCCACCCCGGAGACGATCGAGGCGTTGGGTGTGACCCTGTCGCACCTGAGCGGCCCGGTACTCCTGGTACTGCTGGGCCGGCCCGAGCTGGTCCGCACCGCTGGCGCGCTGACCCGGTTGGCCGATGCCGAGGTCTACCCGCTGCCGCCGCTGCGGGGTGCCGACGCGGCCCGGCTGCTCACCTCATATCTGGGCGGCGGCCGGCTGCCGCAGGCCGACACCGACCGGCTGCTCGCCACCGCGCAGGGCAACCCGTTCTACCTGGCGGAGCTGGTCACGCTGCTGATGGAGCGGGGCGCGCTGACGCCGGTCGCCGGTGCCCGGGGCACGTGGCGCCTGGCGCCCGGCTCGCTGGGCAGCCGGCTGCTCTCCCGCGACCTGGCCGCCGTGCTCGCGGCCCGCATCGACGCGCTGCCCGCCGACGCCCGCGCCGTGCTGCGGGACGCCGCAGTCATCGGCGACACCGTGCCCGGCGGGACGCTGGAGGCGCTGCGCGAGAGCCGGGCCGGGCGCGACGGGCGGCCGACCGCCGTCGCCGCCGTCGAGCTCGAGCGCGCCATCGACGAGCTGCTCCAGCGGCGCATGCTGCGGCGCGCCCGGGACGGCTTCGCGTTCCCGACCCCGCTGATGCGCGAGGCCGCGTACGCGGGCATCGGCAAGGCCGACCTGGCCGAGCGGCACGCCGCGCTGGCCCAGTGGGCGGCACCGGCCGTGGGCGACCGGGTGAGCCGGGTCAGCGGGTTCGGGGGCATGGCGCCGGCCGACCGGGACGCGTTCGTCGCCGATCACGTGGAACGCGCCGCCGCGCTGGCCGACGCCGTCAGCCTCCGGCCGGACGCGGTGGCCCGTACCGTGGTGCCGCTGGGCGTGTCCGCCCTGGGCCGGGCCGCGCGCCGCTCCCTGGCGATGGGCGAGCCGACGCTGGCCGCCGACTACGCCGAGCGCGCCGCCGGGCTGGCCGGGGACCACCTGCCGCCCGCCGACCGCCTCGTGCTGGCCAGGGCGCTGCTGCAGACCGGCCGCGCCGGCGACGCCTTGGCGTACGCGGAAAAGATCGCCGCCAACGCCAGTGACGACGCCGCGTGCCGGGCCGGTGCCCTGCTCGTGATCGGGCGGGCGCACCGCGTGCTGGGCGAGCCCCAGCGGGCGCTGCAAGCCTGGCAGGAGGCCATGCAGGTGGCGACCGACGCCGGCCTGCCCGGGCCGCGGGCCGAGGCGATGCGGCGACTGGGCATGGCCGACTACCTGCGCGGGCGGCTGGGCCAGGCGAGCAGCCGGTTCGCCGGGGCGTACCAGGTGGATCTCGCGTCCGGCGACCGGCTGGGGCAGGCGTGGTCGCTGCAGGATCTGGCCTGGGTGACGACGACGCGGGGCGACTTCGCGGGCACCGACGCGGTGCTGGGCCGCGCCGCCCGGCTCTTCGCCGAGTTGGGCGACCCGACCGGGCGGGCCTGGCTGCGTGGCACCACCGCGTTCGCCCGGCTGCTCGCCGGCCGGCTGGCCGAGGCGCGCCGGCTGGCCCGGGTGTTCCTGCCGTTCGGTGAGCGGGTCGGCGAGGCGTGGGCGGTGGGCACGCTGCGGGCGGTCGAGGCGTTCGCGGCCGCCGAGCTGGGCGATCTGGCCGAGGCCGACCGCGAGGCCCGCCGGGCGTACCGCGACTTCGACGCCGTCGCCGACGACTGGGGGCGCGGCTTCGCGCTGGTGGTGCGGGGTGCGATCGCGCGCGGGCTGGGCCAGTTCGACCACGCGACCGACCTGCTCACCGACGCGCTGTCGTACGCCGACCGCACCGGGCACCCGCTGCTGACCGGGATCGCCGGCACCGCACGCGGCTTCGTCGCCTTGGACCGCGGCGACATCTCGTCCGCCGAGCGCGACGCGCAGAAGGTCATCACCACGGTGGAGCCGCACAATCCGCTGGCGCCCGCCCAGATGGGCCCGCGGGTCCTGCTCGCCCGCGCCCGGCTCACCGACGGCGACGCGCCGACAGCCATCGGCCTGCTCGCCCCGATCGCCACCGCGAAGGGACCGGGGCTGCTCTTCTCGCGCCGGCAGGCCCTCGCGACGTACGCGGCCGCGCTGCTCGCCGAGGGACAGCAGATCCAGGCGCTGGATTGGGCGCGCCGGGCGCTGGCGGTGCCGGCCGAAGACGTACGCAGTTGTGTGATCACCGCGGAGGTGCTGGCCGATGCGCTCGCGGCCGGTGGCCTGCACGAAGAGGCGCTGGCCGCGGCCGATGACGCGGTGCGGTACGCGTACGGGACGCAGCGGCTGGGCGAGCGAGCCGGCGCAGACGCGGTGCGGGGGCGGCTGACGGCGGTGTCTTCGGTACCTTCTAACCCGTGACCGACACCGTTCCCAGCGCGCTGCCGTTGCCGGTGGTGCCAGGGCTGTCCGGATTGTCGGTGCTTGCCCGAGGTGGGTACGCGACCGTATACCGGGCCACCCAGGAGTCGGTCGCGCGCGAGGTCGCGGTAAAGGTGGAAAACCGGACTCTCGACAACGAGCGCGACCAGCGGCGGTTCCTGCGCGAGGCGCGGGCGGCGGGCCGGATGTCGTCCCATCCGCACGTCGTCGACCTCTTCGACGCCGGCGTGACCGCCGACCAGCACCCCTATCTGATCATGGAGCTGTGCGACGGCTCGTACGCCGACCGGATGCGCACCGCGCCGCTCGAACCGGGCGAGACCCGCGAGGTCGGCGTCAAGATCGCCGATGCGCTGGCGGACGCCCACCAGCTCGGCGTGCTGCACCGCGACGTCAAGCCCGCCAACATCCTCTGCTCCCGCTTCGGCGAGCCGGCGCTGGCCGACTTCGGGCTCGCCGTCCTCGCCGAGGCCCGCGACTCCTCGGTGACGCTCGAGGTGCTCACCCCGGCGTACGCGCCGCCGGAGATGTTCCGGCACAGCGCGCCGTCGCCGGCCGTCGACGTGTACGCCCTCTGCGCCACCCTGTACGCGGTCATGCGCGGCAAGCCGCCCCGCTGGCGCGACGACCGCAACCCGAGCCTCATCACGCTGCTGGAACTCTTCAACCATCCCATCCCGGACCTGCCCAGCGTGCCGAGGGCGCTGATGGAGGTGCTGCGGTACGGCATGGCCAACGAGCCGGACGCGCGCCCCTCCGCCGGGCAGCTGCGCGACATGCTGGCCGGGGTCTCGCTCGGCACGCCCGCCGCCAACGTCTACATCTCCCGGGCGTACGCGTCTCCACCCGCGCCACCCACGACCGCGCCCACGCCGCCGTCTCTGCTTGTGCCGCCGCCGTCGCCGCCCCGGACCCCGGACGACACGCCGACCGTGTCCCGCGGCGGCCGCAAGCGCGGACTGCGCTGGTTCCTCGCCGGCCTCGGTGCGCTCGCGCTGGTCGGCCTGATCAGCACCAGCGCCTGGTACGTCTCCCGGGACACGGAGCCGGGGCCGAAGCCGACCGGAGTCGCGCAGAGCACGTTCGCCGGCGGCGGTGGCGCGCTCCCCGGTTGCCTGGTGCCGTTGGCGGGCGGGCGCTGCACCGACGAGTTGGAGTGCTACGGCCCGCTGGAGGCGAGCGGCCCGGACGCCCGGGCATCCCGGGTCGCCTGCACCGGGCGCCACACCTGGGAGGCGTACGCCGTGGGCGACCTGCCCGCCGGCGGCGACCTCGAGGACGTCGCGGGCAAGCTGTGCACCAACCTGACCTTCCGGCGTACGACGCTGCTGCTGTCGACCGCGGGATGGCAGTTCGAGGTGCTGCCGCCGCAGGGCAGTGACCGCACGTTCCGCTGCCTGGCCGGCAAGGGTCAGGACGCGCTGGAAAGTCCGACGCTGGCCCGTTGATCCAATCGCTCGCCCCGTGCGTATCCCTCGCTGGGGAGTGGCGTTGGGGGACGGCTATGCGCGTGGGACGCGGATTACCCCGGGCTTTGCGGCCCGGTGCTGTCGAGATGCTGCCGTGGGTGCCCGCGGTCTTCGGCGTGGGCATCATGCTCGGATTGCTCGTCTTCGCGGTCGTCAGCCTGCGACCGTCGGATCCTGACGGAGTCAGCCTCCCGGCGGCGGTGACGAACACGCCGCCGTTCCTGGCCGGGCCGAGCGTGCCGGACAGCGGCGACTCCGGCGTGGCGACACCGGAGGCGCCCCGCGCGTCGGTGACCCCGTCGCCGACGCCCGCGCGTACGACGGCCGCACCGCGGCCGACCCGGACCACGGCACCGCCCGCACCCCCACCGCCGCCGGCTCCCGAACTGACCGGGCGCTACCGGGTGGTGGAGTCCTTCAGCGACACGTTCATCGGCGAGGTGAGAGTGGCCAACTCGGCGAACGGCGCTCGAAACTGGACGGTCCGGCTGGAGTTCCCGGCCAACGTCGGCGGGCTGCGCACGTTCTGGGTGGAGGGCGCGCAGCAGCCCAAGCTCCAACGGTCCGGGAACGCCTTCATCTTCACGAGCGGGGCGTCGGTGGGGGCGGGCAAGGTGGCCCTGCTGAGGTTCCAGTTCAACCGCACCGGCTCGGTGTCGACCCCGACCGCCTGCTCGGTGAACGGCACCGCCTGCAGCGGCCTCTAGCCCGCCTCAGTACGAGCGGGGTTGGCCGAGGACGTGTTGGGAGACGTAGTTCAAGATCATTTCGCGGCTGACCGGGGCTATGCGGCCGGCGCGTACGGCGCCCAGCAGGGTGGCCACGCCGTAGTCGGTGGTCATGCCGTTGCCGCCGTGCACCTGGATGGCCGTGTCCACGGCGAGCGCCGAGGCGTCGGCGGCCGCGTACTTGGCCATGTTGGCGGCGACGCCGGCCTCCACGTCACGGCCCGCGTCGTACAGGGTGGCCGCCTTGGCGATCATCAGCCTGGCCAGCTCGACCTGGATGGCGGCGTGCGCCAGCGGGTGCGCAACCCCTTGGTGGGCGCCGATCGGCCGGCCCCACACCTGCCGGGTGGCCGTGTACGTCGAGGCGCGCGCCAACGCGTACCGGGCGGTGCCGGCGGCCATCGCGGCGACCGTGATCCGCTCCGGGTTGAGCCCGCTGAAGAGGGCCGGCAGTCCCGCGTCGACGCTGCCGACCAGCGCGTCGGCGGGTAGGCGCACGTCGTCGAGGTAGAGCAGCCACTGGTCTTCCGGCGAGAGGATCTCCATGTCCAGCTTGGACGCGGTCAGCCCCGCGGCGTCGGTCGGGACGAGGAAGAGCGCCGGCTGGAGCTTGTCGCCGGCGGCCACCCGGGCCACGACCAACACGTAGGACGCCTCGTCCACGCCGGAGATGAAGCACTTGCGGCCGGAGAGCAGCCAGTCGTCGCCGTCCCGGCGGGCGGTCGTGCCGAGCCGGTGGAAGTTGGAGCCGGCCTCCGGCTCGGTGATGGCGAAGGCCACCTTGCGGGTGCCGTCGGCGATACCGGGCAGAAACGACGAGCGCTGGGCCGGAGTGCCGTGCTTGGCGATGACCGTCCCGGCGATGGCCGGCGAGACCACGAGCAGCAGCAGCGGGCAGCCGGCCGCGGCCAGCTCCTCGCACACGATGGCCAGCTCGGTGATGCCGCCGCCACCGCCGCCGTACTCCTCGGGGACGTTGACGCCCAGGTAGCCGAGCTTGCCGGCCTCGGCCCACAGCTCGGTGGTGTGCTCGCCGGCTTTGGCCTTGGCCACGAAGTACTCGTGGCCGTAGCGGCGGCCAAGAGCGGCGACCGCGTCGCGGAGGTCGGACTGTGCAGGGGTGAGCTCGAAATCCATGGGGGACCTACTCGGGAGGGGTGAGAACCGCTAAGACTGTTCCGGTGTCGACTTGGCTGCCCTGGCTGACCGGCACGGAGGCCACGACCCCGGCGGCCGGGGCGTGTACGGGGTGTTCCAGCTTCATCGCTTCGAGGGTCATGAGCAGGTCGCCGGCGTCGACGCGCTGGCCGGGGGTGACCAGCACCCGGCTGACGGCGCCGGGCAGCGGCGCGACCAGCGAGCCCTCGGCCAGCTCCGCCGTGGGTTCGGGGAAGCGGGGCAACTCGGTGAGGGCGACCGAGCCCTCCGCACTGTCCACGTACGACACGTCGCCGATCCGCTCCACGCCGAGGGAGAGCCGGATGCCGTTCACGTCGAGGACGACGCCCTCCGGCGTGGCCGACACGAGCGCGACCGGCGGGTGGTCGCCGGTGACCGGCGGCTGGCCGAGACCCGCGAGGTCGAGGTCATCCGGGTCGACCGCGCGCACCCACCAACTTGCCAGCTCGCCGGCCCGGTCCAGCCGGTAGCCGACCTCGACGGGGCCGGCGGGACCGTCGTACAGGGTGGTCTGGGCCGCGGACGGCACGTTGCGCCAGCCGGACGGGAGCGAGCTGAGCACCGCTGCCGACGAGCGCCGGGCCGCGGCCTCGGCGAGCGCCGCGGCGAGGCAGGAGACGCGTACGGCGTCCACAGAGGACAGCAGCGGGGCGAACACCTCGGGGTGCCGGTCCAGGAAGCCGGTGTCGATGCCGCCGGACTGGAACGACGGGTGCCGCAGCACGCGTACCAGCAGGTCCCGGTTGGTGACCACGCCGTGGATCTGGGACCGGGTCAGCGCCGAGGCGAGCAGCCGGGCGGCCTCGTGCCGGGTCGGCGCCCAGGCGATCAGCTTGGCCAGCATCGAGTCGTAGTGCACGCCGACGACCGAGCCGTCCCGTACCCCGGAGTCGAGTCGCAGGCCCGGCTGCAGCAGCGGGCGGAACTCGGCCGCGACCTCGGGCACCCGCAGCCGGTGCAGGGTGCCGGTGGCGGGCAGCCAGGCGTACGCCGGGTCCTCCGCGCAGAGCCGCACCTCGATCGCGTGGCCGCGGATCGGCGCGCCCCCGACGATCGGCAGTGGGAGCCCTTCGGCGACCAGGAGCTGGAGCTGCACCAGGTCGAAGCCGGACACGCACTCGGTCACCGCGTGCTCGACCTGCAGCCGCGTGTTCATCTCCAGGAAGTAGAACTCGCCGGACGGCGCGAGCAGGAACTCGACCGTCCCGGCGCCGACGTACCCCACGGTGCGGGCGGCGGACACGGCGGCCGCGCACAACTCCTCGCGCATCGTGGGCGTGACGGCCGGCGACGGCGTCTCCTCGATGATCTTCTGGTGCCGGCGCTGGATGGAGCACTCGCGCTCGCCGAACGGCACCACGTTCCCGTGCGTGTCCGCGAAGATCTGCACCTCGACGTGCCGGGCCCGGTCCACGTACTTCTCGCAGAACACGGTCCCGTCGCCGAACGCGCCGGCCGCCTCGCGGCGGGCCGAGGCCACGGCCTCGGCGAGCGACTCCGCGTCGCGCACGATCCGCATGCCCCGCCCGCCGCCACCGGCGGACGCCTTGACCAGCACCGGAAACTCGGTCACCTCGTCCGGGTTCAGGAAGGTGGGCAGCATCGGCACGCCGGCGTCGGCCAGCAGCGCCTTCGCCTCGATCTTGGAGCCCATCACCTTGATGACCTTGGCTGGCGGGCCGACCCAGGTCAGGCCCGCGTCGGCCACGGCCGCCGCGAAGTCCGCGTTCTCCGAGAGAAACCCATAGCCCGGGTGTACGGCGTCCGCGCCGGTCTTGCGGGCCGCGGCCACCATCAGGTCGCCCCGCAGGTACGTCGCGGTCGGCGCGTTCCCCGGCAGGTGTACGGCGTAGTCCGCCTCGGCGACGTGCGGCGAGTCGGCGTCCGCGTCGGAGTAGACGGCCACCGTCTCGATGCCGATCAGCCGGCAGGTGGCGAAGACGCGCCGGGCGATCTCACCCCGGTTGGCCACCAGTAGGCGTCTGATCATTGCGGCCACCCCTCACATCCGAAAGACGCCGAAGCCCTCGGCGCCCTTGATCGGTCCACTATGGATCGCGGACAGACTGAGCCCGAGCGCGGTCCGGGTGTCGCGCGGGTCGATGATCCCGTCGTCGTAGAGCCGGCCGGAGAGGAAGAGCGCGGCCGACTCCGCCTCGATCTGCCGCTCGGCCATCGCGCGCATGGCCTTGTCGGAGTCCTCGTCGTACGGCTGGCCCTTGGCCTCGGCCGCCTGCCGGGCCACGATCGACAGCACGCCGGCGAGCTGGGTCGGGCCCATGACGGCCGACTTGGCGTTCGGCCAGCTGAAGAGGAACCGCGGCTCGAACGCCCGGCCGCACATGCCGTAGTTGCCCGCGCCGTACGACGCACCCAGGTTGACCGTCACGTGCGGCACCGTCGAGTTGGCCACCGCGTTGATCATCAGGGCGCCGTGCTTGATGATGCCGCGCTGCTCGTACTCGGCGCCGACCATGTAACCGGTCGTGTTCTGCAGGAAGAGCAGCGGCGTGTCGGACGCGTTGGCGAGCTGGATGAACTGGGTCGCCTTCTGCGCCTCCTCGGAGAAGAGCACGCCCCGGGCGTTCGCCAGGATCCCGACCGGGTAGCCGTGCAGCTCACCCCAGCCGGTGACGAGCGCGGTGCCGTACGCCGGCTTGAACTCGTCGAACTCGCTGCCGTCCAGCACCCGGGCCAGCACCTCGCGCGGGTCGAACGGCACCTTCAGGTCGGCGCTGGCGATCGCGAGGAGATCTTCCGCGTCGTACTTCGGAGCCACCGCGAGACGCGGCGCCGGTCCGGCCTTGCGCCAGTTCAGCCGGCGTACGCACTGGCGGGCCAGCCGGATCCCGTCCCGCTCGTCCTCGGCCACGAAGTCGGCCAGCCCGGACTTGGCGGCGTGCATCGCGGCCCCGCCGAGCGACTCGTCGTCGGTGACCTCGCCGGTCGCCATCCGCACGAGCGGCGGCCCGGCCAGGAAGACCTTCGCCTGGTTGCGCACCATGATCGTGTAGTCCGACATGCCCGGGACGTACGCGCCGCCGGCCGTCGCGTTGCCGAAGACCACGCTCAGCGTCGGGATGCGCGCCGCCGAGAGCCGGGTCAGGTCGCGGAAGACCCGGCCGCCCGGTATGAAGATCTCCGCCTGGCTGGGCAGGTCGGCGCCGCCGGACTCGACCAGGTTGACCAGCGGAAGACGGTTCGCCAGCGCGATCTCGCCGGCCCGTCGGGTCTTCTTCAACGTGTACGGGTTGACCGCGCCACCGCGTACCGTCGGATCGTTCGCGACGATCACGCACTCGACACCCTCGACCACCCCGATGCCGGTCACCACGCCGGCGCCCACCGGGAAGTCGGTGCCCCAGCCGGCGACCGGGGACAGTTCGAGGAACGGCGCATCCCGGTCGAGCAGCAGCTCGATGCGTTCCCGTGGGAGCAGCTTGCCGCGGGCGTGGTGGCGGGTCACGTACTTCTCGCCGCCGCCGCCGCGGGCGGCGTCCAGCGCCGCGTCCAGCTCCGCGAGCCGTTCGATCATCGTGCCGCGGTTTTCCAGGTACGACGGGTTGCGCGGGTCGATGGCGGTGCCCAGGACGGTCATGGCTCAGACCCCCATCTGTTTCGCGATGATCTCGTTCATGATCTCCGTCGTGCCGCCGCCGATCCCGAGGATCCGCGCGTCCCGGTAGTGCCGCTCCACCTCCGCGCCGCGCAGGTAGCCGAACCCGCCGTGCAGTTGCACCGCCTGGTCGACCACCCAGTCGCACGCCGCGACAGCGATGTTCTTCGCCATCGCCACCTCCGTAACGAGTGGCTCGCCCGCAGCGACACGGATCGCGACCTGGTGTACATACGTGCGAGCGGCGTCGGTGCGGGTGGCCATCTCGGCGAGCCGATGGCGGACGAGTTGCCGGCTGGCGAGCGGCCGGCCGAAGGTCTGCCGGTCCCGGCACCAGGCGACCGTGAGGTCGAGGCAGCGCTGGGCGACCGCGTACGCGTGGACCGCCAGCGCGATCCGCTCGCTGGCGAAGTGCCTCATGATCAGGGGGAACGCCTGCCCTTCCGGGCCGACGAGGTTGGTCTTCGGGACCATCGTGTCCACAAAGGACAGCTCGGCGGTGTCGGAGCAGTGCCAGCCCATCTTCTCCAGCGGCCCGGTCACCGTGAAGCCCGGCGTACCCCGGTCGATCACGAGCAGCGAGAGGCCGCCCTCGGTACGCACCGCGGTGGTGACGAAGTCGGCGCGTACCCCGCTGGTGATGTACGCCTTGGCGCCGTTCACCACGTAGTGGTCGCCGTCCCGGCGGGCGGTCGTGCCGATCGCCGCGACGTCCGAACCGCCGCCCGGCTCGGTGATCGCCAGCGCGCCGATCAGCTCACCGGCGAGCGTGGGGCGTACATAGCGGTCGGTCAGGTCCTCGCCGCCGGCCGAGACGATGTGCGGCAGCGCGATGCCGTGCGTGAACAGGGCCGCCATCAACCCCGACGACCCGCCCGCCCCGATGATCTCTTCGGTCACCGCGACCGTGTCGAGCAGGTCACCGCCGCTGCCGCCGACCGACTCGGCGTACCCGAGCCCGAGCAGGCCCACCTTGGCGGCGGCGGCGTGCAGGGCGCGAGGCACCTGGCCGGCGCGCTCCCACCCGTCGAGGTGCGGCACGATCTCCCGTACGGCGAACCGCCTGGCCAGCTCGCGCAGCTGCCGCCGCTCGGGGGTGTTCACGCCGACTCCGCGATCCGGGCCCGCAGCCGCTCGCCCAGCCCTTTGGCCTGCGGGTCGACCAGGTTCCCGGCGAGCAACCCGCGCACCACGAAGTTGACCGCCCGCAGGTTGGGCAGCTCGTACCGCTCGACGTCGAGCCCCGCCGTCTCCGGGAGCAGCTGGGTGAACCGCTCGGTGGTCAACCACCCACGCAGCGCGGCGTAGGCGTGGTCGCTCCGCGCCCACACCCCCACATTGGCGTCGGACCCCTTGTCCCCCGACCGCGCTCCCACCCCACGCCCCGGATGCAAGGAAGGGCCCCCTGTTATCGGATTTTGCATAGGAAGGGACCCTTCCTTGCACTTGGGCGGTGGGGGATGGCGACTGCGGTGCCGTCCGGGTGGATCGCCAGGTGGGGGCACTGGGGGACGGTGGCGGAGGTGAAAGCGCCGTACGGGGTGGCGTCTCCCGGCGGGGTGGTCAGGGTGCAGCCGGGGTACGACGCCAGGGCCAGCTCCACCGCGGCGGCCGAGAACCTCCGGCCGGCGCGCTTCGGGTCGCCGTCGCGGATGTGGGCCAGGAGCAGAGCGCCGTCCTCCGTACGGGTGAGCACGAACTCCAGGCCGTCCTTGCCGACCGCGTCCTCCAGCTGGGTCCGGACCAGGGCCGCCTTGGCGTCGATGTCCAGCCCGCCGAGCACGAACGTCATCGCGTTGCGGTACCCGCCGATGGTGTTGACGCCGACCTTGAGAGTGGGCGGCGGGGGCGTGCCGCGGACCCCGCTGACGCGTACCCGGTCCGGTCCGTCGGGCGTGAGCGTCACCGTGTCCAGGTGCGTGACCACGTCCGGACCGAGGTACGCCGGCGCGCCCACCTCGTACACGAGTTGGGCGGTGACCGTGTCGACCGTGACCGCGCCGCCCGTGCCGGGGTGCTTGGTGATCACGCTGGAGCCGTCGGCGTGCACCTCCGCGACGGGGAAGCCCGGCCGCCGCCCGCCGTCCGGCAGCTCGGTGAAGAAGCTGAAGTTGCCGCCGGTGGCCTGGGCGCCGCACTCCAGGATGTGGCCGGCGACGGTGGCCCCGGCCAGCGCGTCGAGGTCGGCCCGGTCCCAGCCAAAGTGCGCGATCGCCGGCCCCACCACCAAGGACGCGTCGGTGACCCGGCCGGTGACCACGACGTCGGCGCCGGCCGTAAGGCAGGACGCGATCCCGAACGCGCCGAGGTAGGCGTTGGCGACCAGGGCACCGGGGTGGTCCACGGCGTCGCCGGTGACGTACCCGATCCTGGTGCGGAGGCCGAGCCGGTCGGCGAGCGCGGTGAGCGCGGCGGCCAGGCCCGCCGGGTTGAGGCCGCCCGCGTTGGTCACGATGCGTACGCCGCGGTCGGCCGCCGTGCCGAGGCAGTCCTCCATCTGGCGCAGGAACGTGCGCGCGTACCCCAGCGAGGGTCCTTGAGGCGGTCGCGACCGAGGATCAGCATGGTCAGCTCGGCCAGGTAGTCGCCGGTGAGCACGTCGAGCTGACCGCCGTCGAGCATCTCCCGCCAGGCCGAGAAGCGGTCGCCGTAAAAGCCGGACGCGTTGCCGATCCGGATCATGGCCGCGCACCGGAGGGCTGGCGGCCGATGCCGGGCGGCCCGGCGAACGCCTGCGCGACGTCGAGCCACTCGTCGGCGACCGGGCCGGTGGCGACGAGGGCCAGGTCGGCGCGGTGCCGGCGCTGCGTGACGAGCAGGCAGAAGTCCAACGCCGGGCCGGTGACCCGGTCGGTGGCGTCGCTCGGACCGTACTCCCAGATGCCGGACGGGCTGATCAGCTCGACCCGGACCGGCGCCGCCGGCGCCGCGCGGCCGTGGGTCAGGAAGCTGTGCGTGAGGGTACGGACGCCGAGGTACGCGATGTGCCGCAGGCGCTCGGTCGGGGTGCGCCGGTGCCCGAGGGTGTCCGCGACGTCCTGGCCGTGCGCCCAGGTCTCCATGATCCGGCCGGTGGCCATCGAGACGGGCGACATGGCGGTGCCGTACCAGGGCAGCTTGGCCCCTGGCGGCGCGGCGGCCAGCGCCTCGGCGAGCGCCGCGCGCCCGGCCCGCCAGCGGGCGAGCAGCTCGGCGGGCGGCGCCAGGAACTCTTCGGTGCCCCGGTCGACGAAGTGCTCGGGGTCAACCGCGGACCCGGCCAGCGAGGCGAAGAACGCGTCCGGGTCGGTGGCGGAGAGCGTCGCGACGTGGTCGGTCCAGGCCAGGTGCGCGATCTGGTGCCCGATGGTCCAGCCGTCGGCGGGCGTCAGCCGGGCCCAGTGCGCATCCGGCAGCGGGCCGACCCGGGCGTCCAGGTCCGCCGACTCGTCGGCGAGATCGGCGAGCAGTACGGCGAGATCGACCATCGATTACCTCCCGCTGGCGAGGACGGTGGCGAGCTGCCGCTTCCACGCGGCGAGCAGGGCGGTGCGGCGGTGCGAGTCGTCCGAGAGCAGGTTGGCGACGCCGAGCCCGCGGAGCAGATCGAGGGTGGCCTGCACGGCCTCCCGTACGCCCGGGGTGCGCTCGTCCGCACCCAGCAGGTCGACGGTCAGCCGGTGCATCTCCCGGCCGACCTTGGCCTCCAACGGCACCAGCGCGGCGCGCAGCTCCGCGTCGGTGCGGGCGGCCACCCACAACTCCAGGGCCGCGACGAAGAGCGGCCCGGTGAACGCGGCGGCGAGCATGTCGATCAGCCGGTCGAGCCGCTGGGTGCCCGCCGGGAGCAGGGCCGCCTCGGTGCGGATCTCCTCCGCGCGGCGCTCGGCGAGGTGCCCGACGGCCGCCATGACCAGAGACGCCTTGGTCGGGTAGTGGTGTAGCTGGGCGCCGCGCGAGACACCGGCCCGAGCGGCGACGACCGTGGTGGTCGTGCCCGACCAGCCGCGCTCGACCAGGCACTCCACGGTCGCCTCCAGAAGGCGGGCCTGGGTGGCGCGACTGCGCTGCTGTTGTGGCGTCCGTACCGGCACGGTTGCCAGCCTCCCGCGTGAAAAACAAACAGTCAAGCCTGCTTGTTTTTGATCAGAGCGAACGGCTCGGGCAACCGAGCCGGGTGCTCAGACGCGGGCGCGGCGGGCCAGCCGCTCCGGGTCGAGGATGATGACGCTCTTGCCGTCCAGCCGGAGCCAGCCGCGGGACGCGAAGTCGGCCAGCGCCTTGTTGACCGTCTCGCGGGACGCGCCGACGAGCTGGGCCAGCTCCTCCTGGGTGAGGTCGTGGGTCACCCGCAGCACGCCGCCGTCGCGGGTGCCGAACCGGCCGGCCATCTGGAGCAGGTTCTTCGCTACCCGGCCGGGCACGTCCGTGAAGATCAGGTCGGCGAGCGCGTCGTTGGTGCGGCGGAGCCGGCGGGCCAGCACGCGTAGGAGCTGCTCGGCGATCTCCGGACGGTTGTTGAGCCACGGCCGCAGGGCCTGCTTGCGCAGCCGGGCCAGGCGGGTGTCGGTGACCGCGGTCGCCGTGGCGGTGCGTGGACCCGGGTCGAAGAGGGACAGCTCGCCGAGCATGTCGGACGGCCCCATGACGGAGATGAGGTTTTGCCGGCCGTCGGCGGCGCGCCGACCCAACTTGATCTTGCCGGACAGCACGATGTAGAGGCTGTCGCCGGGCTCGCCCTCGTTGAACACGACCTCGCCCTTGCGGGTCTCGATCGTCTCCATCTCCTTGGCGAGCGCTTCCGCCGCCTCGGGGTCGACGCCCTGGAAGATCCCGCTGCGGGCCAGTACCTCGTCCATCGCGCCCCACCTCCGCCTGCGTCGTTTCGACGCGCGGAGTAAGTCTAGGCGTACCGGGGGGAGAATCGGGCGTCCACCCCCGGAAACTTGATCTGCGCGAGCCGTAGGCTTCGGTGGATGCCCGTCGAGCCGATCTTGACTATGCGCCGCGAGGACGGATACGACATTCCGCTGCTCGTGTGGCGGCTCGACGAGCCGTTGCTGGCGATCTCGTCGGCCCCGCTGGGCGGCGGGATCGGCGTACGAGGGTGGGTGGTCAACGCGACCGTGCCCATGTCGTACCGCCGGGACGATCCGGACGTGCACCTCACCGAGCTGGCCGAGTGTCTCGGGCTGACCGGCCCCGGCATCGGACTGCTCACCGGCGTCGACGTCGCCGAGGTGGTGTCGGCCGGCGACGGCGGCGTACGGGTCTGGGCCACCGTCGGGCTCGGCGACCCGATCTGGGCGGCGGCCCCGCCGTCGGACGCCCCGCCGGCCGCCGGCACGGTCAACATCGTCGTGCGCGTGCCGGTCCGCCTGTCCGACGCCGCGCTGGTCAACGCCGTCGCCACGGCCACCGAGGCGAAGGCGCAGGCCTTGTGGGACCTCGGCCTCCCCGCCACGGGTACGGCCACCGACGCCGTCTCGATCCTCTGCGCGCACGACGGGCCGCCCGCCGCGTACGGTGGCCCGCGCTCGGAGTGGGGCGCGCGGGTCGCCCGCGCCGTCCACGCCGCCGTACGGGCCGGCGGCGGCACCGGCAAAGGGTCCGGAATGCCCTGGTCAGAGCGCGGTCCCGGGCGGCGTGCGTAGCGGCCGGCAGGTATTGTCCCTGGGCGATGAGTCCCAGTCAGCGAGCCTACGGCGCCGGTCGATGGATCGGCGTCGCGTGCGCCGCGCTGGCGGTGATGGCGGGCGTCGCGGTGGGCGCCGTCGCCATCCTCGGCGAGGAGCACCGGTCGGCCGCGCCGGTGTGGCGGGACAGCGCGGTAGAGGACACGGCCGAGCCCACCGCCGCGCCGCCATCCGGCAAGGCGGCCGGCCGGAGCATCTCGCTGTCCGCCACCGGCGACATCATCATGGGCAACGCGCCCGGCAAGCTTCCGCCGAACAGCGGCGAGGGCTTCTTCGATTCGGTACGCGCCGCGCTGGCCGCCGACCTCGTCATGGGCAACCTGGAGGAGCCGCTCACCGACGACACCGGCGCCGGCAAGTGTGGGCCCAAGTCCACCAACTGCTACCAGTACCGGGTGCCCCCGTCGTACGCCGGGCACCTGCGGGACGCCGGCTTCGAGGTGCTCAACATGGCCAACAATCACGGGCACGACTACGGCGCGGCCGGGTTCCGCAACACCCAGCAGGCGCTGACCGAGCACGGGCTGAAGCACACCGGCGCGCCCGACGAGATCACGGTGGTGGACGTCGAGGGCGTACGGGTGGCGGTGGCGGGCTTCTCGTCGTACTCGTGGTCCAACAGCCTGGTCGACATCGTCGCGGCGGCCGAGGTGGTGGAAAAGGCGGCGGGCCTGGCCGACCTGGTGGTCGTGCAGGTGCACATGGGCGCGGAGGGCGCCGACAAGCGCCACGTCAAGCCGGGCACCGAGCGGTACCTGGGGGAGAACAGGGGCGACCCGGTCAAGTTCTCCCACGCCATGATCGACGCGGGCGCCGACCTCATCGTGGGCCACGGGCCGCACGTGCTCCGGGCGATGGAGTTCTACCAGGGCCGGCTTATCGCGTACAGCCTGGGCAACTTCGCCGGCGGCGCCGGGACGCTCCGCAAGGACGGGCCGCTCGGGCTGGGCGGGGTGCTCAAGGTCTCGCTGACCGCGGACGGCACCTGGGCGGGCGGCCAGCTCACCTCCACCTACCTGAACGCGGGCGGCCTGCCGGCCCTGGACGACGAGCACCGCGGCGCCGAGGCGGTACGGGAGCTGAGCGAGTCGGACTTCCCCACGACGGGCGCCACCCTGGAGCGCACCGGCAAGATCAGCGTCTCCTCTGCCGGCTGAGTGTCACAGCCTGGGCGTACTCTTTCGCGCGTGGCCCGTGCATCCAGTGACCTGTCCCGCAAGCGCCGGGCGCGCAAGATGGCGCGCGTGCTGGAGGAGACCCACCCCGACGCGCACTGCGAGCTCAACCACGAGACCCCGCTCCAGCTCGCGGTGGCGACGATCCTGTCCGCACAGACCACCGACGTGCGGGTCAACGAGGTCACGCCCAAGCTGTTCGCCCGCTACCCGACCGCGGCCGACTACGCCGGCGCCGACCGGGCCGAGCTCGAAGGGCTACTCAAGCCGACCGGCTTCTTTCGCAACAAGACCAACTCGGTGATGCGGCTCGGCCAGGTGCTGGTCGAGCAGTACGACGGCGAGGTGCCGCGCACGCTCGACGAGCTGGTCAGGCTCCCCGGCATCGGTCGCAAGACCGCCAACGTGATCCTGGGCAACGCGTTCGGCGTGCCGGGCATCACCGTCGACACCCACTTCCAGCGGCTCGTGCGGCGGTGGGAGTGGACGGAGCAGACCGACCCGGTGAAGATCGAGCACGCCATCGGCGCGCTCATCGAAAAGCGAGAGTGGACGATGCTCTCGCACCGCGTGATCTTCCACGGCCGCCGGGTCTGCCACGCCCGCAAGCCGGCCTGTGGGGCGTGCACGCTGACCAAGATGTGCCCGTCGTACGGGACCGGTCCGACCGAGGCGGCCGCCGCGGCCAAGCTGCTCAAGGGTCCCCGCGCCCGCGAGCTGGCGGTGGCCGCCGGCGTCGATCCCGAGCTGGTGCCGGCCGGGGCGATGGCGGCGCCGGACGTGCCGTGAAAGCCGGACGTGCCGTGAAAACAGCGTCCTTACTGGCGTTGCTGTTGGTCGCTGGATGTAGCGGCGGTGGCGGCGAGCCGGCGCAGCCCGAGGCGGCGCCGCCGTTCGCGGACTGTGCCGCGGTGACCACGCCGCCCGCCGGCTCCGGCGCCGCGGCCGCGACGGCTGGTGACGCCCAGCCGCTGCCGGACGTCGCGCTGCCGTGCTTCACCGGGGGCGAGACGGTCTCGGTGCGGGCGATCCGCGGTCCGGCCATCGTCAACCTGTGGGGCTCCTGGTGCCCGCCGTGCCGGGATGAGCTGCCGGCCTTCCAGCGCTTCGCCGACCGGGCCGCCGGCAAGGTGACCGTCATCGGCGTCGACACCCGCGACGACCGGTCGGCCGCCACCTCGCTCGCCACGGACGCCGGCCTGACGTACCCCAATCTGTACGACCCGTCCGAGCAGCTGCGGATCAAACTGCGGGTGACCGCGCTGCCGGCGACGCTCTTCGTCGACCGGGAGGGGCGGGTCCGGCACCTCTACAACTCGACCGCGCTCGACGACGCCACGCTCGCGACCCTCGCCGCCCGCCACCTGGGAGTGACGCTGCCGTGACCCGAGCAAACGGGGTGCCGGAGTGGCTGCGACCCCTGCTGGACCGGTTGGGTACGGCGCGGGTCGAAGACTTCACCCGCCTGCCCACCCCACCCGAGGGCGGCCGGGCGAGCGCCGTACTCGTGCTGCTGGGAGAGCAGCACGGCGAGCCTGACGTGTTGATGCTGCAGCGGGCCGAAACCCTCCGGACGCACGCCGGCCAGCCCGCCTTTCCGGGGGGCGCGAGCGACCCCGGCGACGCCGACGCGGCGGCGACCGCGCTGCGGGAGGCGGAGGAGGAGGTCGGCCTCGCGCCGGCCAGCGTGACCGTCCTCGCTCAGCTGCCGCAGCTGTGGATTCCGGTCAGTGACTTCGTGGTGACGCCGGTGCTGGCATGGTGGCATGCGCCACACGAAGTGCATCCGCGGGCTCCGGAAGAGGTCGCCCGGGTCGCCCGGCTGCCGGTCGCCGAGCTGGTCGATCCGGCCAACCGCCTGCAGGTACGGCATCCGAGCGGCTGGGTCGGTCCGGCGTTTCAGGTGCGCGGGATGCTCGTCTGGGGGTTCACCGCGGGGGTGCTCTCCGCGCTGCTCGAGATGGCGGGCTGGGCCCGGCCGTGGCCCCGGGATCGGATCGCTGAGCTGCCCGTCAGCACTCCGCAGCCGGCTCCGGCAGCGGGCACCGACGTCGGCTGACGGGCTCGGACAGCGCGTCGGCTTCAGTGGTGGCCGGACCCCCGTACCCTTGACGCGTGTCCGCCATCGATGTCGCTCTTGTGCTCCTCATGCTGTTGTTCGCTATCAGCGGATACCGACAGGGATTCGTTATTGGGGCACTGTCCTTCGCCGGCTTCTTCGGCGGCGCGCTGATCGGTCTGCAACTGGGACCGCTGGTCGCCCAGCGGTTCGCGGACGACGCCATCCGGGTCGTCGTCTCGCTCATCGCCATCTTCGGTCTCGCCGTCCTCGGGCAGGCGCTGGCGGGCTGGCTGGGCACCCACCTGCGGCACGCCATCACCAGCCCAACCGGGCGGAAGGTGGACGACGCGGGCGGGGCACTGGTCTCGGTGCTCGCCGTGCTCGTGGTGGCCTGGCTGGTGGCCGTGCCGCTCGGGTCGTCGTCGCTGCCGTGGCTGGCCAGCTCGGTGCGCAACAGCGCCCTGCTGGACGGCGTCAACCGGGTCATGCCCCAGCAGGCGCAGGCGCTCTCCGACGCGCTGCGCACCACCGTCGACACCCGCGGCTTCCCGGAGGTCTTCGGCAACCTGGCACCGACCCGGGCCCGCGAGGTCGCCGCGCCCGACCCGGCGCTGGCCAACTCCAAGGTCGTGGTCAACTCGCGGCAGTCCGTGGTGAAGGTGCTCGGCTCGGCGCGGAGCTGCTCGCGGCGCATCGAGGGCTCCGGCTTCGTGTACGCGTCGGAGCGGGTCATGACCAACGCCCACGTGGTGGCCGGCACCAACTCGGTCCAGATCGAGCTCGGCGACGAAAAGCTCGACGGGCGCGTCGTCGTGTACGACCCGGACCGCGACCTCGCCGTCATCTACGTGCCCGGCCTGGACGCCCCGGTGATGCCGTTCGTGACCCGGAAGGCGCCGACCAACACCGACGCGATCGTGATCGGCTTCCCCCTGGACGGCCCGTACAACGCCCAGCCGGCCCGGGTACGCGACGTCGGCGAGATCACCGGTCCGGACATCTACAACTCGGGCGACGTGACCCGGGAGATCTACACGATTCGGGCGCTGGTCCGGAGCGGCAACTCCGGCGGTCCGCTGGTCTCCGCCAACGGGCAGGTGCTCGGCGTGATCTTCGCGGCGGCGGCGGACGACCGTACGACGGGGTTCGCGGTGACCGCCCAGGAGGCCGGGCCGGTGGCCACGGCCGGCCAGAGCCGTACCCGGGCGACAACGACCGGCGACTGCACGTAGGACGGCCCTGGGACCGCCGCGGGTCCGGCACTCTTCGCCCGCGCCGTGTGCGCGGCCTCGCGCGCCGATCAAGGACTTGCGCGCCGGGGGCTTTTTGCGCCGCGGGCTTTGCGTCGATCAAGGGCTTTTGCGCCGGGGCTTTTGCGTCGATCAAGGGCAAACGGTCGTGGTTTGGAGATCAAAGCACGGCCGTTTGCCCGTGATCGACGCAAAAGTCCTTGATCGACGGAGGATGATGGCGGCGGGGCGCGGTGGGGCGCGGTGGGGCGGCGGGTGGCGGGGAGTTGGCGTGGTCGGCCAGGGGCGGTGCGGGCGTGAGTAGGGCGCCCCGGTTGGGCGTTGGCGTGTGAGTGGGGCGCCCCCAAGGCCGGTAGTTAGGGGAACCCGGTACAGCGCAAGGTGCGCCGCCGATGGTGGCGCCGTTCCCTGACCACTCGGGCGGTAGCCCGATTGCCGCGGTGATCATGAGGTTAGCGTTAGGGAGAGCGCTTGCCCTGACGCTAACCTCATGATCACCGCAGGCTGGCGTCGGTCGCTCGACTTGGGTGGGGCGTACCGGGATCTTGGGTCCGGTTATGTCGGATACATCCGGATACAAGATCCCGCCCTGCCCCACCAAGTCCACTGGCCGGCAAGCGACCAACCGGCGCCGCTTGACAGCATCCAGGAACCCTTAACTACCCGGCCTTGGGGGCGCCCTGTAGCCGTCAGGAGTGGAGTAAGGGCGCCCCACTCACGGCCGGGCGCGCAACCAGGGCGCCCTACTCACGCCCGCCAGGGCCTGCACCGTCTTGCCGCCCGCCTAGGCCCGCCAAGCGCCCCGCGCCGCTCGCATGGAGCCCGCGCTCAGCGCGTCGATCAAGGGAATGCCCGCCGATCAAGGGCGAACGGTCGTGGTTTGGAGATCAAAGCACGGCCGTTTGCCCTTGATCGACGCACGGGGCCTTGATCGACGCACGGCGGGGAGGGAGGGCGCGGTGCGGCGCGCGAGAGGGCGTCGGGGCGCGGGGCGGGAGGGCGCGGGGCGGGGCGGGGGAGGGGGAGGGGTTAGCGGCGGAGGCGGCGGCGGAGGACTACCGCGGCGGCGCTCAGGAGTGCGATCAACACGGTGGCGCCGCCGAACAGGCCGCCGTGGTGGTGTTCGACGGCGCCGACGGGCTCGGCGGCCCAGCCTGCGGTGGTGCCGGGTGCCTTGCCGCCGACCGTGTGCGGTCCGTCGGCGGTGGCTGCCTCGGCGGTCGTCACCCCGGGGGCGGCGCCGAACCCGGCCACGCCCGGCGGGTCGTTGTTGTCCAGCGGGTTGCGCTCGACCGTGGAGATGCCCGTGGTGAGCGCCGCGACCGGGTCGACGAGGCCGTAGCCGAAGCGGTCGTCGCGGCCCACCGCCCCCAGGTCGTCGGCGGTGCTGATCAGGCGGTTGACCACGGTGGCGGCCGACATGCCGGGCCACCGCGACCGGACCAGCGCCGCCGTCGCGCTGACCAGCGGCGCCGCGAAGCTGGTGCCCTGGACCTTCCAGGTGCCGCCGGGTCGGGCGCCGAGCAGACCGGTGGCCGGGGCGGAGAGCACGGTCGCCCCGCCGGTGATCGCGCCGGACCAGAGGCTTTCGCTCTCGCGTTCGAGGCCGGTGACGGCGACGACGCCGGGCTCGCGGGCCGGGTACCACACCTCGGTGGGGGCTTCGGGCGCGAGGTTGCCGGTGCAGGCCACCACGACGACGTCGCGGGCGAACGCGTAGTCGATGGCGGCGGCGAGGGCGGGGCTGTCGCCGCTGCCGCCGAGGGACAGGTTGATCACGCGGGCGCCGTTGTCGACCGCCCAGCGCACACCCTTGGCGACGATGAGCGCGTCGTCGTACCGGTTTTCGGCGTCCAGCACCCGGACCGGCAAGATCTTGGCGCTGGGAGCGAGGCCCAGGACGCCGCTGCTGTCGTCGTTGCGCCCGGCGATGAGGCCGGCGACGGTGGTGCCGTGGCCGACCGGGTCAGTGCGCCCGTCGCCGCTGCCCGCCACGAGGTCGATCCCGGGGAGCACCTGGCCGGCGAGATCGGGATGGCTGCCGTCCACACCGGAGTCGATCACCGCGACGGTGACGCCCTCGCCGGTCGAGTGCCGCCAGGCGTGGCTGGCCCGCAGTTCGTCGAGTTGCCACTGATCCTCGCGTACCGGGTCCTGCCGCACCGCCACCGCAGCCGCCTGCGCGGGGGTTGCCGTGATGGTCGATGCGCCGGCGATGCCGACCACCGCAATCAACACGGCCCCAGCGAACCGATGGCGCGACTGCCTCATCTCAGTGTGGCCTCCAGTTCGGGTTAACGACTCAGCCGCCGCCGAGTCGCCCCCTCATTCCGGGCAGAGTCGTACGAGGCAGGTTACCCCGTCGATGTGTTTGCGGAAGAGCATCTGGGCGAGAAGATCACGCCGGCAGGTGAGCGAGTTGGATCAGGCGTACCCCTTCCTTGCGGGTGACCAGCCGGCCTCGACCGGGTGGCAGGACCGCCGGGCGTACGGCTCCGACCAGGGCACCTTCGTCCTTGTCGCCGGACATGACCAGGCCCGGTGCGGCCAGTTCACGCAGCCGCTGGAGCACCGGCTCGTACAGCGCCCGGGACGCGCCGCCGGCTCGCCGGGTCAGCACCAGGTGCAGGCCGATGTCCCGCGCCTGGGTGAGAAATTCCACCAGCGGCAGGAGCGGGTTGGCGGGTGCGGTGGCGACGAGGTCGTAGTCGTCGACCAGGACGAAGAGCTCCGGACCGGTCCACCATGACCGGTCGCGCAGCTGCTGCGGCGTCACGTCGGGCCCTGGCAGCCGCTTGCGCATGTAGCCGGCGACGGACTCGGTGAGCTGTGCCGTGGTGGCGGACGTCGTGCCGTACCCGATGAGGTGCTCGGAGTCGATCGCGCCGAGGAGGCTGCGCCGGTAGTCGACCAGGATGAGCCGGGCCTCGGACGGCGCGAAGCGCCGGGTGACCGAGGTGGCGAGCGCGCGCAGGAACGACGACTTGCCGCACTCCGCGTCGCCGAAGAGCACGAAGTGCGGCTCGCTCGTGAAGTCGATCTCGACGGGCAGCAGGTCGGCCTCGGCGATCCCGATCGGCAGCCGTAGCCCGGCGGACGCGTCGAGATCCAGCTCCGGGTACGGCAGGACGGCCGGCAGCAGGCGTACCCGGGGTGCCGGCGGCCCCGCCCAGCCGGCGGCGACGGCGTTGACCAGCGCGGCGGGCTCGCCACCGAGGGCGGCCAGCGCGGGCAGTGCGGTGAGGAAGTGGTGGCCCTCGGTGGTGATGCCCCGCCCAGGGACGCTTTCCGGGACGGTCAGCGCGGCCTTGCGGGACACGGTCGAGTCGGTGGGGTCGCCGAGGCGCAGTTCGAGCCGGGAGCCGAAGAGGTCTCGCATTCCCGGCCGGAAGTCCAGCCAGCGGGAGGCCGCGGCGACGACGTGTACGCCGTACGACAGGCCGCGGGTGGCGATGTCCGTGATCATGGGCTCCAGGTCGTCGTACTCGCCGCGCAGCGTGGCCCAACCGTCCACGACGAGAAAGACGTGGCCGTCGACCGCGGCGCCGCCCTCGCGCGCGGCGAGGAGCGTGGCGACCTCGCCGACGGTACGGCGTACGGCCTCCGCGTCGAGCCGCCCGGCCACCCCGCCGACGTGCGGCAGCCCGCGCACCGAGCCGAGCGAACCGCCGCCGAAGTCCAGGCAGTACACCCGCACCTCGGCCGGGGTGTGGGTCAGCGCCAGCCCGCAGATCATCGTGCGGACCACAGTGGATTTTCCGCTCTGCGGCCCGCCGACCACCGCCACGTGCCCGGCTGCCCCGGACAGCGCCAGCCACAGCACGTCGCGGCGCTGGTCGAACGGCTTGTCGATCACCGCCACCGGCACCTGCAGCCCGCCGCGCAGGTCCGGGTTGGCGACGGTGAGGCCGCGGGCCGGGTCGGAGCCGACCGAGCCGAGCAGCTCGTCCAGCGCGGGCGGGTCGGCCAGCGGTGGCAGCCAGACCCGGTGCGCCGGCGGGCCCTGTCCGGCCAGCCGGTCGGCAATGAGATCGAGCAGGCTGGGTCCGCCCTCCGCCGCCACGAGCGGGGTGGGCGCCGGCACGAAGTGTGTCCCGTAGTGCAGCACCCGGTGCCGACCCGCGCGCCCGGCGGGCTCCCGGTCGGCGGCCCGCCGGAACGGCCCGGAGACGTACGCCGCCTTGAACCGCACCAGCGGCTCGGTGCCGAACTTCAGGAACCCGTGTCCGGGCGAGCGCGGCAGCTCGTACGCGTCGGGCACGCCGAGCACCGCCCGCGACTCCAGCGCCGAGAACGTGCGCAGCCCGATCCGGTACGACAGGTGCGTGTCCAGCCCGCGCAGCCGCCCCTCGTCGAGCCGCTGCGAGGCGAGCAGCAGGTGTACGCCCAGCGACCGCCCCAACCGTCCGATCTGGAGGAACAGCTCGATGA
Source organism: Phytohabitans rumicis (assembly GCF_011764445.1). Taxonomy (NCBI): domain Bacteria; kingdom Bacillati; phylum Actinomycetota; class Actinomycetes; order Micromonosporales; family Micromonosporaceae; genus Phytohabitans; species Phytohabitans rumicis. The sequence goes on from NZ_BLPG01000001.1 coordinate 4,701,655, forward strand.
AGTCCGGCTTCGTGGCGAGCAGCTCGGCGAACTCGTCGCACACCACCAGCAGCGACGGCAGCGGGGCGAGCGGCGCGCCGCCGGCTCGCGCCTGGTCGTAGTCGCGCAGGCTGACGAAGTTGCCGGCCCGGCGCAGGATCTCCTGGCGGCGGACCACCTCGCCGTTGATCGCGTCCACCATCCGGTCGACCAGCGGCAGCTTGTCGGCCAGGTTGGTGATGACCGCGGCGGTGTGCGGCAGCCGGTCCAGCGCCACGAACGTCGCGCCGCCCTTGAAGTCGACCAGCACGAAGTTCAGCACCTCGGACGAGTGCGTCGCCGCCAGGCCGAGCACCAGCGTGCGCAGCAGCTCGGACTTGCCCGAGCCGGTCGCGCCGATGAGCAGCCCGTGCGGCCCCATGCCGTCCTGGGCGGACTCCTTGAGGTCCAGCTCGACCGGCCGGCCCGCCGCGCTGACCCCGATCGGCACGCGCAGCCGGTCCCGTCCGGCCCGCGGCGCCCAGCCGTCCACCGTCGAGAACGCCGCCGGGTCGGGCAGGCCCAGCAGCTCGGCGAGGCCGGGCTCGCCGCCCGGCGGCGCGTCGGCGGCGTCGGCCGCGGTGGCCAGCCGAAACGGCGCGAGCCGCCGGGCCACCGCCTCCGCCTCCGGCACGCCCAGACCGTCGGCGCGCCCGACCTCGGCCGGCCCGTCGCCCGAGTCCGCGACGAGGCGGCCGCCGTCGCCGACCGCCACGACCAGCGTGGCCGGGTCGGGCAGCCGGGGCGGCCGGCCGTCCAGGTCGAGGACGGAGACACCCTCGACGCCCCCGCCCCGGGGCCAGGACGCGCCGTCGAGCACCACGACGACGTGCGACCGGTCGCCGATCACGTCGCCGAGCAGCCGGTCCAGCTCGCCGGCCGAGCCGGCCACCAGCCGTACCGGGCCGAGCGCGTCGGTGCGGCTCGGGTGCTGCGCGTGCGGCAGCCACTTGACCCACTCCCACGCCGCCCGCCGCTCCGGACCCGCGCAGACCGCAATGCGCAGGTCGTCCGGGGCGTGGAAGACCGACAGCTGGACCACCATCGCGCGGGCCAGCGCCCGCGCGTCGCCGCCCAGGTAGACCCGGGCGAAGCCGCGCAGCGACAGCGCCACCGGCAGGTCCGGCACCACCGAGTACGCGTCGAGGAAGCGCCGCAGCGCTCCGGCGGTCATGGGTTCGAGGTCGTCGAGCGGGCGGGTGGCCGGCGGCACCAGCGGCGTCGCGAGCGTCTGCGGGCCGAGGCCGACGCGTACGACGCCGAAGTCGGGATCGGCGGGCCGGCGCTCCCACAGCCGATGACTGGCCACTGTGGACCACAGCCGCTCCGGGTCGGGATGGCGGTAGAGCAGGCCGGTCCGCTGCCTGACGACCGTGTCGCGCACCCGGCGCCGCAGGTTGGCGAGCTGCCGCAGGTAGTCCCGCCGGGCGGCCATCATCTCCGCCTTCTTCGGGCCGCCGGCACCGCCCCACGAGGCCAGCATCGCCAGGGACGAAACGCCGAAGACCGCGCCCACGACGTACGAGTAGGTGCCGCCGCCGTGGCCCACCATCATGGCCATCGCCACGCCGCCGCCGAGCATCGGCAACACCATCAGCAGTTGCTGCCAGCGGCCCCGACCACCTGCGGTATCTCCGGCGGCGGGTCGACACGCACCTCCCCGGTCGGGATCTCGGGCGCGGGCCGCCGGGCCGGCCGTCGCAAGAGGACCGTCGTCACGCTCGGGTCACCTCCCAACCGCACATCGTAGGTAAACTGCCCCGCGATGGAGACCCCTCAATGAGGGAGGCGCTAGTGACTGCCGGACTGGCGCGGGTCACGATCACCACCCCGCGGCGCCGCCTCGACGTCGCCCTCCCCGAGCACGTACCGGTCGCCGAGCTGCTGCCCGAAGTGCTGCGCCACGCCGGCGACGGGCTCGCCGACGACGGCGAGCGGCACGGCGGCTGGGTCCTGCGCCGCGCGGACGGCGCGGCGCTGTCCGGCGGCCAGCCTCTGCAACCGCAAGGGGTACGCGACGGCGAGCTGCTCTTTCTGGTGCCGGCCCGGGTCCGGTGGGCCGAGCCGGAGTACGACGACGTGGTGGAGGCGATCGCCGAGGGTGCCCGCCGCCGGGGCGCCGCGTGGTCGGCTGGAGCCACCCGGGTCGCCACCCTCGGCGCGGCGGCCGTGCTGCTCGCCCTCGGGCTGGCCGCCCTGCTGCGTACCGGTTCACCGGGAACGCTGGCCGCCGGGGCGAGCGTGCTGCTCCTCCTGGCCGGCACGCTGGCCGCCCGCGCCCACCGGGACGGTCCCGCCGGCGCGGTGCTCGCCGGGTGCGCCCTGCCGTACGCCTTCGTGGCGGGCTCCGGCGGCCGGCTGGAGCCGAGCGATCTCCTCGGTGGCGCGGCGGCGGTGCTGGCCGGGTCGGTGCTCGGCGCGCTCGGGGTGGCCGCCCACCAGCGGGTATTCGCCGCCGGTGGGATCGTGGGGCTGCTCGGCGGGCTGACCGCGCTCGCCGCGTACGGGCTGCCCGCGAAGGGCGCCGCCGCGCTCCTGCTCGCCGCGTTGGCCTGCGGGATCGGCGTGCTGCCGCTCATCGCCATCCGCCTCGGCCGGCTGCCGCTGCCGCCGGTCACCCCGCCCTCCGGCGGCGACCCCGGCTTCGGCCGCGGGGCCGCCGGCGCCTGGACCGAGGAGCGAGGTGACGAGGGAAGAGGCCGCCTCTCAGTCCCTGGAGCCCGCCCGGGCGAAGCGAGCGCCAGCCAGCGCGGCTCCGACCGGCCGGATCGCGCGCGGGTGTTCGACGCGGTCGCGCGTACCGAGGAATTGCTCGGCGGGATGCTGATCGGCCACGCGGTCCTCGCCGCCGCGGCGGCCGCGGTCCTGGTCGTTACCGGCGGCCTGGCCGGACGGTTGCTGGTCGCGGTGTGCGCGGCCATCCTGTCGCTGCGGTCCCGGCTCTTCGCCGCGGTCCAGCACCGGGTGCCGCTGCTGGCGGCCGCGCTGGTCGGGCTCGCCGCGCTGGCCGGAGCGGTCGTGGCGGAGGCGGGCGGGTCGGTCCTGCCGGGGCTGGCCGCCGGCGGGGTGCTCGCCGCGCTGGTGATCGTCGCCGCCGGGGCGGCGTATGCCGAACGGCCGCCCTCGCCCTACCTGGGCCGGGCGGCCGACATCTTCGACACGGTGATGGTGGTTTCGGTGGTCCCGATCGCGTGCGCGGTCCTGGACCTTTACGCCAAGGCCCGCGCCTTGTGACGTGCCGATCAAGGACTTCCGCGCCGATCAAGGACAAACGGTCGTGGATCGGAGATCAAAGCACGGCCATATGCCCTTGATCGACGGGCTAGTCCTTGATCGACGCGCGAGGCGCGGGCCTTGAGTGAAGCGCGGGCTAGATGCGCAGTCGGGAATTTGTCAGTGTGGGGTTTCTTGCTGGGCGGCTAATTCGGCGCGCCGGTACGAGGCGCGGACCTCCGCTTCGGCCTCGGTGCGGCCGACCCAGGTCGCGCCCTCGACCGACTTGCCCGGCTCCAGATCCTTGTAGACCTCGAAGAAGTGCTGGATTTCCAGCCGGTCGAATTCGCCCAGGTGATGGATGTCGCGCAGGTGCTCTTGACGGGGGTCCTCGAATGGGACGCAGAGAACCTTGTCGTCGCCGCCTTTTTCGTCTTTCATCCGGAACATCCCGATTGTCCGGCAACGGATCAGGCAGCCCGGGAACGTCGGTTCTTGCACCAGGACCAGGGCATCCAGCGGATCGCCGTCCTCGCCGAGGGTGCCCTCGATGAAGCCGTAGTCGGCCGGGTACTGCGTCGCGGTGAAAAGCGTCCGGTCCAGCCTGATCCGGCCGGTCACATGGTCGACCTCGTACTTGTTTCGGTGACCCTTAGGGATCTCAACCGTTACGTCGAAATCCATCTCACGCTCCCCACTCTTGTCCCGCCCCTCGCGTGTTGCCCCACGCGATTTCGCCTAGCGAACGCCGCATAGTGTTCGGACGCAAGTATCGTCGCTTAGTCCGGTTGTCGCGCGCGAGGAGGGGCCGGTGGCGAGGCAAGACTCACAGCACGGTCCCGAGTACGGCTCCGGTGACGAGACCGTGCGCCTACCCGTCGCACTGCCCGAACAGACGCAGACGATACGCCTGCCGTCGTTCTTCCCACCCCCGGCGCCGCCGCGGTCCGCGGAGCCGCCTCAGGCGGAGCCACCGACCCGGGAGCCGCGTAAGGGGCGGCGCGGCCTGGTCGTCACGCTGGTCATGGTGGTCCTGCTCGGCGGGTTCGGCGCGGGAGCCGTCATCGTCCGGCCCGGCCCGGTCGCGGACTGGCTGGGCGAGCCGGGCGCCGATCCGACCAGCGCCGCCGCCCCGCAGACGCCCGAGCCGTCCCCCGCGCCGGTCCTCGCGGCCGCGACGGGCGACGCGCCGGCGCCGACCGCCGCGGGCGTACAGGCCGTGCTCGACCCGATCGTGGCGTCGGCCGGGCTGGGCAGCCAGACCAACCTCTCGGTGGTGGACGTCACCTCCGCGGGCCAGCTCTACAGCCGCGGGCCCGACGTGCCCACTGTCCCGGCGTCCACGACCAAGCTGGTCACCGCCACGGCGGTACTGGCGGCGCGCGGGCCGGCGTACCGGATCCCGACCCGGGTGGTGGCCGGCGCCAACCCCGGCGAGGTCGTGATCATCGGCGGCGGTGACCCGACGCTGGCGATCAACGGGACCGGGACGTACCCCGGCGCGGCCCGGCTGGACCAGCTCGCCAAGCAGGTGAAGCAGGCCCTCGGCGAGGCCAAGCCGACCAAGGTGATCGTCGACTCGTCGCTGTTCACCGGTCCGGTGTACGAGCCGAGCTGGGACGCGGACGTGCCGACCGGTGGGTTCGGCGGGCCGACCATCGCGCTGATGACCAACGGCGCCCGGATCAACCCAAAGGCCACCCGCGGGTACGCCGAGCGCTACACGCAGCCGGACGTCGCCGCCGGCAGGGCGTTCGCCAAGCTGCTCGGGCTGCCGCAGTCGGCCGTGACCAAGGGCAAGGCGCCGGCCGATGCGGTGGAGGCGACCACGACGCCGTCTTCGGCACCCCTGACCGCCGGCACCGAGCTGGGCAAGGTCGAGTCGCCGCCGATCCTGCGCCTGGTCGAGTTCATGCTCGGCGAGAGCGACAACGTGGTGGCCGAGTTGCTCGCCCGCCAGGTGGCCCTCGCCAAGGGCCAGCCCGCCTCGTACGCCGGCGCGGCGGCCGCCACGAACGCCGTACTCGGTGAGCTGGGCCTGCCCGCGGCGGAGAGCGCGCTGTCGGACGGCAGCGGCCTGTCCCGCAAGAACCGCCTCACCCCGACGCTGCTGACCGACCTGCTGGCGCTCGCGGCCGGCGGGTCGCACCCGGAGCTGGCCGGCGTGGTCGCGGGGCTGCCGGTGGCCGCCTGGTCGGGTACGCTGCGCGACCGGTTCCGCAGCCCGGCCGTGGACAACCGCCCCGGCGCCGGCGTGGTACGCGCCAAGACCGGCACGCTCAACGGGGTGAACGCGATCGCCGGCGTGGTGGTGACGGCCGACGGGCGGCTGCTGGCGTTCGCGGTGCTGGCGGACAAGGTGCCGCTCGGCAAGGAGAAGGCCGAGACCGCCCTCGACAAGATTCCGACCGCGTTGGCCAAATGCGGGTGTCTTTAAGCGGAATACAGGTCGGGCGCCGTCGTGTGCGACCCCGGCTCCCAGCGTTTGCCGGAGAGTTGCCTTAACCCGGGTACGTTGGGGTGATGGCGCAGTTCGTGGACTGGGACCTGGCCGCCGCTACCGCTGGCGCGCTGGGTAAGGCTGGCCCGAGAGTCTCGTACGACGAGGCCACCGACGTCGTCGCCGATCTGCGGCGACTGACCGATGAAGCGGCCGACCTGGTGACGTCGTACACCGGGCTGCGATCGCAGGTGGCCCACCCGCCGGTGCGCGTGGTGGACCGCAAGGACTGGGCGGCGATCAACATCGCGGGCCTGCGCGAGGTGGTCACGCCGCTGGTCAGCCGGCTGTCCGGCGACAAGCAGCCGGGTGTGATCACCGACGCGATCGGCTCCCGGCTCACCGGCGTACAGGCGGGCACCGTGCTCGCTTACCTGTCCGGCCGGGTGCTCGGCCAGTACGAGGTCTTCTCCTCCGACCCCGGCCAGCTCCTGCTCGTCGCCCCGAACATCGTCGAGGTGGAGCGCAAGCTGCAGGCCGACTCGCGGGACTTCCGGCTGTGGGTGTGCCTGCACGAGGTCACCCACCGCACCCAGTTCACCGCCGTGCCGTGGATGCGCGGGCACTTCTTCGGCGAGGTGCAGGCGTTCGTCGACGCCTCCCAGGCCAGCCAGGGCGAGCACTTCCTGGAGCGGCTCCGGCGCAGCGTCGCCACGCTTTCGGACGCCGTACGCGACCCGGACAGCCGGGTCAGCATCATCGACCTCGTACAGACGCCGGGGCAGCGGGCCGTGCTCGACCGGCTCACCGCGATGATGACGCTGCTGGAAGGGCACGCCGAGTTCGTCATGGACGGTGTCGGCCCCGAGGTGATCCCGACGGTCGAGCAGATCCGGTCCAAGTTCAACCGGCGCCGCGAGTCGGGCACGCCGCTGGAAAAGGCGATCCGCAAGCTGCTCGGCGTCGACGTGAAGATGCGCCAGTACGCCGAGGGCCGCAAGTTCGTACACGGCGTCGTCGAGCGGGTCGGCATGGCGGGCTTCAACAAGGTCTTCAGCTCGCCGCTCACCCTCCCCCGGGTCGAGGAACTGGGCGACCCCGACGCGTGGGTGGCCCGCGTCCACCCCAGGCCGCCTGACGCCGGGCCCGTGGCCGCGCTCGCGCCGCCGGTCGCCGCCGTCCGCGCGGCGGTCCGGCAAGCCCTTCGCGGGGTACGCGGGTGCGTGCTGGTCGCCTGCTCGGGTGGGGCCGACTCGTTGGCGCTCGCGGCGGCGACCGCGTTCGTGGCACCCCGGCTGGGGATGCCGGCCGGGCTGGTGACGGTCGACCACGGGTTGCAGCCGGGCTCGGCCGAGCGCGCCGCCGCCGTGGCCGAGTGGGCACGCGAGGCCGGCTTCGCCCCCGTCGACGTGGCGACCGTCTCGGTCCGCAACCGGCCCGGCCCCGGGGACCGCGCGAGCGGAGCGAGCGCCAGCTGGCAAGGCCCCGAGGCCGCCGCCCGGGACGCCCGGTACGAGGCCCTGGTCGGCGCGGCCGAGCGGCACGGCGCGGTCGCCATCCTCCTCGGGCACACCCGCGACGACCAGGCCGAGACCGTGCTCCTGGCGCTCGCCCGCGGATCGGGTCCGCGCGGCCTCGCCGGCATGCCGCCCCGGCGCGACGTGGGCGGCGTCGCGCTGCTGCGGCCGCTGCTCGACGTGGCACGCGAGGACACCCGCAAGGCGTGCGCCGCGCTCGGGCTCAGCCCGTGGGAGGACCCGCACAACGTGGACCCGGCGTACGCCCGGTCCCGGGTACGGGCGACCGCCCTGCCCGCGCTGGTCGAGGCGCTGGGCGCGGGCGTGGTCGACAACCTGGCCCGCACCGCGCGGCTGCTCGCCGCCGACGCCGCCACCCTGGACGAGCTGGCCGCCACCGCCCTGGACCGGGCACGCCGACCGGACGGTGCCCTCGCGGTGCAGGAACTGGACCGGCTGCCAGATGCTGTGCGTACCCGGGTATTGCAGGCATGGGCCCGCGAGCTCGGCGCTTCGCCGGCGGCGCTGTCGCACCGGCATGTCGGCGCGCTCGATGCTCTTGTCACGGATTGGCGCGGCCAGGGCGCGGTGCACCTCCCGGGCGGCATCGCGGTGGCCCGGCGCGGCAATCTGTTGAGGTGACCTTCCACCCGCACAAGCCGCTGTACGCCCCGCGCGGCGTCGTGGCCACCAGCCAGCCACTCGCCGCGAGCGCCGGCCTCGGCGTCCTGCGCCGCGGCGGCAACGCCGTGGACGCCGCGGTGGCCACCGCGATCGCGCTGACCGTGGTGCAGCCCGGCTCCAACGACATCGGCGGCGACCTCTTCGCGATCGTCTGGGACGGCACCCGCCTGCACGGCCTGAACGCCTCCGGCCGCTCGCCGGCCGCGCTGAGCCTGGACGCGGTCCGGGACGGCATGCCGGAGCGCGGCTGGCTGCCGGTGACCGTGCCGGGGGCGCCGGCCGGCTGGTGGGACCTGCACGCGCGGTTCGGTGCGCTGCCGTTCGCCGAGCTCTTCGCGGACGCGATCGGGTACGCCGAGCGCGGCTACCCGGTCTCGCCCGAGGTGGCCCGCGCCTGGGGCCGTTCGGCGGCGGTGCACGCGCGGCTCGACGGCGAGGAGTTCGCCGAGTGGGGGCGGGTCTTCACCGTCCCCGGTGGCGGCCCGCCGCGGGCTGGCGAGCGGTGGGCCAACCCGGCGGCCGCCCGGACGCTGCGTCTGATAGCCGACAGCGCGGCCGACGCGTTCTACACGGGTGAGATCGCCGCGGCGCTGGCCGGGCACGCCGCCCGCACCGGCGGTTTGCTGACCGCCACCGACCTGGCCGCGCACACGTCGACCTGGGTCGACCCGATCCACGTCGCCTACCGGGACCACGAGGTCTGGGAGCTGCCGCCCAACGGTCAGGGCATCGCGGCCCTTCTCGCCCTCGGCATCCTGGACGGCGTCGACCTGGCCGCGCTGCCGCCCGTCGAGCGGCTGCACTGGGAGATCGAGGCGATGAAGCTGGGCTTCGCCGACGCGTTCGCCTATGTGGCCGACCCGGACCGGGTCATCGTGCCGACCGCCGAGCTGCTGCGCCCCGAGTACGCCGCGGCCCGCCGGGCGCACATCGGCGCGCGGGCCTTGACGCCGGCGCCCGGCGACCCGGTCCGCGGCGGCACCGTCTACCTGTGCGCGGCCGACGCGGACGGCATGATGGTCAGCCTCATCCAGTCGAACTACATGGGCTTCGGCTCCTATGTGGTGCTGCCCGGGTACGGCTTCGGGCTGCAGAACAGGGGCCTCGGGTTCCGCCTCGAACCCGACCACCCGAACGCGGTCGGGCCGGCCAAGCGGCCGTTCCACACGATCATCCCGGGCTTCCTGACCCGGGACGGGGAGCCGGTCGGGCCGTTCGGGGTGATGGGCGGGCACATGCAGCCCCAGGGCCACCTGCAGGTGGTCACGTCCACGGTGGACGGCGGCCTGGATCCGCAGGCGGCCCTGAACGCCCCGCGCTGGTACTGGCAGGCCGGGCGGTCGGTGCTCGTCGAGGAAGGGCTGGCGGCGCCCGAGGTCCTGGCCGAGCTGGAACGCCGCGGGCACGAGGTCACCGCTTCGCGCGAGTCTGCGATCTTCGGGTACGGCCAGGCGATCTGGCGTTTGCCTTTTGGCGGGTATGTCGCCGGCTCGGAGCCACGTGCCGATGGCTGCGCGATGGGATACTGACTCCGCCCTTGCTTGTGCGGGTGGAGGGGTTGACGGGGATGCATAGAGCGCTGTGGTTGTCGGCTGTCCTGGTCCTGGCCTTCGCGCCCCGGCGCAGGCCGCTGTTGGTCCCTTCGCGGCCACGTCCATCGAGCCGACCGGGCGCGTCGCGGCCGGGGCGGCGCCGACGAGCCGGCTCGCCGAGACCGATCCCGACCTGCTCGGCCGTGCCGAGACGGCACTCCTCCCGGTACTGATCAAACTGGACCACGACCCGGTCGCCACGTACGCCGGCGGGGTGCCGGGGATCGCCGCCACCAGCCCGTCCGGTACCGGTCGCAAGCTGAGCCGGAGCGGCACCGAGCGGGCGTACGAGGACTACCTTGCGGCCCGCGAGGACCGGTTCATCGCCGAGCTGGCGGTCAAGGTGCCCGGCGCCTCCGTCCGCCAGCGCCTGCGCACCGTGTACGGCGGCGTCTCCGCCACCGTGCCGGCCAACAAGGTCGGCGAGGTGCTCGGCATCGACGGCGTGGTCGCCGTGCAGCGGGACGAGCTGCACCAGCCGCTCACCGACGCGAGCACGGGGTTCATCGGGGCCGGCGCGGTCTATCCCCGGGTGGGCGGCGACCGGAACGCCGGCCGGGGCGTCATCGTCGGCGTCATCGACACCGGCGCGTGGCCCGAGCATCCGTCGTTCGCCGACCAGGGCAACCTGAAGGCACCGCCGGCGAAGGCCGACGGCGCCGCGCGCGCCTGCGACTTCGGCGACAACCCGCTGACCAAGACGGCCTACACGTGCAACAACAAGCTGATCGGCGGGGCCGCGTTCCTGGAGACGTACCTGGCCCGGCACGACGGCGAGCAATACCCGACGGCCCGGGACAGCGGCGGTCACGGCACCCACACCGCCTCCACCGCGGCCGGCAACGTGGTCAACTCGGCCGCCGTCTTCGGCGTCGACCGCGGCCCGCTACAGGGTGTGGCGCCGGGCGCGTGGCTGTCCGTCTACAAGGCACTGGGCGAGGCGGGCGGCTACGGCTCCGACATCGCGCGGGCGGTCGGGCAGGCCGTGCTCGACGGCGTGGACGTGCTCAACTACTCGGTCTCCGGTGGCACCGACCCGTACACCGACCCGGTCGAGCTGTCGTTCCTCGACGCGTACGCCGCGGGCGTGTTCGTCGCGGCGTCGGCCGGCAACTCGGGGCCCGGCCAGGCGACCGCCAACCACCTGGCGCCCTGGGTGACCACGGTCGGCGCGTCGACCGAGGCCCGTTCGTTCGTGTCGACGCTGACGCTGAAGGCCGGCGCCGACAAGCTGACGCTGAAGGGCGCGTCGATCACCAGCGGGGTCGGCGCCGCGACTCCGGTGGTGCTCGCCGAGTCGGTCGCCGGGTACGGCGGCGGAGCGCTCTGCGACAAGCCCGCCGACCGGGGTGTCTTCGTGGGGAAGATCGTGGCCTGCCAGCGCGGCGGGAACGCCCGCGCGGCCAAGGGCTACAACGTGGTCCAGGGCGGCGCGGTCGGCATGGTCCTCTACAACCCGTCGCTCGCCGACGTGGAGACCGACAACCACTGGCTGCCCACCGTGCACCTGGCCGACGGTGCCCGCTTCAAGGCGTTCATGGCCGGGCACACGTCGGTGACCAGCACGTTCACCGACGGCAAGCGGGAAAAGGGGCAGGCCGACGTGCTCGCCGCGTTCTCCGCCCGCGGCCCGGGCGGTCCGGCCATCAAGCCCGACCTCACCGCCCCCGGCGTGCAGATCCTCGCCGGCAACACGCCCACCCCGCACGCGGTCGAGGGCGGCCCGCCGGGCGAGCTCTTCCAGGCCATCGCCGGTACGTCGATGGCGGCGCCGCACGTGGCCGGCGCGGCGGTCCTGCTCAAGGCGCTGCACCGGAGCTGGACGCCCGGCCAGATCAAGTCCGCCCTCATGACGACCGCCCGCACGGCCGTGCTCAAGGAGGACCTGAAGACCGCGGCCGGCCCGCTGGACCGCGGCAGCGGCCGGATCGACCTGGTGGCGGCGGACGACCCGGGGCTGACCTTCGACGAGTCGGCGGAACGGATGCTCGCGCTCGGCGCCGACCCGGTGGGCGCCGTGCACCTCAACCTGCCCTCGGTCTACGCGCCCACGATGCCCGGCCAGGTCACCACCGTCCGCACCGCCCGGAACGTCAGTGGGGCTACCCAGACGTACCGGGTGTCGGTGCGGTCGCCGGCCCGGAGCCGGATCGCGGTCTTGCCCAGCGTCTTCACGCTCGCCGCCGGCCGGTCCGTCGCCCTGAAGATCACGATCACCTCGACCGCCCCTTCGGCTCCGCAGGTCGGCGAGGTCCGGCTCGACCCGGCGCGGCCGGGACTGCCGACCCTGCACCTGCCGGTGGCGTTCACTCCCAAGCCCGGCAACGTGGAGCTGACCAGCGACTGCGCCGCCGCCGTGGTCTGGCGCCAGCGGACCGTCTGCACGATCACCGCCAAGAACGCCTCACTGGCCGACGCGGTCGCCAACCTGACCACCACCGTGGACGCCCCGCTGACGGTGAGCGGAGTCGGCGGCGCGACCAAGACCGGGCCGAGGTCCGTCACGCGGCGCGGCCTCACAATTCCCGGAGCCCGACCGGGTAAGCCCACGCTGAAGCCGGGCACCATCGCCGGCTACCGGCCCCTTTCCGAGTACGGCATCCAGCCGTCCCCGATCGGTGACCAGGAGACCCTCACGTACGAGGTGCCGCAGTTCGTGTACGGCGGGCGGGCGTACACGTCGCTGGGCGCGGACGCCAACGGCTACCTCGTCGTGGGCGACGCGACCGGCTCCGGTGGCGGCCTGCCCGGTCGGCTGCCCGACGTCGCCCGGCCCAACAACGTCCTGGCGCCCTTCTGGACCGACCTGGACGGCACCCGCGACGAGGGCATACGGGTCGCCCGGCTCACCGACGGCGTGTCGAGCTGGGTGGTGATGGAGTGGCAGGTCGACGTGGCCGGCACCGACGCCAACCGGCACTTCCAGGTGTGGCTCGGTGCGAACGGCGTCGAGGACGTCGTGTTCGCGTACGACCCGGCCGCCCTGCCCGCCGCCCCGGACGGCAAGCCCCTGCTCGTGGGCGCCGAGAACGCCGACGGCAGCGCCGGCCAGCGCCTCCCGGCCGGTCGTACGCCCACCGCCGACCTGCGGGTGACCAGCGCGGTGCCGGCGACCGCGTCGTACACGGTGCAGCTCACCGGTGCGGCGCCGGGTATCGGCCGGGTGACCACCCGGATGACCGCGTCGACCGTGCCGGGCGTCTCCGTGGTGACCTCCGACGTGCAGGTCGTCCTGCCGCCGGGCGGCCCCACGCGCTAAGCGGCGGGCTCGCGTTCGCGGAAGGTCTGCCGGTACGCCTGCGGGGTCGCGCCCACCCGGCGGGTGAAGTGGTGGCGCATCGTCGCGGTGTCGCCGAAGCCGGCCCGGTTGGCGATCGCCTCCACGCCCAGCTCGGTGTCTTCGAGCAGGCGGCGGGCCAGCAGCACGCGCTGGTTGGTCACCCAGTCGTGCGGCGTTGTGCCGGTCTCGGCCCGGAACCGCCGGGCGAACGTGCGCGGAGCCATGTGTGCCCGGACGGCCAGCTCCTCGACCTTGACGGGCTGGTCGAGGTGGGTCATCAGCCAGGTCAGCACCGGCTCCAGGGTGGGCGCGTCGGGCGTCTTGGGCATCGGCGCCTCGACGTACTGCTTCTGGCCGCCGTCGCGGTGCGGCGGCACCACCATGCGGCGAGCCAGCTTGGTGGCCAGCGCCGAGCCGTGCTCCTGACGTACCAGGTGCAGGCAGGCGTCGATGCCGGCGGCCGTGCCGGCGCTGGTGAGCAGCTTGCCGTCCTGCACGTACAGGGAGTCGCAGTGCACCTTCGCCTCGGGGAACCGGCGCTGGAGGTCGTCGACGTGCTTCCAGTGGGTGGTGCAGTGGCGGCCGTCGAGCAGCCCGGCCTCGCCCAGCACGAAGGCGCCGGAGCACACGCTCAATATGTACGCCCCGCGCTCGGCGGCCCGGCGCACCGCGTCGAGCGCCTCGTCCGGGACGAACGCGTCGTCGGCGTGCGCGGGCACCGCGACCAGATCGGCCGTCTCCACGGGCGTCAGGTCGGAGTGCGGCGAGATATCGAAGCCGGACTTCGAACGGACCGGCTTGCCGTCCGCGCTGCACACGTCGAACCGGTAGGCGGGGAATCCGTCCTGCGTACGGTCGGTGCCGAAGAACTCGCACAGCACGCCGAGCTCGAAGGCGGCAACGCCGTCGAACACGATGACGGCCACGTTGTGAAGCATGTGACCTAGCCTACTCCGCACTTGGCAGGATTTTAAGGGTCAATGGCATTGCTGCCACTGTGCGGGTGGGGAGGGCAGGCGGAAACTAGATACAGACGTCCGGTGCGCACCGGCGGCAGACCTCAAAAAGAGACCGACCGAAGAAGGTTGAGCCGCCATGGAACTCGTTGTCCTCTTGCTGTTCTTCGTCCTGCTAGCCCTCGCCTCGATCTTCGGGTGGACCTCCGACAGCCGCGACTCCGCGGACTGGAAGGCGTCCGACGAAGGCCGCCGGCGGACCCGCCCGCGTCTGTCTTGAGCGCGAAAGCACAGGTCCTGACCCCGGCGTCGAGCCAGGAGCCGCATGCGGCAGTCTTAGGCCATGGCTGACGGCTCCTGGTACGACGCCGACATCGATCACGTGATCATCAGTGAAGCGCAGATCCGTGAGAAAACCGCGGAGTTGGCCAAGCAGGTGTCCGCCGACTACGCCTCGATCGAGGACGGGCTCCTGCTGGTCTGCGTGCTGAAGGGTGCGGTCATGTTCATGGCCGACTTCGCCCGCGCGCTGGGCCGGTTCGGGCCATCCATCGAGCTGGAGTTCATGGCGGTGTCCTCGTACGGGCAGGGCACCACCTCCTCCGGCGTCGTACGCATCCTCAAGGACCTGGACCGCAACATCGCCGGCCGGCACGTGGTCGTGGTCGAGGACATCGTCGACTCCGGCCTCACGCTCTCCTGGCTGCTGAAGTACCTGGCGTCCCGGTCCGCCGCGAGCGTCGAGGTGGTCACGCTCTTCCGCAAGCCGGAGGCGGTGAAGGTGCCCATCCCGGTCAAATACGTCGGTTTCGACATCCCGAACGAGTTCGTCGTCGGGTATGGGCTGGACTTCGCGGAGCGCTACCGTGAGCTGCCCTTCGTCGGCGTCCTGAAGCCCGAGGTCTACGCCCGCGCGTGAACGCACAGCGTACTCTCAGAAACGCCCGCTAGCTGCGGATATAACGGTTCGCAGGACGACTTTGCGTCCCGTTTGCGCAGATTGCTAGCGCGGTGCCTGATCCGGGAGCCGCAGCGTGCCCCGGGGGTGTACCGTCGAATGACCCGATGGCGTGGCGTGGCCGCGCCAGGTGTCGCTACCGCCGCGAGGCGGCAAGTGGCTGGCCGTGATCCCGCGGCGCAGGTATTCAGACGGTCAGGACGTCGATCAGGAGGGTCCGGGCGCCGCGGCGCTCGACAACAGTATGGAACGTACGCGTTTCTTCCGCCGCCCGGTGGTCTGGATCATCCTGGTGATCATCGGGGCGATTGCGCTCAGCTCTTTCTTTACCAGCGGCCCCAGCTACCACAAGGTCGACACCTCGGTGGCGCTCGAGCAGCTCAATGAGACGGGCAACATAAAGAAGGCCGTCTTCAAAGACAAGGAGCAGACGCTCCAGCTCGACCTGAGCAGCCAGACCAAGTTCGGCGACACCACGACCGACAAGATCCAGGCGCAGTTCCCGTACGAGGTCGGCCGCGAGATCTGGAACGACATCGTCGAGGCCAAGACCGCGGGCCGGGTCACCGGACCGATCAACACCGAGGTGTCCGAGGACAGCGTCTTCCTCACCCTGCTGGTCAACCTGCTGCCGATCGCGGTGCTGGTGATCCTGCTGCTGCTCTTCATGTCGCAGATGCAGGGCGGCG
This sequence comes from Phytohabitans rumicis, assembly GCF_011764445.1. Taxonomy (NCBI): domain Bacteria; kingdom Bacillati; phylum Actinomycetota; class Actinomycetes; order Micromonosporales; family Micromonosporaceae; genus Phytohabitans; species Phytohabitans rumicis. The sequence continues at coordinate 4,717,002 of NZ_BLPG01000001.1, forward strand.
GGTCGCGGGTCCTCAACTTCGGCAAGTCCAAGGCGAAGATGATCACCAAGGACACGCCGAAGACGACGTTCGCCGACGTGGCGGGCGCCGAGGAGGCCGTCGAGGAGCTGCACGAGATCAAGGACTTCCTGCAGAACCCGGCGAAGTACCAGGCACTGGGCGCCAAGATCCCGAAGGGCGTGCTGCTCTTCGGCCCGCCCGGTACCGGTAAGACCCTTCTCGCCCGCGCGGTGGCCGGCGAGGCCGGGGTGCCGTTCTACTCGATCTCCGGCTCGGACTTCGTCGAGATGTTCGTCGGCGTGGGTGCCTCCCGCGTGCGTGACCTCTTCGAGCAGGCCAAGTCGAACGCGCCGGCGATCGTCTTCGTCGACGAGATCGACGCGGTCGGCCGGCACCGTGGCGCCGGCATGGGCGGCGGCCACGACGAGCGCGAGCAGACGCTCAACCAGCTGCTGGTCGAGATGGACGGCTTCGACACCAAGGGCGGGGTCATCCTGATCGCCGCCACCAACCGGCCCGACATCCTCGACCCGGCGCTGCTGCGTCCCGGCCGGTTCGACCGGCAGATCGCCGTCGACACCCCGGACATGGAGGGCCGCAAGGCCATCCTGCGGGTGCACGGCAAGGGCAAGCCGTTCACGCCGGACGTCGACCTCGACGCGGTGGCCCGCCGGACGCCCGGCTTCACCGGCGCCGACCTGGCCAACGTGATCAACGAGGCCGCCCTGCTGACCGCCCGGCACGACAAGCGGGCGATCACCAACGACAACCTGGAAGAGTCGATCGACCGGGTGGTGGCCGGCCCGCAGCGGCGTACCCGGGTGATGAGCGACAACGAGAAGAAGATCACCGCCTACCACGAGGGTGGGCACGCGCTGGTCGCGTACGCCCTGCCGCACTCGGCCCCCGTGCACAAGGTGACGATCCTGTCCCGTGGCCGCTCGCTCGGGCACACCCTGGTGCTGCCCACCGAGGACAAGTACACCCAGACCCGGGCCGAGATGATCGACACCCTGGCGTACGCGCTGGGTGGCCGGGCGGCCGAGGAACTGGTTTTCCACGAGCCGACCACCGGCGCCGGCAACGACATCGAGAAGGCCACGGCGCTGGCCCGCGCGATGATCACCCAGTACGGCATGAGCTCCAAGCTCGGCGCGGTCAAGTACGGCACCAGCGGCGACGAGCCGTTCCTGGGCCGGACGATGGGCCACGAGAAGGACTACTCCGACGCGGTGGCCGCCGAGATCGACGCCGAGGTGCGGGCGCTGATCGAGCTCGCGCACGACGAGGCGTGGGAGATCCTGGTCGAGTACCGCGACGTCCTCGACAACCTCGTGCTCGAGCTGATGGAGAAGGAGACCATCTCGCAGACCGACATGGGCCGCATCTGCGCCCGCGTCGCGAAGCGGCCGCCGATGGCGCCGTACAACGGCTTCGGCAAGCGGCAGCCCTCCAACGAGCCGCCGGTGCTCACGCCGGGCGAGAAGGAGGCGCTGAAGGCGCAGGCGCAGGCCGACGGTGCCGAGGCGACGGTGGGCGGTTCGTCCCCGAACTCGGACGGCGTCCACTGACCAGCGAGCCCGACTTCGGGGCGTCGTCGACGGAGCCGGACGGCGACGGCGACGACGCCCTCGACTATCTGGCGGCCCGGCTGGTCAACGGCAGGCTGACCGGTCGCCCCGTCGAGGAGGCCGTCGACCTGGTCCGGATCGAAAAGGCCGTGCGCGAGATCCTCATCGCCGTCGGCGAAGACCCGGACCGGGACGGCCTCGTGCGCACCCCGGCCCGGGTGGCCCGCGCGTACGCCGAGCTCTTCGCCGGCCTGCGGGTGGACCCGGCGAAGGTGCTCACCACGGCGTTCGAGGCCAACCACGAGGAGCTGGTGCTCGTCCGGGACATCGAGGTGATGTCGCTGTGCGAGCACCACCTGCTGCCGTTCCGGGGCGTCGCGCACATCGGTTACATCCCGGGCGAGCACGGGCGGATCACCGGACTGTCCAAGCTGGCCCGCCTGGTCGAGGTCTTCGCCCGGCGGCCGCAGGTGCAGGAGCGGCTGACGGCTCAGATCGCCGACCTGCTGATGGAGAAGCTCGACCCGCGCGGCGTGATCGCCGTACTGGAGTGCGAGCACATGTGCATGGCGATGCGCGGCATCCAGAAGGCCGGCTCCAGGACCGTCACCTCGGCCGTACGCGGGCTCTTCCAGTGCGACGCGAAGTCGCGCGCCGAGGCGATGAGCCTCATCATCGGCTAACTACACGATCGATCGGTACCGGTCGGCGGAGTCGATCGCGCCGCGGGCCAGCGTGTGCGCCTCGTCCAGGCGGGACTTGGCCTGCTCCAGCCGCGAGATCGCGTCCAGCACGGACGGGTGCATCGCGCCGACGGCGGTGAGCCGCAGCCGGGCGAGCGCCTCGTCGAGCTGGTCCGTCACGCCGCGCAGGGCGGTCATCGCGCGCTGGGTCTGGTCGACGCTCGCCGCCACGTGCGCCTTGACCTCTTCGACACTCGCCATGGTGCTATCTCACCAGGGTCAGCAGGCCGACGCCCATGCAGGTCGCGACCACCGGGGCGAAGCAGACGGCCGCCCCGACGAGCGGCGTCCGGTCCACCTTGCCGCCCGCCGGGGCCTCGAACGCCATGCCGACCGTCACCCAGCCGAACCCGAAGGCCACCGCCGGCATGGTCAGTCCACACAGGACGGCGTAGAGCGGCAGGTCGTTGTCTGCCGTCAGGTAGAGCGCGAGCTGCACCAGGAGCACCGCCGCCGCCAGCGGGCCGTACACGATGAGGTTGCGCACCCACGCCGGCGTCTCCCCCTTGGGACCCATCGGCGCGGTGCCCTGCTCGGTGGCGTCCGCGGCGTCCGCGGTGGTCCGGGCCCGCCGGAGCGCGGCCAGCACCGCCACCGGTCCACCCACCATGGCCGCCGCGGCCGCGGCCACGTCCGCCGGCGACGGCTGGAGCTGATCCTCTGGTACGCCTTGGGCGAGCAACTTCGCGCGTTGGGGTGCCAGCCGTGCGCGTACCCCGGCAAGCTCGTCGCGTGCGGCCCGCATGGCCTGCGTCTGCTCGCCCGCGGCGTTGGCCGCGCCCCGGCGGACCGCGTCCAGCCGCCGGGCGGCGGCCTCGTAGTCGCTCCACGCCTCGGTCATGCGTCGTGCTCCGGTCGCACGAACGGGACGATGACGGTGGTGCGGTCGGCGTGCCGGTCGTGCAGCAGCGCACGGTTGGGCCGCGGCTGCCAGTCGACCTGCTGGCCGAGGAGCAGCGACACGTCCGATCCCGGGACGTTGAGGAAGACCATGCCGGCGACGTCTTCGCGAGCCGCGCTGCCGCCCACCTCCTCGGTGAACCGGCGCAGGCCGCGCCACCAGGACAGCAGGTGTACGCCGCGGCCGGGCCCCTCGCGCAGCAGGTCCCGCAGGCGGTCGGTGGGAAGAGCGCCGCGGCTGATCGCGTCCATGCCGAACACGACGAGGTAGGCGGACTCGTCCAGCATCTTCGCGAGCTTGCCGGCCTCGACCAGCTCGGCGGTCTGGGTTTCGTTGAGGTGCGTGGTCAGCGACTCGGCGACCTGGTCGCCGTCGGCCACCAGCGACGCGACCACGAACCGGACCGACTTGGGTTGATGGTGCGCCGCGAGGCTGCGGGCGGCCGCGTCCAGGATGTCCGCGCCGAGCGCGCTGGGACCGAGGATGGCCAGGTGCCGACCCGGCGAGGCGTCGAGCGGGAACGCCGCGGTCGACAGCGGCACGTCGATGATTCGCCCCACGAGGGCCGCCGGCCGGCTGGGCGTCTTGCCCCGGGCGGCCAGGTAGGTCGGGTCGTCGTCGAGGTACTGGTGGGCGTAGCCGGCGAAGACGGACGGCGGCTTCGACCTCGCCGGGCGGGCCTCCCAGATCTTGTGGCGCAGGGCGGTGAGCGCGGACCGGTCCGCGTGTGGATCGGGGAACCGGACGGTCCGCTCGTGCCCCCGGGTCGCTCCGCGAGGGCCACCGAGCCCGCCGGCTGTGTTGACCACCGCCGTGCCCAGCGGGAGGCCGGCCGCCGAATCGTTGGTCGGTTCGAGGACGTCGCCGCCGCCCGGGAGGGCCACCCGCACCGGGAACTGGCCGAAGATCGAGTCGCGCTTGTCGTACAGGGCCTCGACGCCGAGCGCGGTCTGGCTGGCCAGGATCAGGTGGATGCCGTACGACCGGCCCTTGCGGGCCAGAGACTCCAGCAGGCTCACCGCCTCCGTGGTCAGCGGCCCGCTACCCGCCAGCAGCACCTGGAACTCGTCGATCACGCAGATGATGCGCGGCAGCGACCGGTGCTCGCGTAGGTCGGCGAACCGGGTGACTCCCGCCTTCTTGTACGCCACCGACCGGCGGGTCATCTCGGCGTCGAGCTCCCGCAGGACGGCCACGCCGTACTCCCGATCGGACTCGACACCGACGGCCCTGGCATGCGGCAGCCAGGTCTGGTCCCGCTCGCTCGGCACGAACTCGGCGAACGAGACCCCTCCTTGAAGTCGAGCAGGTAGAGCGTGAGCTCGCTCGGCGCGTACCGGTGGCCGAGGCCGTACAGGACGTTGATCAGGAACGCGGTCTTGCCGGCACCCGACCGGCCGCCGATCATCCAGTGTGGAGTCAGGTCGTTGAACTGCAACGTCACCGAGGTGTCGCCGTCCTGCCCGACCGCGGTCGCCACCCCCTCGGCCGAGTCGTCCGACCACATCGGCTCGTCGGGCAGCAGATCGTCCAGGGTGAGGTGGGCACTGGCGGCGGTGAGCTCGGAGAGCTCCTGGCACACCCGCTCGAACAGGTGGGCCGGCGGATCCTCGTCGAGGAACACGGGGGTGTTGAGCCCGCTGCTGCCGTAGCTCCCACCCGGCGGGTCGCTGATGAACGCGTGCGGGTTGCGCAGGGCAACCTTTGTGCTGCGGGGCAACGGCGGCTGCGTGGTGTCTTCGGTCAGCGGTGGGGGCGGCCAGCCCGCCACGATCAGATGCAAGCCTGCCTCGGGGCCGTGCTGTGCCAGCGCCGCGATCCGGGCAAGATCTGCACCCTCGGTCAGCTCCGGCAACGAGGCGACCGCCAGCAGCAGCGTGCGGTCCCGGCGGGAGTGTCGGGCCGTGGCCGGCCGCGCTGGGCGTACCCACTGCTCCGCTTCCGCGAGGACGGCCCGCAGCCCCGTGCGGTCGGTGACCGGCGGCGGCATCAGGCCGGCGTCGGCCAGCGGCTCAAAAGGCCCGAAAACCAGCCCGGCCCCGCGGCGTCCACCCCCCGGACCAGCAGCGAACCCGCCGGCGCTGCGGCAAGCAGGCGGAGCAGGAGCGCGCGGAGCAGCCCCGCCACCCGCGGATCGCGGGCATCCGCGTCCACGGTGAGGTGCCCGGTCCCCAGCAGCGGCACAACCGCGGGAAACCGCGCGTCGTCGAGCGGCTGGGCCATCCCCACCCGGACGAACTGCGGCAGCAGCGGGCCGCCGAGCGGCGTGTCCTCGGACTGCGCGTCCAGCGGCGCGCCCAACCAGCCGGGAACGAGGGTCGCGGCGGCGGCGCGCAGCCGTTCGACCAGGTCGTGTTGCTCGCGCTGGTCCGGCGGAGCCGGCCGGAAGTCATCGAGGGCGCCAGCGGCGGCGGCAACGGTGGCCACGGCCTGCCGGTGCAGAGCGGCGGCCTGGCCGATCCGTGCTTTCGCATTGGCCACGCCGCCCACCTCCCTTGGACTGAGACGGTATCCCAGCGCGGGGGTTTGGTCGCGCAGCCGCTCATGTCTTTCTTCGGGCGTCCTCAATGTACTAATGGTCCGTTCTTCGCCGTGGTGCGCTGTGCGGCTAACCTCGGAGCGTGGCTGCAGTACGGACAGGGCGACTCGTGTTGATGATGGTCGCTGGGGTGGTGGCGCTGCTCTGCCTGGGAGGTGCGGGGGTGGCACTGGTCGCGTACCGCGACGCCACCGAACCAGACCGCAGCGCCCCCGACGTGGCCGTAGATAACTACCTCCGCGCCTACCTAGTAGAACGTAATGACACGCGTGCCGGTCTATATACCTGTGGAGGTGCAGATCTGGCCGAAATACGTGCATTTCGACGGGATATTGAGGCGAGGGAGTCTCAGCACGCCATAAATGTTCAGATCTCCTGGGGCTCACTGACAATGGAAACCTCTGGACGGCGAAGCACAGTTAGTGTCGAAATTCGCAGAACAATTTCCGATGGAAGTGAGAGTGATCGGCAGCTCTGGCGGTTTGATGCCGAAGACGACGATGGATGGCGAGTGTGTAGCGCTCGTAGGGGATGAGCTTCACTCTATCCAGAGCAAATTGACGGGAATCTCACGGGTTTTCGGAGCTCGGCCATTCGCTGCCCACCGATACCATTCCAGTTCAGTTGCAACTCGTGCGCAGGTGTAGCCGTCGGTGCTCGTATGCAGCTCAGTGACCGCGCGCAAGTCACGGCGCTCTACTCCTTCTACGACCTGCACCACTCGATGACCTGTAAGCCGCGACACATCCATAATGGCTATTGGTTCTCGCCGCGGAGGAGCGTCTAGCGACACGAGACGATCAGGCATATCGTTTCGATCGTGTGGGACGATCTCGTTGCGTGCACCTAGTACTTCTACCCATACTTGTTCGGCTGGTATGAGAGGCGCGAACACCTCGACCTGTTCCAGTTCGGCCCTGTACCACTCATGTTCCGGCATTACCGGGATGTAGGTCCGGCTGCCTTGCACCACCCTTTCGTCAGCTCGTAGGTCGCACCGCCACCCAAGTCCTGGAAGGCCGACGATCACGCGACGGCCACGCAGATCGTCGTGGTTCAACGCCGGCATCGGAACAATAGGCCTCGGCGGATGCGGCGCCCAATCGGGCCGGCCGGCGAACGGATCTGGTCGAGGTTCGCGGCTCATGGGTTGCTGCCCAGTGGCGCACCCTTGTCCCGCATGAATGCCGCCGGGTCGATCTTGTCACCCTTACCGGGGTCGTAGACCTCGAAATGCAGGTGCGGGCCCGAGGAATGACCACTAGTGCCGACCAGGCCGATTTCTTCACCAGCAGCCACCATCTGCCCGACCGTCACCTTTGGCCGGACGACCATGTGGCAGTACATGGTCACGAAGTTGCCGGCGTGACGGATCTTCACGTACCAGCCACAGCCGGGCGTCGAGGGAGAACCATCGCGATCGCAGAGCCTGCCGGACCGGTCAACGTCGCATCGCGCGGTAATAACTTGGCCAGAAGCCGCAGCGCGAATGGGTGTATTGCGGCCGGCGCCGAGATCCACGCCGTCATGGGTCGGACGCTCGGCGGTGCGGAACCCGGAAACGATGAGCGCACGGACCGGGACCGTCCAACCCGATGCGGCGATCTCGCCGGCTGCGGCACACCGGGCGGTGGTGCCATCGCCAGCCGCCCTCCCCGCTCCGCCCGTCAGGACGTTGACAATCTGGGTCGCTAGAGGCTCATGCTTCGCGTACGCGTCGGGGTAGGCGCTGCGCTGCACTTTCTGCGCGGCATCGGTCAGCGCCATCCGCTGCCAGCCCTGGATGGCCAGCAGCTTCTCGTAGAACTTGCGCGAGGCGTACTTCGGATCCTGGAGCTGCTCCGGCGTCCCCCAACCCTGGCTCGGGCGTTGCTGAAAGAGGCCGACGGAGTCATGGTCGTTGTCCGGACCGAGATGCGGCAGGTTCGTCAGCGCGGACTCCTGCATGGCGGTCGCGACGGCGATGATCCAGCCGCGAAAGGGCACACGCAGATGGGATCCGACGTTGACGATGGTGGCGGCATTGCGAATCTGGTTCTGGCCGTAAGGGCCGACGCTGGGCAACTCCTTGGACGCGTCGACGATGCCCGTTTCGCCACAACCGAACGCATTACTCAGCAAGCTGTTGTCCTCCCCGCCAAGGTCGGTGAGGAAGTACGAGGTGACCCCACCCCCGCAGCAAAGCAAGGCCAATGTCGCGACGAGAGCCGCCGCGAGCCCAACCTTCCGAGTGGACCGACGGCGAGTTCGCTCAACGTCGCTCACGAGGTTGTCGGTCATGCCCGCTCCCAGTCCACGCCGTCGACCAGCCAGCGCCCGGCGACGGCGGTCAAGCGCAGCCGCAGTAGGCCGGAGTCGACGCGGATCGTCGCGTCGACGATGTTCTCCGCGTACGGAATCAGGACGGGCTTGCCGGTGAGGCGGTCGGCGGGGACCGCGGCCGGATCGACATCGGCCAGCTTTCCGGCCAGCGTCTCTGTGCAATGCGGCAACAGCCCGGCATACCAGCGGTCGGCGGTTGTGTCGCGGTGATCGACCCACGCCATCCCGAAGGCTTCGGCAACCGTGGCGGGGGCGGCAGTCCCCGGACTGATGACGGGTACTGGCGCAGACTCGGGTGTGGCTAGGCCGTCATCGGCAGCCGTCGGGCTGGCGGTGATGATCGGCTGGTCGGGCGCGCCGCGCGTTCCCGGGACGGCGTCCGTGGAGCTGGAAAACAGTTTTGCGGCACCGACGATGCCAAACACGACGATTGACAGGACCAGGGCCACGCCGACGCGGGACCGAAGGATCCCGCGGACGATGACCTCGATGGCCCGGCGCATTCGTGTCACCTGGCCTCGGCGCGCACCCGGGGCGTCGGTGCGGGCTCCGTGGCTGGCTCACCGTCGGGCCGGTAGATGGTGTAGGCCGGTGGCTTCTCGGGGACATCCGGCTCCACCCACTGGGCCGGGCGCCGCGTGCGTGACGGGGCCGGCGAGGCTCCGCGGGATGGCGGCGAAACGTCGGGGGCTGCCGCTCCATCGCGCTCTTGGCCGTCGGCTCGTGACGTACTGGCGTGCGAAGGGTCCTCGTCCCGGGCTTCAGGCCGAAGGCTGGTCTGCTCAACGACGACCTGGCGCCGCTTGCCAGCTTGTGGCTCGGCGGTGCCGCCCGGCTCGGCGACGTTGAGTTTCGCAGCCTCTCGAACGTCGCGGAAGAAGCGGCGATGCCAGGAACCCGCAGATGTGATCGCGGCAGTACCGTCCTTGCCGCCAAGTTGGGTGATCCGGCGGTACGGACGCAGGAGGAGCCAGCCGACAACGCCGCACAGCCAGACGAGGACCACCTGCAACCAACCCGGCAAGGTGGGTGTGCTCATGATCAGGTCGACCGCGAAGAGATAGATCGCTGCGCCGGTACCGAAGATGGCGATATTGAAGACGGCTGCCACCACGGCGTTGGCCAGCCGGCGGATGCCCGCACTGGCGGGCCGCATCAGGCCAACCGTGCCGAGAATCGGGGCGGCGATGACCGCCCAGCGGAAGATCAGGAAGCCGAGCAGTACCAACAGCGAGGCGGTGAGGTCGAACATCGCGAACAGAAGGGCGGCGAGCACGGCGATGAAGCCGGCGCCTATCCGCTCCATGTCCTTGGTCCCTTGCAGGTACTCGTAGGCCTCTGGATCTTCGGTCTTGATTTGCTCCGCGACCTTCATCCATTGCCGTTCCTTGGCCGCCTTAGTGGCTTCGCGGGTGGCTGGGTTGGAGCGTAGTTTTTCAGTTTCATCCCAGCTTAGGGACTTGGCGTCGTACAGGGCGCGGCCGTATTTCTTCGCGGTCTCGCTGTCGGCCGAACCAAGAACGCCGCGGAGCCAGTTGCGGTACAGCATCGTTTCGGTGACGGTATCGCTGGCCCGCACCGCCGGGGGCGATGATCCGTACACGCCTCGGGATTTCCGAGCCGGCATTCGCCGGGCGGCCTATCCATTGAGCGGGGACCGACCGCGTCGTGCACGACCCCCAGCGTGCCGACGAGGGTGGAGTCCGCGACGTTGGCCGATTTCACCGGCCACGCCGCCAGTGCCGTTACGGCGACCATGATGAGCAGCGCCCACCCTGCCGTGGTCATCGCGTTACTCATGTCTGCTTGACGGGACCGCCAGAGCAGGTACAAACCCACCACGGCCAGCGTGACGATACCGAAAACGCTGAAGACCTTTTGGTAGACCGCCTTGGTCGCCTGGTCTACCAAGGGGTCGGCCCAGCCCCACATCGACTCTGGATCCCAGGCTCGTTCCCTTAGCGCATTCGACGCGCCGATGATCGCGGTCGCAATCATGAACTCGCCGTTGGCGACCGTGGTGGTGAACTTGTACTCGGGATGGGTAAGCTTTGAGGCGCATCCGTTGTCGATATCGTAGGTCGTGTAGCCGTATCCGGCGTAGCCGTAGTCGGTGTAGAGGCCCTTCGGGCCGTCCTTTTTCGATGCCTCGGGGCGACTTGCGAACCAGCCGGCGAGGCCGGAGTCCGGCGTGCCGGGGGTCGGGGCGGTGAGACATTCCGCGCGTGCGGCCGCCACGTCCTGAAGCTTGTCGACGCAGGCTCGGAAGTCGGCTTGCCACTCCTGCGTTGTGCAAAGGTCGCCGGGGGCTTGTGTTGGCATGGTTGGGTACGCGGACGCCGGCCCTGTGGGCCAGACGAGGGACGTGGCGGCGGATACGAGGATGACGAGGAGTAGCGCGGTCGCGCGCCTGGTCACCTCACACCTCCGCGTCGGATGCGCCGGTGGGCAGGGACTGTGCCGCTGTAGCGACTGCCGGTGTGGTGTCGAGGTGGTCGAGGAGGCCCTCGACGTACGACACGTCCACTCTTATCTTCTGCACGCGCCCATCCACGTCCCGCATGACGAACTCCCGGAATCCGAGTCGTGAAGCCGATGACGTGTCCACATTAGACAATGAAGCGAGCGTTGCCTCGTAACCGTCGTTCACCGGCACGCGGAGAAGTCGCAGCGCCTCGGACGCGATCTCGACGTCTTCGGCGATCCGCCCGACGAAGACGGTGGAGACCAGGTTCTGTACGTCGAGGCCGAGGATGTCGCGCGGGTTCTGGGAGGCGACCAGCGCTGCCAGGTTCCACTTGCGGGAGTCCCGCGCCAGCCGTACGAGGAAGGAGCGGCCGGAGCGCCATCCCTCCATGAAGTGCGCCTCGTCCAAGCCCACCATCTTGCGGGACGACATCGAGCCGCCGTAGCAGCGCCGTACGGCCAGCCGGTGCGCGGTGTGCAGCATCGGCAGGGCCAGCGCCTCCTCGGCCGACCAGTACTCCCGCTCGATCTTCAGGTCGGGCAGGCGCAGGCCGGCCATGGTGATGACGGTCAGCGCGGCGTCGGCGCCGAGCAGCCCTTCTGGTGGGCGGCCGAAGAAGAGCAGGGCGAGCGGCATCTCGGCGGTGTCCAGGAGCAGGTTGGCCAGCTCGCGGCCCTCGTCGTTGTCCAGGCTGGACAGGCAGGCGACCACGTCGTCCAGCGTGGACGTCTCTTCGGCCGGCACCTGCCGTACGGCGTGGCGCAGCAGGGTCGCCGTCGCCGCCTCGCGGGCGACCTGCGGCGGCACCAGCATCGAGCAGATGTCCTGTACGAGCATGCGGCGCTCGGCCCGGGCGTTGGACACCGCGATCTCGAACTCGCGGTCGCCGGGCGGCCCGGCGGCGAATTCCGACCGCAGTGGCGTGGGGATCAGCGAGTACGGGGCGAGCGTGCCGTGCTCGGAGCCGGTCAGGTTGAGCACCCGCGAGTATGGCCGCAGCTCCGGCATCGCGCATAGCCGGGCGAGCGGGCCGGACGGGTCGAGCAGGGTGACCTGTACGCCGCGCCGGGCGGCCAGGTAGCCCAGCGCGCCGAGCAGCGTCGACTTGCCACCGCCCGGCTCGGCGACGAAGACGGCGAGCCCGGACCGCTCCCGTACCTCCATGGGGAAGTGCAGGTCGAGGAAGACCGGCCGCCGGCAGGTGCCCGACGTGCGCCCGATGAGGTCGCCGCGCCGGTCGCCCACCGTGGACGCCGCCTGGGGCAGCGCGGCGGCGAGCAGCTTGACCGGCATGCGCCGGATGTAGCCGGTGTTGGCGATGGGCTCGCCGGGGATGAACTCCCGCGCCAGCCAGTCCTGGTTTTTCGGGTGCTGCAGCGAGATGCGCAGCTCGCGGGAGTAGAGCTGGATGAGCCGCCGGGCCCGTTCCAGGCACTCCTCCCGGGTGCGTCCGCCGACCGCGATCCGGTGCCAGCCGTGTGCGCGCGCCGACTCGACCGGCAGGCCGGTGGTCATCTCGTCGCCGATGACGAGGGCCCGCTTGGCCAGCCGTTCGAGCTCGGGCGGGGCGTCGATGCCGTGCTCGGCGTAGTCGAGCTGCTGGGAGCGGATCATCCGGAGGCGGTGTTCGAGGTTCTTGAACGAGTCGCCGGAGCCCAGCAGGTCGACCCGCGAGGACAGCTCCATGGGCCAGGGCAGCCGCTCGTGGAAGTGCATCCACGGCTCGTGCTTTTCGGGGATCTCCAGCGGCTCCATCCGGCCGACGGCGAGCACGGCGACGTGCCGCTCCTCGCCGGTCATCCGGTTGACCAGCTTGACCGTCGAGCCGTACGGGGTCCGGTAGCGCTCGATCTGCTCGGTCAGCGCCAGCAGGTCGCCGCGCTCCCACTGTCCGCCGGTGACGGGAGACAGCGCGGTCGGCGGCGCCATGCACAGCGCGACCGAGCGGTAGAGCAGCCACTCCAGTTCGTGCGGCGTCACCTGCCGCCCCCGCATGCCGAACGCGCCGAGCACCTCGTCGAACTGTTCCACCGTGCGCCCGAGCTTGCGCCGCTCGCCTTCGGCGACGCCCCGCCCGAACGCCCGCAGCAGCCGCTCGGCCAGCGAGTCGCCGAGCGACCGCCGGGCGAACGTCACGCCCAGGTACGTCTGGCCCTCCGCGTGGTTGACCGACAGCAGGTGGCGCTGCGCGGCCACCAGGTGGTCGGACCAGGAGGTGGCGCCGGGTGCGTTGCCGAGCGGGTGCGGGGTGTGCATGTCGAGGGTGCGGGCCCACTCGTCGGCCGGGAACGGCCGGGTGGTGCGGCGCAGGTGCAGCCGGAACCCGGCGAGCCCCGCGTACTGCTCGGAGATCGCCGACAGCAGCGCCTCGCGCTCCGCGTCCGGCCGGAACGCCCAGCGCACCTCCGGCAGCCAGTACCAGGCGGTCACCGTGTGCGGCGTGAACGTCAGGTGGCCGGCGATCTCGGTGATCGCCAGGTCCACGGCCGGGTCGCGGTCCGCGAACTTGATCTTCGGGGCGCGGACCGGCTTGGGCGCCGACCCGGGCCGCTTCTTGACCCCGGACCGCCGCTCGCGCGGCGGCGCCTCGTCCTCCGCCGGCCGTCGCGGCTCCTCCGGCCGCCGCCGGGGCGCCGGCTCCGCGCTCGGCCGCCGCACCGGGGCCTCGGCCATCGGCTCCCGCACGGCCGGCAGGTTCACCGGCCCCCGGGCAGCCGTGACGTCGTGCGCGTTCGCTGTGCCGGCGGACGCGGCACTGTCAAGGGCCGCATGGCGCGGTGGGCGCTCGGCCCGCGCCGGCGGCCGCGTGGCCGCTGCTGGTCCGGCTTCTTTCGGGGGTACGCCTTTCAGGTCCCGGTCGTGGTCGGGTCGGGCGGCCGCGCCGGTGCCGTTGGCTGCCGGCCGGACGGGTTCCACGGCAGGCTGGGGCGCCGGCGACCGCGCCGGCGCTCTGCTGGCGCGCTCGCTCCGCTCGCCTGGGCCGGCAGTCGGGGCCGGTCGGCCGGCCTGGCCGGGGAAGAGGTCGAGGAAGGGCGAGTCGATGTCGGGGTGTTCGGTCTCGCCGCGCCCGTTGCTCGCGGCCGGGGGTGCCGGCCGGCGCGACGGCTGGGGGGCCTGGAAAACGGCGACCGCGCCGTGGTCGGGGCTGGTGATCAGGTCGCCGGCGTCATCGTCATGATCAAACGGCGAGTAGTCGTCTGGTCGCACAGCGTTACCTTGAGGGTCGGCCGGCACGCCGACCGGACGAGGGGAGCCCGGTGGGGAGGGTGGGGTCATGCCATCGCTCCGCGCAGAAGGCCGTGAGTGCTCCTCATACCAACTCCTCCCGGATCCGGATCCGGGTAGCGACGAGGCGCGGGTCGCGCAGCTCCGTCACGGGCTCCCGGGTGCGGCGCCAGTCGGTCAGGGCGGTCCGGATCACCATGCGCGCGGGACGGTCGGGATCGACGTACCGAAATATGAAGGACGTCGTCACGACAGCGAGCGCGATCTCCCATGCTGGGAACAGTTCCACGTCCCACGTGATGAGGTAATGAATGAATATGAAGAGGGGCACGAGCAGCATAAAGACGCCGTACTGGGCGTACGGCAGGTGGATGGGCAGCGTGTAGCCGGGCGGGCCGAGGTAGACCAGGCGAGCCCGGTAGATGTCGTCGTCGGTACGCAGCCGCATATCGAGCCCGCGGCCTACTCGAAGATCAAGTTGATGATGTAGTCGCCGACGAAGAACAGTGTCGCCGCTCCCGCGATGAACGCCAGGCCCACGATCGCGATCGCCGAACTCGTCAACACCTTCGATATCTCGCCCTTGCTGGCCCGGCCGATGAAGATCACGCCCAGTACGGCGAGCAGGATCGGCGCGATGTTGCTGGCGAAGAAGGTGACGATGTTTTCGGTGTCGATACCCTTGGGTTCCGGCTCCGCCGCAGGTATGAGGGCGAGCGCGTCAGCCGCGTGCGTGGCCGTTGACCACGCCGCTGTGACGAACTCTGTGGTGTTCATTGGTAAGGACCTCCCCGGTGCGCAGCCCGTCGGCGGTGGGAGTAGGCGGGTTGCCCCATCACTCACTGTCTGGCGTTCACCACATATGGTGAACTTTTCTGGGCGTTTTGTCCTGCTTTAGCCCATCTCCTCAAGCTATGACGTCTGAATGATGCGCAATTGCAAAGCGTACGGGGCACCCCCCTTTCTGCCAAGCTACGAAGCTCGTGACCTGTGGTTCGGGCGTGGCTCATGATAACTTGTCTCGAACATTTGTGCTAATCGGGGCCGGCGAGCAGCGGTTTGATCGCCGGTCGGTACCGTCTATTCGTGACAGAATCACGCCTCACCGCAGCGGTGGAACTCCTGCGGTCGGCGCGCCCCGTCGTGATGGGGGTTCTGAACGTAACGCCCGATTCATTTTCCGATGGCGGACGCTATGTGTGTCGTTCGGACGCCGTCCGGCACGGCGTGGAGATGCGCGATCAGGGCGCCGGCATCGTCGACATCGGCGGCGAGTCGACGCGGCCCGGCGCCGCACGCGTGGACGCGGAGACCGAGGCCAAGCGCGTATTGCCGGTCATCCGCGAGCTGGCCGCCGCCGGCGTACTCATGAGTATCGACACCACTCGGGCGAGCGTCGCCGCGGCGGCCCTAGAGGCCGGCGCCGTCGTTGTCAACGACGTGTCGGGCGGACTCGCCGACGCGGACATGGGAAAGGTGGTCGCGGAGGCCGGCTGTCCCTGGGTGCTGATGCACTGGCGGGGCCACTCCCGGCGGATGCAGGACCTGGCCACGTACGCCGACGTGGTGGCCGAGGTACGCGCCGAACTGGGCCAGCGGGTCGACCAGGCGCTCGCCGCCGGCGTCCGCGCCGACCGGCTGGTGATCGACCCGGGCCTCGGCTTCGCCAAGAAGCCGGCGCACAACTGGCAGCTCACGCGGCACCTGGACGAGCTGATGACGCTCGGCTACCCGGTGCTCGTCGCGGCCAGCCGGAAGTCGTACCTGGGCGCGCTGCTGGCCGGTCCGGACGGCACTCCGCGGCCGGCGGACGAGCGGGAGGCGGCGACGGTCGCCACCAGCGTCCTGGCCGTGGCCGCGGGCGCCTGGGGGGTGCGGGTGCACGACGTACGCGGGACGGTGGACGCGCTGGCCGTCTGGGAGGCGTCCGGCGCACCGAGGCTGGTGCGACCGTGACCGACCAAATCACCCTGACCGGGCTGCGCGCCCGCGGCCGCCACGGCGTGTACGACTTCGAGCGCGAGCAGGGCCAGGACTTCGTCGTGGACGTGGTGCTGGATCTCGACCTCGGCCCGGCGGCCCGCTCCGACGACGTGGCCGACACCGTGCACTACGGCGAGCTGGCCGAGCGCCTGGTCGCGGTGGTCACCGGCGAGCCGGTCAACCTGATCGAGACGCTGGCCGAACGGCTGGCGACCCTCTGCCTCGCCGACCGCCGGGTCGCCGCGGCGACCGTGACGGTGCACAAGCCGCAGGCCCCGATCGCCCACGAGTTCGCCGACGTCGCGGTGACCGTGTCCCGGTGGCGGGAGCCATGACCCGGGCCGTCCTCTCGCTGGGCAGCAACCTCGGTGACCGGTTCGGCCACCTCCGTACCGCGGTGGCGGGCCTGTCCGACGTGTTGCTGGTGGTGTCCGGGGTGTACGAGACGCCACCCTGGGGCGACGAGGACCAGCCGGCGTACCTGAACGCGGCGGCGCTGGTCCACGACCCGGCGGCCACGCCGCGGGACTGGCTGGCGCGGGCGCGGGCGCTGGAGGAGGCGGCCGGCCGGGTACGCGACCCGGCCCGCCCGTTCGGGCCGCGCAGCCTCGACGTGGACGTGATCGCGGCGTGGACCGACGACGGTGTGCCGATTCGCGGTGACGACCCCGAGCTGACTCTCCCGCACCCGCGCGCCCACCTGCGTGCCTTCGTGCTCCGGCCGTGGATCGACATCCAGCCGTACGCGCAGCTGCCGGGCCACGGGACGCTGTCCGACCTGC
The DNA here is from genome assembly GCF_011764445.1 of Phytohabitans rumicis. Taxonomy (NCBI): domain Bacteria; kingdom Bacillati; phylum Actinomycetota; class Actinomycetes; order Micromonosporales; family Micromonosporaceae; genus Phytohabitans; species Phytohabitans rumicis. Next base: position 4,733,535 of record NZ_BLPG01000001.1, read on the forward strand.
TCCAGACCGAACCCCTCGCGGGAGACGCCCTGGCCGTCAGCCCTCGACCGCACCTGCGGTTAGAGTCGGAGTGATGGAACCGGAGTCTCCACCGCGCGGTGCCGCGCCGCACGGACCGCGAATGGGCCCGACCCGGCCCGCCACGCTGGTCGTGGCCGGCCTCGCCGCGGCCGCGGTGGCGTGGTGGCTGATCAGCAGCTTCTACAACGACATTCCGAGCCTGCCATGGTTACCCACTGTGACGCTGGCGGCGCTGGCCGTGCTCGAAGCGTACGTCGCGATCAACACCCGGGCCGGCATCGAGCGGCGCCCGGGGCGGGAGCCGGTCGACCCCCTCGCGGTCGCGCGGTACGCCGTGCTCGCGAAGGCGTCCTCACTGGCCGGGGCCATCTTCGCCGGGTTCTACGCGGGACTGCTGGGGTGGCTGCTGATCGAGCGCACCAGGGCGGCCAGCAACGACATCCCGGCCGCCTCCGCCGGCCTGGTCGCCTCGTTGGCACTGGTCGGCGCGGCCCTGTGGCTGGAGCGCTCGTGCCGGGTTCCGAAGCGTCCAGATGATGAGAAAGAATCGGATAGGTCCGACAAGTAGGGCACCCACCGATGCGGGGTGTCGTACACAGGGGGTGACGTCCCTGGGTAGAGCCGAGTACGGTGCGGCTGACTGGTTTCAATCCGTCGTGCGTCCGGATCCGTAAAGCTAGGCGGCGCGAAGCCAGGCTGAACGACCACAGGAGGCGCGCAAAATGGCGTACGACGAGCCGGCCTTTCGGCGGCGCGACACCGGCAGCACGGACCCGATCGGGGGCGGGCTGCGGGAAGACGCGCGCTTCGGTACGGACGGGGGCTTCGGCTCCACACCGACGTACCAGACCGGCAGCTTCCCGGTGGCCAACGAATTCCGCGAACCGGAGCCGATGGAGCTGACCCAGCGCCGCGCGGTCTCCTCGACGAACCTGGACGACGTCTTCGACGACCCGACGCACGGCGAGCCCGGCCGCGACCGCATGGGCGTGCACGTGGCCTGGGAGATCATCCTGCTGATCGCCGCCGGCGGCGTCGCGTTCCTGCTCTACCGCGCGAACCCGGACGCCGTCCGCGGTGCCGCGCTCGACCAGCTCCTGGTGCAGGCGGCGGCCCTCGGCCTGATCGCGCTCGGGGCCAGCCTCACTCTCCGGGCCGGCGCACCCAACCTGGCCCTCGGCACGATCGCGGTCGCCTCGGCGCTGCACTTCGCGGAGAACGGCGACCGGGGCGTGCTGATAGCCGCTGGCGAGGCGACCGTCGCCGCCGCGATCCTGGGCCTGGTGATGGCCGTCCTCGTGGTCGGCTTCCACGTGCCCGGCTGGGCGGGGTCCCTCGCCGGCGTGCTGGCGGCGCTCGTCTTCATCCAGCAGCGGTCCGCGCCGGTCAACTTGCAGGGCGAGTACGACCCGACCGAGCAGGCCCTGTACCTCTTCGCCGGGATCGCCGCCCTGTCCGTACTCGGTGGCCTGATCGGCATGATCAAACCGGTGCGCCGGGCGGTGGGCCGCTTCCGTCCGGTGGCCGACCCGGCCCGCCGCCGTGGCGGCCTGGCCGCCGTGCTGACCGGCGGCTCGCTGGTGCTGTCCAGCGCGTTCGCGGCGGTGGCCGGCATCCTGCTGGTGGCCGGCGAGAACGCGCCGGTGGTGCCCTCGCCGGGGCTGGAGTGGACCGGCCTGGCGATCGGTGCCGCGCTGCTCGGCGGCGCGAGTGCCTTCGGCCGGCGCGGCGGGATCTTCGGCACGATCCTGGCGGTCGTGCTCGTCACCCTGTTCCTGCGGTACGAGGCCGAGACCGACTGGGACATCTCCCTCTTCGCGATCGCGGGCGGCGTGCTGGCGGCCGGCCTGGTGGTGACCCGGCTCGTCGAGTCGTACGGGCGGCCGCGCTCCCGGGGCGACGGCCTGGACGACGAATGGACCGAGCCGGACCCGCCGGCGTCCAACTGGTCCTCCCGGCGGGACCGCGAGGATTCCTGGGTCTCCCCGCTCCCGGCGCAGCCCGCGGCCGGTCGGTCGGACCCCTGGGAAGACCGCTGGGGCACGAGCGGCCGATAAGCTCACGGTATGTCAGAGAGCACGTTTGCCGAGTTGGATGCCCTATCCACAGAGGAGTTGCGGGAGCGGGCGTTCGCCGTGGCCCGGCACCGCCGCGACGTGGGCTTCTTCTGGTCAGTGCTCCGGCACCTGCCGCACGCCGACGACATCGAGGAGCTGGACGGCTCGCCCAACGCGGTCGGCCCGACGATCGACGAGGCCGTCGCGCTGTGGCGCGAGTTCACCGGCCACGGGTACGACGCGGACTCCGAGCCGCTGCTGCGCGCCGCCTTCATCGACTACCTCATGAAGCACCCAGCGGGTAAATAACGACAGGTTTGACTCCAGCGATGCCTTGGGAATCTAAGGCGTCATGGCGCTCACCACCACCCGGAACAAGACCACCACGGGCGCGGGCACCATCGCGGCGCTCGTGCTGGTCCTGGTCTTCGGCAGCCCCTGGTACGGGGACTGGGCCGAGTCCAACACCGACGCGAATACGGCGGGCGGCTGGTTCCTCCAGTTGCTCGCATGGCCGGCCTGGCGGTTCGACTCCGACATGCCGGTGCAGGACGTCATCGCCACCAACCTCCGGGCGATCCTCGTGATCCTCCTTACCGCAGCGTTCCTCTACGCACTGCCCGGCACCCAGCTGGCCCGGGCCCGCGGCACCCTCGCGCAGTTCTTCGCCGGGTGGTCCGCATACGTCTTCGCCGGGGCGTTCGCCTCGCTCTTCGCGGCACTGATCCAGTCCAACCCCACCCTGCTCGGCGCCTTCCGGGCCGCCGGCAGCGGGGCCACGTACGGCCTCTTCGTCGGGTGGATCATCGGGCTGGCCACTTTGGGAGGCTGGCGCGGCCGGTCGACGTAGCCCCCGACACGGTGATCAGGGCGTCCTTCAAGTCATCGGAACGACTTGAAGGACGCCCTGATCACGGTCTTAGTCGGCGGGGTAGTCGATGCTCAGTACGCGGTGGCGGGTGAGCAGGCCGACGGGCTGCCCGTTCTCGGCGATCAGGGCGTGGTCCGAGTTCGTGACGAGCATGGCGGCGAGCGCGTCGTACAGGGACGAGCCGAGCTCGGCCTCCGGGTAGCCGTCGTGGTCGCCGGACAGCGGCTCCAGCATGTCGCGGGTGACCGGGGTGACGGCCAGCCGGCGGATCCCCCGGTCGGCGCCCACGAACTCGCGCACGAACGAGGAGGCCGGCCGCCCGAGCAGGTCGGCCGGGGTGGCGTACTGCTCCAGCTTGCCGCCCTGAGAAAGGACGGCGATCCGGTCGCCGAGGCGTACCGCCTCGTCCAGGTCGTGGGTGACCAGCACGATGGTCTTGCGCACGTCTTCCTGTAGCCGCAGGAATTCCTCCTGCAGCCGGGCCCGCACGATCGGGTCGACCGCGGAGAACGGCTCGTCCATCAGCAGTACGACGGGGTCGGCCGCGAGCGCCCGGGCCACCCCGACGCGCTGCCGCTGCCCGCCGGACAGCTCCTGCGGATACCGCCTCCCGAACTGCACCGGGTCGAGGCCGACCAGGTCCAGCAGCTCGTCGGAGCGGGCCCGGACCTGCGCCCGGGACCAGCCGAGCAGCCGAGGCACGGTGCCGACGTTGGTCCGGATGGTCTGGTGCGGGAAGAGCCCGACGTTCTGGATGACGTACCCGATGCGCCGGCGCAGCTGCACCGGATCGACCCGGGTGACGTCTTCGCCGTCGAGCAGGATTTTGCCGGCGGTGGGCTCGATCAGCCGGTTGATCATGCGGAGCACGGTGGACTTGCCGCAGCCGGACGGTCCGATGAGGACGACCAGTTCGCCGGCCCGGACCTCCAGGCTCAGGTCGCCGACGGCGACGGTGCCGTCCGGGTACTGCTTGCGAATTCCGACAAGTTCTATCGGCGCGGCCTTCTTTTGTGCCGCGTCGTCGGCCTCCGGGGTACGGTCCACGTATGTCCTTCCGGCTCGCTCTTCAGGAAAGCCCGGGTAACCCGTGGTTTTCCTGGCAGTACGTGCGGGACAACTCCGACACCATTCTCGCCGCGCTGCGCGAGCACGCGACCCTGACCGCCGAGGCGGTGCTGATCGCGACCCTCATCGCGGTGCCGCTGGCCGTCGTGGCGTACTGGTTCCGGCCCCTCACCGGGCCGATTCTCGCACTCTCCGGCGTGCTCTACACCATCCCCTCACTGGCGTTGCTCGCCTTCGTCGCGCCGTACGTCGGCACCACCAACCCGGCGTCCGTGCTGATCGCGCTCGTGCTCTACGCCCTGTTGCTGATCGTGCGCAACGCGCTCGCCGGGCTCAACCAGGTGCCGGCCGAGGCGCGCGACGCCGCGCAGGGCATGGGGTACGGCCGGTGGGGCCGCCTGCTCCGGATCGACCTGCCACTGGCCCTGCCCGGCATCGTGACCGGCCTCCGCCTGGCCACCGTGTCGACGGTGGCGCTGGTCACGGTCGGGGCCCTGATCGGGTACGGCGGCCTGGGTGACCTGATCATGACCGGCTTCCGGAACAACTTCTACAAGGCCGAGATCCTCACCGGCGCGGTGATGTGTGTGGGGCTCGCCCTCGTACTCGACCTGGTGCTGGCCACGGTCGGCCGGCTGCTCACCCCGTGGACCCGCAGAGGTCCGGCATGACGTCGGACAACCCGATCCAGCAGGCCGTGCTCTGGCTCAACGACCCGCTCAACTGGACCAACCCGGGCGGCATCCTGGACCGCCTCGGCGAGCACCTGTGGATATCCGCGGCGGCGGTGGCGCTCGGCTGTGTAGTGGCCTGGCCGATCGGGATGTGGCTCGGCCACACCGGACGCGGTGGCGGCGCGGTCGTGTTGATCTCCAACCTCACCCTGGCCATCCCGACGATCGCCCTGCTCACGATCCTGCCGCTGACGTTCCTGGGCTTCGGCAAGCCGCCGGTGATCGTGGCGCTGGCCGTGTTCGCCGTGCCGCCGCTGCTGGCCAACGCGTACACCGGGGTGCGGTCGATCGACCCGGAGGCGCGGGACGCGGCGCGCGGGATGGGCCTGTCCGGCTGGCAGGTGCTCACCCGGGTCGAGTTGCCGCTCGCGGTGCCCTACCTGGCAGCAGGGTTCCGGACGGCTGCCGTTCAGGTAGTGGCGACCGCCGCCCTGGCGTCGTTCGTCAACGGCGGCGGGCTGGGCCAGATCATCAGCGCCGGCTTCGGCCTCGGCATCGCGGTGGGCGGCGGTCAGATCCTGGCGGGCGGCATCCTGGTCGCCCTGCTCGCCCTGCTGGTCGAGAGTGCCCTGGCGCTGGTCGAGCGGGCCGTCACGCCCCGACCTCTGCGGAGGGCGCCGCGCGCCGCCCGCGCATGACGATCAGGTGACAACAAATCGCGTCGAGTTGTCGGTCCCCCTGAAAGGATGTTGGCTGATTTCGCGGGCGGCGGCAGCAGACAGTCGTCCGCCAGACACGCGGCCGGCCATAAGGGTCGCGCCGGGACACGGAAGGCGGGCATGACAATGCGCGCACGTATACGTCTGGCTGTGGGCGCGGTAAGCGTCCTCGCCGGCGCGGGGATCCTCGCGGGTTGCGGGGAATCGGGATCTTCGGGCACGGAGGCCCCGGCCACGGCCGCCAACGGCGCCGGCTGTGCGCCGGTGGCAGGCAACAAGCTCGTGGTCCTCGAAGACGACAAGAAGCTACAAAACACCGACAACGTGGTGCCGGCGATCAACTCGAAGGCATCGACGCCGGAATTGGTGGCGGCGCTCGACAAGGTGTCGGCGGCCCTCGACACGACGAAGCTGATCGCGCTCAACAAGGCGGTCGACGTCGACCGCAAGACGCCGAAGGTGGCCGCCGAGGAGTTCGCGACGGCCAACTCGCTGACCACCGGCATCACCAAGGGCCAGGGCGGCACGATCGTGATCGGCGCGGCCAACTTCAGCGAAAACCAGACGCTCGGCGAGCTGTACCAGATCGTGCTGAAGGCGGCCGGATTCCAGACCAAGCTCCAGCAGATCGGCAACCGTGAGCTCTACGAGCCGGCGCTGGAAAAGGGTGAGATCCAGGTGGTGCCGGAGTACGCGGCGACCATGGCCGACTTCCTCAACGGCAAGGTCAACGGCGCCAGCGCGGCCGCGATCTCGTCCTCCGACCTCGCCAAGACGATGGAGGGCCTGAAGGCGGTCGGTACGAAGGTCGGCATCACGTTCGGCACGCCCTCGGCGGCGCAAGACCAGAACGCGTTCGCCGTGACCGAGGCGGCCGCCACGAAGTACGGCCTCAAGACCCTCTCTGACCTGGCCGCGAAGTGCTCGGGGCAGGCGACCGTCATGGGTGGTCCGGCGGAGTGCCCGCAGCGGCCGAAGTGCCAGAAGGGCCTTGAGGAGACCTACGGATTCAAGGCCGGCTCGTTCAGCTCGCTCGACGCGGGCGGCCCGCAGACCAAGTCCGCGCTGACCACCGGCACGATCACCGTCGGCCTGGTGTTCTCGTCGGACGGTGCACTGGCGGCCGGCTGACGCAACGACGGACGGGTGCGGGATCGGTCCCGCACCCGTCCGGTTGCCCATTCGTGGTACGAATCGCGGACTTTCCCGTGAAATGAGCGTGGCGCACCCGCGTGCGTCGTTGTTTTGGTGTGCAGGAGAACAGCCATTCCGCTGACCCGGAAGAATCGGTAGGCTCCTCAGCCATGCCGGCCTCCGAACCGCCATCAGAGCGGCCGGGCAGGCGGATGCTCACGGTGGTGTTCTGGTCGGGGGTGGGACTGGCACCGCTGGCGGCACTGTTGCTGCTGGTGGGTCAGGGCGCTGGGGCGCTTCGAGTGGCCGCCGTGCTCGCCGTACTCGCTGTTGTCCTTATTGGTCTGTCGATTACCTTGCGCCGTGACGCCGAGACCGTACGCCTCGACATGGAGGAGACGCTTCTCGAAGAGGTCGATATGTTGCGGGAAGATGTCCGAAAAGACATCGCGACCGCGGCGCGCGCGACCCACAAGGCGTTCGGGGAAAAGCTGCAGGCGCTACAGGAGACCGTGCAGGCACTGCGGGCCCAGATAGAAATGAACGCCGCGGGCCAACCGGGTGGGGCACAGCGCCAGGAGGCGCCCGCCGCCATCCCGCAGCCGGCGGTGGCCGGACACGTCGGTGGGCGGGCCCGCGTGCCCGGTGGCGTGGTGCGGCACACCGAGACCGTGCAGGTGACCACCCGCCAGACCATCGTCGACCCGCACGGCGACGACCCGGGCAGCGGCACCGTCTACGGCGCGAACACGTACGGCAGCGGGTATGGAAACGGCGGGTACGGCGACGACTGGTCCGCTCCGCCACCTCCCCCGCCGCCGACCCGGGGTCGCCGGGCCGCCGAGCCGGACGAGGAGTCCTGGAGCGACCAGCGCCTGCGGGGCGGCGGCGACGGGCGCCGGCCCCGGCCGTACGACCGGGGCGAGGGCGACCCTGGCGACGAGGGCCGGTGGACCACCGGGATGCGGGCCGGCGACCGATGGACCGCGGTACGCAGCGACGAGCGCGGCCGCGAGGTGCGGATGGGCGAGCGGCGGGCGGCCATGCACTCCGACGAGTCCGGCAGCGAGATGCGCATCGAAGACCGCTGGGCGGCCGTACGCCGGGAGGAGCCTCGCCGCGACGACTACCGGGCCGAGGTGAGCTGGCGCCCGTCCCCCGAAGGCTCCTGGCCGCAGGAGGAGCGGTGGGAGCGCCGCCCCGCCGCCGGAGCCCTGCCCGCCGGCGGGATCGAGCCCACCACGTCGTGGGGCCAGCAGTGGAGCGCGCCGGAGCGCGAGCCGGCCGGCCGGCGCCGCCGATACCGCGACGAGGACGAATACCGCTGACCTATTACTTGTCGACTTACTTGTCGATGTCGCCGACCACGAAGAACATCGAGCCCAGGATCGCGATCAGGTCGGGCACCAGGCTGCCGGGGATGAGCGTCGACAGTGCCTGCACGTTGGCGTACGACGCGGTGCGCAGCTTGAGCCGCCACGGCGTCTTCTCCCCACGGGACACCAGGTAGTAGCCGTTGATGCCGAGCGGGTTCTCGGTCCAGGCGTACGTGTGACCCTCGGGCGCCTTGACCACCTTGGGCAGCCGTACGTTGACCGGCCCGGTGATCTGGTCGACCCGTTCCAGGCAGCGCTCGGCGAGGTCCAGCGAGACGTACACCTGATCGAGCATCACCTCGAAGCGCGAGTGGCAGTCGCCGGCGGTCCGGGTGACCACCGGCACGTCCAACTCGCCGTAGGCGAGGTACGGCTCGTCCCGGCGCAGGTCGAAGTCGAGGCCGGACGCGCGCGCCACCGGGCCCGAAGCGCCGTACGCGGCGGCCGCGGCGGCGGACAGCACGCCCACGCCCACGGTCCGGGCCAGGAAGATCTCGTTGCGGCGGATCAGGTTGTCCAGGTCGGGCAGGCGCCGCCGGACTTGGCCGATGGCCTCCCGCGCCCGCCGCGTCCAGCCGGCCGGCGCCTCCTCCTTCACCCCGCCGACCCGGTTGAACATGTAGTGCATGCGGCCACCGGAGATCTCCTCCATGACCGCCTGCAGCGTCTCCCGCTCCCGGAACGCGTAGAACACCGGCGTGATAGCGCCAATCTCCAGCGGGTACGACCCGAGGAACATCAGGTGGTTGAGCGCCCTGTTCAGCTCGGCGAGCGCGGTGCGCAGCCAGACCGCCCGCTCCGGCACCTCCAGGCCCATCAGGCGCTCGACGGCGAGGACCACGCCCAGCTCGTTCGAGAACGCGGAGAGCCAGTCGTGCCTGTTCGCCAGCACGATGATCTGCCGGTAGTCGCGGACCTCGAACAGCTTTTCCGCGCCCCGATGCATGTAGCCGATGATCGGCTCGCAGGAGATCACCCGCTCGCCGTCCAGCACCAGCTTCAGCCGGAGCACGCCGTGCGTCGACGGATGCTGAGGCCCGATGTTGAGCACCATGTCCGCGGTGTCCAGCCCGGCCCCGGTGCCGACCGTGACCTGGCGCAGGTCAGTCATGAGCCTCATCGTCCCACGGCGACCGGATGCCGACGGGGTGCAGGAGCCACCAGTGGCTGCCCAGGCCGGCCGGGTCCAGGAGTTCGGCGGCCTGTGACGCGGCGGCCAGTGCCCGCACGTACCCCGCCGGGTCCGTCGAGGCCAGGGCCAGCGGTGGTCGGGCGCCGTCGACACCGAGCGCCCGCAGCGCCTCCCGCTGCGAGATCAGCGTGTACGGCGGACCGCCCGCCTCGGCCGCCGAATCCATGGCCACATGCGCCGTGATGTCGCACGAGCCGTCGGGTACCGGCGGCACCTGCCGTCCGGCCCGGTACGCGGTGAGCGTCCCGTCGACGGGCCGGCCGTCCCGCAGGTGGCCGTAGTCGACGGCCAGCGCGAGCCCACGCTCCACGGTCGCGACCGCCGCCGCCCAGGCCCGGTCCCGGGGGAGCCCCACCTCGGCCCGCGGGCCAGCGGGCCACCACCTCGACAGCCACGCCGCGTCCGCGGGGGACACCGGCCCGCCCACCGACTCGGCGCCGTGACGGTCCACGGCGACGTACCGGCCGTCGACCACGACGTCGAGCGGCACGTTGTCCAGCCATTCGGTCGCGAGCAGCAGCCCGGTGATCCGGTCCGGGGGCTCCGGGAGCCAGCGGATCGACTCCGGCAATCCGGCCGGTCGCGCGGCCCGTTCGACGGCCGTCAGCCGGACTCGGGCTGAGTGCCCGACAAGCGCGGACAGCAGCTCGCCCCGGCCGGCGCCGATGTCGACGACGTCGAGGACCGCAGGATGATCCAGGGCCGCGTCCACCGCCGCGAGTAGCCGTACGATCGCCCCGGCGAAGATCGGTGACGCGTGCACGCTGGTCCGGAAGTGCGCGGCCGGAGCCTCCGCGACGAAGAAGCCACCCGGTCCGTAAAGGGCGTCTTCCATCGCGTTCCGCCAGTTCGCATTCTGCTCAACCGCCGGCACGATCCACACCCTACGGTCACCGGCGGTGAAAACCTTCACACAGCCTTGTCGCCTCGACAGGACGTAGCTTCATACTGGCGTTGACCGGTACCTACCCACGAGGGCTGGATCAAGATCATGATCGTCGGTGTCATTGGCGCCGGACGCGTCGGGGCCGTGCTGGGCGCGGCCCTTGCCCGTGCGGGCCACCAGGTCGTCGCGGCCTCGGGCTCCTCGGACGCGTCCCGAGCTCGCATCTCCCGCCTCCTGCCCGGCGCGGCGCACCTGCCGCCCGAGGAGGTCGCGCGCGCGGCCACGGACCTGTTGCTCATCGCCGTGCCGGACGACGCGCTCGGTGCGGTCGCCGGCGGCCTGCCCCGGCTCCCCGGGCAGGTGGCGGCCCACACGTCCGGGGCACACGGGATGGCGGTGCTGCCCGAAGGGGTGGCCCTGCACCCCGCCATGACGTTCACCGGCACGGCCGGCGACCTGGCCCGGCTGCCCGGCATCTCGTACGGCGTGACCGCCCCGCCCGGCCTCCGCCCGCTCGTCGAGCGCCTGGTCGCCGACCTCGCCGGTACGCCCGAGTGGGTGGCCGAGGCGGATCGCCCGCTCTACCACGCCGCCCTGGCGCACGGCGCCAACCACCTGGTCACGCTCGTCAACGAGGCCCTCGACCGGCTGCGCGACGCCGGCGTGGTGCACCCCGAGAAGGTGCTCGGCCCGCTGCTCAACGCGTCGCTCGACAACGCCCTGCGGCTCGGCGACGCGGCGCTGACCGGCCCGGTCTCGCGGGGCGACGCCGGCACGGTCGCGCGGCACCTGGACCGGCTCGGTGCGGTCGCGCCAGAATCCGTACCGGCGTACGTGGCGCTGGCCCGGCGTACCGCTGACCGGGCGATCGCCGCCGGCCGCCTGCGCCCGCAGGATGCCGAGCGGCTGCTGGATGTGTTGGCTGGTGCGCGCGAGGAGGCCGCCACGTGAAGGTTGTCCACACCCGGGAAGAGTTGGCGCAGGCGCGGAGCGCGCTTACCGGCAGCGTCGGTGTCGTGCTCACCATGGGCGCGCTGCACGAGGGGCACGAGGCGTTGCTGCGGGCCGCCCGTGCCCGCGCCGACCACCTCGTCGCCACGATCTTCGTCAACCCGCTCCAGTTCGGACCGAACGAGGACTTCGGCCGCTACCCGCGCACCCTCGAGAAGGATCTCGCGGTGTGCGCGGCGGCCGGCGTCGACCTGGTGTTCGCGCCCAGCCGCGCCGACATCTACCCCGACGGCGAGCCGATGGTCCGGGTCAACCCGGGGCCGCTCGGCGAGATCTTGGAGGGCGCCAGCCGCCCCGGGTTCTTCCATGGCGTACTGACCGTGGTACTCAAGCTCTTCCAGCTCACCCGCCCGGACTTCTCGTTCTTCGGGGAGAAGGACTACCAGCAGGTCACCCTGGTTCGCCGCATGGTGCGCGACCTCGACCTGCCGGTGACGATCGTCGCGGTGCCCACCGTCCGCGAACCGGACGGCCTGGCCCGGTCCAGCCGCAACCGCTACCTGGCGCCCGCCGAGCGCGTGGCCGCGCTGACGCTGTCGGCCGCGCTGCGGGCCGGCGTGGCCGCCGCCGGGCGCGGGGAGGACGCCGAGGCTGCCGCCCGCGCGGCCTTCGACGGGGGTACGGCCAAACTGGACTATCTCGTCCTCACCGACCCGGATCTGGGCCCGCCACCCGCGAAGGGGCCGGGCCGGCTGCTGGTGGCCGCCTGGGTGGGCAGCACCCGCCTGATCGACAACGTCCCGGTGGAGCTGGTTGCATGAGGACCGTACGTTAGGAGGGCAACCGGATAGGTGACGTATGCTCGGCCGTCCGGACTGGCTGTGCCCTTGGGGAGGACGCACGATGCGACGGTGGATTGCCGCCATGGCTCTTGGCGGCGCGGCGGCTCTCGCGCTATCCGGCTGTGGAAATCCCGCCGGCGTCGACGGCGACCTGACCGACGACTGGACGGCGGTGGCGGAGCCCAAGTCGTTCGTCCCGCCGGCCGAGGTGTGCTACTCGGCCGACTACGCCGAGACCGCGTACCTGTCTTCGTTCAGCCCGGTCGACTGCGCCAGCAGCCACCGCCTGGAGACCGTCTTCGTCGGTGAGTTCAGCGGCGCGGCCGCGAGCCGTACGACGCCGCCGGCCAAGGGCTCGGCCGAGGTCCGCACCGCCTACGCCGAGTGCGACGCCAAGACCAAGGAGTACGTCGGCAGCGACTGGCGCAACGGCCGGCTCTGGCTCGGCGTGGTGGTGCCGTCGCCGCAGGCGTGGACGGGCGGCGCCCGCTGGTTCCGGTGCGACGTCACCGAGGTGGCCAACGTGGAGGACAACGGCGACACCTCGAGCCGCACCGGCAGCATCCGGGACGTGCTGAAGGCCGCCTCGCCGCTGTCGCTCACCTGCTACTCGGTGAAGCTGGCCAAGGACAGCAGCATCGACACCATGCCGGCGGCCGCCTGCAACAAGGCGCACAACAGCGAGTTCGCCGGCGTGTGGAACGCGCCCGACACGACGTACCCGTCGAAGAGCGCCGAGTGGGACCGGTTCCACAACGAGTGCCGCAAGGTGATCGCGAAGTTCGCGGGCGTGCCCAACGACGGCAACCTCAAGTACCGCACCGGCGTCGTCTCCCTACCGGGCAGCGAGGCGGAGTGGAAGGACGGCAACCGGGGCGTGCGCTGCTACCTGTGGCTGAGCGAGCGCACGGTCAACCGCTCGATGAAGGGCGCCGGCACCAACGGCCTTCCCATCCAGTACGAGGACTGAGGGCGGCACCACAGTCCGGCGACCGGACGGCCGCGCGGTGGTTGACTGGTCGGATGGATGTTGCATTCCCCGCGCTGCCGCGACGGCTCGGGGCAGCGGAGCCGGGCTGGGCCGAGACGACCGACGTGGTGGTGGTCGGCTCCGGCATCGCGGGGCTCACCGCCGCCCTGCACCTGCGCGAAGCCGGCCTGCACGTGACGGTCGTCACGAAGGTCAACATCGATGACGGCTCGACCCGGTGGGCGCAGGGTGGCATCGCGGCCGTACTCGATCCGCTGGACACGCCGGCGGCGCACGCGTCCGACACGGCGATCGCCGGGGTCGGCCTGTGCGACCCGGCTGCGGTCGCCGTCCTGGTCGAGGAGGGGCCGACCCGGGTACGCGAGCTGATCCGGATCGGCGCGGAGTTCGACCGCAACCCGGACGGCTCCCTGATGCTGACCCGGGAGGGCGGGCACCGGGCCAACCGGATCGTGCACGCGGGCGGCGACGCGACCGGTGCCGAGGTGCAGCGGGCCCTGCACGCGGCGGTGCGCCGCGACCCGTGGATCCGCCTGGTGGAGCACGCGCTCGTGCTGGACCTGCTCCAGGCGGCGGACGGCCGGGCCTGCGGGATCACGCTGCACGTCCTCGGCGAGGGCAGCGAGGACGGCGTCGGCGCGATCTTGAGCCGGGCGGTCGTCCTCGCGACCGGCGGCATGGGCCAGGTGTTCTCGGCCACCACGAACCCGCCGGTGTCGACCGGCGACGGGGTGGCCCTGGCGATGCGCGCCGGGGCGGCGGTGACCGACGTGGAGTTCGTGCAGTTCCACCCGACGTCGTTCGTCGGCGGCTCCCTGCACGAAGTACAGCGGCCACTCATCTCGGAGGCGCTGCGGGGCGAGGGCGCCCACCTCGTGGACGGTGACGGCAAGCGGTTCATGGTCGGGCAGCACGAGCTGGCCGAGCTGGCCCCGCGCGACGTCGTCGCCAAGGGCATCCACCGGGTCATGCTGGCCACCGGCGACGACCACGTCTACCTGGACGCCCGGCACCTGCCCGACATGCCGCACCGCTTCCCGACCATCACCGCCGCCTGCCTCGCGGCCGGCGTCGACCCGACCGTCGACCTCATCCCGGTCGCCCCGGCCGCGCACTACGCGTCCGGCGGCGTCCGCACGGACCTGCACGGCCGCAGTTCCATCCCGCAGCTGTACGCCTGCGGCGAGGTGGCCTGCACGGGCGTACATGGCGCCAACCGGCTGGCCAGCAACTCGCTGCTGGAGGGGCTGGTGTTCGCCCGGCGCATCGCCGAGGACATCGCCCGCGACCTGCCACCCCAGGCGGATCCGGTGTCCACATCGGCCGGTGGCGGCTGGGTGGTCGACGAGCAGGTGCGCACCCCGCTGCAGGGCGCGATGACGCGCGGGGCGGGCGTGCTGCGCTCGGCCGGCTCGCTCGCCGAGGCCGCGACCGCGTTGACCGCGCTGGGCGGCACCCGGGGGCTCCCCGCACGGCGAGCTGGGAGGCCACCAACCTGATGACCGTCGCCGCCGCCCTGGTCGCCGCCGCGTACGCCCGGCAGGAGACCCGCGGCTGCCACTGGCGGGAGGACTTTCCGCTCGCCGACGAGCGGTGGCTCGGCCACCTCCTCGGCGGGATCGGGCCGGACGGCATGGTCACCGAGGCGTGGGAGCACCTATGAACGCGGACATCGTTGTGGCGTTGACCGGGGCCGGGCTCGACCCGGTCGAGGTGGAGCGGATCGTGCGTACCGCCCTCGACGAGGACCTCGGGCCGTCCCGGCTCGACGTCACGAGCGTGGCGACGATCCCGGACGACCAGGCGGACACCGCCGACCTGGTGGCGCGCGCCGACGGGGTCTTGGCGGGCTTGGCGGTCGCCGCCGCGGTCTTCGATCAGGTGTCTCCGCGTACCAAATGGAAGGACAAGGCCCGGGACGGCGAGCGCGTGGCGCGCGGAGACGTGCTGGCCACGGTGACCGGCCCGACCCGAGCCCTGCTCACCGCGGAGCGCACCGCGCTCAACCTGCTGTGCCGGATGTCCGGCGTCGCGACCCACACGCGGGCCTGGGCCGACGCGCTCGCCGGCAGCAAGACCACCGTGCTGGACACCCGCAAGACCACGCCGGGCCTGCGGATCCTGGAGAAGTACGCGGTCCGGGCCGGCGGCGGCACCAACAAGCGCATGGGCCTGTACGACGTCGCCATGATCAAGGACAACCACAAGCTGGCGGCCGGCGGGCTGACGGCCGCGTACCGGCGGGTGCGGGAGAGCTTCCCCGACGTGGCGGTGCAGGTCGAGGTCACCACCGTGGCCGAGGCGGTGGAGTCGGTCGAGGCCGGCGCGACGTTCCTGCTCTGCGACAACATGTCGCCGGCGCTGCTGCGCGAGGTGGTCGCGGCGGTCGGCGACCGTGCGGAGCTGGAGGCGACCGGCGGGTTGACCTTGGAGGTGGCGCCGGAGTACGCGGCGACGGGCGTTGACTACCTGTCGGTAGGTGCCCTGACACACTCCTCGCCTATCTTGGATATCGCCCTGGACCTGCGCCCATAAGAGGTAGCGCGTGCTGCTCTGCATCGACATCGGCAACACCAACACGGTGCTCGCGACCTTCGACGGCGAGAAGCTGATCCACTCTTGGCGGATCAAGACGGACGCCCGGTCCACGGCCGACGAGCTGGGGCTGAAGCTGCGCGGGCTGCTGGCCGGCGACGCGGTGGAGATCACCGGAGTGGCGGCCTGCTCGACCGTGCCGGCGGCGCTGCGGTCGCTGCGCACCATGCTGGCCCGGTACTACGGCGAAACGCCGAGCGTGATCGTCGAGCCGGGGGTGAAGACCGGCGTGCAGCTCGCGATCGACAACCCCAAGGAGGTCGGCTCCGACCGGGTGGTCAACACGCTGGCCGCGTACACCATCTACGGGGGGCCGTCGATCGTGGTCGACTTCGGCACCACCACGAACTTCGACGTGATCAGCGCGCGCGGTGAGTTCCTCGGCGGCGCGTTCGCGCCCGGGATCGAGATCTCGTTCGACGCGCTGGCGGCGCGGGCCGCGCAGCTGCGCAAGGTGGAGCCCACCCGGCCTCGCTCGGTGATCGGCAAGAACACGGTGGAGTGCCTGCAGTCCGGCATGTACTTCGGCTTCGCCGGGCAGGTCGACCGGATCGTGGAGCGGATGGCCGAGGAGCTGGGGCCGCTGCGCGCGGTGATCGCCACCGGCGGGCTGGCCCCGGTCGTGATCGGCGAGTGCCGCACGATCACCCACCACGAGCCGATGATCACGCTGATCGGCCTGCGGATGGTCTACGAGCGCAACACCCCGGCCCTGTAGACGAGCACCCGGTACGGCACCTCGAACGTCTCCCGCCCGGCCAGGTCGGGGTGCGTGGCGGTGAGGTCCCGCACCCCCGCGTCGATCTCGGCTTGGCGCTCCGGCGGCGCGGTGAGGTGGTACGAGCGGGTCGCCACCATGGCGAGCAGGCTGTCCGGGGTGTGCACCGTCCGGTGCGCGAACTCCGCGTACTCGACCGGGCCGAAGATCGAGTCGGGCAGGGCCAGCGAGGGCGCCGGGTCGAACCGGTCGTGGGTGATCCGGCTCAGCTCGGCGACCCAGGGCTCGCGGTCGTCGCGGTGGTTCCAGATGGCCGCGAAGTGCCCACCCGGCCGCAGCAGCCGGGCGATCTCCGGGTGCGCCCGGTCCTGGTCGAACCAGTGGTACGCCTGCCCGGCCACCACCGCGTCCGCGTCCGCGTCGGGCAGCGGCACCGCCTCGGCGAAGCCGGCGACCGCCGCCGTTGCCTCGGTGGCGGCGGCGAGCTGGGCCCGCATGCCCGGATCCGGCTCCACGGGTACGACCTCGTAGCCCGCGGCGAGCAGGACGCGGGTCAGCTTGCCCGTACCGGCGCCGAGGTCGATCACCCGGCGGGGCGGCGGTCCGCCGACCGCCCAGCGCACCGCCTCGGCCGGGTAGGTGGGGCGGAACCGGTCGTACGCCGCCGCAGCGGCTCCGAAGGAAAGCGCCTGCGTCTGGTCGGCCACGGTGGGAAGGTTAGTACCCTCGTGACGAATCCTTCTCTTAGAAAGCTGTGCCGTGACTGAGTCGACCCCCGCCGCCGTTGACCCCGCCGAGGACCTCCCCGAGCAGATGCGGGTACGCCGGTCAAAGCGGGACCGGATGCTCGCTGACGGGGTGGAGCCGTACCCCCTGGGCTTCCCCCGTACGACCTCGCTCGCCCAATTGCGGGAGGCGTACGCCGAGCTGGCCACCGACACCGCCACGGGCGACAAGGTGGCGGTCACCGGCCGAGTGATCTTCATTCGCAACAGCGGCAAGCTGTGTTTCGCGACACTCCGCGACGGCGACGGCACCGAGTTGCAGGCGATGCTCTCCCTGGACAAGGTGGGCGCCGAGCGGCTGGAGGACTGGAAGCGCCTGGTCGACCTCGGCGACCTCGTCGGGGTCGAGGGTGAGGTGATCACCAGCCGCCGGGGCGAGCTGTCCGTGCTGGCCGACTCCTGGACGATGACCGCCAAGGCGCTGCGCCCGCTGCCGGTGGCCCACCGGCCGCTGAGCGAGGAGGCCCGGGTCCGCCAGCGGTACGTCGATCTGATCGTCCGGCCGCAGGCTCGCGACACGGTCCGTACGCGCTCCCGGGTGGTGCGCAGCCTCCGCGACTCCCTTCATGGGCGGGACTATCTGGAGGTCGAGACCCCGATGCTCCAGTTGCTGCACGGCGGTGCGGCGGCTCGACCTTTCGTAACTCACAGCAATGCGCTCGATACCGATCTGTATCTGCGAATCGCACCAGAGCTATTCCTGAAGCGCTGTGTGGTTGGTGGGATCGAGCGGGTCTTCGAGATCAACCGCAACTTCCGGAATGAGGGAGTTGACTCTTCGCACTCTCCCGAGTTTGCGATGCTCGAGGTGTACCGCGCCTACGGTGACTACAACACGATGGCCAGCCTGACCCGGGAACTGGTACAGGAGGCTGCGCAAGCGACCTTTGGGTCCAATGTTGTTACGCACGCCGACGGCACCGAGTACGACCTAGGCGGTCAGTGGCGCTCCGTGACCCTCTACGGCGCACTTTCCGAGGCGCTCGGTGAGGAGGTAACGGTGCGTACAGACATGGCGCGGCTGGTCCAGTACGCCGAGAAGCACAATCTGCCCGTGTCGCCCAAGTGGGGGCCTGGCAAACTCGCCGAGGAACTCTTCGAGGAGCTCGTCGTTGCAAACCTCACGGCGCCCACGTTCGTGCGGGACTACCCCGAGGAGACCTCGCCGCTGACACGTGGCCACCGGGAAGAGTCCGGCCTGACCGAGAAGTGGGACCTCTACATCTTCGGCTTCGAGCTGGCCACCGCGTACTCGGAGCTGGTCGACCCCGTTGTGCAGCGGGAACGCCTCGTCAAGCAGGCCCAGTTGGCGGCGAAGGGTGACGACGAGGCGATGCGCTTGGACGAAGACTTCCTCCGGGCCATGGAGTACGGAATGCCGCCGTCCGGCGGGATGGGAATGGGAATCGACCGGCTCCTGATGGCGCTCACCGGCCTCGGTATTCGGGAAACCATCCTCTTCCCGCTGGTTCGACCTGAGTGATTTCTTCGATCCTATTGACGGCTGGAGCGTCTTCCAAGCTATTGTTCTCTTGTTTGCGGGAGGGAACCTGCTCGGAAGGATAACGGCCCGTGGCCAAGCAGATCATTCACAAGTTGGTCGACGACCTGGACGGCGGCGACGCCGACGAGACCGTCAAGTTCTCGCTTGACGGCGTTCAGTACGAGATCGACCTGTCCAAGAAGAACGCCGACAAATTGCGTGAGGCTATCGCCCCATACGCGGCTGCCGGCTCAAAGATCGGACGGGGTGGCGTCGTCATCGGCGGTCGCGCAGCCCGGGGGCGTGGCGGCGCCGCAGCTGATCGCGAGCAGAACAAGGCGATCCGCGCTTGGGCGAAGAAGGAAGGCAAGGAGATCTCCGACCGGGGCCGGATCCCACAGGAGATCGTTGACGAGTACCACGCGAAGGCGGGGCGCTGAGCCCTGGCTCCGTGATCGGACCCGGCACGGGCCCGTGGCGCAGCGCGCCGCGGGCCCGCCCGCGTTTTCCACAGCCTGTGGACGGCGGGTCGGGGACGCTGTGGATTTCGCTCTCCGCGTACAGGCCGGGCCCGGGGAACACCCCAACAGCGTGCACAGTTGGGGAAAAGGTCGCGGACGTGGGCTAGTCCGGCACGCAGGGCATCAGCAGAGTCGGTCCGCGGCGATAGAGTAAGGGCACGGGCGTCCCGACGGGGCGTCCCCGGCGCTGGCCCCGCCAAGATCATGGCGCACGGCACGTGAGGAGCACGAGGGCATGTTCGAGCGGTTCACCGACCGAGCGCGACGGGTTGTCGTCCTGGCTCAGGAAGAAGCCCGGATGCTCAACCACAACTACATCGGCACGGAGCACATCCTGCTGGGCCTTATCCATGAGGGTGAGGGCGTGGCGGCGAAGGCCCTGGAGAGTTTGGGTATCTCCTTGGAGGGCGTCCGTCAGCAGGTCGAGGAGATTATCGGCCAGGGTCAGCAGGCGCCGAGCGGGCACATCCCGTTCACGCCGCGGGCCAAGAAGGTGCTGGAGTTGTCGCTGCGCGAGGCGTTGCAGCTCGGGCACAACTACATCGGTACGGAGCACATCCTCCTTGGTCTTATCCGGGAGGGTGAGGGCGTGGCGGCCCAGGTGCTGGTCAAGCTGGGTGCCGACCTCAACCGGGTGCGCCAGCAGGTGATCCAGCTCCTGTCCGGCTACCAGGGCAAGGAGCCGGCCGCGGCCGGTGCGGCGGCGGGCGAGGCCGCGCCGTCGACGTCGCTGGTGCTGGACCAGTTCGGTCGCAACCTGACCCAGGCTGCCCGCGAGGGCAAGCTCGACCCGGTCATCGGGCGGGAAAAGGAAATCGAGCGGGTAATGCAGGTGCTCTCCCGCCGTACCAAGAACAACCCGGTCCTGATCGGTGAGCCCGGCGTCGGCAAGACCGCCGTGGTCGAGGGGCTGTCCCAGCGGATCATCAAGGGCGAGGTGCCCGAGACGCTCAAGGACAAGCAGCTCTACACGCTCGACCTGGGCGCGCTGGTGGCCGGCTCCCGCTACCGCGGTGACTTCGAGGAGCGCCTGAAGAAGGTGCTTAAGGAGATCCGCACCCGGGGCGACATCATCCTGTTCATCGACGAGATTCACACCCTGGTCGGCGCCGGCGCCGCCGAGGGCGCGATCGACGCGGCGAGCATCCTCAAGCCGATGCTGGCCCGCGGCGAGCTGCAGACCATCGGCGCGACGACGCTCGACGAGTACCGCAAGCACCTCGAGAAGGACGCCGCGCTGGAGCGGCGCTTCCAGCCGATCCAGGTGGGTGAGCCCTCGCTGGCGCACACCATTGAGATCCTCAAGGGGTTGCGTGATCGCTACGAGGCGCACCACCGGGTCTCGATCACCGACGCGGCGCTGGTGGCGGCGGCGACCCTTGCCGACCGCTACATCTCGGACCGGTTCCTGCCGGACAAGGCGATCGACCTGATCGACGAGGCCGGTGCCCGGATGCGGATCCGCCGGATGACCGCGCCGCCGGACCTGCGCGACTTCGACGAGCGGATCGCCCAGGTCCGTCGCGACAAGGAGTCCGCGATCGACGCGCAGGACTTCGAGCGGGCCGCGCAGCTGCGGGACAAGGAAAAGCAGCTGTTGGGGCAGAAGGCGCAGCGGGAAAAGGAGTGGAAGGCCGGCGACCTGGACGTCGTGTCCGAAGTGGACGACGAGCAGATCGCTGAGGTCCTGGCGAACTGGACCGGGATCCCGGTGTACAAGCTGACCGAGGAGGAGACGTCCCGGCTGCTGCGGATGGAGGACGAGCTGCACAAGCGGGTCGTCGGCCAGGAAGACGCGGTCAAGGCGGTCTCCAAGGCGATCCGGCGTACCCGGGCCGGTCTGAAGGACCCGAAGCGGCCGTCCGGCTCGTTCATCTTCGCCGGTCCGTCCGGGGTGGGTAAGACCGAGCTGTCCAAGGCGCTGGCGGAGTTCCTGTTCGGTAGCGAGGACGCGCTGATCCAGCTGGACATGTCCGAGTTCCACGACCGGTACACGGTGTCCCGGCTGGTCGGTGCCCCGCCCGGGTACGTCGGTTACGACGAGGGTGGCCAGCTGACCGAGAAGGTGCGCCGGCGGCCGTTCTCGGTGGTCCTGTTCGACGAGATCGAAAAGGCCCACCCGGACGTGTTCAACACCCTGCTGCAGATCCTGGAAGACGGTCGGCTCACCGACGGTCAGGGCCGCATCGTGGACTTCAAGAACACGGTGATCATCCTGACCACCAACCTGGGCACCCGCGACGTGGCCAAGGCCGTGTCGCTGGGCTTCCAGGCGTCGGAGGACTCCGAGTCCAACTACGAGCGGATGAAGCAGAAGGTCAACGACGAGCTCAAGCAGCACTTCCGTCCCGAGTTCCTGAACCGGATCGACGACACCATCGTCTTCCACCAGCTGCTCGAGCCGGAGATCCTGCAGATCGTCGACATCATGATCGCCCGGATCGAGGCGCAGCTCCGCAACAAGGACATGAGCATGGAGCTGACCGACAACGCCAAGAAGTACCTGGCGAAGAAGGGCTTCGACCCCGTTCTCGGTGCCCGGCCGCTGCGCCGCACCATCCAGCGGGACATCGAAGACAACCTGTCCGAGCGGATCCTGTTCAACGAGCTGAAGGCCGGCCAGATCGTGGTCGTCGACTGCGAAGGCAACCCGGATGACATCGACAAGTCGAAGCTCGTCTTCCGGGGCGCCGAAAAGCCGGTAGCTGTCCCCGACGCGGTCCCAGCCGACCTGGGCTCCGCCGCCGAGACGGCCGAGTAAGGGCACGACCAGTCCTTGATCAGGGCGTCCCTCATGCTGTTAGAGCAGCGTGAGGGACGCCCTGATCATTGAGCGGGTAGGGCGTACGAGCGCTCGCCAAACGGCATCACCAGGCCGTCGTCCAGCAGGCTCCGCAGGGCGCGGGCGCGTTGCACGTCGTCCGCCCACACCAGATCCAGCCGCTGCGCCGGCACCGGGCCGTGCGCCTCCCGGAGGACGGCCAGCAGCAGCCCGCGTACCTGCCGGTCGGTGCCCGCGTACTGCTGCGGGCGGCGGCTCGGTCCCTCGGCGGGCGGGTGCCCGTTCGCCCGCCAGGCGCACACCTCGACCACCGGGCACTGCGTGCAGCTGGGCGATCGGGCGGTGCACACCAGCGCGCCCAGCTCCATGAACGCCGCGCTCGCCCGAGCCGCCCGAGCCGGCTCGGCGGGGAGCAACGCCTCGGTGTCCACCAGGTCAGCGGCCGTGGTGCTGGGGCCAGCATCGGCCGCGCCCCGGCTGGCCCGGGCGACGAACCGCCGTACGTTGGTGTCGACTACCGGCTGCCGCTGCCCGTACGCGAAGGCCGCGACCGCCCGAGCCGTGTACGCACCCACGCCCGGCAGCGCCAGCAGCTCGTCCAGATCGGCCGGCACCTGCCCACCGTGCCGCTCCACCACCGCCACCGCGCACTCGCGCAGCCGCAGCGCGCGCCGCGGGTAGCCGAGCCGGCCCCACATCCGGATCGCCTCGGCCGGGGTGTCCGCGGCCAGCGCGGCCGGCACCGGCCAGCGGCTCAGCCATGCGTGGTACGCCGGCAGCACCCGGGACACCGGCGTCTGCTGCAGCATGACCTCGCTGACCAGGATCGCCCACGCGGACGTGCCGGGCTCTCGCCAGGGCAGGTCGCGGGCGTTCTCGTCGTACCACCGGATGGCCGCGTCGGCCAGATTGGTCGTAGGCATGGCGGGTCGATCCTGCCACGCGAACCGGGTCGGGCAGACTTCCACCCGTGAGCGAGCTCGCTATCACCGTGATCGGCCATGACCGGCCCGGCATCGTCGCGGACGTCGCCGAGGCCCTCGCCCGGCTCGGCGCCAACCTGACCGACTCCACCATGACCCGGCTGCGCGGCCACTTCGCGTGGACGCTCGTCTGCACCGGCCCGGGCGCCGCCGAGGTCGAGGCCGAGCTGGCCCCGCTCGCCGCCGGCGGCCAACTGCTGGCGACGGTACGGGAGGTGCGGCCGGAGACCGAGGCGACCGCGGCCGGCGAGCCGTACCTGATGAGCGTCCACGGCGCCGACCGGCTCGGCATCGTGGCCGCGGTCACCCGGGTGCTCGCCGAGGCCGGCGGCAACATCACCGACCTCACCACCCGGCTCAGCGGCCCGCTCTACGTACTCGTCGCCGAGGTCGACCTGCCCCGCGGCGCGGCTGCCGGCGTGTCGGCCCGACTCGCCGAAGTGGCGGCCGGCCTGAACGTCGAGGTGACGCTCCGCCCGGCGGAGACGGATGTGCTGTGAGTGACGCGCTCCAGGACTGGACGCCGGAGGCGCTCGGCGAGGGTGGCGTACGCCCCGTGGTCGCGGCGCCGGACCCGGTGCTGAGCCGGCCCAGCGCCGAGGTCGACCCCACCGACCCCGAGGTGGTACGGCTCGCGGCCGACCTCGTGGCCACGATGCGCGTCTCGCCGGGCTGCGTCGGTCTGGCGGCGCCCCAGGTCGGCGTGGCGGCGCAGCTTTTCGCGGTCGACGTGACGGGGCACCCGAAGGCGGTGACCGTGCACGGCGTGTTCGCCCTGTGCAACGCGAAGATCATCGAGGCCAGCCGGCTGCGTCCGGGCCGGGAGGGCTGCATGTCGGTGCCTGACCTCACCGGTGACGTGAAGCGGGCGAGCCGGCTGGTGGTGGAGGGCACCCTGCCGGGCACCGGCGCGCTGGTACGGCTGTCGACCGACGCGTTCGAGGCGCGTGCGCTGCAACATGAGATCGACCACTGTGCAGGTCTGCTCTTCCTCGACCGGGTGGCCGGGGCGCACGCGATATACCCGCGCAAGGTCTATCTCTGAGCGTGCACAGCGGCGCGTCGGCGGGATCCTTGCGATCCACCCCGTTACCGTGAGGACATCATGCGACTGACGGTTGGCCCCCTTCCATCCGCCGTCTACTGGCGGCGTCGGGCCGTTGTGCTTGGTGCCCTTTTCGTCGTGATTCTGGTCCTTTTCACCACCTGTCGGGGCGAGGGCGGTTCCGGCGCGGCCAAAACCAACGCGACGCCGACGCCCGACGTGACCGCGTCCGTGCTGACCCCGGAGGTCGACCAGTCCACGGCGGCCGAGTCGCCGGCCCCCACCGAGCCGCCGCCCACCTCCGCCCCGGCCACCAGCGCGCCCCCGCAGCAGGCCGACGGGGCCTGCACCAACGCCGAGATCAAGGTCACGGTGGTGCCCGGTCTCACCAATGCCCCGGCCGGGCAGACCATCGTGCTCAAGATACGGTTCAAGAACGAGTCCGACCGCACCTGCCAGCGCGACGTCGGGCCGGACTTCCAGGAGATCTACATCAAGCAGGGCGCGCAGGTCATCTGGTCCTCCGACAAGTGCGGCACGGCCAAGGGCTCCGACCCGCAGTCGTTCACGCCGAACTTCGAGCGCGAATACCGGGCGACCTGGAACGGCAACCAGAGCACCAACTGCTCGAACGGGTCGGCGTCGGGTCGGCCGCCGGCGCCCGGCGAGTACGAGGTCCACGGCCGGCTGGGCACCGACCAAAGCTCAGCGGTGAAGCTCACGCTCACCTAGACCTAGACGTACCGCTCCAGGATCGACGCCTCGGCCAGCCGGGACAGGCCCTCGCGGACCCCGCGGGCCCGTGCGTCGCCCACCCCGTCGACCGCCTGCAGATCCTCGACCGTGGCGCCGAGCAGCCGCTGGAGGCTGCCGAAGTGGCCGACCAGCCGGTCGACCACGGTGCCCGGCAGGCGCGGCACCTTGGCGAGCAGGCGGAAGCCGCGCGGGCTCACCGCCGCGTCGAGCGAGTCGGAGGCGCCCGGGTAGCCGATGGCCTTGGCCACCGCCACCAGGTCGATCAGCTCGGTGGCCGAGAGCAGGTCGAGCTCGACCAGGGCCTCGTCCAGGGTGCGGGCCTTGCGCACGCTGGGCAGGTAGTCGCGGATGACCAGGGTCCGGTCGGCGTCGACGCCGGCCATCAGCTCGTCGAGCTGTAGCGCCAGCAGCCGGCCGTCGGTGCCCAGCTCCACGACGTACCCGGCGATCTCGTCGGCGATCCGGCGGACCATCTCCAGCCGCTGCACCACCGCGACCGCGTCGCGCACGGTCACCAGATCTTCGATCTCCAGGGCGGACAGGGTGCCGGAGACCTCGTCGAGCCGCAGCTTGTAGCGCTCCAGCGTCTGCAGTGCCTGGTTGGCGCGGGACAGGATCGCGGCCGAGTCGTCGAGCACGTGCCGCTGGCCGTTGACGTACAGGCCGATGATCCGCATCGACTGGCTCACCGAGATGACCGGGAAGCCGGTCTGCTTGGCGACGCGCTCCGCCGTACGGTGCCGGGTGCCCGACTCTTCCGATGGGATGGACGGATCGGGCATGAGGTGTACGGCGGCGCGCACGATCCGGGTCCCGTCGCTGGAGAGCACCACCGCCCCGTCCATCTTGCACAGTTCGCGCAGACGGGTCGCGGAGAACTCGACGTCGAGGGGGAAACCGCCCGTGCACAGCGACTCGACCACCTTGTCGTAGCCGAGGACGATCAGCGCGCCGGTGCGCCCGCGCAGGATCCGTTCCAGGCCGTCGCGCAAGGCGGTGCCGGGCGCCATCAGCGCCAGATTGGCGCGCAGGGGGTCACCTCCAAGGGCGGGACCGGTGGCCGGGCCGGGGACGGCGGCCGCTCCGGCGCTGACCGTGCGCGCGGGCGAGCCGACCACGCCCGCGCGACCGGCCAGGCTGGCGGCGGCGGTTCTGTTCGCATCGCGGTCGATCGGCACGGGCAACAGTCTACGGACCGTCATCCGCCCTTTGCTGTTGCGGTTCGGCGGCAGATCCGTAGCGTCACCGCGGCTCACTCGCTGTCACCGACTCGAACTGTCGCCGGCTCGAAGCTGTGTCACTACTCGGCGGAGGCGCGCGCCGCCCACTGCAGCGCGGCGCGCACGTTGCCGACCTCGACCACCCGGATGCTCTTTGCCTTTACGCCGGTGGCCTCGGGGCCGCACCCCGTTGGTACCAGCGCGATCCGGAAGCCAAGCCGGGTCGCCTCGGCCAACCGGCGCGGCACCGCACCTACCCGGCGGACCTCGCCGGTGAGCCCCACCTCACCGATCGCGACGAGATGGGGCGCGATGGCCAGGTCGAGACCGCCGGAGGCGACGGCCAGCGCCACGGCCAGGTCGGCCGCCGGCTCGACGACCCGGATGCCACCGACGGTGGCCGCGAAGACCTCCCGGTCGTGCAGCTTGAGGCCCTCGGTGCGGCGCTGCAGCACGGCGAGCACCATGGCCAACCGCGCGCTGTCCAGACCGGAGACGGTGCGCCGGGGCGACCCCGGCACGGCGGCGCCGATCAGCGCCTGCACCTCGGTGACCAGCGCCCGTCGACCCTCCATCGCCACCGTGACGCAGGTGCCGGGCACCGGCTCGGCGTACCGGGTCAGGAACAGGCCGGACGGGTCGGGCAGGCTGGAGATGCCGCCCTCGTGCATCTCGAAGCAGCCGACCTCGTCGGCCGTGCCGAACCTGTTCTTGACGCCGCGGACCAGGCGGAGCGACGAGTGCTTGTCGCCCTCGAAATGCAGCACGACGTCGACCAGGTGCTCGAGCACCCGGGGCCCGGCGACCTGGCCGTCCTTGGTCACGTGGCCGACCAGCACCGTGGCGATGCCGCGCTCCTTGGCCACCGCCACCAGGGCCGCTGTGACGGCGCGCACCTGGGTCACGCCACCCGGCACGCCCTCGGTGCCGGGCGTCGAGATGGTCTGCACCGAGTCGAGCACCAGCAGGCCCGGCTTGACCGCGTCGAGGTGGCCCAGGACCGCGCCGAGGTCGCTCTCGGCGGCCAGATAGAGCCGCTCGTGCAGCGTGCCCATGCGCTCGGCCCGGAGCCGCACCTGGCTGACCGACTCTTCGCCGCTGACGACCAGCGACGGGCTGCCCGCGCCGGCCGCCCACTGCTGGGCGACGTCGAGCAGCAGCGTGGACTTGCCGACCCCGGGCTCGCCGGCGAGCAGCACCACCGCGCCCGGCACCAGCCCGCCGCCCAGCACCCGGTCGAGCTCGGTCACGCCGGTCGGGCGGGCCTTGGCCGGCGCGGCGCTGATCTCGGCGATCGGTCGGGCCGGCTCCGCCGGCATCCGCGAGCTCACCACCCGCCCGGCCGCCATCGGGCCGGTCACCGTCGACTCGATGACCGAACCCCACTCGCCGCACTCGGGGCAGCGCCCCACCCACTTGGGCGGCTGATGGCCGCAGGCGTCGCACTGGTAGGCCGGGCGCGGCTCGCGGGCAGAGGGGCGCGGGCGCGCGGGCGCCCGCGGAACCGATCTCGACGTCGTCACACCGGCAAGCTACCGAAGGGGTACGACTTTAGGGCGCGCCCGACGCGCCCTAGTGCTCGCCTTCGTCCGTCTCGGCGGATGCGCGTGGCGCCGGGGACAGCGGGGTACCGACCGGCACGTCGAGCTTCAGGGTGCGCCCGTTGCCGAAGTCGAAGGTCAGCTCGACGGTCTCACCCGGCTTCAGCTCCTCGGTGAGGCCGGTCAGGACCAGGTGTTGCTTGGTGCTCTCGCTGAACGCCGCGAAGCTACCGGCCGCGATCTCGATCGACGCCGGCTCCGGAGCCGGCGGGGCCTCCGGCGACGGGGACGGCGCGGGCGAACCGGAGGCGTCCGGCGACGGGGATGCCGACTCGGCGGGGGACGGCGACGGGGAGGGGAGGCCGTCTCGCCGCCGGAGAGGGTCACCGCCTTGGCGTTCGGAGTGGACACCGTCACGGAGACGGTCTCCGAGGTGTCGTTGAAGATCCAAACCTCGAGGGGCGCGTCCGCGCCGACCTGGTAACCCTCGCTGCCGTCGTACGCGACCATCGCGTTGCGGACCGACAGGCTCTGGTTCTGCGCCACGTCAAGCTGACCGTTGGTGCCGGGCACCGCGGGCTTCATCTCCGCGGTCTCGGCGATCTGCCCCGCACCGCACCCCGATGCCAGCAGAGCGGTCGCGGTAGCCACGCCGGCCAGCAGCGTCAACGAGCGCCTCACGACGGTCCCTCCTGATGTCGTCCGTAACCGCGCCCCAGCGTAGTTGCCCGTGATCGCCGGTTTGCGCCGACCCTCGGGCACAGGTCATACCACCGTCCCGCTGGAGATCAGGAGGATGACGTCGATGACGGCGACGACGAGCACGGCCCGGAACACCGCCACCGGGCGGTTTCCCCGGGCGGTGGCCGCGCGGCCGGCGTACCAGCCGATGGGTAGGACCACGGCGGCGGCCGCGACCGCCGCGATGCCCGCCCACGTCGGGCGCCCGGGTGGGCCGAAGACCAGGGTGAACGTGGCCGCCAGCAGCAGAGCGGCGGCGGCCGCCCGGGACCAGGCCGGGCCGATGCGGTGCGGTAGCCCGCGCACGCCGGTACGGACGTCGTCGTCCAGGTCCGGCAGTACGTTGGCGAAGTGGGCGCCGGCGCCGAGCAGCCCGCCGGCCGCGACGATCCACGCGGGCGGGGTGGGCGCCCCGGGCAGGGCCAGCACGACGAAGGCCGGCAGCCCGGCGAACGAGAGCGCGTACGGCAGCACCGAGATCGGCGTGAACTTGAGCGGCCAGTTGTAGAGCAGCGCGCTGACCAGCGCGGCGGTGGCGCACGCGGCGGCGGGCCAGCCGGAGGCGATGGCCAGCAGGGGCGTCGCCACGGCCGCGACCAGGCCCGCCACGCCGACCGTGCGCCGGTCCACCGCGCCGGTGGCCAGCGGCTTGTCGGCGCGCCCCACCGCCGTGTCGCGGTCCGCGTCGAGCCAGTCGTTGGTCCAGCCCACCGCGAGCTGGCTGGCCAGGACGGTGGCGGCGACGAAGGCGACGCCGGCCGGATCGTGCCCGACGCCGATGGCGAGGAGCGCCGCGGCGACGGTCACCGCCAGCCCCGGCTCGGGATGGCTGGCACGCAGGAGTCCCGACAGCGTACGCATAACGGGAAGTCTGGCCGTTACCGGTGAGTCGTGCCACGCTCACCTCATGCGCATCGCGCCGCGCACAACACCATCGCGCAACGATCCCCGGCAGTACGACGATCTTGCCGGGGAATGGTGGCGGCCCGACGGCGCCTTCGCGATGCTGCACTGGCTGGCCGAGGCTCGGGCTCGCCTGGTGCCACCGGCGCCGCGACCCGGCGCGGTCCTCGTCGACGTGGGCTGTGGCGGCGGGCTGCTCGCGCCTCACCTGCGCGGCAAGGGCTACCGGCACGTCGGGCTCGACCTCACCCGGTCCGCGCTGGAGCAAGCCGCCGCGCACGGCGTGGCCCCGGTCGGCGCGGACGCGGGCGCGCTCCCATTGGCCGACGGCTGCGCCGACGTCGTGGTGGCCGGCGAGATCCTGGAGCACGTGCCCGACCTGGCCGCCGCCGTCGGGGAGGTATGCCGGGTGCTCCGGCCGGGCGGCCTGCTCGTCCTCGACACCCTGAACTCCACCGCACTGAGCCGGCTGATCGCGGTGACGCTCGCCGAGCGCGTGCGCGGCGTACCGCGTGGCCTGCACGACCCGGCACTTTTTGTGGATCCGCGGGTACTAAGGCAGGAGTGCGCCCGGCACGGCGTGACGCTGCTGGTACGGGGCGTACGACCGGGCGTGCCGGGACTGGCCGCATGGTTGGCCGGTATCGGCCGCGGCGCGGGCCGGATCGTGCCGACCTGGTCGACGGCCGTCCTCTACCAGGGCCGCGGAGTGAAGCAGGCCGGGAGTGAAAGCCAGGGCGGGCGATGAAGGGGGCAAGGCATGGCGGTTGACGCGATAGGGGCCGCGCGGAGGTTAGCGCCGCGGCTGTCCGCGCGTGCGGCGCAGCATGATCGGGACAGCACGTTTCCGGTGGAGGACTTCGCGGATCTGCGCGGTGCGGGGCTCTTCGGCCTGATGGTGCCCCGGCGGCTGGGCGGCGTGGAGGCCGGGTTCGCCGAGTACGCCGCGATCGCGTACGAGCTGGCGCGGGGCAACGGGGCGACGGCGCTGGTCTTCAACATGCACGCGTCCGTCACCGGCGCGCTCAACGCGATCGACGAGGACGTCGCCGAGTCGCTGGGCGTACCCGATGAGGCCCTTGCCGCCCGCGACCGCCTGCTGGCCGAGGCGGCGGCCGGCTCCTGGTACGGCGTGGCGATGAGCGAGCGCGGCGCCGGCTCCCGGCTGTCCCAGCTCGCCACCACGTACGAGCAGGTGGACGGCGGCTACCACATCAAGGGGGCGAAGACGTTCTGCTCCGGGGCCGGGCACGCCGACGCGTACCTGGTGGCGGCCCGCAGCGTGGGCGACCAGTCGGTGGTCTCCCAGTTCCTGGTGCCGGCGACCCTGACCGGCCTGCAGGTCGAGCCCACCTGGGACGCGCTCGGCATGCGCGCCACCGCCTCGCACGACCTGCACCTGGACGTGACCGTGCCGGACGACACGCTGCTGGGCGGCGTCGAAGGGCTGGCGCTGGTGGTCGCTCAGCTCATGCCGCACTGGCTGATCGCCAGCTACGCCGCCGTGTACGTCGGGGTGGCGCAGGCGGCCGTCGACGCGGCGGTCGAGCACGTGACCAAGCGCGGGGTCGCCGAGCTGCCGTCGGTGCGTTCCCGGATCGGTCGTGCCGACGCGGCCGTGGCGGCGGCCCGCCTGGTCGTGGCGGAGGCGGCCCGGCGGGTCGACGAGGACCCCGGGGCGGCCGAGACCCACCGCTGGGTGTGGCGGGCCAAGCTGCTGGCCGGGACGACCGCCGCGGACGTGGCGGCGTCGATGCTGGAGGCGGCCGGCACCTCGGCCACCCGGCGCGGGCACCCGCTCGAACGCCTTTACCGCGACGCCCGATGCGGCTCGCTGCACCCGGCCACCTCGGACGTATGCGCGGACTGGCTCGGCGTGGCCGCGCTGGGCGGCGACCCTGATCGAGACGGGACCACGCCCCGATGGTAGGGATGCCGGTCGTCGCCGGGCTTGGCATCGCGATGCCCGCCCAGGCCCACCAGGACGACCTGTGGCGCGGGTTCTTCGCCGAGCACTACTCGGGGACGACCCGGGCGCTGGCTCAGCGGATCTTCGCCAACGCCGGCGTACGCACCCGGCACGCGGTCGCCAACCCGCTGGTCGAGGACGTCTCCGGCTGGCCGACCGAGCGGCGCATGCACCGGTACCTGGTCGAGGCGCTGCCGCTCGGCAAGGAGGCGGTGGACCGGGCGCTCACCGACGCCGGCATCTCCGCCGCCGACATCGGCCTCTTCGCGGTCTGCTCCTGCACCGGGTACGTGACGCCGGGGCTGGACATCCTGCTCGCCCGCGACATGGGGATGGCGGCGGACACCCAGCGGCTCTTCGTGGGGCACATGGGCTGCTACGCGGCGATGCCCGGACTGGGCGCCGCGGCGGACTTCGTGACCGCGCGCGGCCGTCCCGCGCTGCTGCTGTGCGCCGAGCTGACCAGCCTGCACCTGCAGCCGGCGTCGGCCCGCGTGGACACCCAGCAGATCGTGGCGCACGCGCTCTTCTCGGACGCCGCGGCCGCCGCCGTGGTCCTGCCCGGCAACGCCCGGGGGTACGCCGTCCGTGAGGTCGCCTCGGTCACCGACACATCGACGGCCGACCACATGACCTGGGACGTCACCGATCTGGGGTTCCGGATGGGGCTATCCCCACGGGTGCCACAGGTGCTGGCCCAGCACGTACGGCGGTTCATCGACGAGCTGCTGGCCCGGCATGGCCTCGTCCTGTCCGATGTGGACGGCTGGGCGGTGCACCCGGGCGGGCCGCGCATCCTCACCGTGGTCGAACGCGAACTGGCGCTGCCTCCCGGCGCGCTGGACGCGTCCCGGGAGACGCTGGCCGCGTACGGCAACTGCTCCTCGCCCACCGTGCTGCTGATCCTGGAGGCGCTGCGCCAGCGGCCCGAGCCACCGCGCTGGGTGATCACCCTCGCGTTCGGTCCCGGCCTGACCCTGTACGCCTCCCTCCTGGAACGCGTTTGAGCCCGTAGAGTGCGGGCGTGGACAACGGCGGGGCGGGCGGTTGAGCCTGGTCGTGCTGGCCGTCGGCGCGACCGTCGCCCTGGCCGCCGGCGGCGCGTGGTGGGTCGCCGCGGCACCCACGGTCACCGGCACGCCCAGGGCGTCCACGGCGCCGCCAATCGAGCCCGAGCCGGCGGTCGAGCAGCCGCTGGGCAACCCGGCAGACATGCTGCCGGAGTTCCCCAACACGCTGACCCGGCAAATCGACCGGCTCGACCCGGACGAGAGCTGGGTCCTGATGGTCGACACCGCGAAGGACGCCCGGTACCTGGTGCAGTACGTCTGCCTGGGCCCGGGCTCGCTGCGGATCCGGATCGAGGGCACCGCCAACGGCCAGGAGCTGTACGAGTTGGACTGCGGCGGCAGCTTCAGCGCCATCGAGGTCACGGCCGCCGGACCGAGCCTGACGGTGGACGTGGGGCGGCCGGGGCAGGGCGACGGAGCCGAGGTGGGCGTGCAGGTGCTCGGCCTGTCCTGAGCCGCTGGTCAGACCAGCCTGGCGAGGTCGGCCCGGATCTGCTCGATCGACGTGACCGCGGTCCGCATGGCGAGGATCTCGCCGGTGCGCGCCACCAGGACCACCGTGGCGACGCTGCCGGGGCCCTGGGTGCCGAGCTGGAGGTGGGTGCGGAGCCCACCGGCGGGGTCGGTGAGCGTACGCACGACCGGGGCGCCCGATCCGGGGGCGCGCGGCGTGTTGGCCCGTGGCGGGGGCGCGGTCGCCTTGGTCACGGTGACCACCGTGACGCCCGGGCGCGCGGCCGCGGCGGTGTCGGCGACCAGCCCGTCGCAGTCGCAACCGTCGGTGAGCAGCACGGCGGCCGGGAGGAGCCCGCGCAGGGCGACGGTGGCGCCGTCGACGTCGATGAGGTCCAGCGCCGGGAGCGTGTGGCTGGGCGACGGGCCGGCGGCCGTCTGCTGGACCGCCGGCGGCTGGCGCTGCCCGGGCCACGCGACGGCGAACAGGCTCGTCAGCGTGGCCAGGACGGCGACCGCCATGATCAGGAGGGGCACCCGCAGCGACGTCTCCGCTGCACCGGCCCGCGATGGCCACCCGAACAGCCGGCGCCAGCCGCTGCGGTTGACCTCCTTGCGGAGCTCGCGGCGGATGGCGGCGGACTCTTCGGCCAGCTCACGCGCGTCGTCCGGGATGACCACCGTGCCCCATTCCGGGGGCAGGTCGGGCACGCCCTCGGGGCGACCGCCGCCGTCCGGCGGCGTACCACCGTTGCCGTTGCCCATGGTTCCCATGCCTTCCCCTGTCTGCTCACCGGGAAGTCGATCGGGGTCTACCTTCAGAATCTCGCACCTGGCCCGGGGACCGCTAGGGGTGTCCGGTCCTTACGGGGCGTCCCGTATCGGGGTCCAGGGGTGGCGTCTGGGTAATTTATGGGTCACTCTGCGTGTCGAATCACGTATGGAATCCGCATGTCAAGCTGGAGAAAGACCTCTCACAGGGCCCCTGAGCTGCGCTAACGGTCATGGTCGGGGTGGGACATCGGTGCCTGAGCGTGTTACCCTAGACACAGCGAAAGGGGTTTCGAACCTATGGTTTTCAGTGTCGGCGAGACCGTTGTTTACCCCCACCACGGGGCCGCACTCATCGAGGCAATCGAGACTCGGGTCGTCAAGGGCGAGGAGAAGCAGTATCTCGTCCTCAGGGTCGCTCAGGGTGACCTGACGGTGCGGGTGCCCGCCGAGAACGCCGAGATCGTTGGCGTGCGTGAAGTGGTCGGTGAAGAGGGCCTGGGCAAGGTCTTCGACGTCCTCCGCGCTCCACACACCGAGGAGCCGACCAACTGGTCGCGGCGTTACAAGGCGAATCTGGAGAAGCTGGCCTCTGGTAACCCGTTGAAGGTGGCCGAGGTTGTTCGTGACCTGTGGCGGCGGGAGCGGGAGCGTGGCCTGTCGGCTGGCGAGAAGCGAATGCTCGCCAAGGCCCGCGACATTCTCGTCGGCGAGGTCGCCCTGGCGGAAAAGAGCACCAAGGACGAGGCGGAGATGCTCCTCGACAAGGTGCTCACCGAGGCCTGACGCTTCACCTGACCCGTTTACAACTCCTCAACGAGGACCGCGACGTGACCGCGCAGCTCAACCCGCGCGGTGACGTCGCGGTCCTCGTTCCTGCGGCGGGTGCCGGCGTACGGCTGGGCGCCGGCGGCCCGAAGGCTCTCCGCCTGCTCGGTGGGGAGCCGCTGCTCGTGCACGCCGTACGCCGGGTCGCCGCCGCGCGCAGCGTACGGACGATCGTGGTGGCCGCGCCGCCGCTCGACGTCGAGGCCGTGACCGCCCTGCTCGCCCCGTGGCTCCCGTGACCGTCGTGCCCGGTGGGGCCGACCGGCAGGAGTCGGTGGCGGCGGCCCTCGCGGCGGTGCCGGCCGGAGCAGAGATCATCCTGGTGCACGACGCCGCCCGTGCGCTCGCCCCGCCCGAACTGGTCGAATCGGTCGCCGCGGCGGTCCGTGCCGGAAACGACGCGGTGATCCCCGTTCTTCCCGTGGTCGACACCGTCAAGGAGATCGGCGCCGACGGCGTGGTCCTGGGCACGGTCGACCGCTCCGCGCTCCGCGCCGTACAGACTCCCCAGGGCTTCCGTCGGGCCGTCCTGGAGGCCGCCCACGCCGCCTCCAGCGACGCCCTCACCGACGACGCCGGCCTGGTGGAAAAGCAGGGCGTCCCGGTGGCCTGCGTGCCGGGCCACACCCACGCCCTGAAGATCACCACGCCGTTCGACCTCGTCGTGGCCGAGGCCCTGCTCTCGGGGCTCTCGCCATGATCCCAAGGGTGGGTATCGGCACCGACGTGCACGCGTTCGAGGCCGGGCGGGACTGCTGGGTCGCCGGGCTCCGCTGGCCCGGGGTCACCGGGCTGGCGGGCCACTCGGACGGCGACGTGGCCGCGCACGCCGCCTGCGACGCCCTGCTGTCCGCCGCCGGCCTCGGTGACCTCGGCGCGAACTACGGCACCGACCGTCCCGAGTGGGCGGGTGCCTCCGGGGTCGCCCTGCTCGCCGAGACCGCCCGCCGGGTACGCGCGGCCGGCTTCGAGGTCGGCAACGTGTCGATCCAGGTGGTGGGCGTACGGCCGAAGATCGGGCCGCGCCGGGACGAGGCCGAAAAGGCCCTCTCCGAGGCCGTAGGCGCCCCGGTGACGGTCTCCGGTACCACCACGGACGGTCTGGGTCTCACCGGCCGGGGCGAGGGGCTGGCGGGCCTCGCGGTGGCGCTGGTCTACCCCCGCTGACGTACGCTCGGCGGGTGCCCAGCGATGCGCCGTCGGACCGGGACGCCACCCCGGACAGCTACGTCCAGCGGGCCGAACTCCTCGCCGACCTGGGCCGCTACGACGAAGCCGCGGGCGAGCTCGACGACGCGCTCGCGCTCGACCCCGGGCACCCGGCCGCGTACGCGATGCTCGCCAACGTGCGCCTCGCCGCCGGGCAGCCGACCGACGCCCTGAGCGCCGCCGACGCGGCCGTCACCGCGGCGCCGGGTTCGGTGCCCGCTCTGGTCAGCCGCGCGATGGCCCTCGCCGACCTGCGCCGGCACGCCGAGGCGGCCCAGGTGGCGGACGAGATCCTGCGGCTGGGCCCAGCCGACCCGTACGCCCAGCGCAGCGCCGCCGCCATCCTCGCCGACTCGCGGAACGGGCAGGCGGCCCTCGACGCGGCCTGGCGGGCGGCTCAGCTCGCGCCGACCGAGCCGCTTTCGCACCTCGTACTCGCCCTGGTGGCCGGCGGGCTGGAGCTCTTCGACCTGGCCGAGCGGGCGTACCGGGAGGCGCTGCGGCTGGACCCGACGCTGGAGCAGGCGCGGGACGAGCCCGGCGTGGTGCGCATGGCCCGGCGGCGGTACGCCGGCGCCCTGGAGCGGCTGTCCGAGGGGGCGGTGTTCCGGCCGGCCCCCACGTTCGCGCCCGCGCCGGAGCCGGAGACCCGCCGGGTGGTCGACGCCGTACGCCGAGTGGTCCTCTTCGGCGCCGGGTACGGCCTGGTCGCGGCCGTGCTGGTGGCCTTCGTGGCGGCGGCCGGCGGCGCGGGGTCCCGCCTGCTCGCGGGCGTACTGGCGGTGGTCGGGCTGGCCGGCCTGGGCGTCATCGCGGTGCGGCTGCGGCGGACCATGGACAAGCGCCTGATGGCCGCGGTGCTCGCCCCGCCGGCGCTCATCCTGCTCTACGCGTTCACCGGCACGCCCTGGCCGCTCGTGCTGGCCATCGTCGCCGCGACGCTCGCCGAGCTGGCCGTGGTCCTGAGGAGGGAATAGGCTGCGTCCGCTGGCGCGGCCCTGCCCACGATGGTGGCGCGGGCGCGGCCGAAAAGCGGCTCAGCCGAGGCTGCGTCCCGCCCAGGTCCACGCGTATCCGGTGTCCTCACAGGACAGTGCCGGCTCGCACAGGTCCAGCGGCCGGAAGGTGTCCACCATCACCGCCAGCTCGTCGAAGTAGTCGACGCCGATCGCGCGTTCGGCCGCCCCGGGCTGCGGGCCGTGCGTGAACCCGGCCGGGTGCAGGGAGATCGAGCCCTGCTCGATGCCGGAGCCGCGCCGCGCCTCGTAGTTGCCGCCGGTGTAGAAGAGCATCTCGTCGGAGTCGACGTTGTGATGGTTGTACGGCACCGGGATCGCGAGCGGGTGGTAGTCCACCTTGCGCGGCACGAACGAGCAGATCACGAAGTTGGGCCCCTGGAACGTCTGGTGGGCCGGCGGCGGTTGGTGGATCCGCCCGGTGATCGGCTCGAAGTCGTGGATGGAGAACGCCCACGGGTAGAGGTGCCCGTCCCAGCCGACCACGTCGAACGGGTGGTTGGCGTATACGTAGCGGGTCCAGCCGCGACGGTGCTGGACGTACACCTCGACGTCGGAGTCCTCGACCACCAGCGGCCCGTCCGGCCCGCGGACGTCCCGCTCGCAGTACGGCGAGTGCTCCAGGAACTGCCCCCGAACCGAGAGGTAGCGCTTCGGTGGTCCAATGTGGCCGGTAGCCTCGATGGTGAGCAGGCGCAACCGGTCGCCGGTCGGCACGATGCGGTGGATCACCGATGTCGGGATGATCACGTAGTCGCCGGAGGCCACCTCCAGCGTCCCGAACGTCGACTCGATCCGCGCGGTGCCGGACTCGACGTACAGGCACTCGTCGCCGATCGCGTTGCGGTAGAGCGGCGAGGGCCGGTCCGTGACCACGTACGAGATGCGCACGTCGTCGTTGGCCAGCAGGTGCTGGCGGCCCAGCACCGGGTCGGCGCCGTTCGCGTCGAGCTTGTGGGTGCGCAGGTGGCGGGGCTTCAGCGGCCGGTTCGGCGCCCGCGTCCAGGCGGGCGGGTCGTACTCCTCGGCGGCCACGATCGCGGTCGGCAGGTGCCGGTGGTAGAGCAGCGACGAGTCGGAGGAGAAGCCCTCCTGGCCCATCAGCTCCTCGGCGAAGAGGCTGCCGTCCGGCTGCCGGAACTGCGTGTGTCGTTTTCGTGGGACCTCACCGACGCTGCGGTAGTAAGGCATGACCGCACCCTCCGTTATGTCCTGTTCACCGGCCGATAGTGTCCGTTAATCGGACGCTGTTGTCCGCTCCTTGTAGCGTCCATTAGGTTCTCTTCTCGTGTCAACCGGTCTCATCCCGGCGCTCTTCGCCGGCCTCGTCGACGACGCCGCGGTCTTCCCGCCGGGGAGCGCGCCGTTGCCCGAGGCCGTGGCCGGCCACCGGGAGCACCGGGCCGCCTGGTACGCCGACCTGATCGGGCCGCTCATCGTGCCCGCGTCGGCGCTGCCCGACCTCGGCCGCCTGCTGAAGCCCGACGAGCGGCTGGTGGCCGGCCTGATCGGCGACGGCGGCGTCGACGCCCTGCCGGCCGCCGTCGAGGGCGCCGACCCGCGCCTGGCCGTCCGCCAGATCGAGGTCGCCGTGGCCAAGCGCGGCGAAGATCCGCAGCCCGGCCTCCGCCGGCTGCTCACCCTCCTCGCCGGTTGGCCCTTCTTGCAGGGGTACGCCGAAGTACCGCTCACCTGGGGACTGCTGGCGGCTCTGGACACCCTCGCCGAGGCCCGAGCCGGCGGCCTGGCGGTCGCCGCCAAGTTCCGCACCGGCGGGCTGGCCGCCGAGCTCTTTCCCACCCCGGTCGAGCTGGCGGCCGTGATCTGCGCCTGCCGGGACCGCGGCCTGCCGTTCAAGCTCACCGCCGGGCTGCACCACGCCCTGCGGCACACCGACCCGGAGACCGGGTTCGTGCACCACGGCTTCCTCAACATCCTGGTCGGCACCGCGATCGCCGCAGACGGGGCCGAAGTGGCGGACGTGGCCGAGTTGCTCGCCGCCACCGACCCCGTACCCCTGCTCGATCCGGCCCGCACCCGCCGCGACCAGGAGCGTCCACTATGGAACGGCTTCGGCTCCTGCAGCGTGCTGGAACCCCTAACCGACCTGATCCGCCTAGGCTTGATCAACGGCGGCTTCTCCTGACGTGCGCCCTTGCGGCCCGTTCTGCGCGTCGATCAAGGCCCTCGCCGCGTCGATCAAGGGCATATGGTCGTGCTTTGATCTCCAAATCACGGCCGTTTGCCCTTGATCGACGGGTTTTTCCTTGATCGCCGGCCGGTGCGGACCTAAAATACGCTGCTGTCACGATCGCGTCACTGTCAGCAATATTGCGTGCCGCGGATGCGTTGCGGGCGTACCGTGGGCGACTGGGGGAGGCGCTATGTCCACGGTGGCGGTAACACGGTTGATCGATGCACCAGCGGTCCGGGTGTGGCGCGTCTTCACAGACCTGCCGGCCCGCGCCGACTGGCTCTCCACAGTGGATGCGATCGAGGTGGTCACCCCCGGTCCTTTCGGCGCCGGCACGGTGTGGCGGGAGACCCGCACGATGCCCGGTGACGTGCAGGTCACCGAGGAGTTCACCGTGCTGCGGTGCGATTCGCCGATCCGCTTCGTGGTCGCGTCGCCCGGGATCGGCGCCAACTACCGGATGACGTACACGTTCACGCCGGTCGAGGTCGGGCGGCACCGCGGCGGCACGGCGGTCACCGTCGTACAAGAGGGTGCGCCGTCCGCTCCCGGCGGACGCCTCCTCGTGCTGGTCTTCGGTGGCCTGGCGGCCCGCACGGTCGAGGGCGCCCTCCGGCAGGACCTGACCGACCTGGCCACCGCCGCGGCCCGGCCGGCTGCGGCCTAGGCAGGTAACCTGCCCCGCGTGGGGATGCGTACTGCGGGCTGGCCGCGCCTTGCCGCAGCCGGTGTGGCGGTCGCGGCCGCTGTCGCCGTTGGCGGTGTGATCGCTTATCGCGTGCTGGCACCCGCTGAGACCGTCACCGTCGCCACCACCGCCTACCCGGCCGCGCCGGCCGCCCAGCCGGGCGTGATCGGATCGTTGCCGGCGGCGCCGCTCATCGTCGACGGGCGGCTGCGGCTCTACGCCACCACCCGCCAGGTACGCGCCGACGGCCCGGTCGACGCCCGGACCCAGCGCACGCCGTACTGGTCGTACCGGCGGTGGCCGGAGGAACTGCTGGGCGTGGTCGCGGTGGGCACGACCGTGGTCAGCCGGTGGTCCGACGGCGAGCTTGTGGCGCTCGACGCCCGTACCGGGAAGGTGGTGTGGCGGGCCAAGGGCAAGCCGACCGCGAAGGCCGGGTACGACGGCGGGAGCACCGGCGCGGAGACCCTGTACGCCCCCGTGGGGCTCTACACGGCCGGTCCGAAGGTGATCGTCCGCGATGCCGGCTTCCTGCGCGCCCTCGACGCCGTCACCGGCCAGGAGGCATGGCGTACGGCGCTGCCGGGCTGCCGGACCGGTGGCTTCACCACGGCCGGCGGCCAGTACGTCGCGACGGACACCTGCGGGGGCACGCCGGCGCTGGAGTTCTACGACCTGGCGACCGGGCAGCGCACCGGTCGCTGGGAGCCGCCGGACGCCGGGCGCTCCCTGATCGTGGAGCCGCTCGGCTGCGCGACCGCGCACTCGGCCTGCACCGCGCTGCGTACCACCGGAGGCGGCGGATCGAAGGGCTGGCTGACACCGGAGGCGGCGGGTGGCCAGCCGGTCGCGGCGCCGGCCCTGGATCTGCCGGCCGCCGCGGTGGCGGGCGAGGTGGGCGTCGCCGTCCAGGGCGGCGCGGCGGTGGCCCGCGCCCTGCGTACGGGGGCGGAGATCTGGCGCTGGCGTGGCGACGGAACCGCCGAAGTGCTCGCGGTCCAACCCGGCGCGGTGCACCTGCTAACCAACGCGCGGGAGATTGTCACGCTCGATCCGTCAAACGGCGCGGAGAAGTCGAGATTCGTGCTGGCATACGGGCGGGAGCGGGTCAACTGGGTGCCCGGCCAGGTGCGCGCCGGAGATGGCTTCGTGGCAGTGGAACGGCTGATAGAGCCGGTGCCAGATGAAACGGATGATGCTGAAGAGACGTACTTCGGCGCGCTGCCGGTTATCCTCGCGCGAACGTAGAAGCTTTACCGACAGCAAGCAATCGGGGGCACCCAGTGAGGTGCCCCCGAAAAGCAAACTACGGCCCCCTAGG
Organism: Phytohabitans rumicis; assembly: GCF_011764445.1. Lineage (NCBI taxonomy): Bacteria > Bacillati > Actinomycetota > Actinomycetes > Micromonosporales > Micromonosporaceae > Phytohabitans > Phytohabitans rumicis. Next base: position 4,773,909 of record NZ_BLPG01000001.1, read on the forward strand.
GATTGGAGAGCCGTTGCCGTTCAGCCGTTCAGTCGTCAGTCGCGGAGATCGAAGTCCCCGTTCTTCGCACCGTCGACGAACGTGCTCCACCCGGCCGGCGTGAACAACAGCACCGGTCCGCTCCGGTCTTTCGTGTCGCGTACCGCGACCGCGCGGTCGAGGATCGCAACCTCAACGCAGTTGCCGTTCCCGCTACTGCGCGTGCTCTTGAACCACGCTGCGCGGGTCAGGTCCAGGGCGGCCATTCCGCACCCCTTGTCCCTAGATTGATTACGGACGGTTGCGAGAAGCTTTGCGAATCCAGGCGACCGAGTCGTCGGGAGCGAGCGCCATTTTGCGCAGCCTCTCGTGGACGAGTGTATACCCGCGCACGTGATCCTGCTCTTCCAAGGCTTGGCCGTTTGTCAAATTCTCTAGATACACAACCGGCTCGTCGGCTGCGTCGGGAAAGCTTATGATCACGTAGGGTGTTGTCATCGCCGGGTGACCGCCAACCGAAAACGGCAGTACCTGAATAGTTACGTTAGGTAGCTCTCCGAGATCGGCAAGATGGTCCAGTTGGCGGCTCATCACCTGCGTTCCGCCCACTGAACGCAAGAGCACGGCTTCGTTGAGTACAACGGACAATTCGACTGGCGATTCGCGATGCAGCACCTCTTGGCGCCGGATGCGCGCCGCGACCTTGCGATCTAGATCCTCGTCCCCGGCGGTGAGGCGGTAAACGGCGCGCGCGTAATCCTCGGTCTGCATCAGGCCGGGAACCGTTTCGGCTTCATAAGTCCAAACGGCGGACGCCTCGGCCTCCAACCCGACGTAGAACTCGAACCATACGGGCAACACATCGCTGTAGTTCTGCCACCAGCCACGCTGCTGGGCTCCCCGGGCGATGTCGATGAGCGCTTCGGCGTCAGCCCCAGTCACCTGGTAGAGAGCGAGGGCGGCACGTACGTCACGCGGCTTGATCCCGATCTGCGCGTTCTCGATTCGGGACAGGTTGCTCTTGGACATATCGAGCTGGCGAGCCGCCTGCTCCAGGTTCATCCCGGTGCGCTCACGCAGGTGGCGAAGCTCGCGGGCGATGCGGCGGCGGCGAACTGTAGGGCTTCCAGACACGGCAGCGAGTTTCGCACCTCTATCCACGGCGCGCCACCAAGGTCGTTCTCAGTGAGAAACGGGAGTTGCATTGCAACTTTGTCCGGTGCATTCTGGTGTGGCTACCGGGTCCTTGAGCATCTGTCAACCAGGTCACTCCCGGTGTGCAAGTCGCTGCGTTCTGTTCTCGAAATCGAGCGCTCACCCCCGGAGTCGCCGCATGTCGTTGACCGCATCGGAGGCCAGATCCCGGATCGTGCGGGCCGACCACCGCGACGTCGACGACGTCGCCGAGCTGATCGCCGACGCATTCCAGTACCTGGGTATAGCCGTCTGGCTTGTGCCCGGTCGTCAGGACCGGCGTGCCGTGCTGCGCGACCACATCCGGATCTACGTCGAGCACGCCTTGACGTACGGAGAGGTGCACATGTCGGGCGACCGGTCGGGCGTGGCGGTGTGGTTTCTCCGCGACGGCCGGCCGCTGCCTCCACCGCCGGACTACGACCAGCGCCGAGCCCGAGCGTGCGGGCGGTGGACCGAGCGGTTCCAGGTGCTCGACCAGCTCATCACCGTCAACCGTCCGACCCGGCCGCACCACCGCCTGGCGTTCCTGGCCGTACTGCCGGGGCGCCAGGGCGAAGGGGTGGGCTCGGCCCTGCTGCGGCATCACCACGCCCAGCTGGACAGCATTGGGATCGCGGCGTACGTCGAGGCGACCAACCCGCCCAGCCGCGACCTGTACGCCCGGCATGGCTATCGGGCTGAGGAGTGGTTCGCCGTTCCCGATGGGACGCCCTTTTGGCCGATGTGGCGTGAGCCGGGGAGTGGCTGAGGTCCGGGTAGGGGTGGGCGGCTGCGTCGATCAAGGAATTCTGCGTCGATCAAGGGCAAACGGCCGTGGCTTGGAGATCAAAGCACGACCGTTTGCCCTTGATCGACGGACAAAGGGGGCGCAGCGCGCGGGCTAGGGCAGGGCGGATTCGGCGGCGGTTAGGAAGGCGTCGTTTTCCTGGGGGGTGCCTACGGTTACGCGGACGCCGTCGCCTTGGAAGGGGCGGACGATCACGCCGCGGGACTCGCAGGCGGTGCCGAACGCGGCCGCGCCGTCGCCGAGCGGCAGCCAGATGAAGTTGGCCTGGCTGTCCGGCACGTCCACGCCGAGCTTGCGCACCGACTCGGTGAGGCGGTCGCGTTCGGCGGTCACGAGCGCGCACCGGCGGCGTACCTCGTCTTCCTGCGCGAGCGCCGCGAGCGCCCCGGCCTGGGCGGCCGTGTTGGTCGAGAACGGCGTGATCACCTTGCGCACGGTGGCGGCCACCTCCGGCTGCGCGACCATGAAGCCGACCCGCAGGCCGGCCAGGCCCCACGCCTTGGACAGGGTGCGCAGCACCACCACGTTGGGGCGGTCGCGGTAGGTGCGCACCGCGTCGGGCACCTCGGCGTCGGTGACGAACTCCCGGTACGCCTCGTCGATCACGACCACCACGTCGTCGGGCACCGCGTCGAGGAAGCGGTCGAGGTCGGCGCGGCGTATCGACGTACCCGTGGGATTGTTGGGGTTGCAGACGATGACCACGCGGGTGCGATCGGTGATCGCGTCGGCCATCGCGGACAGGTCGTGGCCGTGGTCCGCGGTGTTGGGCACGCGGACGCTGGTCACGCCGGTGATGGCCGCGATGATCGGGTACGCCTCGAACGACCGCCACGAGTAGACGATCTCGTCGCCGGGCAGGCAGGTAGCTCGGGCGAGGTGCTCGCAGAGCGCGACCGACCCGCAGCCGGTGGCGATCCGGTCGGCCGGTATGTCGTGCCGGCGCGCGAGGGCCTCGCGGAGCGCCACCACGCCCATGTCCGGGTACCGGTGCACGCCGGCGACGGCCTCGGCGACGGCCTCCACGACGCCGGGCAGGGGGCCGTACGGCACCTCGTTGCTGGCCAGCTTGATCGCCTCGGCCAGCCCCAGCTCGCGGGCCACGTCGGCCGGGTTGCGGCCGGGCAGGTAGGTCGGCAGGGCGTCGAGGTCCGCGCGGGTCAACTTGGTCATGATTTACCTCCAGGTTCTTCCACCCGCGGTTCGCGGGGTACCTCGACGACCACCGTGGCTGCCGACTTGTCGTGCAGTGCCTGGTGCAGTGGCCGGTCGAAAAGCACGAACACGCAGTCCACGAACTGTAGGACGAAGCCGATACCGCAGCAGTACCACAGCAGCGTCGGCAGGCCGAGCGTGTTCCATCGGCGGACGGAGCGGCCGAAGCCGAGCCGGTCGGCGGTCTCCATGCGGACCACCTTGATTCGCATGATCCGTTTGCCGAGCGTCTGGCCGGTGTTGGCGGTGGCCGGCACCTCGTACGCGAACCACAGCGCGGTGGCGATCAGCATGATGGCGATCTGCAGGCCGTTCGCCTGGTCGCCGGCCTGGGGGAGGTTTTGCAGCAGCGGCTCGCCCTCCTGCGCGCGGCGGTTCAGCTCGCGGTAGAGCGGCGCGACCTCCTCGACGTACCGCCAGATGAACCAGCCGTTGACCACGAGGTTGAGCAGGAGCACCGCGCCGATGTCGATCAGCCGGGCGACCAGGCGCAGGCCGGTGGGGGCGAGGCGCATCCCGTGCGGCCGGGGTGGCGGGACCGGCGCGGTGTAGCCGTACGGCGGGTACGGGAAGCCGGGCGGCGGCGGTGGCAGGCGCGTACCCGGCGGCAGCGGTGCCATCTGCGGCCACGGCTGCGGGCTCGGCACGCCGTTCTGCGGGGTGGGCGGGGCCGGCGGCGTGGGCGGGTCGATCGGCGCAGGCGGCGGAACCACCGCTGGTGGCGGTGGCGGGGTTGGCTTCGGGGCCGGGGGCCCGGCGGGCGGCGTGGCGTCGGCGGGCAGCGGCTCGCCAACCCACCCATCGCCGTCCCAGTAGCGCTGGGTGGTCGGCTCGCCGGGGTCCTTGTACCAGCCAGGTGCGACGCTCACGCAGGAACCTTAACGACCACGGTCTTGGCGAACTTGTCGTGGAGGCACTGCTGGTGGGGCTTGTCCCACAGTTGCCACAGGCCGTCGACGTACAGGAAGCCGGGCAGGAACATCACCGCGACCCGGTCGACCAGCCAGCGCCGGGCCGCCATGCCCCGGTTGAGCGCTCCCGCCGGGTCCACCGGTGTGACCTTGATCTTCATGGCCCGCTTGCCGAGCGTCTGCCCGGACCGAAACATCATTTCGACCTCGTAGAGGTACGCCACGACCATGGTGGCGACGATGACCGCCAAGTCGATCAGCAGCAGCGGCACGAAGAACTCGAGGAAGTCCGGCGTGGCGGGCGTGCCGTCCGGCTGCACCTCGAACAGGTCGGGCCCGACCACCACGAAGAACACGACGCCCGCGGGGATGGCCAGGATGATCATTACGCCCGTGATGATGGCGTAGTCGATCAGGTAAGCCAGCAGGCGGTCGGTGAAGCTGGCCAGCGGCTGCCCGCCGGGGCTCAACGCGGGAGGCGGCGGAGGAGGGGGCGCGTACCACCCGGGGGGCGGAGGTGCGGTCCAGGGCGCAGGGGGTTGCGTCACGCGGACAGTGTTACAGGTTTCCCCAACGCGGCGCTGCCCGCTGTGCAGCCGGTAGGGTCATTCGCTATGACCGGTGGACAGACTGTCCAGCTCGATGAGCTTGATGGGCGCTTGGTGGAGCTCCTGACCGCCGAGCCCAGGATCGGTGTGCTGGAGTGCTCGCGGCGGCTGCGGGTGGCCCGGGGCACCGTACAGGCCCGCCTGGACAAGCTCGTGGAGCGGGGCGTCATCCTGGGCTTCGGGCCGGACATCGCGCCGGCCGCGATCGGCTTCGGGGTCACCTCGTTCGTCACGCTGGAGATCACCCAGCGGCAGGGGCACGATCCGGTCGCCGCGCACCTCGCGGAGATCCCCGAGGTGCTGGAGGCGCACACCATCACCGGCTCGGGCGACCTGCTGTGCCGGATCGTGGCCCGCTCGAACGCCGACCTCCAGCGGGTGATCGACCAGATCGTCGCGCACGAGGGCATCGTGCGCGCCTCGACGATCATCGCGTTGGCCGAGCAGATTCCGTACCGTACGCTGCCGCTGGTCCGGTCCGCTGCCTTGATCGCAGGGGGAAAGATCACCTCAAACCCCATCGACACGGGCGGATCGCGCTAGCGGGTTTCAATCCCGCGTGTCGCTACCGTGGGGCCGATGGCTAAGGGGACGGCCAATGGCAGGGCGGGGTGGGTCGTGGCCGCCCTCATTGTGCTGGTCATCCTGGTCAGCACCAACACGTGGAATCCGTTCCCGGGCCTCTGGGACTGGGTGAACACCAGCCAGCCCCTCTCCGCCCCGAAGGTCTCCTGGCAGCAGCGCCTCGGTGGCAGCCCGAAGAGCGTGGTGATGGCCGGCAACGCCATCATGGTCGAGCACCGCACCTCGGTCGAGGGCCGCAGCCTCACCACCGGCATCCGGCTCTGGGAGACGAAAAAGGACTGGGGCGCCGTCGCGGGCGAGGGCAACGACGCGGTCGTCGTCGTGGGTGATCTGCTGAAAAAGGGGTACGAGGTACTCGACCCGGTCTCCGGGACGGTGCGCCGGACGGACGAGGACGCGGTGGCCGTCTGGACGTACCGCAACGCGCTGCTCGACGTGCGCTGCGGCGGCGCCAAGGACTGCACCCTGACCGCCTGGGAGCCGCGCGGCTCCAGTCCGATGTGGACGGTTGACCTGCCGGGCGTCGGGTTCGTGCTCTTCGCCGACAACCCGGATCTGCTCGACGCCAAGCCGCTCACCGCGCGCCGGGTCGCCGGTGACGCCGCCGGGCCGGCGCTGATGCCGTCGCTGCTCGGCTTTCCGGTCGACGGTCGGGTGCGCGTGGTCGACACCGCCGCCGGCCGCGCCGTGCAGGACTTCGACCCCGGGCGCCGCGACCGGTACGTGGTGGTGGGCGGCCGGGTGCTGCGCGTAGAGGCCCGCTCCGCGGACGGCAGCTGCTACTTCACGGTCACCGCCACCGATCCGGCCGCCGAGAAGGAGGTGTGGCGGCACGAGGCGCTCAACCTCCGTACGGCCGACGGCGCCGGGTGCACGCAGCGGGACGACCCGGCCGGCGGGCAGAACGTCATCGTCGCCGTGGCCGCAGACGGGAGCGAGGTGGTCGTCGACACGTACGACGGGCGGGTGTTGTGGATCGGCAAACAGGGGGAGAAGCTGCTCGCCGTCGACGACCGGTACGCGCTGGTGCGCCCGTCGGGTGGCAAGGTGGTCACCGCGTACGAGTTCGGGGTCAAGAAGGCGCGCTGGAGCTTCGAGTCCGAGGACAAGAAGGTGCAGGCCGTGATCACCCGGTTCGCCGCTGTCGTCGTACCCGAAGAACCTGATCGGATCGTGGCTCTTGCGCCGGCCAACGGCAAGAAGCTGGCCGACCTCCGGTCGTCCGCGAAGGTCTGGGCCATCGGAGCCGGCGGCATGATCATCGGTGAGGGCCGGGAGATCGGGTACGTCCCGTTCGCCGGCTCCGGGGCGACGCCGGCGCCCACGTCGGGTGGTTCGACCACCGATTCCTCGCTCTGCGACGGGCCCAAGGAGCCGCAGTGCAACGCGGACAAGTGACCCGCGTCAAAGGGAGCTAGGCTTTCCGCTCATGAGCGCGGCCGCCTTCTCGTTTTCTCCGTTACTGCCGACCGGTGCCGACCTGACCGAGTATCGGCTGGTCAGCGACGAAGGTGTCGATGTGGTGCACGGTCCGGGCGGGCGGCGCTTCCTGACCGTCGAGCCGTCCGTGCTGACCATGCTCACCGCGGAGGCCATGCATGACATTGCGCACTATCTGCGCCCGGCGCACCTGACCCAGCTGCGGTCGATCATCGATGACCCGGCCGCGTCGCCGAACGACCGGTTCGTCGCGCTCGACCTGCTGCGCAACGCGAACATCGCGGCGGGCGGGGTGCTGCCCATGTGCCAGGACACGGGCACCGCGATCGTCATGGGCAAGCGCGGCCGGCACGTGCTCACCGACGGCACGGACGAGGAGGCCATCGCCCGCGGCGTGTACGAGGCGTACACCCGGCTCAACCTGCGGTACTCCCAGCTCGCCCCGCTGACCACGTGGGAGGAGCGCAACACCGGCTCCAACCTGCCCGCGCAGATCGAGCTGTACGCCGAGGACCCGGGCGGGCAGCCCGACGCGTACAAGTTCCTCTTCATGGCCAAGGGCGGCGGCTCGGCCAACAAGTCGTACCTCTACCAGGAGACCAAGGCGCTGCTGAACCCGACACGGATGATGCAGTTCCTGGAGGAGAAGCTGCGGCTGATCGGCACGGCCGCGTGCCCGCCGTACCACCTCGCCGTCGTGATCGGCGGCACCTCCGGGGAGTACGCGCTGAAGGCCGCCAAGCTCGCGTCCGCGAAGTACCTCGACGGGCTGCCGACCGAGGGCTCGATGCTGGCGCACGGCTTCCGCGACGTGCAGCTGGAGGCCGAGGTGCTGGAGCTGACCCGGCAGTTCGGCATCGGTGCGCAGTTCGGCGGGCGCTACTTCTGCCACGACGTACGGGTGATCCGCCTGCCCCGGCACGGCGCCTCCTGCCCGGTGGCGATCGCGGTGTCCTGCTCGGCGGACCGCCAGGCGCTGGCCAAGGTGACCCCGTCCGGCGTGTGGCTGGAACGGCTGGAGACCGACCCGGCGCGCTACCTGCCCGATGTGACGGAGGCGCAGCTCGAGACGGAAGAGGTCGTCCGCGTCGACCTCAACCGGCCGATGGACGAGATCCGCGCCGAGCTGTCCAAGTACCCCGTCAAGACCCGACTCTCGCTGACCGGGCCGCTCGTCGTCGCCCGCGACATCGCGCACGCGAAGATCGCCGAGCGGCTCGACGCGGGCGAGCCGATGCCGGCGTACCTGCGCGACCACGCCATCTACTACGCCGGGCCGGCCAAGACCCCCGAGGGGTACGCGTCGGGTTCGTTCGGCCCCACGACGGCCGGCCGGATGGACGCGTACGTGGCGAAGTTCCAGGCGGCCGGCGGGTCGCACGTGATGCTGGCGAAGGGCAACCGGTCGCGCGGCGTCACCGAGTCCTGCCACCAGCACGGCGGCTTCTACCTCGGCTCGATCGGCGGCCCGGCCGCACGTCTTGCCCAGGACTGCATCAAGCACGTCGAGGTCCTGGAGTACCCGGAGCTCGGCATGGAAGCCATCTGGAAGATCGAGGTCGAGGACTTCCCTGCCTTCATCGTGGTTGACGACAAGGGCAACGACTTCTTCGCGGAGGTGACAAAGCCCGTGCTGACCGTTGGTCGGCGTTGAGGCTCAAACGGTCGCTTGCGGTTAGTCAGGCGACCGCCCCCGTCATGAGCCCGCACGGACCCCGTCACCTGGTTCCCGCACGTCCATCGTGACGGTGGGGGCTCTCAATCCGCTCCCATCTCGCTCTCGCCTTCGGACACCGCCTCTAGCCGGACAGGGATAGATTTCAAGAGATGCGGTTCGGGATCCTGGGGCCACTGCGTGTGGGCGGCGCCGACGACGCCACGGTCACCGCGGGACGGGACCGCGTGGTACTCGCGATGCTGCTGCTCAACGCGGGCCGGGTGGTGCCCGTCGACCGCCTGCTCGACGCGATGTGGGACGGCGCGCCGCCCACCACCGCGCGCGGCCAGCTGCAGAGCTGCGTGTCCCGGCTGCGCCGGGCGCTCGCCACCGCCAGCGGCGACGAGGTCATCCTCACGGACCCCGCCGGGTACGCCGTCCGGGTCGGCCCCGACGACCTGGACTCGCTCGTCTTCAGCCAGCTGACCACCGCGGCCCGGGCCGCCGCCGAGTCGGAACGCGCCGACGAGGCCCGTGAGCAGTTCCGGGCGGCGCTGGGGCTGTGGCGCGGGCCCGCGCTCGCCGGGATCTCCAGCCGAGCCGTCCAGCGCGGCGCGGCGGCCCTGGACGAGCAGCACACCGTCGCGATCGAGGAGTGCATCGACGTCGAGCTGCGCCTCGGCCGCGAGCGCGAGCTGCTCGGCGAGCTGACCGACCTGGTGGAGCGGTATCCGCTGCGGGAGCGGCTGCGGGCCCAGCTCATGCTCGCCCTCTACCGGGCCGGTCGGCAGGCCGACGCGCTGGCCGTCTACCGGCAGGCCCGCGAGGCGCTCGCCGACGAGCTGGGCATCGAGCCAGGTCTGGCCCTGCGCGAGATGCACCAGCGGATCCTGGTCGGCGACGTCGGATCGCCGGTGGAGGACCGCCACCAGCACCCGCCCGCGCGCTGCCTGCCCCGGGCCGCGGCCGACTTCACCGGCCGCGGCGAGGTGGTGGCCCGACTGGTGAACGCCGTCGAGCGAGCCGATCTTGGTGGACCGGTCATCCAGCTCATCGACGGGATGGCCGGCAGCGGCAAGACCACGCTCGCCGTACACGTGGCGTCCCTGCTGGCCGCCCGCTACCCGGACGCGCAGCTCTTCGTCGACCTGCACGGATCCAGCGAGCGGCGCCCACTGGATCCGGCCGCCGCGCTCGTCACCCTGCTGCGCCAGCTCGGCGTGCCGAGCGAGCGGATCCCGGCCGAGCCGGACGACCGGGTCGCGCTGTGGCGGACCGAGCTGGCGGCCCGGCGCGTACTCGTGGTGCTGGACAACGCCGCGAGCACCGCGCAGGTCAGCCCGCTGCTGCCCGCCGCGCCCGGCTGCCTGGCGCTGGTGACCAGCCGGCGCCGGCTGGTCGGCCTGGACGGCGTACACCCCGAGCCGCTGCCCGTGCTGGCCGAGGCGGAAGCGGTGGAGCTGCTGGCCAAGGTCGCCGGCCCGGAGCGGATCGCCGCCGAGCCGGCCGCCGCCGTCGACGTCGTGCGCCGCTGCGGCTACCTGCCCCTGGCGATCCGGCTGGCGGGCGCCCGGCTGGCCCACCGGCGCGGCTGGCAGGTGGCCGACCTTGCCGGGCGGCTGCGGAACGAGCGCCCGGTGCTCCCCGAGCTGGCCGCCGAGGATCGGACGGTGGCGAGCGCGTTCGCGTTGTCGTACCGGCAGCTGCCCGAGCCCGCGCAGCGGCTGTTTCGGCTGCTCGGGCTGTATCCGGGGGTGCGGTTCGACGCCCGCGGTGCGGCGGCGCTCGCCGACCTGCCGCTGCCCGACGCCCAGGACCAGCTCGACGAGCTGGTCGACCGGCACCTGGTGGAGGAGCCGGAGGCCGGCCGATTCCGCCTGCACGACCTCATGCGCGAGTACGCCCGGGAGCTGGTCACCACGACGGAGCCGGAAGCGGCGCGCCAGGCCGCGGTCGGCCGGGTGCTCGACTGGTACCTGCACGCGGTGGTCGCGGCCAGCGCGGAGGTGGAGAAGGGCGCCCTGCACAGCACGCTCAGCCTGAGCCAGCCGCTGCGCCCCGATCTGATCACCGAGAACGGCGACGCCGGGGCGGCCTGGCTGGAGGACGAGCGGCTCAACCTCGCGCCGTTCGTCCGGCGCGCGGTGCAGACCGGCCACCACGAGTACGCCTGGAAGCTGGCCCGGGCGACGTGGCGGTTCCTCTTCATCGGCTGCTACAACGACGACCTCCTCGCGACCCACCGCGACGGCCTGAAGGCGGCCCAGCGTGCCGGCGACGAGGCGGCGGTCGCGACCATGCACAACTACCTGGGCTCGGTGTACTTCCGGGCCGGCCGCTACCTGGACGCGATCGAGCACGTGGAGTCCGCGCTGAAGCTGCGCGAGCGGCTGGGGCATGAGCGCGAGGCGGCCATCTGCCGGGGCAACCTCGGCGTACTGCTGATCCAACTCGGCCGGCTGTCCGAGGCCGTCGACTGCTCCCAGCAGGCGCTCGCCACCTGGCGCCGGCTGGCCAACGACCGGGGGATCTCGGCCGCGCTCGCCGACCTCGGCGTGATGTTCATGTTCCTGGGCCGCTACGAAGAGGCCCTCGACCTGCACCGACGGCACCTCCTGCTCTCCTGCGAACGGGGGCTGGACTTCCAGGTGGGCATCGCGCTCGGCCACATCGCCCAGGTACGGCTGCGGCTCGGTCAGCACGCCACGGCGCGGCGCCTGCTGAAGGCCGCGGCCAAGGTCAAGCGGCGCACCGGCAACCGGTACGGCGAGGGCGAGGTGCTCAACGACCTCGGCGTGGCGTACCGGATGGATGGCGACCTCGTCGCGGCCGAGCGGCACCACCGCCAGGCGCTGACGATCATGCGGCAGATCGGCGAGCGGCGCGGCGAGTCCCTCGTGCGCAACGACCTGGGGCTGACCCTCGCCGCGGCGGGACACCGGTCCGCCGCGATCGAGCAGCACGGCCAGGCGCTCGCCATCGCCGAGCAGATCAAGCACCGGTACGAGGAGGCGCGCGCCCTCGACGGGCTGGCCGGCCGGGTCGCCCCGACCGATCCGGTGCAGGCCCGCAAGCATTGGGAGCGCGCCCTGACGATCTGCCGTGAGCTGGGCGTACCGGAGGCCGCGGCGGTGGCTCGCCGCCTTGTTGAGCTGGACGCATCCGCATCTGCGGCAGGATGGACACCGTGACTGAGCAGGCATGGCGCGTAGAACGCGACACGATGGGTGAGGTCCGGGTCCCCGCCGACGCCCTCTGGCGGGCGCAGACCCAGCGCGCGGTGGAGAACTTTCCGGTCTCCGGGCGCGGGCTGGAGCCGGCGCATATCCGGGCCCTCGCCCAGATCAAGGGGGCGGCGGCCGAGGTCAACGTGCGGCTCGGCGTCCTGCCAGCCGACGTGGGCGAGGCGATCGCCGCGGCGGCGGCCCACGTGGCCGGCGGTGGATACGACGACCAGTTCCCGGTCGACGTCTTCCAGACCGGGTCCGGCACCTCCTCGAACATGAACGCCAACGAGGTGCTCGCCACGCTGGCCAGCCGGGAGCTGGGCCGGCCGGTGCACCCCAACGACGACGTCAACGCGTCCCAGTCGAGCAACGACGTCTTCCCTTCCTCGATCCATCTGGCCGCCACGTACGGCGTCGTACACGACCTGCTGCCCGCGCTCCGGCACCTCGGGTTCGCGCTGGAGGCCAAGGTGGACCAGTTCGCGACCGTGGTGAAGGCCGGCCGCACGCACCTCATGGACGCCACGCCGGTCACCTTGGGCCAGGAGCTCTCCGGATACGCCGCCCAGGTGCAGTACGGCATCGAGCGGCTGGAGTCGGCCCTGCCCCGGCTGGCGGAACTACCCCTCGGCGGCACCGCGGTCGGCACCGGCGTCAACACGCCGCCCGGCTTCGCCCCCGCGGTCATCGAGAAGCTGCGCGAGCTGACCGGGCTCCCGTTGACCGAGGCACGCAACCACTTCGAGGCACAGGGCGCCCGCGACGCGCTGGTCGAGACCTCCGGCCAGCTCCGCACCGTCGCCGTCGGCCTCTACAAGATCGCGAACGACATACGGTGGATGGGCTCCGGCCCCCGCGCCGGCCTGCGTGAACTGCAGATCCCCGACCTCCAGCCCGGCTCGTCGATCATGCCCGGCAAGGTCAACCCGGTGGTCTGCGAGTCGGTACGCCAGGTCTGCGCACAGGTCATCGGCAACGACGCGACGGTCGGCTTTTCCGGCTCCCAGGGCGACTTCGAGCTCAACGTCATGCTCCCCGTGATGGCCCGCAACCTGCTGGAGTCGATCCGGCTGCTGGCGGCCGTGAGCCGGCTCTTCGCCGACCGTTGCGTGTCGGGCCTGGTGGCGAACGTCGAGATCTGCCGCGAGTACGCGGAGACCTCGCCGTCGATCGTCACCCCGCTCAACCGCTATTTCGGGTACGAGGAGGCCGCGTCGATCGCCAAGCAGGCGCTGGCGTCCGGCCAGCCGATCCGGGCCGTGGTGCGCGACCGGGGTCACGTCGAGGCCGGCCGGATCACCGCGGAGCAGCTGGAGGAGGCGCTCGACGTGCTGCGAATGACCCGTCCATGACCGTCACCACCGTCGTATTCGACGCCGACGAGACACTTGTCGACCTGTCGACGGCGGTGCACGGTGCGCTGTGCGCCGTACTGGAGGAGATGCGGCGGCTGACCCCGGCGGCGGCCGCGCTGGCCGTGACGGACCTGGCCGCGGACTGGACGCCGGTCTTCGCCGCGATGCGCGCCGAGCCGGTGACCGACATCCGGCGCGCCGCGCTGGCCCGGTCGCTGGCCCGGGTGGGCCTGGAAGCCGAGCTGGACCGGGTCGCCGAGATCTTCTTCGCCGCTCGGTTCGCGCTGAGCCGCCCCTTCGCCGACGCGCTGCCGGCGCTGGCCGAGCTGCGCCGCCGGGCGTACGTGCTCGGGTTCGCCACCAACGGGAACAGCCGCGCCGACCGGTGCGGGCTGACCGGCGAGTTCGCCTTCGAGGTGTACGCCCACGAGGCCGGGCTGCCGAAGAAGCCGGCGCCGGAGTTCTTCGCGGCTGTTGTGGCGGCGGCCGGATGCGCCCCGTCGGCCGTCGCACACGTGGGCGACTCGTGGGACCACGACGTGGTCGGAGCCCAGTCGGCCGGGCTGCGGACGGTCTGGCTGAACCGGGCCGGCGTGCCCCGCCCACCCGGGCCCGGGCCGGACGCCGAGGTGCGGTCGCTCGCCGACGTGCCGGACGCGGTCGAGGGAATCATGGCAGCCAGCCCCGCCCGAGGAGCGCTTTACGGACGTCTGTGACGAACGTCGTGAAGTCCCGCTGCAGCTGCTGGCCGGTCACGTGCAGCACGTCCCAGCCGGCGGCGATGAGCTGGCTACGTTGGTAGCGGCGCAGGATCTCCGGGTCGCCGTCGTTGGTTGAGGGCCGCTCGTCGTTGAGGGGTCGCTCGTCGTTTGTTGGGGACCGCTCGTCCAGCTCCACGGCGACGCGGAAGTCGGGCCAGGCCACCCCGGGATGCAGCACGCGCCCGCTGTTGAGCTCGACCGGGTAGCGGGCCATCGGGGGAGGCAGGCCGGCGACGACCAAGCGGATCCGCAGGTGCGACTCCTCGTGCGACCGGGAGCGGGCGTCCGCCAGCTCGAAGACCCGCAAGGCGCGGCCCAGGCTTGGACTGTCCTCATACCGGGCCGCGATGGCGGTGAGGTCGTCCGGCGCCACCAGCCCGTCATCGAGCAGGCGGTCGAGGATCCCCACCGCGTGCGCCAGCTCCGACCAGCAGGCGACGTCCCAGACCGTGCGCATCGGCGTCGTACGGCGCAGCCCGTTGATCGCCTCCCACTCGTCGGACTCCAGCTCGATCGCGTGGACCCGCATCGCCGGCCGAGACCGGACCCCCGTCTCTGGCGGCACGATCACGTGAACGTCGTCGGCGAACCCGGCCGCGTGCTCGACGCCGTGCAGATGGGCGGCCGACGGCCCGGCGAAGACCGCGCTGACCGGCAGGCGCAGGCCGAAGGCTCGGCAGGCGAGCGCGTGGTCCCGGTCCAGCCGCGAGTCGGCGTAGACGTCGTGGTGCACGCGCATCCACGCCGCGCCGCGCAACTGCTTTCCGGAGAGCAGGTCGCGCCGTACGGCGTCGCTGCCCCGGAATACCTGCCACTGCAACGCCCGGGGCCTTTGAGGTGGAGGTGCCATGTGAGAGAGCGTCCCAACGCGCCCGCCGAGATCAGAACCCCTGTGGATAACTCCGTCCCCAAGATCCACAATGCCCTGTGGATAACCCCCGCTCCCCACCTCGCGGCCGCTATCATGCGCGCCCCCGCCCCGCCCCCACCGCACCCGCCGCGCGTGGTCGCGCCCGCCGCGCGTGGTCGCGCCCGCCGCGCGTGGTCGCGCCCGCCGCGCGTGGTCGCGCCCGCCGCGGCGGCGTCCCCGCGCCCGCCCGGCGCCGGCCGCTGCGGCGTGTCGATCAAGGACTTCGCCGTCGATCAAGGGCAAACGGCCGTGAATCGGAGATCAAAGCACGACCGTTTGCCCTTGATCGACGCGAAAGTCCTTGATCGGCGCGGCGGTGAGGGAGCGGGGCGGGGCGCAGGGCGCGCGGCGGGCAGGGCGCAGGGCGCGGGGCGCGGCGGTGAGGGAGCGGGGCACGCGGTCAGCGAGCGCCGCGGCGCCCCCGCGCCGGCCGCTGCGGCGCGTCGATCAAGGACTTTGTCGTCGATCAAGGGCGAATGGCCGTGGATCGGAGATCAAAGCACGACCGTTTGCCCTTGATCGACGCGAAAGTCCTTGATCGGCGCGGCGGGCAGGGAGCGGGGCGGGGCGCGCGGGCGCGCGGTGGGCAGGGCGCGCGGCGGGCAGGGCGCGCGGCGCTGGGCGGAGCGGGGCGCGCGGGCCGCGCGGCGGGCGGAGCGCGCGGGCGGGGGGCGGGGGCGGGCGGGGCGGTTAGCTTAGGGCGTGGGCTATGGCGGCGGCGGCGGAGAGGACCTGCGGGCCGATCACGTCGGGGTCCAGGGGGCTCATGGCGACCACGCCGACGCTCGCCTCCAGGCCCTCCAGGCCGAGGACCGGGGCGGCGACGCCGTACGCGCCGGGTTGCAGTTCGCCGCTCGTCGCCACCGGGCTCGGGTCGCCCTGCCGGCCGGCGAGGATGGCTCGGCCGGCGGCGCCGCGCTCCAGCGGGTGCCGCGATCCGGTGCGGTACGCCACGTGGAACGCCGTCCAGCTTGGCTCGACCACGGCCAGGGCCACCGCCTCGCCGCCCTCGGCGATGGTCAGGTGCGCCGTCGCGCCGATGCCTTCGGCCAGCCGGCGTAGCGCGGGCCGGGCCGCGTCGGCGAGCAGCGGCTGGGCGCGCCGGGCGAGTAGGAGGAGGCCCGCGCCGAGGCGGAGCCGGCTGCGGCTGTCCCGGCGTACCATGCCGTGCTCGACGAGCGCGCCGACCAGCCGGTAGACGACCGCCCGCCCCACGCCCAGCCGGGCCGCCGCCTCGGTGACGGTCAGCCCGCCGGGCGCGTCGGCGACGAGGTGCAGCAGCCGCAGGCCCCGATCCAGCGTCTGCGCGGTCTCGGCCGGCCGCCCGTTGTCGCTCACGCCGTCAGCGTACGAGAGCGCGTTTTCTTAAGTCTTCATGAAAGGGCTTTTCACTATTGAACCTTTGCCGCAACCTGCTGGGAGCACATTGGGGGGATTCACCGGAGGTAATGCGTGGCGTCAAACGTTGCCCAGCGCAGGCGCGTGCTGCTGGGCGGGGCGGTCGTGGGCGTGGTCGGCATCATGGGGGCCGTCGGGACGTTCGCGTTCGCGGAAACAACCTCGTTCAGCACGGATTTCTCCAACGGCGCGGCCGGCTGGTCGAAGTCGGGCGGGACCTGGGCGGTCGCCACCGACGGCACGAACAGGGTCTATCAGCAGTCCAAGCTGGACAGTGAGCAGGCCCGGGTCTTCGCCGGCGAGGCGGACTGGGCCGGGTACGCCGTACAGGCTCGGGTGAAGCCGACCGGCTTCGGCACCGCGACCGGCTACGCGGGCATCGCCGCCCGCGCCCAGGGCGCCACGAGCTTCTACCGGCTGGTCCTGGTCAACGGCGGCCGGGTCGAGTTGCAGGCGGTCAAGAGCGGCGCGTCGACCGTCTTGTCGAGCGCCGTCGTGCCGGTGACCCCCGGCGCCTGGTACACGCTGCGGGTCGAGATGTCCGGCAGCACGATCCGCGGCTCGGTCGACGGCAAGGCGGTCGTCTCGGGCAGCAGTGGACTCTTCGCGACGGGGCGGATCGGGCTGACCACCGGCCACGCCACCGCGGACTTCGACGACGTGGCGGTGTCCGAGGTCGGCGGCCTGCCCGCGCCCACGACCGCCGCCCCGACGACTGCGGTGCCGGCCACCGCCGTACCCACGACTGCCGTCCCGACCACGGCGGCCCCGACCACGGCCGCGCCCACGACGAACGCCCCGGCCGCGTGGCCGGAGCCGACCGACCAGGTCAAGGTCGACGACACCATCGAGGTACCCAAGAGCGGCCTGGACGGCAAACTCAAGCGCTACTACGGCATCGGCGACGGCGGCCAGAGCGAACGCCAGGATCCCATGTTCAAGCTCGCCGACGGCGCCGTGCTGGAAAACGTCATCATCGGCGCACCGGCCGGCGATGGCGTGCACTGCACCGGCTCCTGCACCCTGAAGAACGTCTGGTGGCAGGACGTAGGCGAAGACGCCGCCACGTTCAAGGGCGGCGCCTCGGCGACCTATCTCGTCGACGGCGGCGGCGCGCGGTCGGCGTCGGACAAGGTCTTCCAGCACAACGGCGGCGGCACCCTGACGGTCAAGAACTTCCAGGTGGAGGACTTCGGCAAGCTCTACCGCTCGTGCGGCAACTGCTCCACCCAGCACAAGCGCGCGGTGGTCTTCCAGGACGTCACGGTCACCGCGCCGGGCAAGACGCTCGCCGGCATCAACGCCAATTTCGGCGACACCGCCCGCTTCTCCGGCATCACGATCATCGGCGACGGCGCCGAGAAGATCGCGATCTGCGAGAAGTACAAGGGCGTCACCGACGGGGAGCCGACGAAGATTGGCAGCGGCGCGGACGGCACGAACTGTTTCTTTGCGACGGCCGACATCCAGTACCAATAGCCGCGCAGTTACCCTTGCAGGGTGACGCTACGCCTGTATGACACCGCCGCCAGATCGGTGCGGGACTTCGTCCCGCGAGAAGCCGGCCGGGTGGCGATCTATCTGTGTGGTGTCACCGTGCAGTCCGAGCCGCACATCGGGCACCTTCGCTCGGGGGTCAACTACGACGTCCTGCGGCGCTGGCTGCTGCGCGCGGGCAACGAGGTCACGCTCATCCGCAACATCACCGACATCGACGACAAGGTCCTGGCCAAGTCGATCGAGTACGGGCGTCCCTTCTGGTCGATCGCGTACGCCAACGAGGTGATCCTGGGCGCGGCGTACCGCACGCTCAACGTGCTGCCGCCGACGAACGAGCCGCGCGCCACCGGGCACATGACCGACATGTTCGAGCTGATCGAAAAGCTCATCGCCGACGGGCACGCGTACGCGGCGGCCGACGGGTCGGGCGACGTGTACTTCGACGTCCGGTCCTACCCGGCGTACGGCGCGCTCTCCGGCCAGCACCCGGACGCGATGCAGGCGCCCGACGACGGCCCGGCCCGGGCCAAGCGCAGTCCCAACGACTTCGCGCTGTGGAAGGGGCAGAAGGCCGGCGAGCCCGAGGACGCCACTTGGCCGTCGCCGTGGGGTCGCGGCCGGCCGGGCTGGCACATCGAGTGCTCGGCGATGTGCTGGCGCTACCTCGGCGCCGAGTTCGACATCCACGGCGGCGGGCTCGACCTGACGTTCCCGCACCACGAGAACGAGATCGCCCAGTCCCGCGCGGCGGGGCTGCCGTTCGCCCGCTACTGGGTGCACCACGCCCTGCTCAATCTCGGCGAGGCCAAGATGAGCAAGTCGCTCGGCAACGTCATCGACCTCGACCACGTGGCCTCCTTGGGGGTACGCCCGGTCGAGCTGCGCTACTACCTCGCCGAGCCGCACTACCGGTCCCGGATCGACTACTCCGACGACAACCTGCGCGAGAAGGCGGTGGCGTACCGGCGGATCGAAGGCTTCGTCAAGCGGGCCTCGGAGCGGGTCGGTGCCGTCCCGCTCGGCACGCCGGCGGCGGGATTCGTCGCCGCGATGGACGACGACCTCAACACCTCCGCGGCGCTCGCGGAGCTGCGCGAGGTCGTTCATGAGGGCAACGGGGCCCTGGACCGGGGCGACGAGGCCGCCGTCCGGGAGGCGCTCGGCAGCGTACGGGCGATGCTTGATGTGCTCGGCCTCGACCCGCTCGACCCCGCGTGGGGTGATGGCGGGCGCGGCGACGAGCTGAAGAGCGTCGTCGACGCGCTGGTGGCGCTGGCCCTCGACCAGCGTGCCCAGGCGCGTGCCCGCAAGGACTGGGCCGCTGCCGACGCGGTTCGTGACCAGCTTAAACAGGCCGGCGTCGTCGTCGAGGACACGCCGGCCGGACCGCGGTGGACGGTGGGCGATGGCAGGTAATTCTCAGCGGCGTGGCCGGCGGGTCACGTCGAAAAAGGGCGCGACCGGCGGCTCCGGCGGAAAGAACAAGGCCGGCCTGTCGGGCAAGGGCCGCACCCTGCCCGCCGACGAGCGGCCGTGGCACAAGGCGTACTCGGGCACGGAGAAGCTGCCCCAGCGCACCGCCTGGAAGCAGGACAAGGAGCGGCGCGCGGCGGCCGAGGAGGGCCGCGCGCCGAAGGCCGGCGTCCCGGGCACCAAGGACACCACGTGGGGGCGCGGCACCCAGGGCGTCAAGCCGACCAAGCGGGGCAAGGCGCCCGCGTCCCGGTCCGGCCCCCGGGTGGCGCCCGGTCGCCGGTCCACCCCGGCCAAGGGCACTCCGGAGCTGCTCGTCGGGCGCAACCCGGTGGTCGAGGCGCTGCGCGCCCGCGTGCCGGCGACCGCGCTCTACGTGGCTAACGGCATCGAGATCGACGACCGGGTCAACGAGATCATCCGCACCTCGGCCGACCGGGGCATCGCGATCCTGGAGATCAGCCGCGCCGAGCTCGACCGGATGACCGGCGGTGTGCTGCACCAGGGCATCGGGCTGCAGGTGCCGCCGTACGCGTACGAGGCGTTCGAGGACATGCTGGCCGCGGCCGCCGAGCATCCGGCGCCGTTGCTGGTCGCCCTCGACGGCGTGACCGACCCGCGCAACCTCGGCGCGGTGATCCGGTCGGCGGCGGCCTTCGGCGCGCAGGGCGTGTTCCTCACCGAGCGGCGGGCCGCGGGCATGACGGCGACGGCGTGGCGCACCAGCGCGGGCGCCGCGGCGCGGCTGCCGGTCGCGCAGGTCACCAACCTGACCCGGACGATCAAGGCATGCCAGCAGGCCGGCTTCGTCGTGGTCGGCCTCGACGCCGATGGCGAGACCGACGTGTACGACCTTGAGGCGGCCGTCGGCCCGCTGGTGGTCGTGGTCGGCTCCGAGGGGCGCGGGCTGTCCCGCCTCGTCGGGGAGACCTGTGACCTGCGGGTCAGCATCCCGATGGCGTCGACGGTCGAGTCGCTGAACGCCAGCGTGGCCGCCGCGGTGACGCTCGCCGAGGTGGTACGCCGCCGCAGCATGGCGTAGGGCGTACCGGGCGGGCGGGCTGCGTGGTCCCCGTAACATGCAGGGCCGGAACCCCTCACCCCCTCGGAGGAGCGGTAGATGGCAGGCCCGGCCAGCGGGTACGCCCTCGGCGTCGACATCGGTACGTCCAACACGGTCGCGGTGCTGCGCTGGCCCGACGGGCGTACGCGTCCCCTGCTCTTCGACGGCCAGCCGGTCATGCCGTCGGCGGTGTTCCTCGACGACGCCAGCCGGCTGCACGTGGGCCGGGACGCCCAGCGCCTGGGCCAGGCCGACCCGGCCCGCTACGAGCCGAACCCCAAGCGGCGGGTGGATGAGCCGGGCGTGCTGCTCGGCGGGCTGGAGGTGCCGACCGCGGACCTGCTGGCGGCCGTGCTGGGCGCCGTCGCCCGTACGGCGGTCGACGCGGTCGGGTTCCTGCCGCCCGCGGTGGTGACGTATCCGGCCGCGTGGGGAGCGCGGCGCCGGGACGTGCTCGTCGCCGCCATCGCCCGCGCCGGGTGGCCGCCGGTCGGCGGGGACACGGGTACGCGGATGGTGCCCGAGCCGGTCGCGGCGGCCCGGTACTTCGCCGAGGTGCTGCGCCGGCCGGTGCCGGTGGGCGCCTGCATCGCGGTCTTCGACTTCGGCGGCGGGACCCTGGACGTCGCCGTCGTACGCAACGAGGGCGCCGGCTTCGCGGTCATCGGCTCGGGCGGCGTCGCCGAGCTGGGCGGCCTCGACCTGGACGCGGTCCTCGTCGACCACCTCGGCCGGACGCTCAGCGGGACGCACCAGCAGGCGTGGCAGCAGCTCGCCCAGCCGGCGACCGCCGCGCAGTGGCGCAACCGGCGGCAGTTCTGGGACGACGTACGCGGGGCGAAGGAGATGCTGTCCCGCACGTCGGCGGCGCCGGTGCCGGTGCCCGGCGTCGAGCAGGCCGTGCACCTGACCCGGGAGGAGCTCGAACGGCTCGCCCATCCGCTGCTGCGCCGGGGCGTGTTCGCGGCGGCGGCGGTCATCGGCAACAGCGGGCTGGCGCCGAGCCAGCTCGCCGGGCTCTTCCTGGTCGGCGGCTCGTCGCGGGTCCCGCTGGTGGCCCGGCTGCTGCACGCCGAGCTGGGCATCGCCCCGACCGTGCTGGAGCAGCCCGAGCTGCCGGTCGCCGAGGGCGCGCTGTCCGAGATCCGGGCGGTGGCGATGGCGGGCGCCGGATCGGTGAGCGCACCCCCACCGCCGGCAGCGGCGGAGCCGTTCGAGACGACGGTCCCGCTCTCTCCACAATCTCCGCCGGCGGCGCCGGCGCCCCCGATCACGCCGCGCCGGCGTCCGGTGCTGTGGATCGCGGCCGCCGCCGTGGTCGCCCTCGCCGCGGTGGTCACGGCCGCGGCGCTTTATCTCACCGGCGGCGGGTACGACGACATCGACTTCCAGGCGTCGGTGACCGAGCTGGGCCGGGTCAAGGGCGGGGAGGACTACACGTCGAACGTCTACACCGGATTCGTCGGCGACCACGCCTACTACGCGTACGAGCGGAAGGACCTGCGGCTGGAGATCGTCGCGGTGGACCCGCCGTCGCTGAAGGAGCGGTGGCGCAAGCAGACGAAGACCACGGCCGACCGGTGGGCCGGGATCACCGTGCTGCCGGACGCCGTGATCGCGTACGCGGACCCGACGACCAGCGAGGCGATCAAGGACATGATCGTCCTGGACCCCGAGACCGGGGACGAGATGTGGAAGCGGCCGTACAAGACCGAGGACCGCCTGTACTTCGTCGGGGACATCGTCGTGTTCGACGATTCGGCGCAGAGCCGGCTGCTCGGGCTGGACATCGAGACCGGCAAGGTCAGGTGGGAGAAGCCCAACCCGCGTACCGGCGGCGGCGACGCGGGCACCACGGTCTACCAGGTGCAGACCGTCGAGGACGTGTCCGGCCCGTCCGACGTGCGGGGCACCCCGTTCGCCCAGCGGCTGGACGACGACAAGCGGATCGTGCAGATCGCGGCGGACCGCTCCGCGCGGGTGATCGACGCGACCAACGGAAACGTGCTCAAGAGCCGCAACAACGTGGCGGACCTCGACGACCAGGTGATGGCGTACAACGGGTGGCTGGTGGTGGCGTCGGACGACGCGGGCGGCTATCGGCTCTCGGGATACGACCTGGACAGTCTCGGCGACCCGAAGAGCCTCTACACGGCGCCGGACCCCGACCGGGACCTGGACCTCCTGGCGATGTGCGGCGAGCTGCGTCTGTGCCTGTTGGACAGCGGCGGCTCCGGTGCGGAGTCCACCAACGTCGTCGCGGTCGACCTGGACAAGGGTGGCCAGCTGTGGCGCAAGCCGGCGCCCAAGGCGGAGATACTGATCCACTTCGGCGACCAGGTGGCGGTCCGGAGCGTGAGCGGCGAGTACCGGTCGCGCATCCTCGACCCGTCCGGGAACGAGCTGCTGAGCCGCGAGGGCGCGGTCGCCCGCATCGACGGCGGCAACCTGCTCTTCCTCGACTCCTCGACCGAGTCGGTCGGCGACTACGGGGTGGCCGGGCTGCACGCCGGCGCGAAGGAGCCGGACGAGATGGGCAACCTCAACGACGTACGCTCCAGCGGCTGCAAGTGGAACGCGAAGTACATCGTGTGCCCCGGCGAGTACGACTTCATGATCGGCCAGTTCGCGAAGTGAGCCGGGAAAAGCGGGGAGCTAGCCGGCCAGCACCGCGTTCGCCTGGTTGAGGAACTGGTCGGCGGCCTGCCGGGGCGACTTCGCGCCGGTCTGCACGCTCTCCGCAGCCGCGGTCAGCAGCGTACGGATCTTGGCGTGCCCCTTCGGCGGCGGTGCCGGCGCGGCGCCGAACCGTGGCGTGATGGCGTTCTCGAACGCGATGGTGGCGCGGGCCGTCGGGTCGGTCAGCGACTCGCCGACCACCTTGCGGACGTCGGTGTTGGGGCTCAGGCCGCGCTCGGTGCCGAGGATCTTGCCGGCCTCCGGGTCGTTGACCAGGAAGTTGATCACGTCGACCACGGTGTCGGCGTAGCGGGTGCCGCGGAACACGGACCAGTACATCGAGGCGCGCGCCCATTGGCCCTTCGGGTCACCCGGGTACGACACGAGGGCCAGCTCGTCCTTGGTGCCGCGCTGCAGCTCCGGAAGCTGGTTGGACCACATGAACGAGGTGGCGGCGCGCCCGGTCGCCACGAGCTGCTTGGTCACGTCGCCGCCGTTCGCCTCCTTGATGACGGCCGCTCCGGGCGCCGCACCGCTGTCCCGGGCCTGCTTCCACATGTCGAACCAGGCGCCCAGGTCGGCGGCGGTGAAGCCCATCTGCTTTCCGGCGTACAGCTCCTTGCCCTGGGCGCGCAGCCACAGCCACAGCGCCTTGTAGTCGGCCGAGGGGTCCATCGTGCCGGCGACCGCGCCGTCGGTGCGGTCGGTGATCTGGGTCGCCCACTCGAAGAGCTGCTCGTACGTCATGCCGACCGAGGGCTCGGAAACGCCCAACCGCTTGACGAGGCTGCGGTTGTAGACCATCGCGGGGGTGTTCTCCGCGCCGGCCACACCGACCGTACGGCCGCCCACCTGGCCGTACTTGGCGAGGCTGTCGGGCAGCTTGGACAGGTCCAGCGCCCCGCTCGTCACGTACGGCGAGAGGTCGAGGGTGACGTTCCGTTCGGCGTACTCGGTCAGGTAGTTGTCGTCGATCTGGAAGAGATCGGGCCCGTTCGGGCCGGCGGCCTCGGTCGCCAGGTTGTCGTAATAGCCCTGGTTGCCCTGCCAGTGGTTCTTGAACGTCACGTTGGGGTGCCGCGACGTGTAGAGCTTGAGCGCCTGCTCGGTCAGCTCGGCCCGCTTCTCACCACCCCACCAGAAGACGTCGATCTCGACCTTCTGGTTTCCGGTGCCGGTGGGCGACGGGTCGCCACTGCATCCGGCCAGCGTCATCAGCAGCACCGCAGCCAGGACGCGCCCTGGGGCGTGGGTCATCCGCACGGAAGACGACACTATGGTCAGGAAAGCCGCCGGGCAACAGCGTGCAGGGCGAAGATGGCGTAGCCAGCGAGGACCGGGACGAGTACCGGGATGATCATCAGGCCCAGCGCCGCCACCAGCGCGATGACGCCGGCACCGGCCAGCACGGCGCGCGGCTGTGCCTGGCCGGTCCGCAGCGCGGCGCGGGCGGCGGCCCACCAACCCGCCGCGCCGCGCCGGCCGATCTCGACGACGGTCAGGCCGGCCAGGCCCGCCGCCGCGACAAGCAGCAAAAACGTGGGTACGGCGAGCGCGACCCCGCCCGGTACGACGCCCCGCGTGATGGCCGCCAGGTTGAGCACGAGCAGCACCACGCTGGCCAGGCCCACCAGTGTGGGCACGACTCCGGGCAGCAGCGCTCGGGCGAAGCGGCGCAGGGTGACCCGGACCGCCGGCCACCGCTCCTCGGCGGACCAGTCGTGCACGGCCGCGCTGGCGGTGGCGACCGCCGCGCCGGCGGTCACCACGCCGAGCGAGCCGACGGCCGTGAGGATCCCCAGCAGCGCCAGGTCGCTGGCGTTGCGGATGGTGTCGTACCAGCCGGGTTTCACCCCTTGATCCCGCTCGTGTTGATGCCCTCGACGAGCATCCGCTGGAACGCGACGAAGAACAGGAACACCGGCAGCAGCGAGAGCACCGACATGGCGAACATCGGCCCGATGGAACTCTGCCCGCTGGAGTCGATGAAGAGCGTCATCGCCACCGGCAGCGTGTAGTCCTGCAACTGGGACAGGTAGACCAGCTGCCGGAAGAACTCGTTCCAGGTCCAGATGAACGAGAAGATCGCGGTCGTCACCAGCGCCGGCCGGCTCAGCGGCAGGATCACGTACCGGAAGATGCCGAACGGTGTGGCGCCGTCGATCTTCGCGGCCTCGTCCAGTTCGCGCGGGATGCCGCGCATGAACTGCACCATCAGGAAGACGAAGAACGCCTCGGTCGCCAGGAACTGCGGCACGACCAGCGGCACGTACGGCCAGTCACCGCCGACCCAGCCCAACTGCTTGAAGAGGATGTACTGCGGGACGGTCAGCACGTGCTGCGGCAGCAGCAGCGTGCCGATCATGATGGCGAACCAGAAGCCGCGCAGCGGAAACCGCAGCCGGGCGAACGCGTACGCGGCGACCAGGCAGGAGGCCGCGTTTCCGACGACGGTCAGCAGCGCCACCATCGTGCTGTTGAGGAAGAAGCGGGCGAAGCTGACGTCGAAGTGGTTCCAGCCCTCGGTGTAGTTGCCCGGGAGAACTCGGTCGGCAGCAACCCGGTGTTGCTGACGATCTCCGTCTGCCCCTTGAACGACGTGCCGACCATCCAGGCGAGCGGGTACAGCACGATCGTCAGGATCGCCAGCAGGATCGCCGTACGCACGACTCCGCGGGCGAATCCCGAGCGGCGCCGCCGGGCCACCATTTGCGAATGCGCGACCATCAGCGATCCCCATCCGAGTAGTGCACCCAGAACCGGCCGGTGCTGAAGAAGACGGCGGTGATGATGCCGATGGCGACCAGGAAGACCCAGGCCATGGCGGAGGCGTATCCCATCTCGTACTCGGTGAAGCCCTTGATGTAGAGGTTCAGCGTGTACATCAGCGTGGAGTCGACCGGCCCGCCGGTGCCGTTGCTCAGCACGAAGGCCGCGGTGAACCCCTGGAACCCGTTGATCGTCTCCAGCACCAGGTTGAAGAAGATGACCGGGGACAGCATCGGCAGCGTGACGGAGCGGAATTTGCGGAACCACCCGGCGCCGTCGACCGACGCCGCCTCGTACAGCTCGGTGGGCACCTGCTTGAGGCCCGCCAGGAAGATGACCATCGGCGCCCCGAACTGCCAGATGGCCAGGACCATCAGCGTCTCCAGCGCATAGGTCGGGTCGTTCACCCAGGGCTTGCCCTCGATGCCGAACAGGCGCAGGAAGCCGTTGACCGCCCCGTCCCGGTTGAACATGTTGACCCAGACGATCGCGAGCGCCACGCTGCCACCGATCAGCGACGGCAGGTAGAACAGGCCGCGGAACAGGCCCACGCCGCGCCACGCCTTGTTGAGCAGCAGGGCGACGCCGAGCGCGACCGCGAGCTTGAGCGGCACCGCGATCAGCGCGAACGAGATCGTCACCGTGACCGAGCGCCAGTACGACGGGTCGGCCGTGAACATCCGTTCGTAGTTGGCCAACCCGACCCACTCGACCTCGCTCCACGGGCTGAGGATGTCGTAGTTGGTGAAGCTGATGTAGAGCGACAGGAGCATCGGTACCGCGGTGACGACCATGAGGCCGATGAGCCACGGCGACAGGAAGACGTATCCCGCCACACCTTCGCGCTGCTGGCCGCGCCGGGGCCTCCGTCGCTTGACGGAGGCCCCGGGGGCCTGGCTCGCGTGCACCGACGGCTGGTTGGCCGTGGTCACCGCCACGAGCTGACTCCTCTCTTGTTCCGAGTTAGCCGAGCTTCGGCTGGACCAGGGCGATCAGGTCCGCCGCCGCCTTCTCCGGCGTCGCGCGTCCGAACTGGACGTTCTCCGCCGCCTTCACCAACTCGGACCGGAACGTGCTGTGACCCTTCGGCGGGACCTGCGGGGCCTTGCCGAACTTCGACGCCAGGTCGTTCTCCAGCTGGATGGAGAGCTTCATGTTCGGGTCGGTAACCGTCTCCGCGAACTTGGTGCGCAGGTCCAGGTTGGACGGCAGGCCGCGGTCGGTGCCGAGGATGTTGACCGCCGCCTGGTCGTTGACCAGGAAGTTGATCACATCGATCGCGGTGTCCTTCTTTTCGCTGCTGCGCGCCACGCTCCAGTACATGGCGGCACGCGCCCACTGGCCGCTCGGGTCGCCCGGGTACGCCACGACACCCAGCTCGTCCTTGGTGTTCTTCTTCAGTTCCGGCATCTGGTTGGCCCACACCCACGAGGTGGCGGCCTTGCCGGTGACCACGAGCTGCTTGCTGATGTCGGTGACGTTGCCCTCGTGGATGACGTCCGCGGTGGGGGTCGCCTTCTTGTCCCGGGCGCCCTTCCACAGGGTGAACCACTTGGTCAGGTCCTCGGCGGTGAAGCCGAGCTGCTTGCCGTTGTAGAGGTCCTTGCCCTGCTGGCGCAGCCACACCCAGAACGCCTTGTAGTCCGCGCTGGGGTCCATCGTGCCGGGCACCTTGGTCTTCGTGGTGACCTGCGCGGCCCAGTCGATGAACTGGTCCCAGGTCCAGCCGGTCTGCGGCTCGGGCAGCCCGTTCTTGGTGACCAGCGTCTTGTTGTAGACCAGGCCCGGGGTGTTCTCGCCGGCCGCGACGCCGACGAACTTGCCGTCGACCGTGCCGTACTCGACCAGGCTGGGCGGGAACTTCGACGTGTCGATCTTGCCGCTGCTCTTCGCCTCGGTCAGGTCGGCCGTCACGTTGCGGGTCGCGAAGTCGGCGAGCATGTTGTCGTCGAGCGCGAACAGGTCCGGCACGTCGCCGCCCGCGGCGAGCGTGGCGAGCTTGTCGGCGTACCCCTGGTTTGCCTGCCAGGTCACCTCGAACTCCACATTGGAGTGCTTGGCCTTGTACGCGTTGAGCGCTTCCTCGGTCAGCTTGGCGCGCGCCTCGCTGCCCCAGTAGAAGACGGACAGCTTGACCGGGGCGTTCGGGTCGGTGCTGCCGCCGCTTTCGTCGTCGCCGCACGCCGCGGCGCCGAGCGCGATCGGCAGCGCCATCGCGGCCACGGCGAGGCCGCGGAGCAGGCGTCGTCTAGGGGTACGCATTGTGGGGTGCATTCTGTGCTTCACTCCTTGACAGTGGCTTCGGTGACGGCCGGGAGGGCCGCTGGGGCTGGGCCCGTCGAGTCGCGGATGACCAACTCGGTCTGGAGCGTTACCTGTGCGGTGGTGCGGCGGTCGTCTCCGTGCTGCAGGAGCATGTCGACGGCCGCCCGTCCGGCGGCTGCGGTGGGGTTCGCCACCGTCGTCAATTTGGGCCGGGTGAGCCGGCTCAGCGCGATGTCGTCGATCCCGACGACGCTGACGTCTTCCGGCACTCGTACCCCCAGCGAGTCGAGCCCTTCGATCAGGCCGATCGCCATGAGGTCGTTGTAGGCGAGCACGGCGGTGGCGCCGGCCCGGCGGACCGGGTCCGCCTGGGCGAGGCCGCCCTGCTCGGTGGGCTGGTTGGGGCCGAGCACGATGAGCTCCGCGTCGCCGGCGCGGGCCGCGGCCGTGGCGGCCCGGCGGATCTCCCGGTTGGTCCAGGAGCCGCGCGGGCCGCCGAGCAGGGCGATCCTGCGGTGGCCGAGACCGGTGAGGTGCTCGACCGCGAGGCGGGCGCCCTGGCCGACGTCCATCACGACCGCGGGCAGGCCGGTAACCTGCCGGTTGATCACGACCAGAGGCACCTCGCGGCTGAGCTGCTCGATCAGGCTGTTGCTCATGCGTGGGCTGCAGAGGAGCACGCCGTCGACCTGCTTGGCGAGCGCGTGGACCAGGTCTTCCTCGACCGCCGGGTCTTCGTTCGTGTCGGTGACGAAGATGTGGTAGTCGCGATGCCTGGCCTGGCTCTCCGCCGCCTTGATCAGGGGCGGGAAGAACGGGTTGGCGATGTCGGCCACGATCAGGCCGATGTTGTGCGTACGGCCGGTGATGAGCGCGCGGGCCGCCCGGTTGGGGCGGTAGCCGAGGTGCTCCGCGCACGCCAGCACCCGGCTGCGGGTCTCCGGGTTGACCAGGTGCGGGGCCGAGAACGTGCGCGACACGGTGGAGATGTGCACCCCGGACGCCCGCGCGACGTCTCGAATCGTGGCTGGCACGCGCACTCCTCTCCGTGTGGCTCCGGTCACTTAGGTTGGCCAATTAATGCAAACGGTTGCTCCAGTGTCAACGGGCTTTGGTTACGGATCCATTGCGAGAGTGGATCTCGGGAGCGCTCCAACGTTCGCTTAATGGGACAAATCAGGTAGTTTTCCGGAAAGCGTTGACTCGCTGGGTGCCCCCATGGCACCTTGCCACTGCAAACCTTTGCAGAGACGTGGAGGAACTTCGATGCCGGATCGGACGGAACGGCGGCTTCGCTATGCCCTCGTCGGCACAGGCTCGCGCGCCGAGATGTTCGTGCGATCCCTCGTGCTCGACCACCCGGGCTCGGCCGAGCTGGTCGCGTTCGCCGACGTCAACCAGGCCCGGATGGACGCGCACAACGCCTGGCTGGAGGAGCTGGGCGCGGACGCGGTCCCGACGTACCACGCGAGCGAGTTCGGCAGCATGCTCGACAAGGAGCGGGTGGACGCCGTCCTGGTGACGAGCGTCGACCGGACCCACGACGAGTACATCGTGACCGCGCTCAAGGCCGGCCGGGACGTGGTGACGGAAAAGCCGATGACCACCGACGTGCCTCGCTG
Organism: Phytohabitans rumicis; assembly: GCF_011764445.1. Classification (NCBI taxonomy): domain Bacteria; kingdom Bacillati; phylum Actinomycetota; class Actinomycetes; order Micromonosporales; family Micromonosporaceae; genus Phytohabitans; species Phytohabitans rumicis. The sequence goes on from NZ_BLPG01000001.1 coordinate 4,803,310, forward strand.
CCAGCGCATCCTCGACGCGGTGGCGGAAACGGGCCGGCAGGTTACCGTCGCGTTCAACTACCGCTACAACCCGCTGCACGAGCGGGTCCGGCAGGTCCTCGCGGACGGCGAGATCGGCGAGGTCGGCTCGGTGCACTTCGAGTGGCTGCTTGACGTGCGGCACGGCGCCGACTACTTCCGCCGCTGGCACCGCGAAAAGGCCAACTCCGGCGGCCTGATGGTGCACAAGGCGAGCCACCACTTCGACCTGGTCAACTGGTGGCTGGGCGCCGCGCCGGTGGAGGTCTTCGCGTACGGCCGGCTCTTCTTCTACGGGGACGAAGGCCGCCGCCACGGGTACGCCCGCGACTACGAGCGCGCGTACGGCGCACCGGAGGCGGCCGGCGACCCGTTCGCGATCAACCTCGCGGCCAACCCGCGGCTGCGGGCGCTCTACCTGGACGCCGAGGCCGAGGACGGCTACCGCCGTGACCAGAACGTCTTCGCCCCGGGCGTGACGATCGAGGACGACATGGCGGTGCTCGCCAAGTACTCCACCGGCGCCACGATGACGTACCACCTGACCGCGTACGCCCCGTGGGAGGGCTACCGGGTGATGTTCAGCGGCAGCAAGGGCCGGCTGGAGCTCGAGGTGGTGGAGAGCGACTTCGTCAGCCCGTACGCCGCCGGCGAGCTGAAGGGCGCGGCCCTGCACGGCGTACAGGCGGCCGTGGAGGAGGGCTGGGCCCGGCTGACCGTCCGGCCGTTCTGGGAGCAGCCGCGCCAGGTGCCGGTAACCGGATACACCCGCGCCGGCCACGGCGGCGCCGACGCCCGCATGACCGCGATCATGTTCGGCGGGGAGACTGATCCCATGGGTCGGGGAGCGACCGCCCGCGACGGCGCGCTGGCGCTGCTCACCGGTCTGGCCGCCAACCGCTCCTTCGAGACCGGTCAGCCGGTCAAGGTCGCCGACCTGCTTACCATCCCCTAGGAGCCCTCAGTGTCGCGAGCCGACCTGCTCTTCCCGTCCGAGCCCACGCAGCGGGCCATCGCCCGGGAGCTGTACGCCCACGCCCGGGACCAGCCGATCATCTCGCCGCATGGGCATGTCGACCCGGCGATCCTGGCCGACGACGCGCCCTTTCCCGACCCGGCGCGGCTGATCATCTGCCCGGACCACTACGTCACCCGGATGCTGCTGAGCCAGGGCATCGAGCCGGCGTCGCTGGGCGTACCGACCCGCGACGGCCAGCCGTACGAGCAGGACGGGCGGACGATCTGGCGGCGGTTCGCCGAGCACTGGCACCTCTTCCGGGGCACGCCCTCGCGGCTGTGGTTGGAGGAGACGTTCACCAACGTGTTCGGCGTGACCACCGCGCTCAGCCCGGCCACGGCCGACGAGGTGTACGACGCGATCGCCGCGAAGCTGGCCGAGCCGGAGTTTCGTCCGCGGGCGCTGTTCGAACGATTCAATATCGAGGTGCTGGCGACCACCGAGTCCCCGCTGGACGACCTGGGCCGGCACGCCAAGCTCGCCGCCGACGGCTGGGGTGGGCCGGGCGGCCGGGTGATCACGACGTTCCGGCCGGACAACGTGGTCGACATGGAGTTCGAGGGCTGGGCCGACAACGTGGCCAAGCTGGGCGAGATCGCCGGCGAGGACACCGGGACGTACCGCGGTTACATCGCGGCGCTGCGCAAGCGGCGCGAGGCGTTCATCGCCGCGGGCGCCACGTCGTCCGACCACGGCCACCCGACCGCTGACACGCTCGTGCTGGACGAGGTGGAGGCGGCCGAGCTGTACGAGCTGGGCCTGCGTGGCGAGGCCGACCAGGACGACGCCGAGTACTTCCGCAACCACATGCTGGTCGAGTTCGCCCGGATGTCCATCGAGGACGGTCTGGTGATGCAGCTGCACCCCGGCGCGGACCGCAACCACAACAAGTGGCTGTACGCCCGGCACGGCCGCGACGTCGGCGGCGACATCCCGCAGGCCACCGAGTACGTGCGCGGGCTGGCCCCGCTGCTCGACCTGTACGGCAACGACCCGCGGCTGCGGCTCGTGCTGTACACATTGGACGAGGACACGTTCACCCGCGAGCTCGCTCCGCTGGCCGGCGGTTACGCCGCGGTGTACCTCGGCGCGCCGTGGTGGTTCCTGGACTCGCCCGAGGTGCTGCGCCGCTTCCGCGAGGCGGTCACCGAGAGCGCCGGCTTCTACAACACCTCCGGCTTCGTCGACGACACCCGGGCGTTCTGCTCGATCCCGGTACGTCACGACGTCGCCCGCCGGATCGACGCCGGCTTCCTGGCCCGGCTGGTGGCCGAGGAGCGGCTGCCGCTGGACGAGGCCGCCGAGACCATCGTCGACCTGGCCTACCGACTCCCAAAGAGGATCTTCCGACTGTGAAGAATGTGATCACCGCTCTCGATGTCCACGATGTACGGTTCCCCACCGCGGCGGCCGGGGACGGGTCCGACGCGATCAACCGGGGTGACTACTCCGCGACGTACGTGTCGCTGAAGACGGACGCCGGTGTGGAGGGCGCCGGCTTCACGTTCACCAACGGCCGCGGCAACGAGATCACCTGCGCCGCCGTGCGCGCCCTGGCCCACCACGTGGTGGGCCGGTCGGTCGAGGAGATCTTCGCGGACCCGGTCGCGTTCTGGCGCTCGCTCAGCGCCGACGTCCAGCTGCGCTGGCTCGGCCCGGAGAAGGGCGTCATCCACATGGCGACCGGCGCGATCGTCAACGCGGTGTGGGACCTGCGGGCCAAGCTGGAAGGCAAGCCGCTGTGGCGGCTGCTCGCCGAGATGCCCACCGAGGAGCTGGTGCGCAGCGTCGACTTCCACCACATCACCGACGCGCTCACCCCGGACGAGGCCGCGGCGATCCTCGACAAGGGCCTGGCCGGGATGGACGAGCGGCTGGCCGAGCTTTCGCGGGACGGGTTCCCGTCGTACACGACGTCGGTGGGGTGGCTCGGCTATCCCGACGACAAGGTGCGCGAGCTGACCCGCCAGGCGTACGCCGAGGGCTGGCGGGCGATGAAGATGAAGGTCGGCGGCCCGATCGAGGACGACGTGCGGCGGGCCAGCATCATCCGGGCGGAGATCGGCCCGGACGCGCTGCTGATGATGGACGCCAACCAGGTCTGGGACGTGGACGAGGCGATCGCCAACATGGAGCTCCTCGCCGAGTTCGACCCGTACTGGATCGAGGAGCCCACGCACGCCGACGACGTGCTCGGCCACGCCCGCATCCAGCAGTCGGTAGCGCCCATCAGAGTCGCGACCGGCGAGGTGGCCGCCAACCGGGTCATCTTCAAGCAGCTGCTGCAGGCCGAGGCCATCGGCGTGATGCAGATCGACGCCTGCCGGGTGGGCGGGGTCAACGAGGTGCTGTCCGAGATCCTCATGGCCGCCAAGTTCGGCGTTCCGATCTGCCCGCACGCCGGGGCGTGGGCCTGTGCGAGTACGTCCAGCACCTGGCCATCTTCGACTACCTGCGGGTCGGCACCTCGCTCGACGGCCGGATGGTCGAGTACGTCGACCACCTGCACGAGCACTTCGTCGATCCGGTGCGCACCCGCGACGGCCGGTACCTGCTGCCCGAGGCCCCTGGCTACAGCGCCACCATGAAGCCGGCGTCGATCGCCGAGTTCTCCTTCCCGGACGGTCCGGTATGGCGGTGAGGCTCGGCCTCGGCGCGCTCCGGCAGCTTCCGGTCCAGAGCCGGCCCCGGGTGCGGCCGGGCACGGTGCCCGCGGGCATCGTCCACCTTGGACTCGGCGCGTTCCACCGCGCGCACCAGGCCGTCTACACCGAGGCGGCGATCGCCGAGGCGGGTGGCGACTGGGGCATCGTCGGGGTGGCCCCGCGCAGCACCGACGTGCTGACCAAGCTCGCCGCCCAGGACGGCCTTTTCAGCGTGACGTCGCTGTCCGACGACGGCGGGGAGACCCACGTGATCGGGGCGCTGGCCGGCGTGCGCCACGCGGCGAGCGACCCGGCCGCCGTGGTGGCGCTGCTGGCCGCCCCGAGATTCGGGTCGTCACTTTGACGGTGACCGAAAAGGCGTACCAGATGGATCCCGCGACCGGCCGGCTGCGCCCCGACGCGGCCGTGGCGGCGGACCTGACCGGCGACGGCCCGCCGGCGACCGTGCCCGGCCTGCTGGTGCGCGGCCTGCTCGCGCGGGCCGCGGCCGACGCCGGCCCGATCGCGCTGTTGAGCTGCGACAACCTGCCCTCGAACGGCAAGCGCCTGCACGGCCTCGTGACCCAGGCCCTGGAGTACGCGGGCACGCCGGGGGCGGTCGTGGACTGGGTGCGCGGCAACGTCACGTTCCCCGGGACGATGGTCGACCGGATCGTGCCGGCCACCACGACCGAGACGCTCGCCGCCGCGCAGCGCGCGCTGGGCGTGGCCGACCTGGCGGCGGTGGCGGCCGAGCCGTACCGGCAATGGGTGATCGAGGACGCGTTTCCGGCCGGGCGGCCGGCCTGGGAGCGGGCCGGCGCGGTGCTCACCGACGACGCCGGATCCTGGGAACGGCTGAAGCTGCGCGCGCTCAACGGCGTGCACTCGGCGCTGGCGTACCTGGGGGCGCTGGCCGGGCGGGAGACCATCGCCGAGGCGCTGGCACTGCCCGGGATGGCCGCGATGCTGCGCCGGTTCGTCGCGGAGGACGTGGCCGGCAGCTTCGTCCCGCCGGAGGGAGTCTCCGTCGTGGAGTACGGCGACTCGGTGTTGGAGCGGTTCGCCAACGCGGCCATCCGGCACCGCACGATCCAGGTGGCGATGGACGGGTCGCAGAAGCTGCCGCAGCGGGTGCTGCACACGCTCATCGACCGGCGTGCGTCCGGCGCCTCGCCGCGCTGGGGCGCGCTGGTGCTGGCCGCCTGGATGCGCTTTGTCCAGGGCGAGACCGACGCCGGCCAGCCGCTTCCGCTCGACGACCCGCTCGCCGAGCGGATCCGCAAGGCGCTCGCCGCCGGCCGGGACACCCCGAGGGTGTGGTCGACGCCCTCTTCGGCCTGACCGAGGTCTTCCCCGCGGAGCTGACCTCCGACGACACCATCCGCACGTTGGTGGCCGAGTGGCTGGCCGCCCTCACGACCCACGGAGTTGAGGCGGTGCTCGCACCTTGACTGGCTGCGTCGATCAAGGGCGAACGGCCGTGGTTGGATCTCTAAACCATGACCATATGCCCTTGATCGGCGGGATATCCCTTGATCGAGGGGAGGAGGGAGCGACGCGGTGACGACCCCAACGGTGGCGCTGGTCGGCGCGAGCGGGCACGGGATGTGGCACCGGCAGCAGATCGCCGAGTTGCAGGACGCCGGCCGGCTCGAACTCGCCGCGCTCGTCGACGTGCGCCCGGTCGAGGGGGCGCCGGACGGCGTCGCCACCTTCACCGACCACGCCGAGATGCTCCGGGCCGTACGCCCGGACGCGGTGGTCATCTGTACGCCGCCGCACACCCACCTGCCGATCGCGAGCGACGCGCTGCGGGCCGGCGCGGATGTGCTGCTGGAGAAGCCGCCGGTGCTCTCGCTCGACGAGCACCGCGCCCTCGCCGGTGTGGTGGCCCAGACCGGCCGGGCGTGCCAGATCGGCTTCCAGGCGCTGGGCTCGGCCGCCTTGGCGGAGTTGGTCGGGGCGATCGTGGACGGCAAGCTGGGCGCCATCACCGGCATCGCGACGGTCGCGTCCTGGCAGCGCGAGGACGCGTACTACCAGCGGTCGCCGTGGGCCGGCCGGCGCACCCTGAACGGGCGGCCCGCGCTGGATGGCGCGCTCGCCAACCCGCTCGCCCACTCGTGGATGCAGTGTCTGGCCATCATGGACGGTGACCCACCCGTCGCGGTCGAGCTGGAGCGCTACCGCTGCCGCGACATCGAGGTCGACGACACCGCGGCCATGCGCATCACACTCGCGTCCGGACGCCACATCGTCGTCGCGGTCACGCTCTGCGGCGAGGACAAGATCGAGGGCGAGGTCATCGTGTACGGGACGGCCGGTCGCGCGGTCCTGGAGTACCCGACCGATCGCCTGAAGCTGCCCGGTGACGCCGACTTCCGCGAGGTGTCCGGGCGCACGAGCCTGCTGGAGAACCTGCTCGACCACCGTGCCAACGGGACCCCGCTCATCGTGCCGCTGGCGCGTACCGAGCCGTTCACAGCGGTCCTCGACGTGCTCAACTCCGCGCCCGAACCGACCCTGCTCGGCGGCGACCTCGTCGTGCCCGAGGGTGTCGCTCCGGCGCGGACGCTCACCATCCAGGGGATCAACGCCGCGCTCCGGCAAGCCACCGAGCGCCTGGCGTTGTTCTCCGAGCTACCCACCCGTGGGCGGTGCGCCCGCACCGGGTGGACCTGATCAAGGAGGTAGGCGATGCCTGAGCCGATGCTCGGTGCATCGATGGAAAACGAACTGCAAACATCGGTGACATTCGTTCGGTAGAAATCGGACCGAACACCCGCTATCTCGGCAATTCGCGGCCGAGCAAATCACCCTTGCCGTATTTTATTGCAAAATACCTGCATACGAAGAGCATTGACACTCTTAAGCGTCTAAATCTACTTTCTTGTTAAGTAGATTTCGTGCGCGTTAACGACGCGGAGAGTGCGATGCATCTGAGACGAATGGCCGCGGTAGCGGTCGCAATCGGTCTTGTCGCCGCGCTGGGCCCCTCGGGCACAGCGCTTGCTGGTGGTACCGGTAAGGGAAACCTGGGCCGGCAGGTATTGCCGGCTAACGACGGTTGGGCCGCGTCCGGGCCCGGCACCACCGGCGGCTCGTCCGCCGCGGACGACCAGGTGCACGTCGTGGACACCCGCACCGAGCTGATCCAGGCGCTCGGCGGCGACAACGCGACGAACCGTACCAACGCCACTCCCAAGATTATTTTCATCAAGGGCCGCGTCGGCGGCTTCGAGGGCCTGGCCAACGGGTGCGCCGACCTGGCCGACCCGGCGTACTCGCTCGACGCCTACCTGGCGACGTACGACCCCGCGGTGTGGGGGCGGGTCAACCCGAGCGGGCCGCTGGAGGAGGCCCGGGTGCGCTCGGTGGCCAACCAGACCCGCTACACGCAGATCAACGTCGGGCCGAACACCACCATCGTCGGCCTGCGCGGCGCCACGCTCACCGGGCTCACGCTCATGCTCGACTCGGCGAGCAACTCGATCGTTCGCAACATCAACTTCGTTGACGCGTACGACTGCTTCCCGGCGTGGTCGCCGACCGACGGCAGCCTGGGCAACTGGAACTCGCAGTTCGACCTGGTGTCCGTGCGGCGCAGCGAGAACGTGTGGATAGACCACAACACGTTCTCCGACGGCGACAACCCGGACAGCGAGCAGCCGGTCCACTTCGGACGGCCGTACCAGGTGCACGACGGCGCGCTCGACATCACGCACACCGCCAGCCTGGTCACCGTGTCGTACAACCGGTTCGTCGCCCGCGACAAGGTGATGCTGATCGGATCGTCCAACACGGTCGGGCCCGACGTCGGCCGGCTCAACGTCACCCTGCACCACAACGTCTTCGACGGCACGCTCCAGCGGCTGCCGCGGGTGCGCTTCGGCAAGGTCGACATCTACAACAACTACTACCGGCTCGCCGGCGACTCGTTCTCGTACGCCTGGGGCGTCGGCGTCCAGTCGGCCGTCTACGCGGAGAACAACTTCCTCTCGCTCGGCGACGGCATCGCGGCCGAGGACGTCATCTTCGACTGGGGCGGCACGGTGATCACCGAGAAGGGCAACTGGGTGCGCGCCGGCTCCGCCCGACCGGCTCAGGTGGGCCTGCTCGACGCGTACAACGCGGCACACGATCCCGACCTCGGGGCCGACGCGGGCTGGACGCCGACCCTGCGTCACGGTCCGGTCCTGCCGGCGCCGCTCGTCCCGCTCGCCACGCTCGCACTCGCCGGCGCCCGGCTGTAGAAGGGGAGGTCCTCCGTGGAGAAGAGACGCCTGGCGGCCGCGGGCGCCGCCGGCATCCTGGCCGCCGCGCTCATCGCCTTCGGCACCACGACCGCGTTCGCCGACACGCTGCTGTCCGACGACTTCCAGGACGGCAACGCCAGCGGCTGGTCCACGTCCGGCGGCACCTGGTCGGTGGTCACCGACGGCTCACTGGCGTACCGCCAGTCGGGCACCAGCAGCGACGCCCGAAGCGTGGTGGGCGCCACCACCTGGACCAACTACGCGGTGCAGGCCAGGGTCAAGCCGACCGGCTTCAACGGGTCCAACCGGTTCACCGGCCTGATCGCTCGGGCGCAGAGCAGCAGCAACTACTACGCCCTGGTGATCACGAGCTCGGGCGGCGTGCAACTCGTCAAGCGGGCCGGCGGTAGCCCCATCGTTCTGGGCAGCGGTGCGGGAGCCGGCGGCACGGGTACGTGGAGCACGCTGCGCCTGGAGGCGGCCGGCACGTCATTGCGCGGCTACGTCAACGGGGCGCTGGCGGTCAGCGCCACGGATAGCGCGTTCTCGTCGGGGCGGGCCGGCATCGCGGCCAGCTACGCCAGCGTCACGGTCGACGACGTGCTGGTCGAGACCGTCAGCGGTACACCCCCGACGCCAGGCCCGACGTCGGGCGGTCCCACCTTGCCGCCCACCGAGCCGCCGCTGGACCCGAGCGCCCCGCCGATCGGCTTCGCGTCGGTCAACGTGCTCGGCCAGAACGGCACGACCGGCGGCGCCGGCGGGCCGACGGTCACCGTGGACACCGCGTCCGAGCTGCTCACCGCGATCGCCCAGGCCGGGCCGCTGAACATCAGGGTGAGCGGCATGATCGCCCTGCCCGGGCCGATGCACGACGTGACGTCGGACAAGACGATCATCGGGGTGGGCGCCAGCTCGGGCATCACCGGCGCCGGCTTCAACATCGGCCTGCCGATCAGCGAGGTGACCGCGCCGCCCGCGAACGCCGTACACAACGTGATCATCCGGAACCTGAACTTCCGGGACGCGGCCGACGACTCGATCAACGTGCAGATGTACACGCACCACGTGTGGCTCGACCACAACGACCTGGCCGAGGGGTACGACGGCCTGATCGACATCAAGCGCGGCTCGTCGTACGTGACGGTCTCGTGGAACCACGTCCACAACCACACGAAGACCATGCTGCTCGGCCACGACGACGGCAACAGCGCGCAGGACACCGGCAACCTGAAGGTGACCTACCACAACAACTGGTTCGACCGGACGCCACAGCGCAACCCCCGCGTCCGCTTCGGCGAGCCGGTGCACGTGTTCAACAACTACTACGTCTACAACACCGACGTCGGGGTGGCCTGCCAGGCGAACGCGGGCTGCGTCGTCGAGGGCAACTACTTCGAGGACGTCGAGGAGCCGGTGAGCAACAGCTACGCCGGGCCGGCGGGCCGATGCGTCGCCCGCAACAACGTGTTCGTCGGCGAGTCGGGCCAGCCCGACTGCAGCGGCACCGTGCAGGAGCCGTCGAACTACTACAGCTACACGGTCGCCGACCCGAACACCATCAAGTCGGTCGTCATGGCGGGTGCCGGTACCGGGCACCTGTGACCCCAGATGTGACCGCGGGCGGTGGGCAGACACCGTCCGCGGGCACCACACCGGCCGGGGCCGGGGCACGGGCGGCGCAGCCCGGGCTTCCCGCGTCCCGCCCCGGCCGGCCCACTTCCACGGTCTTGCCATCCCTTCCCACACCGTGGGGCGGCGGCCCTCGGGCCGCCGCCCCACAACCCCTTCTCCACCAGCCCGGAGGAACCCCATGCACGTGAGGAAAAGACTGCGAATCTATGCGGCGCTCGCCACGGTGGCCATGGCGGCCGCGACCGGTGTGGTCATGTCGATACCCGAGGCGTCGGCCGCGACCGGTGGCGTCACCGGCTACGCGACCCAGAACGGTGGCACCACCGGCGGCGCGGGCGGGCAGACGGTGCGGGCCACCACGGGGACCGCGATCCATACGGCTCTGTGCGGCCGGGCCAGCAGCAGCACGCCGATCATCATCCAGGTCGAGGGCACCATCAACCACGGCAACACCACCAAGGTGTCGGGCGGCAGCTGCAACACCGCCGCCGACGTGATCGAGCTCAAGGAGATCAGCAACGTCACGATCATCGGGGTCGGCGGCGGAGCCATCTTCGACCAGTTGGGCATCCACATTCGCGACGCCAGCAACATCATCATCCAGAACGTGACCGTCCGGAACGTCAAGAAGTCGGGCTCACCCCTCTCCAACGGTGGTGACGCCATCGGCATGGAGAGCACCGTCCGCAACGTCTGGGTCGATCACGTCAACCTGGAGGCGTCGGGCGGGGAGGCCGAGGGGTTCGACGGCCTCTTCGACATGAAGAACAACACCCAGTACGTGACCCTCTCGTACAGCGTCCTGCGCAACTCCGGTCGCGGTGGCCTCGTCGGGTCCAGCGAAAGTGACCTCACGAACGGCTTCATCACGTACCACCACAACCTGTACGAGAACATCGACTCCCGTACGCCCCTGCTGCGTGGCGGCGTGGCCCATATCTACAACAATCACTACGTGAGCCTCAACGAGTCCGGCATCAACTCCCGGGCCGGAGCTCGCGCCAAGGTGGACAACAACTACTTCAAGAACTCCAAGGACGTACTGGGCACCTTCTACACCGACGCGGCCGGCTACTGGCAGGCCAGCGGCAACATCCTCGACAACGTGACCTGGTCCAGCCCCGGCACCGACACCAACCCGGCCGGCCCCGGCATGCCGTCCAACACCACCGTCAGCATCCCGTACTCGTACACCCTCGACGGGGCCAGCTGCGTGCCGAGCATCGTGAGCCAGACGGCGGGCGCCAACAAGGGCCTACAGGTGTCGAACGGCAACTGCTCGCCGACGACACCGACAACGGCACCGACCACGCCCGCGCCGAACCCGACCACCGCCTCGCCGGCACCCACGACGCCGGCGCCGACCACGCCCAGCGGTACCAACCTCAGCATCGGGGCCGGCGCCGACGGTTCCAGCAAGGCCAGCGGGACGAGCTACGGCAACGTGCTGGACGCCAACATGAGCACCTACTGGTCGCCGACCGGCACGACCGGCTCCATCTCGGTCAAGTGGGGCTCCGCCACCACGGTTTCCAGGATCAACATCCGGGAGGCGTCCGGCGCCACGGGCCGTATCGGGTCCTGGCGGGTCATCAACCACGACACCGGCGCGGTCCTGACCTCCGGCACCGGCGCCGGAGTCATCACCTTCGCCCAGACCTCACTGAAGAAGATCACCTTCGAGATCACCAGCGCGAGCGCCGCGCCACAGGTCGCCGAGTTCGAGACCTACGCCGCGTAGCCCCCGCCCTGATCACGGTTGGGGCGACTTCCAACCTGAGCTCCGCGGTTACACCGGATAGCAAAGGGGCGGGCCCTCGGGCCCGCCCCCACCTTGCTTTGGTACGTCAGAGACGCTGGCCGGTCACGGCGTGGAACGAGTGGTGCTGGTCGGTGCGCGGCTTCACGAAGACCGTGTCGCCCATGTTGGGCATGTGGCGCCGGTCGGTACGCACCGTGAAGCGCTCCGAGCCGCCGTCGAGCGCGGCGTGGCCGTACACGTTGGCGTCCGAACCCAGGTCTTCGACCAGCTCGACGACGACGGGCAGGCCGCCCTCGGTCGCGCCGACCAGGTCGCAGTCCTCGGGGCGGAACCCGACGGTGACCTTGCCGTTGCCGCCGTTGCCCTGCGCCGCGGCGATCTGCTCGCGGCTCAGCGGCACGATCATCTGGGCGAAGACGGCGCCCTGCTCGGTGAGCGGAACGGTCTTGATGTTCATGGCCGGGGAGCCGATGAAGCCCGCGACGAAGACGTTGCCGGGGTGTCGTAGAGCGCCCGCGGGGTGTCGACCTGCTGAAGCACGCCGTCGAGCAGAACGGCCACCCGGTGGCCCATCGTCATGGCCTCGACCTGGTCGTGGGTCACGTAGACGGTGGTGATGCCGAGCTTCGCCTGGAGCGTCGCGATCTGCGTACGGGTCTGCACCCGCAGCTTGGCGTCGAGGTTCGACAGCGGCTCGTCCATGAGGAAGACCTGCGGCTCACGCACGATCGCGCGGCCCATGGCGACACGCTGGCGCTGGCCGCCGGAGAGGGCCTTCGGCTTACGGCTGAGGTACTCCTCCAGCTGGAGCAGCGCCGCTGCCTCCTTGACCCGGCGGTCGATCTCCGACTTCGAGGTCTTGCGGAGCTTGAGGGCGAACGCCATGTTCTCGTACACGGTCATGTGCGGGTACAGGGCGTAGTTCTGGAAGACCATCGCGATGTCGCGGGCCTTGGGGGCAGGTGGGTGACATCGCGACTGTCGATGTGGATCGAGCCCTCGTCGACATCCTCCAGGCCGGCGAGCATGCGCAGGCTGGTGGACTTTCCGCAACCGGACGGGCCGACCAGGACGAGGAACTCCCCGTCGCCGATCTCCAGGTCCAGGTGGTCAACCGCGGGACGCTCGGTGCCCGGGTAGATCCGGGTCGCCTTGGAATACGTGACCGTAGCCATGGTGAAGCGCTTCCTTTCACCGGCAGGAACGTGCCGGACGATCCGAGTGAAGGAGCGACCGGCGCTGCCTCGCGCCGGCCCGGCGGATGCACCGAGGTGTCACCCGCGTCACGCAACGGTAAACGGTTTCTGCCTGGCTGCCAATAGTCAGCCGGGATCTTGAAGGAAACAGGAAAGGGCGATCCGGACGCCCGGGCACGAACGTCGCGTGCCATTTTCGTTACAAAATCAGGGGTACGACGACACGGCGCGTACGCTGCCCAAACGCGGATCACCAGGGGCTGCCATTGGTCGTTATGCTGGCGACGGCACGCCCCTGTAGCTCAGTTGGCCAGAGCACTCGCCTTGTAAGCGAGATGTCGCCGGTTCGAGTCCGGCCGGGGGCTCATGCGGAGCTGGCTGCTCGGGCTGGCGATCGCGACGGGCTGCCTGGTAGCGAGTTGGGCACTGCTCGTCGTGCTGGCCCGGCGGCTGCCGCCCGGCGTCCTGCGTGACCTGGCGGCCTTCATCCCCGACTGCGTGACCGCCGTGCGGCGGCTCCGCAAGGATCCCCGGGTACCCCGGCGTGCCAAGGTCGCCATCGTCATCGCCGGCCTGTGGGTGGCCAGCCCGATCGACCTGATCCCCGAGTTCCTTCCGGTGATCGGTCCGCTCGACGACATCGTCGTGGTCGCTCTGGCGCTGCGGTACGCCGGCCGCCAGGTCCCGCGTGAGGTACTGCTAGCCGCCTGGCCCGGCGACCCCCGCCTCCTAGAACGCCTCCTCTGATCTTGCAAGGAAGGGCCCCTTGTTATGCAAAAAGCGATAACAAGGGGCCCTTCCTTGCAAGCGGGGAGGGAGCTACATGACGTCCATGTGCTTCATGCCGGGCATGCCCGCCAGGGTGCCGCCCGTGGGCAGGATGCTGGTCAGGTTGCTCAGGTCGCCCAGGAGCGGGAGGCCCACGCTGGCCGCCTCGGTGTAGTCGGCGTCCTCGCCGGCCACCGGGCGCTCGTTGGTGGTGCTGTGCCGACGCGTCTGGCCCTGGCTGGCCCCGGTGGCGTCGTCACCCGCGGGCGCGGGCAGCGTGGTCGCCGGCGCGCCGGCACCCGGCAGGCCCAGCGAGCTGAGCGCGCCGACCAGCGGCAGGTCGTTCGTCGGGTTGTCGGACGCACCCGGGACGCCCTTGAGGTTGAGGTCGCCGACCAGCGGCAGCGTGGCGACCGGCGGCAGCGCCTCCGGCTCGAACGAGCGGGTGAACAGCTCCGGGTTCTGCGCGGTCATGGCGTCGCCGATGAGGGCGGGCACCATGCCGTGGGCCGAGGACGACGTCGACTTGGCAACGCCGTTGCCGTTGCCGCGTACGGCCTTGCGGCTGGCGACCGTCGGGATCGCGTCGGCCGGCATGACGCCGAGCGCGGCCGGAATGGCCGCACCGGCACGCGTGGTGTCCACATCGGCCGTCGCCGGGACCAGGTCCTGCATCCCGCCGGCGTTGGCGCTGAGGCCGTTGGCGCCGTTGAGCAGCGACTGCGTGCTGCCGGCCAGGCCCAGCGAGTCGACCGCGCGGGTGGCACCGATCGTGTCGGTGAACGTGCCGGCGACCGGCAGGTCCGACAGCAGGTTGGGCTTCTCCGTCCGGACCGCCTCGCGGCCGAGGGAGGTGTGTCCCAGCGCGTCCGGGCTCACCGCCGCGGTCGGCGACGACGGCGCGGCGCCGACGAACCCGAGGTCACGGGTCGGTGCGACGTTCCCGCCCAGGTTGCCGAGCTGGCCGGTCATCACCAGGTCGGGGCCGACGCCCTTGGCAGCCGGGCCGACCGCCACCTGCGAGAAGTCCCCACCGCCGGTGGGCGAGAAGAAGTCGTCGAGCAGGCCGCGCAGTTGCTGCGGGTCGGTGACCGGGGTGGCGTCGACGTCATCCGCTTGCGCGGCGCCGCCGCCGAGCAGCAGGAAGCCGCCGGCGATGCCGACCGTTCCGACCGCGCGATAGAACCACTTGTTCATGTCCATCCATTCAGTGCTTTGCGGTAGCACCGAGCAATAGGGTGCTAAGTACGCCAAATCGTCCAACGAGCCGCCGACCAAACCGTTCCTGGCTTGGCGAAAGTTCATGATCGGCGGGGCTGCGCCCGTTGGAGTGGGCTGACTACGATCCGGTCATGTCGGCGGACCCGTGGCGCAACCGGGCGCGGCGCGCGGTGGTGTCCCGCCTGCGCGATGGGCTCCGGACCAACGGCGATGCCCCGCACTACGTGATCTGCGGCAGCGATCCGCTCACGTACCGGGTGGTCAGGGAGCTGACCCGGTCGACCGACGCGCGGATCACGGTGGTCCTGCCGACCCGGCGCCGGCTCGAAGGCCCGGACCTCGCCGAGATCAAGGGCATCCGCATCATCCGGGCGGACCTGCTCAACGAGGACACGTTCCGGGCCGCGGGCCTGGCGGGCGCCGATGGCCTGGCGCTGATGCGCCAGGACGACGTCGGCAACATCCACGCCGCCCTGTGTGCGCAGGAGGTCGAGCCCCGGGTACGCCTGGTGCTGCGCATGTTCAGCCCGCGGCTCGGCGAGGGGGTCAAGCGGCTCTTCGCCGACTGTGAGGTGCTGTCCGACTCGGTGATGGCGGCGCCCGCGTTCGTCGCCGCCGCCCTCGGCGAACCGGCTCCGACGAACTTCCGGCACGCCGGCCGCACGCTCTACGTCGCCCGGCGTGCCGACGTCCGGCCGGACAGCATCGTCTGCGGCCTCGCCGACACCCGGGAGCGCAACAACCCCCGCGTGCTGCCCGCCGACCAGAGCCGCGCCGACCTGGTACTGGCCGAGGTCATGGGGCAGCCGGTGGGCACGGAGGTGGCGGCCCGGCGGATCGTCCAGAAGCGGCGCCGGCGCCGGCCGTTCTTTGCGCTGTTCCGCGGTCTGCGCTGGTTCGTCAACCGCAAGCTGGGCGTCGCCACCATCTCGGTGCTCTCGGTGGCCACCATCGTCGGCGGGATGCTCGCCCGGTTGCAGGGCCTCGACGGCTGGCAGGGCCTCTACGTGACCCTGCTCACCACCATCACCGGGCCGGACGTGGACCTGGATGAGTCGTTCCGCGTACAGGCGATGCAGGTGCTCCTCACGGTCTCCGGGCTCGCGCTGGTCCCGCTGATCACGGCCGTCGTGGTCGACGCGATCGTCAACGCGCGGCTGGCCTTGAACGCCGGACGGCTGAACATGCCGCGCGAGGGCCACGTCGTCGTGGTCGGCGTCGGCAACGTCGGTACCCGGATCATCCGGCAGCTCTACGACCTCAGCATCGAGGTGGTGGCGATCGACCGGAACCCGGAGGCCCGTGGCGCGCCGGTGGCCCGCCAGCTCAACATCCCGCTCATCATCGGCGACGCGGCTCAGGAGGCGGTGCTACGGGCCGCGTCGGTCGCCACCTGCCAGGCGCTGGTGGTGGTGTCCACCGACGACGTCAGCAACCTGCAGGCCGCCCTGAACGGCCGCTCGCTCAAGCCGGATCTGCGGGTGGTCATGCGGCTGTTCGACGGCGACCTGGCCGACAAGATCCAGAAGGCGTTCAACATCGCCACGTCGCGCAGCGTGTCGTACCTGGCCGCGCCCGCGTTCGCCGCCGCCCTGGAAAACCGCGACGTGATCGCGACGATCCCGGTGGACCGCCACGTGCTGCTGGTCGCCGAGGTGGTCGTCACCCGCGGCTCACTCCTGGACGGTACGACGATCCGCGACGCCACCCGCGCCGGCGAGGTACGCGTCATCGCGCTGGCCAAGTTCGGCGAGCCGCGGCCGATCTGGACGCCGTCGCCCGGGTTCCAGGTCAGCGGCGGCGACCGGCTCACCGTCGTGGCCCGCCGGTCCGGCCTGGGCTGGCTGCTAAGGCAGACCTCGGAGCAGCCCGAGGGGGCTACAGAGAGCTGAGCTCGACGCCGAGCACGGCCTGCTCGTCCGGCCGGTGCACCAGCACGTCGTTCAGGAACGACTGCACCGCCGGCGCCAGGCCGACGTCGCGTCCGGCCTCTTCGGACAGTCGCCACCGGTGCTCGATGATCTGCACGAACAGCTCCGAGGGCTCCAGCTTGCGGCGCAGGTGCGCGGGGACGGCGCGTACCACCGGCTCGAAGACCTCGGTCAGCCAGCGGTGCGCGGCCTGCTGTTCGTCGGTCAGGTCGCTTTCGGCCCGGTACGTGTCGAGGTCGTTGAGCAGCCGGCGGGCCTGGTTTTCCTCGGCGTCCAGCCCGGCCAGGCGCATCAACCGGCGGGTGTGGTAGCCGGCGTCGACCACCTTTGGTCGTACCCGATAGGCGCCGCGGTCGACGAGGGACATCGCCACCTCCGCGACGTCGAAGCCCAGCTCGTTCAGGCGGCGGATGCGCCCCTCGATGTCGTGCCGGTCCTCGCGCTGGATCTCCTGCTCGTAGGTGACCTCGTGCCACAGCCGCTCGTAGCGCTGCACGACCTCCTCGGAGACCACCTCGGGGTCGATCGAGTCGTGCAGCAGGCCCGCGGCCTGCAGGTCGAGGGCCTCGCCGAAGATGTTGACCCGCGCGATCTCCAGGTCTTCGCCGCGCTGGCCGTTGGAGAGCTTGGGGTGCAGGGCGCCGGTCTCGGCGTCCACCAGGTACGCGGCGAACGCGCCCGCGTCCCGCCGGAAGAGCGTGTTGGACAGCGAGCAGTCGCCCCAGAAGAAGCCGGTCAGGTGCATCCGGACGATCAGGGCGGCCAGCGCGTCCAGCAGCCGGGTCATCGTCTCGGGGCGCAGCGTGTGGGAGAAGAGCGCCCGGTACGGCAGCGAGAACTGGAGGTGCCGCGTGATCAGGACAGGGTCGAGCGGCTCGCCGTCGCGGCTCTGCCGGTCGGCGACGATGGCGACCGCCTCGACGGCCGGGAAGTCGATCCGCTCCAGCGCCCGGAGCAGGTCGTACTCCCGCTCGGCGACGCGTTCCCCGGTCTCCTTGACCGCGTAGACCGTGCCCCGAGCTTGACGAAGCGCACCACGTGCCGCGAGATGCCCTGCGGGAGTGCCACCAAGTGGTCGGCAGGCCACTCCTCCAGCGGTGTCGACCACGGAAGGTCGAGCAGCGCCGGGTCCACGAGGGCCGATGTGATCCGCACGCAGACAAGCATGCCGGGTCACGCGGCGCGACGCTGCCAACCGTGGCTCGTTACACAGTGTCGGAAACGGATCGTCTTGGGTTGGACACGTGGGGGACATACGAATGCGGCGAACTGTGGCGCTGGTGGCGGGAGTCTGTACGGTGGTAGCGCTGGCGGGGGTGGCCGCGACCGCGTACGCGCGGGTCTCGCCAGAAGCGGAGCCGGCTCCGGCCGCGCAGTCGGTGGAGCGGCCGGTGGCCGAGGCCCCGGAGCGGCCGGATGCACCCGCCCCGCGCCGCGCGGACACCGCGCCACGCGCCGAGGCGCGCCCGTCCGGCCCGGTACGCGTCGGCCGTGAGCAGATCGGCGCGATCGCCGAGGTGGACCGGGTGCTGGGCTACCTGGACGCCGAGCGCCGGATGACGCTGCACTACCCGGGCGCCACGTACGTCAAGCCGCACTTCAGCCGCGTCCTGCTGCTGCCCGGCGACTACCTGACGGTGTCCGACCCGGCCGGCACCGAGGTGCACCGGGTGGGCGGTGACCTGCTGAGCACCGCCGGCCGCTGGGCCATGTCGGTCTCCGGCGACACCGCCGTGGTCGAGCTGCACTCCATCCGCCCGGACCTGCTCGGCCTGGAGTCGACCCTGGCCAACCTGGGCGTGAGCGTGGACAAGGTGGCGCACGGCTTCTCCTCGTCGGCACGTGCCGCGGCGCGTGAACGGCAGCCGGAGAGCCTCTGCGGCGGCGACGACAAGGCCGACGCGGTCTGCTACCGCTCGAAGGACCCGGTGGCGTACGAGCGGTCCAAGGCGGTGGCCCGGCTGCTGATCAACGGCACCGAGCTGTGCACCGCCTGGCGGGTCGGCGGCAACAACCGGATGCTGACCAACAACCACTGCATCGCGACCTCCTCCGACGCGTACGACACCGAGGTGTGGTTCAACTACCAGTGCGCGCAGTGCGGCGGCCACGCGGTGTTTCGGTCGACCAAGGTGTGGGGCGACAAGGTGCTCAGCACCGACGAGGCGTTGGACTACACGCTCTTCACGCTCGAGGACTTCAGCTTGGTGAAGAAGTTCGGCTTCCTGGAGCTCGACCTGCGCCGGGCCGCCCGCGGCGAGGAGCTGTACATCCCGCAGCACCCGGGCGGCGACCCCACGATGATCGCGATGGACAGCGACGAGGACGCCAACGGCAACTGCGTGATCGACGACCCCTCCTACACCGGGTACGCCAAGGCGTCCGACGTCTCGTACTACTGCGACACCGAGGGCGGCTCCTCCGGCTCGCCGGTGATCTCCAAGAAGACCGACAAGGTGCTCGCCCTGCACCACTTCGGCGGCTGCCCGAACTCGGCCGTCCGCGTGGACCTGATCTACAACAAGATCAAGTCGCAGCTGTAGCTTGGGTTCGTGCAGGCCCAGCCACCTACAGCCCTGGCCACCACCCGCGGGCCAGCCGGGTCCGGCCGGCCGGGTGGTGGTACGACGCCCTGCTGGTCGCCGGCTTCGTCGCGTTGACCGCCGCGCTGGCGGCCGGCTGGCTGCTCGACCTGGACCAGGCGGTCGCCGACTGGGTGGACACCCACCAGACCGACCTGACGTACTGGCTGGCCCGGGTGCTCAACTTCCTCGGCAGCGGCAGCCCGCTCACCCTGCTCTGCCTGGGCATCGCCATCTGGCTGGGCGTACGTCGCCGCTCGCTCTGGCCGATCGCGCCGGTGGTGGCCGCCTTCCTCGCCACCGGGTTCGCCATCATGCCGCTCAAGCTGTGGACCGACCGGGCGGCGCCGCGCTCCACGCTGCCCGACGCGGTGGAGCTCTTCAACACGCTGCCGCCCGGGGAGTACAGCATCTCGTACCCCTCGGGCCACCTGGTCAACACCGTCGTCTGGTACGGCGTACTCGTGCTGCTGCTGACCCCGTGGCTGGGCCGCACGGCCCGGCGTTGGCTGCGGGTGGCACCCCCGGTGATCGTGTTCTGCACGACGATCTACCTGAACTACCACTGGGTGACCGACTCGGTCGCCGGCCTCCTGCTGGGGCTGCTGCTCGACCGCCTCCTGACCCGCGTCCCCTGGCCCCGCATACCGAGAGGCCCAGTGACGTCGCCCGCCAGCTGGGGACCATCACTCGTCAGGTAGCCAAGTGCCGGCGCGCATGACGCGGTCGACGCGCAAGGTGTCATCTAGCAGCACCAGGTCGGCGCGTAAACCTTCGACCAGGGCGCCGAGCGTGTCCGCTAGGCCGATCGCGCGCGCCGGCGTCGTCGCCGCCATCTGGGCCGCGGCCACCATGGGCACCCCCGCGTGTACGGCCTGGCGCAGCGCGGCGTCCATGGTCAGGGTGCTGCCGGCGATGGAGCCGTCCCGGGTCAGCCGGGCGACCCGGTCGGCCACCACGACGGACTGTCCACCCAACTCGTACTCGCCGTCGGGCATGCCGGCCGCGGCCATGGCGTCCGTGATGAGGGCGGCCCGGTCGGCGCCGGTCACCGTGGCGGCGAACGCCAGCGTGCCGTCGTGCAGGTGGATCCCGTCGGCGACCAGTTCGCAGATCACCGTGGGGGCGCTGAGCAGGGCGAACACCGGTCCGGGTTCGCGGTGGTGCGGCGGGCGCATGCCGTTGAAGACGTGCGTGCCGACGGTCGCGCCGGCGTCGATCGCGGTGATCGTCTGGTCATACGTGGCGTCGGTGTGGCCGAGGGCGGCCACCACGCCGTGCGAGACGAGCAGGTCGATGGCCTCCAGGGCGCCCGGTCGCTCGGGAGCGATGGTCACCATGCGTACCGCGCCCTCGCCGAGCGCGATCAGCTGGGTCAGCTCCTCGATCGACGGGTCCCTTAGAAAGGCCGGGTTCTGCGCGCCGCACCGGATCTGCGACAGGTACGGCCCCTCGTAGTGGACGCCGGCGAGCACTCCCTCGGCGACCAGCGGGGCGAAGGCAACCGTCGCGGAGCTCATCAGCGAGAAAGGCGAGCTGACCAGGCTGGCCAGCAGCGTGGTGGTGCCGTGCCGGAGGTGGAAGCCGGCCGCCGCCCGCGCCGCCGCGACGTCGCCGGTGGTGAAGGTGTGCCCGCCGCCGCCATGCGTGTGGATGTCCACGAACCCGGGCAGGATCCACGGCCCGTCGCCGGGGTCCGCGCCGCCGATCTCGGTCAACAGGCCGCCGGCCACGTCCACGTACCCGCTGATCCCGGCCGGGGTGACCACCCGTCCGGTGAGCCTCACGATGCCGCGTCCAGGGCCAGCAGGGCCGCGCCGATGCAGCCGGCCTCGTCGCCGAGCGCGGCCCGCACCAGCGCGGGCTCCGGCTGGAACGTGAGCCGTTCCCGTACCGCGCCGCGCAGGGGTTCGAGCAGCGCGTCGCCGGCCTCGGCCAGGCCGCCGCCCAGCACGACGGCCTCGACGTCGTAGAGCGTCTGGGCGATGACCAGCCCGTCGGCCAGCGCGTCGACGGTCGCCCGCCACACCTCGGCGGCGAGCGCCTCGCCGGCCGCCGCGCGCGCCACGACCTCGGCCGCGGTCGCCTGGGCGCCGGCCACGGTCGCGTACCGCCGGCTCACCCCGGACGCCGACGCCTCGGCTTCGAGGTGCCCGAGCGCACCGCAGCCGCAGCGCGCACCGCCGGGGCGTACCACGATGTGGCCCAACTCGCCCGCGGCGCCATGCGCGCCGGCGGCGCCACGCCCGTCGACGATGTGCGCGGCCGCGATGCCGGTGCCGATGGCGACGAAGAGCACGTGCCGGTGGTCGCGCCCGGCGCCCAGCCGGGCCTCCGCGAGACCGCCGGCACGCACGTCGTGGCCGAGCGCCGCGGGCAGTCCGAGCCGTGCCGACACGAGATCACGCAGGGGTACGTCGCGGAAGCCCACATTCGCGGCCCAGACGGCTCGGCCGGCGGCTTCGTCGACGACGCCGGGGACGGCCACGCCCACCGCGACCGGGGTCGCGCCATCGGCGCGGGCCTTTCCGGCCAGGCTCTCCGCGAGGTCCAGGATGGTGGCCACCACCTGCTCGCCGCCGCGCTCGGCGCCGGTGGGGTGGCGTTCGGTGTGCAGGACCGCGCCGGTGGCCGACACGAGCCCACACTTGATGCCGGTCCCGCCCACATCGAGCGCGACCACAGCCTGTGTCATGTGAGTACCACGGAGCGGGTCAGGTGGCGCGGCGCGTCCGGGTCGAGGCCGCGGGCGACCGCGATGGCGACGGCGAAGCGCTGCGCGAGGATCAGGTCGGCCATGGGGTCGAGCGGCTTGCGGCCGGCGGCCCACCGGCCGAGCGAGGAGACCCCGCCGCCGGCACCCAGGCTGCAGTGCACGAACGCGGCACCGGTGGCCGTGACGTCCTCGGCGAGCCCGTCCGGGATCTCGCCGAACGCCCACACCACCCGGCCGGGCGCCGCGATCGAGATAGGCCCGTGCCGGTAGTCCATGGCCGGGTACGCCTCGGCCCAGAACGTGGCGGCCTCGCGGCACTTGAGCGCGGCTTCTTGGGCGAGGCCGATCGTCCAGCCCCGACCGAGGAAGGTGACCTGCTCGACCCCGGTCGGGTCGACCGGGAGCGGGGCCCGCACGGCCACCTCCGCGTCGGCGGCGGCGGGCGACAGGTCCTCGCCGAGGTGCGCCCGCAGCAGGGCCAGTGCGCTGGTGGCGAACCGGGTCTGCACCACCGACCGCTCGTCCGCGAACGGCATGAGCACGTGGTGGGTGGCCAGCTCGGCGGCCGGCGCGGCCGGGTCGCCGACGATCGCAACGGTCCGCGTGTCGACGGCACCGAGCAGGTCCAGCACCTCGGTGGTGGTGCCGGACCGGGTGATCGCCACGATGCGGTCGTAGCTGCGGGTGGTGGGGAACTCCGACGCCTGGAACGCGTCGGTCTCCCCGTGGCCGGCGCGCTCGCGCAGGCTGGCGTACGCCATGGCCATGAACCACGACGTGCCGCAACCGACGACGGCGACCCGCTCGCCGCGGTGGGGCAGGCTGTCCGACTCGGCGGCCAGTGCGGCCGCTTGGCGCCAACACTCGGGCTGACTGGCGATCTCCGCGTCTACGTAAGTCATGATTCTCCTGCGCGTATCAGCTCAGTTCGGCCGTCTTTCGAGCGTCATTGTGCTCGGTGGTCCCGGCCGGTGGCAACCGTGCGCAGCTTCGCGCAGCCGGCTGTTTTGCGTGGCAGTGTTTCGAGCACTATTGTGCACGCATCCAAGCACCGTCCGTACACCGGAGGTTACGGTGGATCGCTACGCACGCTGGAACGCCCTGCTCGAACTGCTCACCGAGAGCGGGCGGGTCAGCGTCGAGGACGCCGCCGCCAAGCTGGACGTCTCGCAGGCCACCATCCGGCGCGACTTCGACCAGCTCGCCCAGCAACAGATGATTACGCGCACGCGCGGTGGCGCTGTCGCCAACGGCGTCTCGTACGACCTGCCGCTGCGCTACAAGACCGCCAAGCACTCCGCGGAGAAGCAGCGGATCGGCGCCGCGGCCGCCGCGCTCGTGTCGCCCGGCATGGTCGTCGGGCTCAACGGCGGCACCACGATGACCGAGGTGGCCCGCGCCCTGGCCGTACGGCCCGACCTGAACAGCGGAAGCGACGGCGCCCAGCTGACGGTGGTGACGAACGCGCTGAACATCGCCAACGAGCTGTTGGTCCGGTCCCGCATGAAGATCGTGGTGGCGGGCGGCGTGGTGCGGCCGCAGTCGTACGAGCTGGTCGGGCCGCTCGGCGGTGCGCTGCTGCGCGAGGTGACCCTCGACGTGGCGCTGCTCGGCGTGGACGCGATCGACGTCCAGCTCGGGGCGGCGGCGCACCACGAGGGCGAGGCGTCCATGAACAACCTGATGGTCGCCCGCGCCAAGCGGGTCGTGATCATCGCCGACTCCTCCAAGCTGGGCGGTCACGCGTTCGCCCGGATCTGCCCCATCGAGCGCATCGAAATGCTGGTCACCGACTTGGGGGCGCCGGACGAGACGGTCGCGGCGTTCGAAACCGCGGGCGTGCGGGTGACACGCGCCTGAGCGGGACAGCGTCGCTTGTGCATACCGAGTATGGTGTCCGGCGTGACAGCGGTGCTGGAGATAGAAGGTCTGCGAAAGACCTACCGAAGCCGCCGCCGGGGTGCCCGGCAGGCGTTGGATGGCTTCGACATGGTGGTGGAGGCCGGCCAGGTGCACGGCTTCCTGGGGCCGAACGGGTCGGGCAAGACCACGACCCTGCGTACGTTGCTCGGGCTGATCCGCCCGAACGGCGGCCGGATGGCGATCCTCGGCCAAGAGGTGCCGGCCAGCCTGCCGGAGGTGGCGGGGCGGGTCGGGGCCATTGTGGAGAGTCCACAGTTTTTCCCGCACTTCTCCGCGCGCGACACGCTCTCCCTGCTCGCCGACGCGGGCCAGGTCCCGCAGCAGCGGGTAGACGAGGTGCTGGAGCTGGTGGGCCTGCGTGACCGGGCCAAGGAGCGGGTCAAGACGTACTCGCTGGGCATGAAGCAGCGCCTGGCCGTCGCGTCCGCGCTGCTGAAGAACCCGGCCCTGCTGATCCTCGACGAGCCGGCAAACGGCCTCGACCCGGGCGGCATCCGGGAGATGCGCGACCTCATGCGCGACCTGTCCGCGTCCGGCATGACGGTGCTGCTGTCCAGCCACATCCTCGGCGAGGTGCAGCAGATCTGTGACTCGGTCACGATCATCTCGCTGGGCCGGCGGGTCGCCGCGGGACCGGTCGCCGACGTGCTGGCCCAGCACTCGACCGGTGGCGTCGTGGTGCGGCTGGAGTCCGCCGCCGACCTGCCGACCGCGGCCCAGGTGCTGGTCGCGGCCGGCGCGCGGGTCGACATCAAGCCCGACCACCTGCTGGTCACCGGCGTCGAGAAGCCGGCCTGGGTCACCCGTACGCTGGCCGGCCGCGAGCTGTACGTCAGCGAGCTCGCGCCGGTCACCGTCGACCTGGAGAGCGTCTTCCTCGAACTGACCGGCACCGCGCCGGTGGCCGGCCAGCACCGCCAGGTGGATCAGTCTGTGGAGGTGCCCGCGTGAAGGGCTTGATCAAGGCCGAGGTGCGCCGGCTCTTCAAGCGGCGGCTGACCCGGCTCATGCTGGTGCTGCTGGTGTTGGGCCTGGGCACCATCACGGTGGCGTTCACCCTGGCCAGCCAGGAGATCGGGCCGTCGCAGCGGGCCGCCGCCGAGGCCGAGGCGCAGCGGCAGTACGAGGAAGCCGTGCGCTGGCACCAGCAGATGGTGACCGAGTGCGAGGCGGCCAAGGCGCGCGGCGAGAACATCACCGACCGCTACCCGCCGGACTGCGGCGCGGAGTTCGGCCCGCAGCGCGAGCAGTATGACGCCGACTGGTTCATGCCGTACGAGTTCAACTTCCGCGGCGAGTTCGGCATCTTCATCTCGGTGTTCGCCGGGATCGTGGCGCTGTTCGGCTTCATCGTCGGCGCCTCGTACGTCGGCGCGGAGTGGCACAGCGGCGGCATGATGAACCTCCTGCTCTGGCGGCCGCGCCGGCTCTCCGTGCTCTTCACCAAGCTCGGCGTGCTGCTGACCAGCCTGCTCGGCGTCACGGTGGCGCTCGGTGCACTGTGGACGCTCGCGTTCTGGCTCATCGGCAAGTACGACGGCCAGACCGGCACGATGACCCAGGGCGCCTGGGAGTCGTTCGCGCTCAGCGGCGCGCGCGGCGCCGGCCTGGTGCTCGCCGTGGCGGCGATCGGGTTCGGCCTGGCCTCGGTCGGCCGGCACACGGCGATGGCGCTCGGGGTGGCTGTCGGTGTGGGCGTCATCAGCGAAATCGGGCTCCGCATCGCGCTGGGCATCGCGGGTACGAAGTTCCCCGACCGGTGGGTGCTGTCGACGTACACCGTGGCCTGGTTCCAGAAGAAGTTCGAGCTGACCGACTGGAACGCCTGCAACTTCTCGCCCGGCGGTGAGTGTCTTCCGGACACATTTGTGGTCACATGGCAACAGTCCGCATTGGTCTTCGGGGTCGGCACAGCGGCGGTGCTGGCGGCTGCGATCTGGCTCATGCGGAGTCGGGACGTCACGTGAGGTAGTCTTTAGTACTTCCGTGCTAATCGATATCTGCGAGGAGCGCCATGAAGCCCGCCGCTGACGCTCCGGCGGTCGAAGTCGAGGCTTTCGAGCCCGACCTCGACGTCGTGGACACCGACCTGGACACCGACGCGCCGGCAGCCGTTCAGGCCGAGCCGCCGTTGACGGAGCGGGAGCAGCAGATCCTCGCGTTCGAACGAAAGTGGTGGAAGCACGCCGGGTCGAAGGAGCAGGCGATACGCGACGCGTTCGACCTCTCCGCGACCCGGTACTACCAGGTGCTCAACGGGTTGCTCGACAACCCCGCCGCGCTGGAGCACGATCCGGTCCTCATCGGACGGCTGCGCCGGATCCGCTCCACCCGGGCGCGCACCCGCCGCCGCTAGCCGCAACCCGCCGGCACCACATGGCGTGTGACGTACATGCCGGCTCTCGCTGACCAACAGCCCGACGCCGCGACCGGCCCCCGGGCGCCGCTGATTTCGACGCGCTCTACCACTCCCGGTACGGCGACGTGGTGGCGATGGTCCACGCGCTCACCGGAGACATCGCCGAGGCGCAAGACCTGGCTCAGGAGGCGTTCTGCCGGGCCTGGCAGCGCTGGCACGTGATCGCCGGTTACGAAGACCCGCTGGCGTGGATCCGCCGGGTCGCGGCCAACCTGGCGACCTCCCGCTGGCGGCGACTCGGCGTGGTGCGCCGTCACCTGCGCAGGGAACGGACCCTCGACGTACCCCCGCTGAGCCCGGACCACGTCGCGCTGGTGACCGCACTGCGGACGCTGCCCGCCGACCAGCGCCGCGCGCTTGTCCTGCACCACGTCGTCGACCTGCCGGTGGCCGAGGTGGCCCACGAGATGGGGGTGGCCGTGGGCACGGTCAAGTCCTGGCTGCACCGCGGGCGGGCCACCCTCGCCGCCCAACTCCGCGACACCGCCGAGGAGGTGACCGGCCGTGAGTGACCACGAGCGTATCGGGACGAACCTGGCCGAGCTGGGCGATGAGGTGCGGCGCGTGGTCGTCCCGCCGGCGCCCAGCGCCGTCCGCCGCCGGGCCGAGCACCAGCAGCGGATCCGGCGGACGGCCACCGCGGCGCTCGCCGCCGCGGCCGTCCTCGTCCTCGCGATCGGCGGCATCAGCGTGGTACGCGGTTCCGCCGCGCCGCCGGAGCCCGCCCCCGGGACGACGAGTACGCCGGCACCCTCGTCCTCGCCGAAGCCCTCGTCGTCGCCGAAGCCCTGGCCGGAGCAGAAGATCACCGACCCGATCGGCGCGACGGACTGGCGAAACACCACCATCACGTTCCCGCCGCACGCCGGCTGCCCGTCCGGCCCGGTCGAGTTCAAGCCCACCGAGATCGGCACGAGCCACCTGCCGGGAGTGCTGCTGAACCCCGAGCTCTTGGCGTTCGGCGACCTGACCGGTGACGGCCGACCGGAGGCGATCCTGCCGGCCGAGTGCCGGCAGGACGCGGAGGACAGCGGCGACGGCCAGGGCCAGCTGCTGGTGGTGACCCGGGAGGGCAACGCCCTGCGCGCGCTCGGCTGGGTCGGGCCGCGCGGCTCGCTCTACACCGGACACTGGGTCCGGGACGGCCGGCTCTACGTGGACGTCCACCCCTGGCACGAGCTGTGGGACTACTCGCTCGGCTCTGCCCAGGTCTACCGGTGGACGGGCCGGGCGTTCGTGAGCGTCAGCTCTACCGAGTACCCGGGCCTGCTCGCCGGTGGCCCGGTGCACCTGGCGCCGGTGGCCGGGCGTACCGGCTGCCCCACGCCGACCTTGACGTTCGGAGCGGACGGCAAAGCGCTTGGCGGCGGCACCACGTTCGACCTGGAGCAGCCGTCGGCGCCGGACCTACTGCCGCACCTGGTCGACCTGGACGGCGACGGCGTGCGCCGGATGCTGGTGGCGATCACCTGCGACCGCCGAGCCGACGACGGGCTCGGCACGACCGCGGTGTTCGTGCTCGACCGGCACCTCGACGGTGGCTGGGCCGCCCTCGACGCGATCCGCCCGCCGGAAGGGCGGTCGCTGGTCGGCTGGACCTACGACCGCGGCGTACTCGCCGTCGAGACGGCGGACGCGGCCGGCATCACTACCCGGACGCCGTACCGCTGGACCGGCACCTCCTTCCAACCCTGACCGCCCCTGGCCGCGGGCCGCGTCGTGCGCCGGCGTCGTGCGGCGCACGCGTCGGCTGCGCGTCGGTCGGCGGCGCGTCGATCAAGGCTTTGTGCGTCGATCAAGGGCAAACGGTCGTGGTTTGGAGATCAAAGCACGACCATATGCCCTTGATCGACGGGGAAAGCCTTGATCGCGGGGGGTTAGCGGGACTGTTGGGCGGCGTAGGTTTCTAGCCAGGCGACCTGGCTGGGGTCTAGGGACGGGCGGACGCGGTCGCGGGCCGTTGACACGTGGGCGGCCGTTACCGATGACGCCTCCAGGGACTCGCGCATCGCGGCCAGGGCGGCTTCGCGTACGAGGGCGGCGCAGTCGGCGGCGGAGAAGCCGTCCAGCTCGGACGCCAGCGCGGGCAGGTCGACGTCGTCCGCCAGCGGGACGGTGCGCGACGCGGCCCGCAGGATCTCGGCGCGGGCCTCCGTGTCCGGCGGTGGGACGTACACCAGGCGCTCCAGGCGGCCGGGGCGGAGCAGGGCCGGGTCGACCAGGTCGGGGCGGTTGGTCGCGCCTATCACCACGACGTTGCGCAGGTCCTCGACGCCGTCCAACTCGGTGAGCAGGGCCGCGACCACCCGGTCGGTGGTGCCGCCGTCGGTGGCCTGGCCGCGCACCGGGGCCAGGGCGTCCACCTCGTCCAGGAAGACCAGCGTCGGGGCGGCCTCGCGGGCGCGGCGGAAGAGCTCGCGGACGGCCCGCTCGCTCTCGCCGACCCACTTGGAGAGCAGCTCCGCGCCCTTCACGGAGAGCACGTTCGCCTTGCCGGTGCCGGCGATCGCCTTGACCAGGAAGGTCTTGCCGCAGCCGGGCGGCCCGTAGAGGAGCACCCCGCGCGGTGGCTGCACGCCCAGCCGCGCGAACGTGTCCGGGTACGTCAGGGGCCACAGCACCGACTCGGTCAGCACCTGCTTGACCTCCACCATGTCGCCCACGTCGTCGAGCGACACGGCCGCCACCTCCAGGGTGGACTGCGCCATGGAGGTCGGGCGGACCACCTCCAGGGCCGCGTCGAAGTCGGCCATGGACACCGTCGGCGACTCGGCGTCCAGTTGGCGCAGCGCGGCCCGTACGCCGGCCTCGCGGGCCAGTGCGGCCAGGTCGGCGGCGACGAAGCCGGGGGTACGGCCGGCCACGTCGTCCAGCCGTACGTCCTCGGCGAGCGGCATGCCGCGGGTGAGCACGGTCAGCTGCTCCCGGCGCATCGCGGCGTCCGGCAGCGGCACCGCGAGCTGTACGGCCAGCAGGTCCGGCCCACGCAGGGACGGGTCGACGGACTCGGGCCGGCTGGTGGTGCAGACCACGGCGGCGCCCGCCCGGACCAGCTCGGCGAGCAGCTGCCGGAACACTGTCGACAGTGGACCGGGCTGGTCGCGCGGGACGAGCGCCTCGACGTCGGAGATGAGCAGGACGGCCGGCCCGCCTTCGCGTACGGCGCCCACCGACGAGCGCAGGCGCGCGGCCGCGTCGTTGTTGGTCAGCGCCGCCACCTCGGGGCCCCAGAGGGCGACGACGCGCGCCCCGACCGCGCCCGCCACGGCGCGTACGAGCGCGGTCTTGCCCGAGCCGGCCGGCCCGGTGATGAGCACGCCCAGCGCGACGGTGGTGCCGAGCCGGCCGAGCACCTCCCGGTGGTTGAACCCGAGATCCAGCAGCTCGGTCAGCTCCTGCGCCTGGGCCCGCAGGCCGGGAAGGTCGTCGACCGCCGGGGCGGGCTCCGCCGGGGTCGGGGACGGCGCATGGGTCGCCTGCCCGCCCTCCCAGGCGACCGCGGTGTCCATGGTGACCAGCGCGGCGTCGGCGGGCTCCACCGCGCCCACCGTGAGGAGGGTGCTCGTCCACGCGTACCCGACGGTGTTGGCGAGGCTGCGCCGCGCGGCCTGGACGAGCGCGCGGACGCCGGACTCGGCGACCACGTCCTGGGGCAGGAGCGAGACGTTGTCGCCGGCGGTGACCACCTTGCCGAGCAGCGCGAGGCGCAGCATCTCGGGCGAGACGGCCGCGACGATCTCCACGGGCCCGGCGAGCGTGACCCGGCGGGCCGCGACGACCGGCGCCGGCGCGACCGTGATCTGGCCGCCGTCGCGGACGCCCAGGTTGCCGAGGATCAGGTCGTCGGCGTAGAGGAGCGCGCGGCTGGCGCCGGGCTCGGCCCGCGCGGCGATGCCGGCGGTGGCGCGGCGGCCGGTCAGGCGCACCGGATCGCCGGGGTTGAGGTCGAGCGCGGTGAGCACCTCCGGGTGCAGCCGGACGATGCCGCGGCGGGCATCCAGCGCCGCCGGGCGCATGCTGGCGGTCAGGGTGAGATCGCGTTCGGCCACGCGCCCGAGAGTAGCCGCACGCCACATCCTGAGAAGGCTCTCAGCGCTGCGCCACGGCAGGGCCGTACCGTTTGCGGCATGCGTCGAATCCGTGCCCTGTCCGCAGCAGCCGCCGGGCTGGCCGTGACCGCGGCCGTCGCGGTCTGGGCGGCGTGGCCGGACGCGCCGGCCTACACCACCGAGAACGCCGTGGTCACCGTGCGCTCCGGACCGGGCGGGGACGAGCCGGTCGACCTGGACACGACGCTCTACCTGCCCACGGACCGCGGCGGCCCGGTGCCGGCGGTGCTGCTGGCGCACGGCTTCGGCGGCACCAAGGAGAGCGTGGCGGCGGACGCCAAGGACCTGGCCGGCCTCGGGTACGCGGTCCTCGCCTACACCGCGAGGGGGTTCGGGCGCAGCGGCGGCGAGGTCCACCTGGACAGCCCGGACTACGAGGTACGCGACGCGCAGCGGCTGCTGGACTGGCTCGCCGCCCGGCCGGAGGTGCGCAAGGACGCCGACGGGGACCCGCGGGTGGGCGTCGTCGGCGGCTCGTACGGCGGCGGCCTCGCCCTCCTGCTCGCGGCCCAGGACCAGCGGGTCGACGCGATCGTGCCGATGATCACGTGGAACGACCTGGCCCGCTCCTTCCTGCCCGAGTCGACCGGCCGGACCCCGGTCGAGGGGGTCTTCAAGAAGGGCTGGGCCGGCCTCTTCTTCGGCAACACGGCAGGCGACATGGCCGGCGGGGCGGGCGACCCGACGTGTGGCCGCTTCGCCCGCGACGTGTGCGAGATGTACCAGCAGGTGGCCACGACCGGCCGCGCCACCCAGTCCGCCGTCGACCTGCTGCGCCGGTCCAGCCCGGCACCGGTGCTCGACCGGATCAAGGCCCCCGCGCTGCTGATCCAGGGCGAGGCGGACACGCTCTTCCCGCTCTCCGAGGCGGACGCGAACGCGCGCGGCATCGCGGCCGGCGGCACACCGGTACGCGTCGCGTGGTTCACCGGCGGCCACGACGGCGGCGACGGCCCGCAGACCGACCGCGACCGGGTGCGGTACCTGACCGCGCAGTGGCTGGACCACTACGTCAAGGGCGCGGGCGACGCGCCGTCCAACAGCTTCACCTGGTCGCGGGTGGCCGGGTTCGACGCGATGGACCGGGGCCTGGTCACCAACGGCTTCTCGGTCGACACCTACCCGGGGCTGACCGGCACGGCCCTGTCGCAGGTGGCGCTCACCGGGCCGACCCAGCCGATCGCCAACCCGCCCGGCGGCAACCCGGCAGCCATCTCGGCGCTGCCGGGGGCGGGCGCGCTCGGCTCGGTCCTGCCGGTGACCGATCTGCCCGGGCAGCACGCCATGTTCGACTCGGCGCCGCTGGCGGACGCGGTCGACATCGTCGGCGCGCCCACCGTGTCGATCCGGGCCGCGTCGCCGACCGGCGAGGCCGTGCTCTTCGTCAAGCTCTACGACCTCGACGAGAACGGCACCGGCACGCTGCCCAGCGGCCTCATCGCCCCGGTGCGCCTGACCGGCCTGCCCACCGACATCGCGCAGGCTCAGCCGGTCACCGTGACGCTCCCGGCGATCGTCCGGCGGATCGAGGCCGGGCACCGGCTGCGCGTGTCGATCGCCACCTCCGACCAGGGGTACGCCACGCCCGCCGAGCCCACCGTCTACACGGTCGGGCTGGCCGGCGGCGGCGTGACCGTGCCGACGGTGACGGGCGAGCCGATCGCCACCACCGCCGTACTGTGGCGGTGGGTGCTGGTCGCCCTCATCGCCGCGGTGGCGCTCGGGCTCGCCGTGGTCGTCCTGATCGCGCGGCGCCGGCACCGCCGCACCGACACCTCTGTCCTTCCGGAGTACGCGCAGACGCCGCTGGTGGTCAAGCAGCTGCGTAAGGAGTACGCGGACGGCTTCGTCGCGGTGTCCAAGGTGGACTTCACGGTCGAGCGCGGGCAGGTGGTGGGCCTGCTCGGGCCGAACGGTGCCGGCAAGACCACCACGCTGCGGGTGCTGATGGGGCTGACTCAGCCGAGCGGCGGCGAGATCTTCGTCTTCGGGCACCGGCTCGTGCCCGGCGCCCCGGTGCTCTCCCGGCTCGGTGCGCTGGTGGAGGGGCCCGGCTTCCTCCCGCACCTGAGCGGCCTGGAGAACCTGAAGGCGTACTGGGGGCGACCGGGCGCCCGGCGGCGGACGCCCGCCTCGACGAGGCCGTCGAGATCGCCGGGCTGGGCGACTCGATCCACCGCAAGGTCCGCAAGTACAGCCACGGCATGAAGCAACGCCTCGCGATCGCCCAGGCGATGCTGGGCCTGCCGGAGCTGCTGGTGCTGGACGAGCCGACGGACGGGCTGGACCCGCCGCAGATCGCCGAGATGCGCCGGGTGCTCAAGCGGTACGCCACGGACGGCCGGGCGGTGCTGGTCTCCAGCCACCTGCTCGCCGAGGTGGAGCAGACCTGTACGCACGCGGTGGTGGTCAACAAGGGCGAGATCGTGGCATCCGGGCTGGTCGACGAGATCGTCGGCGACTCGCCAACCGTGCACTTCGACGTGTCCGATGTGGACGCCGCCGAGGCGGTGCTGGACGGGCTGGCCGGGGTCCGCTCGGTGGCCTGGGACGGCACCAGCGGGCTGGTTGTGGACATCAACGGCACCGCCCGCAGCGAGGTCGTGGCCGAGCTGGTCCGGGCCGGCATCGGGGTCGACCGGGTGGTGCCGCGGCGGCGCCTCGAAGACGCGTTCCTGGCCCTGGTGGGCGACAACTCGCGGGGGAGTGGGGACAGATGACCTTGGTTGGTGCCGCCTCTGGATACCGTCCCGGACGGACCCTCACGGTCCGGCAGGAGTGGCGGCGGCAGGCGTCCCGGCGGCGTACCCAGCTCGCCCTCGGGTTCATGGTGCTGCTGCCGTTGATCATTCTGGTCGCGTTCCAGTTCGACAGCGGCGGGGACGACGACAACGGTCGCGGCGAGTTCGCCAGCCTGATCGAGCTGGCCACGAACGGTGGGCTGAACTTCACCCTCTTCACGCTCTTCGTGTCGGCCGGTTTCCTGCTCACCGTCGTGGTGGCGCTCTTCCACGGCGACACGGTGGCCAGCGAGGCGAGCTGGGGCAGCCTGCGCTACCTGCTGGCCGTACCGGTGCCCCGGGCCCGGCTGCTCGCGGTGAAGCTGGTGGTGGCGCTGGCGTACTCGGCGGTGGCCCTGGTGCTGCTCGCCGGCACCGCCCTGCTCATCGGCACGCTCCGGTACGGCTGGGCCCCGCTGCGCAGCACCGTCGCGGCCGAGATCCCGGCCGGCGAAGGGCTGCTGCGGCTGCTCGCCATCCTCGGCTATCTGGCCGTCGGCCTGCTCGTGGTGGCAGGCTTGGCGTTCCTGCTCTCGGTGCTGACCGACGCCCCGCTCGGCGCGGTCGGCGGCGCGGTGCTGCTCTTCATCCTGTCGAGCATCCTGGACCAGATCACCGCGCTCGGTGGCCTGCGATCCGTGCTGCCCACCCACTACAGCGACGCCTGGCTGGGGCTGCTCTCCACCCCGGCGCAGTCCGACGACATCGTCAAGGGCTGCATCTCGGCGGTCGCCTATGCGACGGTCTTCTGGTCGCTGGCATTCTGGCGCTTCACGCGCAAAGACGTGGTGAGCTGAACCCAAATGTCCGATCCTGCGTGCATCCGGGTATGACGCAGTTCCACGGGTACCTTGCCGAAGAGGTAGCGGTCGACTTCGGCGACGGCATCATCACGCGCCGGGAGGCACTGCGGCGGCTGGGGCTGCTCGGGGTCGGCGGGGTCGCCGCCTCATCCCTGCTCGCCGCCTGCTCAAGCGACGGCGGCGACTCGCTTACGCCCGCGCCTGCCACGGGCTCGCCATCCGCCCCGGCCCCGGCCGGCCTGCCGACCGAGGCGGTCACCTTCGCCGGTCCTGGAGGCCGCACGCTGCAGGCCGCGTGGGCGGCGGCCAGCGAACCGCGCGGCACGGTCCTGGTGGTCCACGAGAACCGCGGGCTCACCGACCACATCCGCTCCGTCGCCGGGCGGCTGGCCGCCAGCGGGTTCTCGGCGCTCGCCATCGACCTGCTCTCCGCCGAGGGCGGCACGGCCAGCTTCGCCGACTCCGCGGCCGCCACCGCCGCGCTCAACGCCGCCCCGGACGAGCGCTTCGTCGCGGACATGAAGGCCGGCATCGACGAGCTGGTGCGCCGCGAGCCGGACCAAAAGCCCGGCGCGGTCGGCTTCTGCTTCGGCGGGGCATGGTCTGGACCCTGCTGGCCGCCGGCGAGCCGCGGTTGGCCGCCGCGGCCCCGTTCTACGGGCCGCTGCCGGACGGCGCGGACTTCGCCGGCTCCCGGAACGCCGCCGTGCTGGGCGTCTACGCCGAAAACGACAGCCGGGTGAACGCCAGCCGGGACGCCGCCCGTGCCGCCCTGGAGCGCGCCAACCTCACCCACGAGATCGTCACGGTGCCCGGCGTCGGCCACGCCTTCTTCAACGACACCGGCGCCCGGTACGACGCCGCGGCCGCCGCCACGATCTACGAGCAGCTGCTGGCGTGGTTTACCGAGCACATGCGGTGATAACCGTCACCGCGGCTGCGGAGCGGTAAGGAACGCCCTTACACTCGGGCGTAACTGCGTAACACAACTGAATACCTCATCCAGAGGGCTGAGGGATACGGCCCGACGACGCCCCGGCAACCACTCCGCAATCTGACTCGACGACGAGGCCAGGCGGGGCAGGTGCCAATTCCGTCCCCGTCGCACGGTGCGGCGCAGGGAAAGATGAGAGGAAACCCCTCGTCATGACGACGGTCGTCGACACCCCCACCCAGGCCAGCCCCGCCCGCGCGCTCGTCTGTCGCGGCTGCGGCGCGGAGTACCCGCTCGTCGCCCAGCACGCCTGTTACGAGTGTTTCGGCCCGCTCGAGGTGGCCTACGACCAGGCCGCCCTCGCGCGGGTCACCCGGGCCCAGATCGAGGCAGGCCCCAAGAGCATCTGGCGGTACGCGGCGCTGCTGCCCGCCGGCCAGGACCCGGCCACCCGGGTCACCCTGGACCCGGCTTCACCCCGCTCATCGCCGCCCCGCGGCTCGCGGCCGAGCTCGGCGTGCGCGGCCCGCTGTGGGTCAAGGACGACAGCGCCAACCCGACCCACTCGTTCAAGGACCGGGTGGTCTCGGTCGCCCTCACCGCCGCGCGCGGGCTGGGCTTTAGCCGGTTCGCCTGCGCCTCGACCGGCAACCTGGCCAACTCGGTCGCCGCGCACGCCGCGCGGGCCGGCGTACCGTCGATCGTCTTCATCCCGGGCGACCTCGAGACCGGCAAGGTCATCACGACCGCGGTGTACGACCGCGACCTGGTCGCGATCGAGGGCTCGTACGACGACGTGAACCGGCTCTGCAGCGAACTGGTGGAGACCGACGAGTTCGAGGACACCGCGTTCGTCAACGTCAACGTCCGGCCGTACTACGCCGAGGGCTCCAAGACCCTCGGGTACGAGGTGGCCGAGCAGCTCGGCTGGCGCCTGCCCGAGCAGGTGGTGATCCCGATGGCCAGCGGGGAGCTGCTCACCAAGATCGACAAGGCGTTCACCGAACTGGTGGAGATCGGCCTGGTCGAGGCCCCGGCGAACGGCTGGCGCGTCTTCGGCGCCCAGTCGGCCGGATGCAACCCGATCGCGGTGGCCCTGCACCAGGGCGCCGAGGAGATCGTCCCGGTCAAGCCGACCGGCATCGCCAAGTCGCTCAACATCGGCGACCCGGCCGCCGGCCTGTACGCCCTGGAGGCGGTGCGCCGTACCGGGGGCTGGATGGACTACGCCGACGACGACGAGATCCGCGACGGAATCCGCCAACTCGCCCGTACGACCGGTGTCTTCGCCGAGACCGCGGGCGGCGTGACCGTGGCCGTCCTGCGCAAGCTCGTCGAGTCCGGCAAGCTCGACCCGGACGCCGAGACGGTCGTCTTCAACACCGGGGAAGGGCTCAAGACGCTGGACGCGGTCGCCGACCTGGTCGGCCCGACGTACCGGATCAAGCCCTCCCTCCGCGGCGCCCGCGAAGCCGGCCTCCTGCACTAGGGCGCTGGTCGTCGTCTGGACCCGCCGCAGCCCCACAAAGATCCGCCAGACACGCCCGAGGGGTCCGTAGCTGGAGGCTTCCTGTATCGCGGAGGGTGGGGCCGCGGGAGCAGCGGTCTGTACCGCGGCGGACGTCGCGGTAGCCCTGAATTTTTTGGATCTAGACGCAATGCCGCTCAGTTAAGGGTCTGGCCGGGCGTTGTTGATGGGGCCGGGGTAGACGGGCAGCGAGGCTCCGGTAGACATGGCTGTCCTCACAAGACGGTCATGATCTGTAGGGAGCCTCGCTGTCCACGTATTTTGTCACCCGCCGGATGATCAAGGTCGCTGCGGGTGTGTTCGCCCCAGGGCACGTTGGGGAGTTGACGCAGCATGTGCCGTTCGAGATGGTCGATGCCGCGTTGGCGGAGGCCGGTCTGGGTAAGTCCCGTGTGCGTGAGGTACCAGCCCGGGTTGTGGTCTACCTGCTGTTAGCCGGCGCGTTGTTCGCCGAGGTGGGCTACCGGCAGGTCTGGGACAAGCTGGTAGCGGCCCTGGACGGTGTGCCGGTGGCGAACCCGACCTCGGGTGTGCTGGCCCAGGCCCGCCAACGCATGGGACCGGCTCCTTTGCGGGCCTTGTTCGACCTGGTGCGGGGACCGGGTCCGGCGCCGCGTACCCGTGGGCGGTGGTGGCGAGGGCTGCTGGTCTGCGCTATAGACGGGACCAGCGCGGCTGTCCCGGCCAGCGCGGCGAATCTGGCCGAGTACACCCCGCATCGCTGCAACCATGGCGGGTCGGGCTATCCGAAGCTGCGGCTGCTGGTGTTGGTGTGCTGCGGAACCCGGACCGTCATCGACGCGATCTTCGGGCCCACCGGGGTGGGGGAGATGCCCTACGCCAAACGGTTGGTGGCCAGCCTGCGTCCGTCGATGGTCGTGCTGTTGGACCGGGCCTTTGGGGCGGCGGACCTGATCGAGGCGATCGCGCAGGCCAGGGCATACCTGGTGGTGCGGGTCAAGGACAACCGGAAACTGCCGGTGATACAGCGGCTGCCGGACGGCTCATACCTATCGGTGATCGGCCAACTGCGGGTCCGCGTGGTGGAGTGTCAAATCCACGTGCAGACCACGGCCGGGCGTGCCACGACCATGTACCGCCTCGTCACCACGCTGATTGAGCACCACCACTATCCGGCGTTCGACCTGGTCCGGCTCTACCACGAACGGTGGGAGGTCGAAACAGCGTTCCTGGAACTGAAATCGACGATCCTGGGCGGGCGGGTACTACGAGCCAGGACCCCGGCCGGGGTCCGCCAGGAGGTCTACGCCCTGCTGGTGACCTACCAGGCCATCCGCCTGGCCATGGCCGACGCCACCGACACCCAGCCCGACCTTGACCCCGACCGGGCCTGCTTCACTACCGCCTTGAGCGCGGCGCGTGACCTGGTCGTGCAGGCGGCGAACGCCATCACCGGCGCGGTGATCGACCTGGTCGGCGCGATCGGCCGGCGAGTCCTAGCCAACCTCATGCCCGAGCGTCGGACCAGGCGCGCCCCGCGGATCGTCAAACGAGCGATCTCCAAGTACAACGCCAAAGGCCCCAACATCGACCGGAAGACCTACCAGGCCACGATCAGCATCGACATCCTCGTGCCCCAGAGCCCTTGACGACGCCACACCACGCCTTAACTGAGCGGCATTGGATCTAGACGAGTAAGGGTTCGGACCTGACCTTTTTCTCGTCTAGATCCACGGGATCGGCCGCGCGCCGGCCGCGCGCTACGCCGTCGCCCGCCGCGCTCGTCGATCAAGGCTTTCCGCGTCGATCAAGGGCGAATGGTCGTGGATTGTAGATCAAAGCACGACCAGATGCCCTTGATCGACGGG
Organism: Phytohabitans rumicis; assembly: GCF_011764445.1. NCBI lineage: Bacteria > Bacillati > Actinomycetota > Actinomycetes > Micromonosporales > Micromonosporaceae > Phytohabitans > Phytohabitans rumicis. Next base: position 4,841,386 of record NZ_BLPG01000001.1, read on the forward strand.
GAAGGCCTTGATCGACGCGCCCCGGCGCGCGGCGGGGTGGGGGTGAGGGAGCGCCAGGGGGACGGGGTGGTGCGCCGAGTGGTGCGTGGGGTGCGCCGAGCGGCGGATGGGGGTCGCTGGGCATGATCGGGGCGGATCGGCGGTTTCCTGGGACGGGAGTTGCATTCTGTAATCGTGAATTTGCCGTCCGTCGAGAAAACACCGCTCCGGGGACTTGACGGCGACAACCGGACGACGCAGGATGCTCCGTGCGGGAGGGCGGTCGCCGTAGGCTTTCGTAGTTCTAACGTCCCAGCGCCGGAGGCGCTGTGCGACCGTCCCTCCCGACCAAATTCGCTCGCGGCCCGCGCGTTCACGCGGGATCCTCGGTCGCATGGACATCGTCGTCAAGCCCATGGATCCGTCCGACGAGGTAACCGCCGACCAGGCGTACCAGGTCGTCGAAGCGGTCATCGCCGCGGACGTGCCAGACTTCCCGCCGGTCGGGCGCCGGCGCTTCTTCGCCGAGCTGGCGCATCCCTGGCCCGGCAACGCCCATGAGTTAGCGGTGGGCTTCGTCGACGGCGAGGCCGCCGGTTACCTCGCCGTCCACCTGCCGCAGCTGGACAACCTCGAAAACGCCGAGATCGACCTCAGCGTCCACCCGGCTCACCGGCGCCGCGGCGTCGGCCGGGCGCTGCACGAGCACGCCGTGTCGGTGGTCCGCGGCCTGGGCCGCAAGCGCATGAACACGATGGCGATCGAGACGCTGCCCGGCGGCGTGGCGCGCGACCCGGCCGGCGGCGTGTTCGCCGAGGCCATGGGCTTCAAGAACGCCCTGACCGACGTGCGCCGCCGGCTGGACGTCACGGCCGTCGACGACAAGGCGCTGGACGAGTCGCTGGCCGCCGCGTACCAGCGGGCCGCCGGTTATTCGCTCGTCCAGTGGAATGGCGCGACTCCTGAGGAGTACATCGACGACATCGCCTACCTCGACGGCCGGCTGCTCGCCGACGCGCCGATGGGCGACCTCGAATGGGAGCCGGAGAAGGTCGACGCGGTCAAGGTCCGCGCGATCGACGCCGTCGCCGCGGCCCGCGGCCGCCGTCGCTACCACACGGGGGTACGCCACGACGAGAGCGGCCGGGTTGTCGCGTGGACGCTGATCGACTTCCCGGGAACGGTGGACTGGCACGCGTTCCAGCAGATCACCATCGTGGATCCGGCCCACCGGGGTCACCGGCTGGGCATGCTGGTGAAGGTGGAGAACCTGCGTTACACCCGCGCGCACGAGCCGGCGCTGCGCTCGATCGACACGTGGAACGCGGGCGTCAACGACCACATGATCTCGATCAATGAGGCGATGGGGTTCCGGGCGATCGACGGTTGGGGGAACTGGCAGCTCTCACTCTGAGGCGAGTCGCCCACGGACGCAGTGGAAGCTCGCGGTAGCCACCTGCCGCGAGCCCGGCGTGCCGCTCGAAGAAGTTGCGCGCGCCGTACCCGCCGGTGACCAGGTACGACCAGCCGCACGCGGCGAAGTAGAGCGGAAAGAAGAACGGGCCGAGCACGGCGTACTGGCCGACGTGGCGGGTCTCGTGGGCGAGCAGGTCGGCGCGTTCGGGGTCGAGCAGCCAGTCGGCGGTGCGCTTGGTGAAGACGACCGTCCCGACGGTGAAGCACTTCTGCCTGGGCACCCGGAGCCGGTAGCCGCCGGCCACGAAGACGCCGCCCGGTCCGCGTACCAGGGGAGTGCGGGTGGCCGCCGCCAGCGCGACCGCGGCCAGTGAGGTGCCGTTGATCCAGGTCAGCGTGCTGCGCACGGCGTGCCACGTCGGCATAGCGCTCAGCATCGCACGGCAACTGCGGCATGATGACTGGCATGACGGAGACCCCGCAGCATCTGTACGAGAAGCACGCAGACACCCTCGCGCGGGCGCTGACCGCGATCGCCGAGCGCGGCTACTGGTCGGCCTACCCCGAGTCGCCCAGCCCGCGGGTGTACGGCGAGACCGCGGCCGCCGACGGCGAGGCGGCGTTCCGGGCCTATCTCGGCGGCCTCTTCCCGCTGGACCAGCCGGGCACCAACGGCCAGGTCGCCACGGAAGCCAGCCCGTTCGGCGTCGAGCTGGGCGTGACGTACCCGCACAGCGACGTCGACGCCCTGATCGCCGCCGCGACGGCCGCGCTGCCGGCCTGGCGGGACGCCGGTCCGCAGGCCCGCACCGGCGTGTGCATGGAGATCCTGGCCCGGCTGCACGCGCACGTGTTCGAACTGGCCAACGCGGTGCAGTTCACGACGGGGCAGGCGTTCGTGATGGCGTTCCAGGCCGGTGGGGCGCACGCGCTCGACCGGGCGCTGGAGGCGCTCGCCTACGCGTACGCGGAGATGACCCGGCACCCCGGCAAGGCCGAGTGGGAAAAGCCGGCGGGCAAGGGCGACCCGCTGCGGATGACCAAGACGTTCCACGTCGTGCCGCGGGGCGTGGCGCTGGTGGTCGGCTGCAACACGTTCCCGACGTGGAACTCGTACCCGGGGCTCTTCGCGTCGCTGGCCACCGGCAACCCGGTCATCGTCAAGCCGCACCCCCGCGCGGTGCTGCCGCTCGCCGTCACCGTCAAGTACGCCCGCGAGGTGCTCGCCGAGGCTGGTTTCGACCCCAACCTCGTACTGCTCGCCGCCGAGACGCCGGGCGAAGGGCTGGCGTCCACGCTCGCGCTCCGGCCCGAGGTGAAGATCATCGACTTCACCGGCTCGACCGCGTACGGCGACTGGCTGGAGGCCAACGCCCGGCAGGCCGCCGTCTACACCGAGAAGGCCGGGGTCAACACGATCGTCGTGGACTCGACCGACGACTTCGCCGGGATGTGCCGCAACATCGGCTTCTCGCTGACTCTCTACAGCGGACAGATGTGCACCACCCCGCAGAACATCCTCGTCCCGTCCGGCGGCATCGGCACCGACCAGGGGCACAAGACCTTCGACGAGGTGGCCGCCGGCATCGCGGGCGTGGTCGGCAAGCTGACCGGCGACCCGGCCCGCGCCGTCGAGCTGACCGGGGCGATCGTCAACGATGGGGTGCTGGACCGGCTGGAGGAGGTCAAGTCGGTCGGTGAGCCGGTGCTGGAGTCGCGGGTCGTCGCGCATCCCGCGTACGAGGGCGCGGTCGTGCGTACCCCGGCGGTGGTGAAGCTGTCCGCGGACGCCGACCAGATTTACGGCCGCGAGTGGTTCGGACCCATCTCATTCGTGATCGGCACCGACTCCACCGCGCAGAGCCTCGACATCTTCCGGGCGACGGTGGGCGAGCGGGGCGCGCTGACGGCGGGGGTTTACTCGACCGACGAGAAGGTGCTCGACGCGGCCGAGGCGGCCGCGCTCGACACCGGCGTGCACCTGTCCTGCAACCTGACCGGCGGGGTGTTCGTGAACCAGTCGGCGGCGTTCTCGGACTTCCACGCCAGCGGCGCCAACCCGGCGGCCAACGCGGCCCTCACCGACGGCGCGTACGTGGCGAGCCGCTTCCGCATCGTCCAGTCCCGCCGCCACCTGTGATGGCTTAGGCGCGGCGGCGCATTTGCAGCTCCGTGAGCACCGGGATGGTGGGGTGCACGACCCGCATCCCGGTGTCCACGAAGCCCAAGCGCTCGTACGCCCGCACCGCGCGGTCGTTGCCGACGACGACCTCGAGCAGCAGCTCGGGCCGGCCGACGTCGCGGGACCACGCGGCGACGCCCTCGACGAGCTCGGCCAGCACGCCCGTGCCCCGGCGGGTCGGGGTCACGTACACCGCGAAGATCACGGTGAGCTTGGCCTCCTCGGGCGACGCGATGCCGCCCGCGTGGCCGACCAGGCGGCCGTCCGCCTCGGCAACGAACTGGGCGCAGAAGCCGCCGACCGAGTTGCGGGCGACCCGGTCGGCGAACTCGGCGTGCGGGAAGGCGGCCGCCTCGGCGAGCGTCTCCAGGAACGCCAGGGGCGTGTCCGCGAGCATCTCCAGCCGGAGCGCGCGCATGCGGGCGGCATCTTCGGGCCGTACGCGGCGCACCGTAGCTGTCACGCCGCCACCCTAACGACTTGCGCGCCGACTTTTCGGCACAGTTCGGTGCCGTACCCGAAGCCCAACGGGCCTGGGTACCGGGCCAGCACGGCGAGCACCCACCCGGCGCCGATCGCCAGGCAGCTGACGTGCCACAGCTTGTCCTCGTCGCGCAGCAGCCAGCCGTTCTTGATGGCGACCGTCTCGGCGATCGGCACCGGGAGGGCGGCCCGCACGCCGAAGTCGCCCGCGCCGCGTACCTGGCGCATCTCGTTCAGCAGCCAGCGTGTCCACCGTGGCCCGGCCGCGCGCCCGTCGGCGAGGCAGGCGCCCAGCCGTACGGTGTCCCGGGCGGACACGGTGGTGTTGCTCCACCGGTTCCGGTACGGGCTGCTGTCGGTGAGTCGGCAGATCGCGATGAGGCGCTCGATCGAGGCGCGCCGGCCGACCAGCTTGAAGATCGCCTGCGCGGCGGCGTTGTCGCTGTCCCGGATCATGATGGTGAGCTGCCGCATCCGGGCCTCGTCCGGGGTGACCCCCTCCTCGGCCGACATCCGCAGGTAGTCCGCCGCGATCCAGGACTTGACCATCGACATGGTGTCGCTGGGCGCGGTGAGGTTCGCCGAGCCGCTGATCCGCCCGGTACGCCGATCGAGCAGGGCCCAGGAGAGGAAGCCGGTGCTGTCGACGTACACCGGGCCCCGGCGCAGTGAGACGGTGAGCGACGGCGGCGCGGACGGTGTCGGTGGCAGGGGCGCCGCGCCGGCTACCCACCGCGTGGCCTCGGGGGCGGCATCGACAACCATGATCGCCCCAAGGTGCCCAGGATGGCCGCGGCGGAAGCCGCCATGAGCCACCCGTAGCGGGGTCGGGCCCGGTGCCGGCCGCGCCGTCCGGGCGTTCGCGAAACCACGATTTATTCAACGAGTCAGCGTCGCTGGTGGCGGTGGCAGGATGCCGGGTCACGACCACGGTGTCCGGTTTGGGGTAGTGCACGGGCGAGGGTCCTCGTGTAGCGTGCGATTTCGGCCGCTGTGTTCGACGGACCACCCCGGACCACGGATCGGCGGCCCCGGCCAGCGAACGCTTCGGCCGGGGGTTGTCGAAAACCCAGCACCATCGAAGTGAGGGAAGTGCACCGTGGCACAGGGCACCGTCAAGTGGTTCAACAGCGAAAAGGGCTACGGCTTCATCGCGGTAGACGGCGGGCAGGACGTCTTTGTCCACTTCTCGGCGATCGAGATGGACGGCTACAAGGCGCTTGACGACGGTCAGCGCGTGGAGTTCGAGATCGCGCAGGGCCAAAAGGGGCCGCAGGCTGAGAAGGTTCGCCTCATCGCCTGAGTACGTCCAGGACGCGTTCAAGGCGGGGCACCGGTGGATCCGGCCCCGCCTCCTGCTTTTCCCGGGGTTCCCACCCGTCATCCCCCGTTCACCGGACGCGCTTGCACTCCCCCCGGCAGAGTGCTAAACAGGTGATTGGCACTCGCGGCATGTGAGTGCCAAAGGTCGGGACGGTGAGGCTCGGTCGCGTCCGCGCGACACGGGCCGGTCGTCGCGGGCTATCCGGCCCGGCCGACGGATCGTCGCTGCCGCGAGGCGGTGACTTTTCGAAGGTGCGCGTCGTGAGTCGACAGGCTCGGGGCGCAGTGGATGTCCAGTGGAGGACAACGCCGTATGGCCAAGATTATCGCGTTCGACGAAGAGGCGCGCCGTGGCCTCGAGCGGGGTATGAACACCCTCGCCGACGCCGTCAAGGTGACGCTGGGCCCCAAGGGCCGCAACGTCGTGCTCGAGAAGAAGTGGGGTGCTCCGACCATCACCAACGATGGTGTGAGCATCGCCAAGGAAATCGAGCTCGAGGACCCGTACGAGAAGATCGGCGCGGAGCTGGTCAAGGAGGTCGCGAAGAAGACCGACGACGTTGCCGGTGACGGCACGACGACGGCGACCGTCCTGGCCCAGGCGCTGGTTCGCGAGGGCCTGCGCAACGTGGCGGCCGGCGCCAACCCGATGGCCCTGAAGCGGGGCATCGAGGCGGCCGTCGCCAACGTCGCGGAGGAGCTGGCGAAGATCGCCAAGGACGTCGAGACCAAGGAGCAGATCGCCTCCACGGCGTCGATCTCCGCCGGCGACGCCACCGTTGGCGAGATCATCGCCGAGGCGATGGACAAGGTCGGCAAGGAAGGCGTCATCACCGTCGAGGAGAGCAACACCTTCGGCCTCGAGCTTGAGCTCACCGAGGGCATGCGCTTCGACAAGGGCTACATCTCGCCGTACTTCTGGACCGACGCCGAGCGGATGGAGGCCGTCCTCGACGAGCCCTACATCCTGATCGCCAACAGCAAGATCGCGTCGGTCAAGGACCTGCTGCCGATCCTCGAGAAGATCATGCAGTCGGGCAAGGCGCTGCTGATCATCGCCGAGGACGTCGAGGGCGAGGCCCTGGCCACGCTCATCGTCAACAAGGTGCGCGGCACGTTCAAGTCTGTCGCCGTGAAGGCGCCCGGCTTCGGCGACCGCCGCAAGGCGATGCTCACCGACATCGCGATCCTCACCGGTGGCCAGGTCATCAGCGAGGAGGTCGGCCTCAAGCTCGACGCCGTCACCCTCGACCTGCTGGGCCGCGCCCGCAAGATCGTGGTGACCAAGGACGAGACCACCATCGTCGACGGTTCCGGTGACGCCGACCAGATCCAGGGTCGGGTCAACCAGATCCGCGCCGAGATCGAGAAGAGCGACTCCGACTACGACCGCGAGAAGCTGCAGGAGCGCCTGGCCAAGCTGGCCGGCGGTGTTGCGGTCATCAAGGTCGGCGCGGCCACCGAGGTCGAGCTGAAGGAGCGCAAGCACCGCATCGAAGACGCGGTCCGCAACGCCAAGGCCGCCGTCGAGGAGGGCATTGTCCCGGGTGGTGGTGTCGCGCTGGTCCAGGCCGGCAAGACCGCCTTCGACAAGCTCGACCTGAGCGGCGACGAGGCGACCGGCGCGCAGATCGTCAAGATCGCGCTGGACGCCCCGCTGCGGCAGATCGCCGTCAACGCCGGCCTCGAGGGCGGCGTCGTGGTGGAGAAGGTGCGCAACCTCGACACCAACCACGGCCTGAACGCGGCCACCGGGGAGTACGTCGACCTGCTGGCTGCGGGCATCATCGACCCGGCGAAGGTGACCCGGTCGGCGCTGCAGAACGCGGCGTCGATCGCGGCACTGTTCCTCACCACCGAAGCTGTGGTGGCGGACAAGCCGGAGAAGGACAAGGCCCCGGCCGGCGCGCCCGGCGGCGGGGACATGGACTTCTAAGTCCGTCTCAGCAGAAGGGGCGAGCCGGTTCTCCGGCTCGCCCCTTTGCGTTGCTGATCAGCGCCCTGGCTGGTTGCGCTGCTTGTCCGCCCGCGACGTCGTCGGGGGCGTATCGGTCAGCGGCTCCTCCGGAGAGTCCGCTCCGGACGGCTGGGCCATCCCGCGCCCCGGTGGCGTGTCTCGCCGTGGCGGCATGTCGCGCCGTTGGGGCATGTCACGCCGTGGATCGGCGTTCCGCCCGTCCGGTCCGGGGTCCGCGGTCTCGTCGAGCCTGCCTCCGGCGGTCTCGGCCGGCATGTGAGCCATCCGTGACTTCGCCATGGTCTGGAGATCGTCCTTTGGTCGTCTGTCCTTGGCCATGATCTCCTCCTTCCACGGCACACGCTATGGGCGGGTACCGGCACTCCGGACTAAATCGGGAATATCGATCCGCATGTCCGCTTCGCCTGCTTAGGATGGCCCGCACCGCAGGCGGCGTGCGGCGCGTCGATCAAGGACTTCCGCGTCGATCAAGGGCAAACGGCCGTGGATTGGAGATCAAAGCACGACCATTTGCCCTTGATCGACGGGCAAAGCCTTGATCGGCGCGCGGCGGCGAGGGCGGGTGAGGGGTGGGGTGGGTTAGAGGTTTTTTTGGTAGAGGAAGAAGACGCGTTCTATGCGGGCGCCGGCGGCTGTGGCGTAGAAGGGGACGGGGCCCACCCAGCCGATCTGGGTGTGGCTCAGGCCCGCCGCGTGCTGCTCGCGTAGGCAGCGGCGGAGCAGGACGCCGCCGATGCCCAGGCCCTGGGCGGCGGGTGCGGTGCCCATCGGGCCGAACCAGCTCGGGCGGGACGAGCCGTACGCGGCGAACCCGAGCACCTCGTCGCCGCGGGTGGCGAAGAAGCATCCCGCGCCCTCGCGGCCCACCGAGTGCGTGATCTCGCCGGCCCACCCGTCGTTGAAGTTCGCCCGCGCGAACCCGGCCAAGGCGTCGATGTCGTCGGGCACCGCACGCCGTACCGTGACGCCGGCTGCCGCCAGCCGTTCCTCGGCCGCCTCGGTGGGGCGCAGCGCGGGGACTTTTCGTACGACAGGTCAGCGGTCATGTTCCAGGCCGTCCGGTCCTGCTCGTAGCCCAGTGCGATGGCCGCGCAGATCGCCGGCGTGTAGCGCACGTCGATGCCGGGCCAGGCGTAGTACGGCGGGTTGCCGGCCAGCAGCACCTCGGCCGCACCCTTGCCGGCCAGCGCCCCCTCGGCCCGCCCGACCAGCGCCCGCGCGATGCCGTGCCGGCGGGCGTCGGGGCGTACCGCCACCAGGTCGATGTGGCCGACCGACGAGTCGCGGTGCGAGATCGAGCCGAGCAGCACCCCGGCCAGGGTGCCGTCGGCGATCGCGACGAACCCGACGCCGGGCTGCTCGCGCAGCCGGGACACGATCTGCTCGGCCTCGGCCGCGTCCTCCGGCACGTCCAGCGCCTCCCGGCACAGCGCCAGCACGGCGGGTACGTCGGCATCGGTGAGTACGGCGATCGAGAAGTCCACGATCGCGACCCTAGCCGGCTGGCTATCCCGCTGCTCGGGCCGCCTGCACGGCGGCGAACGCGTCGACCATGCCGGCGCCGGTCACGTCGGCCGTGTCGCAGTCGCCCGAGCTGTCGCCCGCCGTCGCGGCCACCACCGTCTCGCGCAGGATCGCACGGGTACGGGGCAGGTCGCCGACCAGCTTCGGGTTGGCGGACCACATCAGGGCGACCACGCCGGCGACGTGCGGGGTGGCCATCGACGTCCCGCTCTGGATGGCGTACCCGCCGCCGGGCATGGCGGAGAGGATGTCCGCGCCCGGGGCCACGACGTCCGGCTTGGCCGTGCCCGAGTTGGTGGGCCCGCGGCTGGAGAACTCGGTCACCTCCCGGTCGCGGTCCACCGCCCCGACAGTGAGCACGTCGGCGTACGGCGCGGGCGGGTCCTCGATCGAGCCGCAGAACGGTCCCTCGTTGCCGGCCGCGGCGACGAAGAAGATGCCGGCCGCCGCGATCGCCGCCGTGGCCGCCTGTAGCGCGCCCTCGTCGCAGCCCTCGATCCGCGGGCAGCCCCACGAGTTGGTGAGCACCTGCGGCGCCCGCTCCGGCCGGCCGTCCGTGAACGCGTCGCCGCCGTACCGGAACGGCGCCAGCATGAACTGCATGCAGTCCAGGTAGCGGGCCGGGTTGCCCAGGTTGCGGTCCAGGTTGGTGCAGCCCACCCACTTCGCCCCGGGGGCCACGCCGACCGTACGGCCGACCGCGGTGCCCAGCGTGTGTGTGCCGTGGCCGCCGTGGTCGACGGGCGTGCGGGTGCCGTTCCACGGGTCGTACCAGGAGTCGTCGCCGCCGCGGAAGCCGGCCGACAGCGCCGGATGCGTACCGTCCACACCGGAGTCGGAGGTGCCGACCACGATCCCGGAGCCGTCGACGCCGAGCTGGCTGGCGACCCGGTCGGCGCGCAGCAGCGAGATGTTCCACGGTGGAAGCGGCGGGGCCGGCTCGTCGCCGTGCGCGGTGCCGGGCGCGGCCGGGAGCGGGCGCAGCCGCTGGCTCAGCAGCACCCGGTCGACGTCGTCGCGCCGGGACAGCCACGCCCGGATCCCCGGGCCGCCGTTCACTTCGACGCCGTTGACCAGGTAGTAAGGCGTGTAGTTCAGGTGCCAACGGTCGAGGGACTCGTGCAGGTCGGCTTGCGTCTGCCGGGCGTGCTCGACCAGCCGGCCGTAGACGTCGCGCCCGGTGACGCCGGTCAGGTCGGCCTGCGACTTCATGACGACGAAGAGCTGCTCGCCGTGGAGGCCGGGCTGGCCGGGGCCGAGGTAGATCGCCACGCCGGCGATGGCCATGACGGCCACCAGGGACGCGCCGACCCACCTCTGCGTCAATCGGGTACGCGCCACGGCGTACCCGATGCCGACCAGGAGCGCGACGGCGAGTGAGAGGGCGGCGGCGATGGCCGCCCACGCGGGCAGGTCCCGGCCGCTGGCCAGCAGGAGCGTGATCTCCTCGGGGTCGACGAACGCCAGCGGGCCGACGGCCGCGACCGCGACGAGCGGCCAGCCCGCGCCGCGCAGCGCGGCGGCCGCGAACCCGAGCGGCGGCAGCACGAGCATCGCCGCGAGTTGGGCGCCGCCCTGGCCGACGCCGGCGGCGAGCAGGAGGAGGGCCACGCCGCCGACGAGCCCGCCGAGGACGACGCCGTAGCGGTTGCCGAGGTCCAGCATGGTGCTCGCGAGCCAGCCGACCGCCGCCGCGGCGGCCACCGCGAGCACGGTCTCCAGCAGGCCGCCGAGGGCGCCGATCCACAACCAGGGCAGCAGCACCGCCAGGCCGCCGGCGAGTCCGGGCAGCGACAGCGTGGGCCATCCCTTGCGGAGTACGGCCGTGCCGGCCCCGGCGAGGAGGGCGAGGGCGGCGAGGTAGAGCTCGTTCTGCGGGGCCGGGATCGCGCGGAGCAGACCGAGGCCGCCCAGTGCCACCGCGCCGGTCAGCCATGCGCGGCCGGCCGTGCGGACCGCCGCCGACCGCGGCACCGTGGCGAGGATGAGGGCGGGCGTCGCCACCAGCACCGCGTTGACAACGGCCGCGAGCGGCCAGGTCCACACCGGCGTGGCGAACCCGGTGACCAGCAGCAGCTGGTCGGCGAGCCAGCCGACACTCTGGGTGAGTGCGGTGACACCCACCGTCCACACGCCGACCAATGCCGCGGCGACGACCGCCCAGGGACTGCCGGGGGCGGGCTGCGGATGCACCATGTGCGAAACAGTACGGCGGCCCGGCAGCTACGGTGGACGGGTGCGTGACCCTGCCGTTTCCCGATACGCCGCCGGGGAGCTCTCCCCGGCGCGCCGCGCCGCCGACCTGCGACGCCTGCGCAGCGAACGCTTCGACGTGCTGGTCATCGGCGGCGGTGTCACCGGCGCCGGCGCCGCTCTCGACGCCGCGTCCCGCGGCCTGAAGGTTGCCCTGGTGGAGGCCCGCGACCTGGCCTCCGGCACCTCCAGCCGGTCCAGCAAGCTGATCCACGGTGGCCTGCGCTACCTGGAGCAGTTCGAGGTCAACCTGGTGCACGAGGCGCTCACCGAGCGCGGGCTGCTCGCCACCCGGCTGGCCCCGCACCTGGTCCGGCCGGTGCCGATCCTGATCCCGCTGCCCGGCGGCCACTCGCCGGCCGAACTGCCCGCGCGGGCCTGGCGGCGGCTCTACTACGGCGCGGGGGTGGCGGCGTACGACGCGTTCGCCGGGCTCTTCGGCGGCGGGCGGGGCATGCCGATGCACCGCCACCTGTCCCGGGACGGGGCCCGCCACCTCTTCCCGAGCCTGCGCCCCGAGGTGGTGGCCGGCGCGGTCCGGTACTACGACGGGCAGGTCGACGACGCCCGCCTGGTGGTCACCCTCGCGCGCACCGCGGCCAGCCTCGGCGCGACCGTCGTGACCAGCGCGCGCGCCGTCGGCATCCTGCGGCAGGCGCGGGAGGTCACCGGGGTACGGGTACGGGACCTGGAGGGCACCGGCTCGTCGGAGTTCGAAGTGCACGCCCGCACGGTCATCGCGGCGACCGGTGTGTGGAGCGACGACATCACCACGATGCTGGGCGAGGTCGGCGTACGCCCCGGGCTGCGGGTGCGCGCGTCCAAGGGTGTGCACGTGGTGGTGCCCCGCTCGGCGATCACCGGCGACGCCGGGCTGATCCTGCGTACGGCCACGTCGGTGCTCTTCGTGCTGCCGTGGGGCGGCCACTGGATCATCGGCACGACCGACACCGACTGGCAGCTCAACCGGGACCACCCGGCGGCGTCCGCACGGGACATCGAGTACCTGCTGGAGCAGGTCAACACGGTGCTCGACCGACCACTGTCCACATCGGACATCGAGGGCGTGTACGCCGGCCTGCGCCCGCTGCTGTCCGGCGAGGCGGACTCGACGTCCAAGCTGTCCCGCGAGCACGCCGTGGTCGAGCCCATGCTCGGGCTGATGCTGGTGGCGGGCGGCAAGTACACGACGTACCGGGTGATGGCCGCCGACGTGGTCGACCGGGCGGCTCGGCGGCTCGGCGTGCCCCGCCCGTCCCGCACCGACCAACTCCCGCTGCTGGGCGCCGACGGGTACGCGGCGATGTGGCGCGACCGGGCCGACCTGGCGCGGCGGCACGGCGTACAGGTGGGGGTGCTGGAGCACCTGCTGGAGCGGTACGGCACGCTCGCCACCCAACTGCTCGCGCTGATCCAAGCCGAGCCGCGGCTGGCCAACCCGCTCGCCGGGGCACCGGAGTACCTGGCCGCCGAGGTCGCGTACGCCGCCCTGGCCGAGGGCGCACTGCACCTCGACGACGTGCTGACCCGGCGTACGCGGATCTCGTTCGAGACGGTGCACCGGGGCACCGAGTCGGCGGGGCACGCGGCCGAGATCATGGGCGAGGTGCTGGGCTGGAACGAGGAGACCCGGGCTCGCGAGGTCGAGCACTACTTGGCCCGCGTCGAAGCCGAGCGCCAGTCCCAAAAGATGCCCGACGACGCGACGGCCGACGCCGCCCGCCTAGGCGCCCCCGACGTCCGCGGCGCCGCCACCTAGGGCTTGGCCGGGCTTACCCTCGCCCGCTCTCTCCCCGTCGATCAAGGGCATATGGTCGTGCTTTGATCTCCGATCCACGACCGTTTGCCCTTGATCGACGGAGAAGTCCTTGATCGAGGGCGGTGCGTGGAACGCGGCCGGGGTAGCGTGCGTCGGATGGACATGGCGTACGGCCGATGCGTCCTCGTGATTGCCTGTCTCGCGCTGGCTGCGTGCGGCGCGGCAGCGGACCAGGCGACCCCCACGCCGGTGACCAGCACGGCGCCGACCACCACAGCGCCGACCACCGCCCCACCCGAGCCGGCCACGACCGCGCCTCCTCCGTCCACGTCTCGCCCCGCGCCGGAGCCGACGACCGCCGCGCGCGGGGTCACCATCGAGCGCACGGGCGGCTTCGTCGGGATCGACCAGTCCATCGTGGTCGAGCCGGACGGGCGGTGGACGTACCGGCGCAGCCGCATCGGCAGCGGCGGCGGCACGCCCCAGACCGGGCGGCTCACCAGCGCCGAGCGGGCCGAGCTACAGGGGTTGCTCGCCAACCCGCGGCTGGCCCGGGAGGTCGGGAAGAGCTCCGACTGCGCGGACGGCTTCGAGTACACGCTGGTGACCGGGCGCACGAAGGTCCAGTGGGCGGACTGCGGCACCGGCTCGCCCGCCACCGCCATGCAGATCGTCACGCTGGTCGAGCAGAGCACCCCGTTCTAGCGGTTATAGGACCTTGCCGGGGTTGAACAGGGTGTCCGGGTCGAGGGCGGCTTTGATGGCCTGGTGTACGCGTACGCCCACCGGGCCGATCTCGCGGGCGAGCCACTCCCGCTTGAGCAGGCCGACGCCGTGCTCGCCGGTGCACGTGCCGCCCAGGGACAGGGTGAGCGACACGATGTCGTCGAAGGCACGCCGGCAGCTGGCCACGCTCGCCGGGTCGGCGCGGTCCACCACGATGTTCGGGTGCATGTTGCCGTCGCCGGCGTGGCCGACCACGCCGATCGCGACGCCATGCTCCGCGGCGATCTTCTCGGTGCCGTCGAGGAGGGCGGCCAGGGCCGACCGGGGCACGGCCACGTCGTCGATGATCAGGCCGCCGTTGCCGGTCGGGAAGGACTCGGCCGCGTACTGCTCCATCGCCGGGTGCGCCAGCCGCCGGGCCTGGAGCAGGGCGGCTGCCTCGACGGCGTCGGTGGCGGCGTACACCTCGTCGGCGCCGGCCTCCTCGCACAGCGCGGCGATCCGCGCCAGGTCGGCGGCGGCGCGGGGGCCCGTGTCGGACGCGGCGAGCAGCAGCGCCTTCGCGTCGGTGCGCAGTCCCATCGGGCGGTGCGTCTCGATGGCTATCAGGTGGGTCTGGTCGAGGAACTCCAGCAGGCTGGGCGAGAGCCCGCCGGCCGAGATCGCTGCGACGGCCGCACCGGCGGCCGCCGTCGACGGGAAGAGCGCCACCATGGTCAGCGACGCTTCGGCGGCCGGCCGCAGCCCCAGCGTGATCTCGGTGATCACGCCCAGCGTTCCCTCAGAGCCCACGAAGAGCCGGGTCAGGTCGTAGCCGGCCACACCCTTGGCGGTGCGCCGGCCCGTACGCAGCACTTCGCCGGTGGCCAGCACGACCTCCAGGCCGAGCACGTACTCGCTGGTCACGCCGTACTTCACGCAGCACATGCCGCCCGCGTTGGTGGCCACGTTGCCGCCGATCGTGGAGGACTCCCACGAGCCGGGGTCGGGCGGGTAGCGCAGCCCGTGCTTGGCCACCTCCGCCGCGATGGCCGAGTTGATGACGCCGGGCTGCACCACGGCGATCCGGTTCACCGCGTCGACCTCGAGGATCCGGTTCAGGGCGGCGGTGGAGAGCACGATGGCGCCGTCCACCGCGTTCGCGGCGCCGGCCAGGCCGGTCCGGGCGCCCTGCGGGACCACCGGGACGCCGTGCGCCGCCGCGATCTTGACCACCGCGGCGACCTGCTCGGTCGTGCGCGGGCGGACCACGACCGCCGGCATGCCGTACGCGCACAGGTCGGCCTCGTCGCGCTGATGGCCGCGGAGCAGGTCCGGGTCGGTCAGGACCGCCCCGTCGGGCAGCGCGGATCGCAGATCATCGAGGAGGTCGGCCATGCCTCGCAGGTTAGTCTCCGCGCGTTAGCGTGACGACCATGGTGTACGTCGATCCACCCGCCTGGCCGGCCCGGGGGCGACTCTGGTCCCACATGGTCAGCGACGTGTCGTACGCGGAGTTGCACGCCTTCGCGGAGATGCTGGGCGCGCCCCGGCGCGGGTTCGACCGCGACCACTACGACGTGCCGGCCGACCGGTTCCGGATGGCGGTGTGGCTGGGCGCCCAGGTCGTGTCGAGCCGCGAGATCGTGCGCCTCCTCCGCGGCGCCGGCCTCCGCCGCCCCAAGCATCTCTGGGGTTAGCAGGGGACCCTTGCTATGTAGAAAACGTTAATAGGGTGCCCTTCCTTGCAGCTCGCGCTCTAGGTTGGCGCGGGCCAGAGGGGTCCAGGGGGTGTGGGCGGGGAGGCGGTAGAGGGTGGGTAGCGCTAGTAGGTGGCGGAGGACGGCTGCTCGGGCGGCGCGAAACGGCTCGTCGGGGACGTGGGCGTACTCGCGGCGGATGGCTCGCGCGTAGGCGTCGTAGTCCCGGGGGTGGCGGCCAGGATGGCCAGGTCGGCGTCGCAGAGCAGGGCGCCGTCTGGGTCGCCGGGGTCCACGGTGTGGCCGGCGGTCAGCAGGACCAGGCGTTCGACCTCGGCGGCGTCGGGCACCCCGAGGTCGGTCAGCACCGACCGGGCCAGGGCGGCGCTGGCCCGCTCGTTGGCGTCGCCGGGAGCGCGCGGGTCGTACACGGCGTCGTGGTACCAGGTGGCCAGCCGCACCGGGTCGGAGCCGCCGTACCCGTCCACAATGGACAGCATCGCCGCGAGGTGGTCGGTGGTGTGGTAGTGCCGGTGCGGCTCGCGCCACCGGGCCAGCAGGTCGGCGCCGGCCGCGTCCACCGGGGCGTCGTCGGCGGTCGCCCCGGCTCCTCGTACGGCACGGTGCCACCGTTCGGTCAGCGTCATTACTCGATCATGCCGGTAGTGTCCCGGGCATGGCGGCCGCGACAGAAGGACCGGGACGCGCCCTGGCCAGGCGCACCGGTGCCCGGCTGCGGGACCGCTACCACCGCGTCCGGGTCAACGTCCTGCTGGCCCTGCAGGCCGGGATCGCGGCCGGGCTGGCGTGGTTCGTGGCGCACGACGTCGTCAACCACCCACGGCCGTTCTTCGCGCCCATCGCCGCGGTGATCACGCTGGCGGTCTCCGTCGGCCAGCGGCTGCGGCGGGCCTTCGAGCTGGTCGTCGGGGTGGCCATCGGCATCGCGATCGGCGACACCCTGATCTACCTGATCGGCACCGGCCCGGGGCAGGTCGGGCTGGTGGTCACGCTCGCGATCGTGACCGCCATCTTCTTCGGCGGCGGGTCGGCGTTGATCACCCAGGCGGCCTCGTCGGCGGTGTTGGTCGCCACGCTCACCCCGCCCACGGACGGCGTCTCGTTCGACCGGTTCGTCGACGCGCTGGTGGGCGGTCTCATCGGGCTGGGCGTGATGGCGCTCCTGCTGCCCCTCAACCCGCTCACCGTGGTCGGTCGGGCGGCTAAGCCTGCTCTCGACGTACTCGCGGAAGGGCTGACCGAGACCGCCGAGGCGCTGGCGGAGCGCGACGTGGACCGAGCGGACGCGGCGCTGGCGCGCCTGCGGGCGGCGGAGAGCGACCTACAGCGGCTGCACGAGGCGATCGACGCGGCGAGCGAGACCGCGGCGCTGGCGCCGGCGCGGTGGCGGACCCGGGGCGCGCTGAACCAGTACATCGACGCGGCCGAGCACGTCGCGCGGGCGCTGCGCAACTCGCGCGTGCTGGTGCGGCGGGCGATCCTCGTGATCCAGGACGGCGAGGAACTGCCCGAGGCGCTCGTGGCGGCGGTGCGCTCGCTCAGCGAGGCGATGGACTGGCTGCGGCGGGAGCTGGGCGATGCCGTGGAGCCGGTCGCCGCCCGGGAGCGGGCGCTGCGGGCGGCGGGTGAGGCCGGCATGGCGTACGCGGAGGGGTGGGCTTCTCCGGCAGTGTGATCGTGGCGCAGGTGCGTTCGGCGGCGCTGGACCTGGTCCGCGCCTCGGGGCTGGAGCGCGCCGAGGCCCACCGCCTGGTACGGCGCGCGGTGGGCCGACACGTCCCGGCTACCGACAAAGAGCACCTCCCGGCTACCGACAAAGAGCGCTGAGCAGGGCCTCCACGTCCGATTCCGTGGTGCCGAGGCCGACGCTGGCGCGCAGCGCGGTCGGCGGCAGGTCCCGGCGGCCGGTGCGCGCGGCGGCCTCGGCGATCAGCCGGCGGGTCAGCGGATGGGCGCAGAAGAGGCCGTCGCGTACGCCGATGCCGTGGTCGCGGGCCAGTTCGGCGGCGACTTCGGCGGAGTCCCGCCCGGCGACCACGAACGAGACGATGCCCACCCGCTCGGCGCCGGGGTCGAACATGCGCAGCTCGGCCACGCCGGGGATCTCGGCCAGCCCGGCCCGCAGGCGGGCGACCAGGGCCCGCTCGGTCGCCTGGACGGCGGTCGGGTCGAGGGTCGTGCACACCGCCGCGAGCGCCACCGCGCCGAGCAGGTTGGGCGTGCCCGCCTCGTGCCGGGCCGGCCCGGTCGCCCACCGTACGTCGTGGGTGGCCGCGCCCACGTGCCGCGTCGCCCCGCCCCGGTCAGGTACGGCGGCGCCGCGTCGAGCCAGTCCCCGCGGCCGGCGAGCACGCCCGCGCCGAACGGGGCGTACAGCTTGTGCCCGGACACCGCCACGTAGTCCAGGTCCAGGTCGGCGATGTCGATCGGTGCGTGCGGGGCCAGCTGTGCTGCGTCCACGGCGATCCGGGCGCCGTGCCGGTGGGCGACCGCGGCCAGCTCGGCGACCGGCCAGCGCTCGCCGGTGACGTTGCTCGCCCCGGTCACCGCCACCAGCGCGGGCGCGTCCAGCTGGCGCAGAGCCGCGTCGAGCGCACGGATCGCCGCGCCGGGCGAGTCCGGCACGGGCAGCCGCACCGCGCCCACCGGCCAGGGCAGCAGGTTGGCGTGGTGCTCGGCGCCGTACGTCACCACCGGCGTGCCGGCGGGCAGGGCGCGGGCGAGCAGGTTGAGGGCGTCCGTGGTGTTGCGGGTGAAGATGACGTGGTCGCCGGCCCGGGCGCCGAGGAAGTCGCCCACCGCCTGGCGGGCCACCTCGTACGCCAGCGTGGACCGTTGCGACAGCGCGCCAGCGCCGCGATGCACGCTGCCGTACCACGGCAAAAGCTCGGCCACGGCGTCGGCCGCCGCCCGCGCGCACGGCGCGGTGGCGGCGTAGTCAAGGTTGATCTGATCGGGTACGCCAAGAACGGTGGTCGTCACGGAATGCCTCCGGAGTGCGCGCTTGTCCGGCGGACCGTCCGGCCGGACCCGGTCATCACCCGGGGCACCCCACCGCGAACTCAACGAGGGTTGCCGGCCAGCAAGCCGGGGCTTCACGCTGGCGCTCGTGACCTACCGCCGATCATAGCTAGGCTGGCGGGCATGGCCAACGACGCGCCTCCGCTGCTGCCGCCGCCCCGGCACCGCCACCGGTGCTACCGGCGCAGAAGCGGGTGGGGCGGCGCGCAGTCCAGGTCGGCCTCGTCATCGCGTTCATCGCCGCGTGCGCGATCGGGATGCTCGGCTACCTCGGCTACAACATCGGCGTCACCGCGTTGATCATCGGGTTGGTCGCCGCGATCCTGCCGGTGCCGGCGCTGGTCGCCTGCTTCCTGTGGCTCGACCGGTACGAGCCGGAGCCGGCGAAGTACCTCGTCTTCTGTTTCGCCTGGGGCGCGTTCGTCTCGACTGCGGCGTCGCTGCTCGTCAACACCGTGTCGGCCTCGGCCTTCTCCCGCTTCGGCATCCCGGACGCGCTGGTGGCGGTGCTGGTCGCGCCGTTCATCGAGGAGCTGACCAAGGCGCTCGGGCCGATCCTGCTGCTGTGGCGGCGGCGCCGGGAGTGGTCCGGGGTCACCGACGGCATCGTCTACTGTGGCCTGTCCGCGATCGGCTTCGCCATGGTGGAAAACATCCTCTACCTGGGCGGGCACGGCTACGCGGCGGGCGCCGACCAGTACGGCCCGGCCACCGGCGCGCAGATGGTCTTCGCGCTCTTCATCGGCCGCATCCTGCTGTTCGGCTTTGCCCACCCGCTCTTCACCTCGATGACCGGCGTCGGGCTGGGCATCGCGTCCCGCACGGGCGACCGCCGGCTCCGGTGGCTGGCCCCGATCGGCGGCCTGCTGCTCGCGATGATGCTGCACGGCACCTGGAACCTCATCCCCACGCTGGCACAGGCCACCGGGGAAAACCTGATCCTGCTGTACGGCTTCATCGGCGTGATGGTGCCGGTCTTCTTCGGGATGGTGGGCTTCGCGATCTGGCTGCGCGGCTGGGAGGGCCGCCTCACCGAGCGCACGCTCCCCGCGTACGTGCGGTCGGGCTGGCTGTCCCCGCCCGAGGTGGCGGCGCTGGGCAGCCTCGGCCGGCGGCACTCCGCCCGCCGGTGGGCGCGCCGCGTCGCCGGTGAGACGGGCCTGCGGGCGATGCGCGCGTACCAGTTCGCGGCCACCCGGCTGGCGCTGCTGCGCGACGGGATGCGGCGGGGCCTCTACGACACCCCGGAGGAGGCGGCCCGCGCGGCGGCGGAGGAGCGGCAGCTACTGGAGTCGATCGCCGCGTACCGGCAGGCGTTCGTGGGGCGGGACCCGCAGGCGCCGCCCGCCATCTGGGACGGCGTTCGCTATCAGGTGAGATTTCCGGACGGCGTCACCCGTACGCTCGACGCGCCCGACGAGCCGGTTGTGCCCGTTCCGGTGGTGCTGACGCCGCCGCCCCCGCCTCCGCCTCCGCCGCCGGCCTACCAGTACTACTACAGATAGAGCCCGGTGGAGTCCGGCTCGACCCGCTGGGCGGCCACCGCGTGCACGTCCCGCTCACGCAGCAGGACGTACTCCCGCCCGTGCAGTTCGACCTCGGAGCGGTCGTCGGGGTCGAAGAGCACCCGGTCGCCGGCCACGATCGACCGTACGTGGGGGCCCACGCCGACCGCCGTGGCCCAGGACAGCCGGCGCCCCATCGAGGCGGTGGCGGGGATCACGATGCCGACGCTGGATCGGCGCTCTCCCTCGTTGCCCTCGAGGCGTACGAGAACGCGGTCGTGCAGCAGCCGGATCGGCAGCCCGTGGTCGAGGTCGGCATTGGCGGTCACGCCCGAACGCTACCGCGCTTCGATGTGGGGGAGAACTCAGGGACGAATGGACGGGATTGACGGGTTCCGGCGGGCTACCGTAAGAGGCCGAATCCGCAGTTGAGGAGGGTCGCACCGTGACCGAGCGAGCTGACGCGCCGGCGTCAGGTCTGCAGCGTGTCCGGGCCAACTTGCGACGGGCGTACGAGTCGGGTCGGGAGACCGTTCGCACCCGCCGGGAGGAGGCCGCGCGGCGCGCCGAAAACGGCAACGGCGGCTTCCAGGACGAGCCGCCGCCGGAAGCCGTCGAGGAGACGCACTCCAGCACCTCCAGCCGGGACGACGCCGACGTGCCCCGCAGCCTGCGCATCGGGGCCGCCTGGGCCTGGCGCCTGATCGTCCTCGGGGTGCTCGTCTGGGCGCTCATCCGGGTCATCGGCGTGGTCCGCATCGTGGTGATCCCGCTGGTCATCGCGATGCTGCTCTCCGCCCTGCTGGCCCCGGCCGTACGGCGGCTGCTGCGCCTGGGCCTCCCGCGCTCGCTCGCCACGGCCGTCGTCCTGATCGGCGGGATCGCCGCGGTCGCCGGCACCCTGACCCTGGTGATCACCGAGTTCATCGACGGGCTGCCGCAGCTCACCGACAGCGCCACCGCCGGCGTACGGCAGATCCAGGAGTGGCTCCAGACCGGCCCGCTGCACCTGTCCGAGAGCCAGCTGGACAGCTACATCGACACCGGCGAGCAGTGGCTCGAAGACAACACCGAGTCGCTGACCAGCGGCGCCGTCTCCACGGCGACCACGCTCTTCGAAGTGCTCACCGGCATGTTCCTGGTCCTCTTCTCGACGTTCTTCTTCCTGCGCGACGGCGACAAGATCTGGCGCTTCCTGGTCCGGCTGCTCCCGCTGCGGGCCCGCTGGCAGGTCGACGACGCGGGCCGGGCCGGCTGGCTGACCCTGGTGGCGTACGTGCGGGCCACCGTGCTGGTGGCGTTCATCGACGCGGTCGGCATCGGCGTCGCCGTGTGGATCCTGGGCATCCCGTTCCCGCTGCCGCTGGCCGCGCTCGTGTTCCTCGGCGCGTTCATCCCGATCGTCGGCGCCACGCTCTCCGGCGCGGTGGCGGTGCTCATCGCGCTGGTCGACAGCGGCTGGGTCAGCGCGCTGATCCTGCTCGGCGCGGTGATCGCGGTGCAGCAGCTCGAAGGCCACGTGCTCCAGCCGCTGATCATGGGCCGGGCGGTGGCCATCCACCCGCTCGCGGTGATCGTGGCGATCGCGGCCGGCGTGGTGCTCGCCGGGATCGTCGGCGCGCTGGTCGCGGTGCCGCTGGTCGCCGTGCTCAACACCGCGATCCGCCGGCTGACCCACCCGCGCCGGCCGGAGCTGCCGCCCGATGCGGTAGTCGTCGCGTCAACTCCCTCGTAGCCGCTCCAGCGCGCCCAGCGCGACGTCCTGCCGCGTCGTGTACCAGAACGGCGGCAGCGACCGGCGCAGGAACTGCCCGTAGCCGCGCGCCGTCTCCAGCCGGGAGTCGAGCACCGCCACCACGCCCTTGTCACCGGTCGACCGGATCAGCCGGCCGACGCCCTGCGCCAGCCGTACCGCGGCGATCGGCACGCTCACCGCCGCGAACCCGGAGCCGCCCGCCGCGTCCACCGCCGCCGCCCGGGCCGCCGCGAGCGGCTCGTCGGGGCGTGGGAAGGGCAGCCGGTCGATCACCACGAGCTGGCACGAGTCGCCCGGCACGTCGACCCCCTGCCACAGCGACATCACGCCGAACAGGCAGCTCGCGCGGTCTTCGCGGAAGCGCCGCACCAGCAGGGGCAGGGCCTCCTCGCCCTGCAGGAGGATGGGCAGGTCGGTGCGCGCCCGCAACAGCTCCGCCGCCTGCTGCGCGGCTCGTCGCGACGAAAACAGCCCGAGGGTACGCCCACCGAGCGCGCCGACCAGCTTGAGCAGCTCGTCGCCGGCCGCCTCGGGCAGGCCGGACGCGGAGGGCCGGGGCAGCCGCGCCGCGACGTACAGGATGCCCTGCCGGGCGTAGTCGAACGGCGAGCCCACGTCGAGGGACTGCCAGCCGTCGCCTGGGGGCAGTCCGAGCGACTTGGCGACCGTGTCGAACTGGCCGCCCAAGGTGAGCGTCGCCGAGGTCGCGACGACCGTGCGCTCGTCGTACAGGTGGGTGGCGAGGGTGCCGGCGACCGAGAGCGGGGCGACGACGAGCGCCCGCCGCCCCCCGTGGTCCGGCTTTTCCACCCAGGCCACGTCGTGGTCGGCCTCTTCGAGCAGGCGCTGCGCCGTCTTGGACAGCTCGTCGAGCACGGCCTTGGCCTGCTGCTTGCGGACCGGGTCGGGATCGTCGGACTTGATGTCGCCGATGGCGTCGAGGGCCCGCCGGGTGGCCGCGTCGAGCAGCGTGCACGCCCCGCTCAGGGCCGCCGGGAGACCGGTCGTGATCCGCCCGGCCGGCGCCTCGGCCAGGCCCACGGCGAGGGCGTCGCCCGCCTCGGCCAGCGCCTCGCCCACCTCGGCCGGCACCAGCGTGCGGGCCCGCCGGGCGGCCCGGTCGATCTGGTCGGGGTGAGCTCGGCCTGGGCCGCGGAGGAGACCCGGTCGACGAGCTCGTGCGCCTCGTCGACCACGAGCAGCTTGTGCGGCGGGACGATGTGGCGCCCGGCGAGCATGTCGACGGCCAGCAGGCTGTGGTTGGTCACCACGATGTCGGCCTCGCGGGCGCGCGCCCGGGACGCCTCGGCGAAGCAGTCCGCCCCGTACGGGCAGCGGTTGGCCCCGACGCACTCGCGGGCCGGCATGGAAACCTGCCGCCATGCCTGGTCTTCGACGCCCGGGTCCAACTCGTCGCGGTCGCCGGTCACGGTCTTCATCGCCCACTCGCGCAGCCGCTGGATCTGCTTGCCGAGCCGACCCGCCTCGCCGAGCCACTTGGTGCCGCCGCTGCCGGGCGCGTCGAAGAGGGCGTCTTCCGGCTCCTCCTCGGCGGAGTTGTCCAACCGGGCCAGGCACAGGTAGTGATGCCGCCCCTTGAGCACGGCGAACGTCGGTCGCCGCCGCAGCACCGGCTCGATCGCGTCGGCGAGCCGGGGCAGGTCGTGGTCGACGAGCTGGGACTGGAGCGCGAGCGTGGCGGTGGAGACCACCACCGGGCCGTCGACCAGCAGGGCCGGGGTCAGGTAGGCCAGCGACTTGCCCGTGCCCGTGCCGGCCTGGACCAGCAGGTGCTCGCCGGAGTCGACCGACTGCTCAATCGCGTGCACCATCTGCTGCTGGCCGGGACGGGCGGCGCCGCCGGGCACCGCGCCCACCGCGGCGGCGAGCAGATCGGCCGCCGTCGGCTGACCCGCGGACCGTGGTCGGGGCGCGGGTGGCGTGGCGGGCTCGGCGTTGGTCGCGATCGTCACGGTGCGACCGTACCTGTGCGCACCGACAGGCCACGGCTTATCCACAACCCCCACGTAACCCGGCGAGTTATCCACACCCCCGCCCCAAGGGCCCGTTCCGTCGATCAAGGGCGAAGGGTCGTGCTTCGATCTCCAATCCACGGCCGTTTGCCCTTGATCGGCGCAGGAATCCTTGATCGGCGGTGCTGGCGGGTGACGGGGGTAGCGTGGCGCCATGGCTGGTCGAGCGACGAAGCGCACGGGCGTACCCGCTGCGCCGGACCTGTCGGCGGCGTTGAGCGTCGCCACGGTCGAAGACCACGACGTGGAGGACGAGGCGTCGTTCTGGCAGTTGGAGTTTCCCGACCTCGACCTGTCCGGCCGTACGGCGGCCTCCGTGGAGTTCGAGCAGTGCCGGTTCCGGGGCACCGACCTCAGCGGTACGACGCTGGACCGGACGGCGTTCACCGACTGCGCGTTCGAGAACGGCAGCCTCGCCAACCTGACCGCGGAAAAGTCCTCCATGCGGCGGGCCGAGCTGGCCGTGCTCCGGATGACCGGCCTGAACTGGCTCGACGGCGTGCTGCGTGACGTCACCGTTTCGCAGTGCCGGGCCGATCTGGCGTCGTTCCGGTTCAGCAAGTTTCAGGACGTGGTTTTCACCGGGTGCAACCTGATGCGGGCCGACTTCGAGCGCGTCGAGATGGCGGGTGTCCACTTTGTCGAGTGTGACCTGTCCGGGGCGCAGTTCTCCGGCGCGCGGATGTCGGACACCCGGTTCGCCGACTGCGTACTGGACGGGATCGGCGGCGTGACCAGTCTGGCGGGCGCGACCGTTGCCACGCACGACCTGGCGCCCCTGACGTACCTCCTCGCCGATGCGCTGGGCGTCCGGATAGAGGAGCCCGCTTCGGCCGAAAGGGGCATCGGTTAGGGTGCGGGCATGCCGAGCGACGTGGTCCGGGTCGTCTACCGCAAGTACGACGGCACGGCGCACCGTGACTACCCGGCCCGCCGGCTGACCGAGGACGACCTCGGCACCTGGCTCGGCGTGGGCGCCGGCACCCGCTCGGTCTACCACGGCCGTCCGTCCGTCGAGCAGATCCCGTTCGTCGTGCTGGTGCCGCACGGCGCATGGTGGACCGGCATGTTCAATCCGCCGCCGCGTACCAGCGAGGTCTACTGCGACATCACCAGCCCGGCCGAGTGGGACGGTGACGTCGTACGCATCATCGACCTGGATCTCGACGTCGTACGGCGGCGCGCGACAGGTGCGGTGGAGTTGCGCGACGAGGACGAGTTCGCCGAGCACAAGGTGCTGTTCGGGTACCCGGACGAACTGGTCGAGCAAGCGCGGGCCGCGTCGGAGTGGCTCCTTCGCGCGCTGGCCGACGGCACCGAGCCGTTCGCGTCGGCGTACCGGAAATGGCTCGCTCTGGTGGTCTAGGCCCTAGAGCGTTGGTGGCCACGCGGCGTCGGCGGGAGACAGCGGCGGTGTCGCCGCCACCTTGTCCGGGTTGAGCTGGTTGAACAGGCCGGTGATCCGCCCGTCCGCCATGGCGAAGGCCATGACCGTGCGTATTGGCCGGCCGTCCTTGTAGACGGCGTCGACCTGTATGCCCATCCCACCGTTGACCAGCACGGGCGCGGCCACCAGCGACCGCAGGTCCTTCCCCGTCCGGTTGAAGAGCCCGAGCACGAAGCGCGCCACCTCGACGGACCCGGCCAGCGGGCGTCCGGCGGCCGGGAAGACGCCGCCGCCATCTCCGATCATGACCGCGTCAGGAGCCAGCAGGTTCAGCAGTTCGTCGACGTCGCCGGACTGGACCGCGGTGAAGAACGCGGCCAACAGCCGGCGCTGCTCGGGCAGGTCGGCGGTGTGCCGGGGCGGACCGTCGGCGATCGCCCGCCGTGCCCGCGACGCGAGCTGCCGGGCGCTCGCCGGTGTGGTGCCGAGCGCGGACGCGATGTCGTCGAACGGCACCGCGAACACGTCGTGCAGCACGAAGGCGACCCGCTGTTCGGGCGTGAGGCGTTCGAGCACCACGAGCAGCGCCATGCTCACCTCGTCGGCGCGGGCCGCGAGGTCCGCGGGATCCTGGCCGCCGTCGGGCAGGCGGTTCACGATCGGCTCCGGGAGCCACTGGCCGGGGTACGCCTCGCGGCGGACCCGCGCGGACTTCAGCACGTCGAGGCAGATCCGGCCGATCGTGGTGGTGAGCCAGGCGCGCAGGTCCCGCACGTTGGTGCGGGCAGCCGGGTCGGCGAGCGCGTCCGCGTACCGCAGCCAGGTCTCCTGCACGGCGTCCTCGGCCTCGGCGCGGCTGCCGAGCATCCGGTAGGCCACCGACATCAGATGGTCTCGTTCCGTCTCGAACTCGGTGCTCAGATCCCGCACAGCTCCCAGTGTTACCCACCCGACCAGGGGCGTACCCGCACCGGGTACGCGATGATCGGTAAATGACCTCTGTACGCGCTCTCCTGCGGGTCGGACCGGCGGTGGACCTGTCGGGCATCGACCCGCGATCCACGCCCGGCCTTCCCGGTCGCAAGGTGACCGGCGACGATGTGAAGGGCTGGGCCCGCGAGCAGCTCACGCCGTTGGGCGCGGAGCTCGCCCGGCATCAGGAGATGCTGTACGCGGCGGCGAAGGCGTCCGGCGACAAGAGGCGGCTCCTGCTGGTGCTGCAGGCGATGGACTGCGGTGGCAAGGACGGCACGATCAAGAAGGTCGCCGGTGCGATGAACCCGCTCGGCCTGCACATCGTCGCCTTCGGCCCGCCCACCGAGGAGGAGCGCCGGCACGACTTCCTGTGGCGGATCCGGCGCGCCCTGCCCGCCGCCGGTCGGGTCGGCGCGTTCAACCGGTCACACTACGAGGACGTTCTGGTCGCGCGGGTCGATTCGCTGGTGACCGAGCGGACCTGGAAGTCGCGGTACTGGCAGATCAACGGCTTCGAGCAGGAGCTGGTCAACAACGGCTACGCGCTGGTCAAGGTGATGCTGCAAATCTCGTACGAGGAGCAGCGCGCACGGCTGCTGGAGCGGCTGACCGACCCGACCAAGCACTGGAAGTACAACCCGGCGGACGTGGACGCACGGGCGCGCTGGGCGGATTACCAGGCCGCCTACCAGGACGCGCTGAGCCGGTGTGGCACCGACCACGCCCCTGGTACGTCGTGCCGGGCGACCGCAAGTGGTACCGCGACTGGGCGGTGGCGAACCTCGTGCTGGAGACATTTCGGGACATGCACCTGTCGTACCCGAAGCCGGATTTTGATCTCGAGGAGGAGCGCCGGCGGCTGGCGGCGGACCGCGAGTCGCCGCTGGTCCGGGCATGAATAGCATGTCCCCGACACGTGACGTCCACTCCACCGGCATGAGGTTCGCGCTGTGAAGTTTTCCTTCCGTCCCACCGAAGGGGCGTTCTACGAGCTCTTCACCAAGGCCGCATACAACCTGGTGCGCGGTACTGAGCTGCTCAACGAGCTGGCCCTGCCCGGGGTGGACGTGCAGTCCGTCAGCGAGCGGCTCACCGAGGTGGAGCACGACAGCGACCAGCTCACCCACGAGCTGTACAAGAAGATCAACTCAACCTTCATCACGCCGTTCGACCGGGAGGACATCTACCGGCTCGGCTCGCAGCTCGACGACGTGATGGACCACCTGGAGGCGGTCGGCAGCCTGCTCTACCTGTACGGCCTCACCAAGCTCCCGGCCCTGCCCCGGGAGATGCACGAGCTGGTCGCCGTGCTGGACCAGCAGGCCAAGCTGACCGCGGACGCCATGCCCCGGCTGCGGACCATGAAGGCGCTCGAGGACTACTGGATCGAGTGCAACCGGCTGGAGAACGACGGCGACCGGGCGTACCGGATGCTGCTGGTGCGGCTCTTCTCCGGCGAGTACGACGCGCTGACCGTGCTGAAGATGAAGGAGGTCGCCGACGAGTTGGAGGCGGCCTGCGACGCGTTCGAGCACGTGGCGAACACGGTCGAGACAATCGCGGTCAAGGAGTCATAAACCCTTGAGCGCCGAACTCGCCGCCGTCATCGCGGTGATCCTCATTGCGATGGCGTTTGACTACACCAACGGGTTCCACGACGCGGCCAACGCCATCGCGACGAGCGTCTCCACGCGCGCACTCACCCCCCGGGTGGCGCTGGCCATGGCCGCGGTCGGCAACTTCATCGGAGCCCACTTCGGCGCGGATGTGGCCAAGACGGTCGGCAGCGGCCTGGTCGAGCTGCCGACGGGTCAGGCCAGCCTCGGCGTGGTGTTCGCCGGCGTGCTCGGTGCCATCGTCTGGAACCTCATCACCTGGTACTTCGGCCTGCCGTCCTCCTCCTCGCACGCCCTCATCGGCGGCCTGGTGGGCGCGACGCTCACCGCCTCCGGCACTGTGCTGTGGGGCGGCATCACCAAGAGCGTGATCCTGCCGATGATCGTGTCGCCGCTGGTCGGCTTCGCCCTCGGCTACCTGATGATGCTCGCGGTGATGTGGATCTTCCGGAAGGGTCAGCCCAGCAAGCTCAACCGCGGCTTTCGCCGGGCGCAGACCGTGTCCGCGGCCGCGATGTCCGTCGGGCACGGCATGCAGGACGCGGCGAAGACCATCGGCATCGTCGTCCTGGCGCTGTACGTGGGTGGTTACCAGGACAGCGCCGACACGATCCCGGAGTGGGCGTTCTGGACGTCCGCCACGGTGTTGGCGCTCGGCACGTACGCCGGCGGCTGGCGGATCATCCGCACCCTCGGTCGCAAGATCATCGACCTTGGCCCGGCGGAGGGGTTCTCCGCCGAGACGGTGGCCAGTTCCGTCCTCTACTTCAACGCCCTCGTGCTGGGCGCGCCCATCTCGACCACCCACACGATCACGTCGGCGATCATGGGCGTAGGCGCCACCAAAAGGCTGTCCGCCGTCCGCTGGGGCGTCGCCGGCAACATCGTCGGCGCCTGGATCCTGACCTTCCCCGCGGCCGGCCTGATCGCCAGCCTGGCCTACCTGGTGGTCCGCCCGCTCTTCTGATCCCCGCCCCGTTGATCATGAAGTTATCGCCGCGGGAGAGCGCTCCCGCCGGTGACAACTTCATGATCAACGGGCGTAGGAGACGCCGAGTTGGGTGCGGATGTCGTCCAGGAGGCGCATTACCTCCAGGGTGACGCGGTGGGGGACCAGCGGGCTTTCCAGTTGGTGGGCCCGCAGGCAGCGGTGTACCTCGGCGGCCTCGTGGTGGTAGCCGGTGCCTTCGCCGGAGCCGCGGAAGACTTCCGGCTCGGCGCCGTCCCGGTGCAGCACGAACTCGCGCGCGGCGAAGAACGCGGGCGGCAGCTCGATCCGGCCGCCGCTGCCGGTGATCAGGCCGGCCACCGGGGTGCCGCGCACGAGGGCGCAGGTGAGCGCGGCCAGGGCGCCGGAGTCGTACCCGAAGATCATGCCGGTGTTCTCGTCGACGCCCTCGGGCGTGAGCTTCGCCCAGGCGCGTACGTGGTCGGGCACGCCGAGCAGCAGGTGCGCCAGGTGGATGGGGTACACGCCGAGGTCGAGCAGCGCGCCACCGCCGAGCTCCGGCGCGCGCAGCCGGTGCGTCGGCTCGAACGGGCCGGCCAGCGAAAAGTCGGCATGCACCGAACGCACCTCGCCGATCGCGCCGTCCGCGACCACCTCGGACAGGCGGCGGATGACCGGGTTGCAGCGCATCCACATGGCTTCCATGAGGAAGAGCTGGCGCTCCCGGGCCAGGTCGATCAGCTCCACGCTCGTGGCGAGGTCGAGGGTGAACGGCTTCTCGCACAGCACCGCACGGCCCGCTTCGAGGCAGATCCGGGCCGCCGCATAGTGCGCCGAGTGCGGGGTCGCGACGTACACCACGTCGATGTCGTCGTCCTGCGCCAGTTCGGCCCACGAGCCGTACGCGCGGGGATGTCGTGCGCGGCGGCGAACGCCTGCGCCGCCTCGGTGGATCGAGAGCCGACCGCGACGACCTCGGCGTCCGGCAAGAGCCGCAGGTCTTTGACGAACGTCGTGGCGATGCCACCGGTAGCGAGGATCCCCCACCGCACACGGTCCCTCAAGCTCTGCTCGCTCATGCCCAGCGATCGTACGGGCATACTGAGCACGATGACGGAGTACGAGGGGTGGCGGCTGCCGGATGCGCTCGTAGAACGGGCGCGTCTTTGGCGAGCCGGCGAAGGCGGTCCGGCGCCGGTGCCGCGGGTGTCGGCTACCGTCGTGCTGCTGCGGCCCGCCGAAGGTGGCGGCTTCGAGGCGTACGTCTTGCGGCGTGCCGCGTCGATGGCGTTCGCATCCGGCATGTACGCGTTTCCGGGTGGCGGTGTCGACCCGGTCGACGGTGACCCGGACCTGCGGTGGGTGGGGCCGTCGGCAGGGGACTGGATGCACCGGCTGGACCGCCCGCCGGGCGAGGCCCAGGCGGTGGTGTGTGCGGCGGCGCGGGAGGTGTTCGAGGAGGCCGGCGTGTTGCTCGCCGGGTCGGGCACCGGCGCGCTGGTGGCCGACGTGACCGGCGACGACTGGGAGTCCGACCGGCAGCGGCTGGTACGTCATGAGCTGCCGTTCGCCGAGATGCTGACCCGGCGTGGCCTCGTGTTGCGCGGCGACCTGCTCGGGGCGTGGGCGCGCTGGGTCACGCCGGAGTTCGAGACGCGCCGCTTCGACACGTACTTCTTCGTGGCCGCCCTACCGGAGGGGCAGCGGACCCGGGACGTGTCCGGGGAGGCCGACCACACGATGTGGGTGCGTCCCGGAGAGGCCGTCGCGCGCTACGAGGCGGGCAAGATAGCGATGCTGCCGCCGACCGTCGTGATGCTGGGCGAGCTGGCCGTGTACCAGGATGTGGCTGGCGTCCTGGCCGCGGCGGCCGCGCGGGACGCCGCCACCCCCGTTACCCCACGGGCCGAGGTCGCGCCCGACGGCACGGTCCGCCTGCACGTCCCCTGAGCGAGCGATGCAAGGAAGGGCACCTTGCTATGCAAAAAGCGATAACAAGGTGCCCTTCCTTGCATCTAAGGCTCAGCCGAAGCGGCCCGTGATGTAGTCCTCGGTGCGCTTGTCGGTCGGGTTGGTGAAGAGCTTGCCGGTCTCGCTGAACTCGACCAGCCGCCCGTGGCGGACCTGCTTCTCGTCGACCTCGGCGGTGAAGAACGCGGTGTAGTGGCTCACCCGCGCGGCCTGCTGCATGTTGTGCGTGACGATGACGATCGTGTACGTCTTCGCCAGTTCGTGCATCAGGTCTTCGATCTTGCCGGTGGCGATCGGGTCGAGGGCGGAGCAGGGCTCGTCCATGAGGATCACGTCGGGCCGTACGGCGATGGTGCGGGCGATGCACAGCCGCTGCTGCTGGCCGCCGGACAGGGACAGGCCGCTCATCTTGAGCTTGTCCTTCACCTCGTCCCACAGGGCCGCACCGGTGAGCGCCTCTTCGACTTGGTCGCTGAGGTTGCCCTTGATGCCGTTGATGCGCAGGCCGTACGCCACGTTGTCGAAGATGGACTTCGGGAACGGGTTGGGCTTCTGGAAGACCATGCCGATCCGGCGCCGCACCTGGATGGGGTCGACGCCCTTGGCGTACAGGTCCTGGCCGTGGTAGGTCACCTTGCCGGCCACCCGGGCGCCCGGGATGAGGTCGTTCATCCGGTTCAGCGAGCGGAGGATGGTCGACTTGCCGCAGCCGGACGGGCCGATCATCGCGGTGATCTGGTTTTGCCGGATCGGCATCGACGTTCCGCGTACGGCCTCGTAGCTGCTGTAGAAGACGCTGACGTCCTGCAGGTCCATCACCGGAACGCCGGCTACGTGTGGGGTGTCAACGGCGCCCCACCCCGTGACGGGTTTGGTGATGTTGACGGCGGGCGTGTTGGTCATGGTGTCAGCGCTCCTTAATCGCGAAGCGGTTGGCGATGATGCGGGCGACGATCGTGAAGATCAGGACGATCGCGATCAGGGTCAGCGCGGCACCCCAGGCACGGTCCTGGGACACCTGGAACGGCAGGCTGGCGTTGCTGAAGATCTGGGCCGGCAGGGCGGTGCTCTCCCCGTCGAAGAGGTTCCAGTTGGGGTTGTTGACCGCGCCGACGACGAAGACGATGGGTGCCGTCTCGCCCGCGGCCCGGGCGATCGCGAGCAGGGCGCCGCTGGTGATGCCGGAGACCGCCGCCGGCAGCACGACGGTCACGGTGGTGCGCCACTTGCGCGCGCCGAGCGCGAGGCTGGCTTGGCGCAGCTCGTCGGGCACCAGCTTGAGCATCTCCTCGGTGCTGCGAATGACCACCGGGAGCATGAGGCAGGCCAGCGCCAGCGCGCCGGCGAAGCCGGTCCGCGCCTCGAAGGTGAGCACCCAGATCGTGTAGATGAACAGGCCCATCACGATCGAGGGCACGCCGGTCATGATGTCGGCCAGCATCCGGATGAGCCGGGCCAGCGGCTTCTGCTTGCCGTACTCGTTCAGGTAGATCGCGCCGAGCACGCCGAGCGGGATCGCCATCAGGGCGGCCATGCCGGTGATGAGCAGCGTGCCGACGATCGCCGGGCCCATGCCGCCGCCGGCTCGGCGCTGCGAGAGGGAGATGTCCGCGGTGAGGAACTCCCCGCTCATCACGCCGCTTCCTTTGGCGATGACCGAGTAGACGACGAGGCCGAGCGGGATGACGGCGATCACGAGGGCGAGCCCAATCGCGCCGAGAGCCAGCTGGTTGGTGATCCGGCGGCGGGCCGAGAGCGCGCCGCGGGTCAGGTCGATGACGGGCTGGCTCATGACGCCGCTCCCTTCATCCGGATCTCGGCTCTGCGGACGATGGACTGCGCGGTGGTGTTGATGATCACCGTTAGCGCGAAGAGCACGACGCCGAGGCCGATGAGGGCGGCTGTGAAGGTCCCAGTGGACTCGCCGATTTGATCCACGATAACCGCGGGCATGGCGTTGCCGCTGGCGAACACGTTGGCTGTGATCTGGGTGGAACCGCCGATGATGAGCGCCACGGCGATCGTCTCGCCCATGGCCCGGCCGAGGCCGAGGATGACCGCGCCGACGATCCCCCAAAGCTGTGCGGGAACACCGCACCCTTGATCATTTCCCACTTGGTGGCGCCGAGGGCGAGCGCCGCGTCCTTGTCCGCCCGGGGCACGGTGCTGAAGACCTCGCGGGAGATGGAGGTGATGATCGGCGTGATCATGATGGCGAGGATGAGGCCGGCCGTCATGAAGCTGCGGCCGCTGCCGACCGGCTCGGCGAAGACGCTGCCGATGACCGGAATCCCACCGAGCACGTCGTTGATCCCCGGTAGACCGGGACGAGGTTGGGCGCCACCACGAGCACGCCCCAGAGGCCGAAGACCACCGACGGGATCGCGGCGAGCAGGTCGATCACGGTGACCGCCGGCGCGCGGAGCCGGCGCGGGGCCAGCTCGGTGAGGAAGAGCGCGATGCCGAGCGACACCGGCACCGCGAAGATCAGGGCGATCAGCGACACGAGGGCAGTGCCGAAGATGAACGCCAGCGCACCGAACACCTCGGCGGGTGGGTCCCAAGTCTTGCTGGTGATGAAGCTGAGCCCCATCTCGCTGAACGCCGGCCACGCCTCCCGGGTGGTGGTGATCAGGATGAGCGCGAGGACGGCGAGCACGACCAGGCCCGCCGCGATGGTCAACCCCATGAAGGAGCGATCGGCCCGTGGGCCGCCGCCCCCGCCGGTCAGGGTGGGTGCCGGTGAGGGTCTGGGCTGTGTTTGAGTCGTCAAGGTCTCACTCCGGTGGCTTGGGACGCCTCCGGGGGCGGGATCGTCGATCCCGCCCCGCAGGGGGTGCCTCAGCTGCTATAGGTCACTGGATCTTGTCGAGCTGAGCGAGTGCCTTCGTCTTGAGCGCGTCCGGCAGCGGCGCGTAGTCCACCTCGGGGCGAGGGTCTGGCCCTCGGAGAGGATGTACTTGACGAAGCCCTTGACCGCTGCCTTCGTGGCCGCGTCGGTGTAGCTGGTGCGGACCAGGATGTACGTCGGGGCGGTGATCGGGTAGGTCGTCGCACCGGCCGCGTTCAGCGGGTCATAGGTGAGGTCTTCCTTGATCGTGGCGCCCTCCAGGGCCGCCGTGGCGCCGTCGAGGCTCGCCGCGACGTACTGGCCGTCCTTGTTCTTGATCGCGGCGAACGTGAGGCCGCTCTCCTTGGCGTCGCTGAAGTCGACGTAGCCGATGCCGCCGTCGGCCTGCTTGATCAGCTGGGCCACACCGGTGTTCTTCTGGGCGCCCTGGGTGCTGGCCGGCCAGTTGACGGTGTCACCGCTGTCCAGCTTCCAGACGTCCGGCGCCGCGGCCTTGAGGTACTTGGTGAAGTTGTTCGTGGTGCCAGAGCCGTCGGCGCGGTGCGCCACGGTGATCGCCTTGTCGGGCAGCGTCACGCCCGGGTTGTCGGCGACGATCGCCGCGTCGTTCCACTTCTTGATGTCCGTCTGGAAGATCTTCGCGAGCGTGTCCGGGCTGAGCTGCAGCTTGTCCACACCGCTGAGGTTGTACGACACGGTGATGGGCGCGGCCACGGTCGGCACGTACAGGAAGGAGCCCGCGGCCACGCCGTCGGTGTCCTTGACCGTGCTGTCGGTGCCCGCGAAGTCGGTCAGGTTGGCGCCGAAGTCCTTCTTGCCCTGGCCCGAGCCCACCGAGTTGTACGTGACGTTCAGCTTCGACGCCACGCCCTTGAACTCGGCGATCGCCTCCGTGTAGAAGGCGTTCGGGAAGCTGG
This sequence comes from Phytohabitans rumicis, assembly GCF_011764445.1. Lineage (NCBI taxonomy): Bacteria > Bacillati > Actinomycetota > Actinomycetes > Micromonosporales > Micromonosporaceae > Phytohabitans > Phytohabitans rumicis. Next base: position 4,875,690 of record NZ_BLPG01000001.1, read on the forward strand.
CGCCGCCGCCCTTCAGGTCGCCGGACAGGCTGGCGTAATCGCTGGCACCGGCGGTGCTGTCAGTACCCGAACCGGTGCTGCCACCGTCATCGTCGTTGCTACCACAGCCGGCCAGTGCGAGCGCGGCAAGCGCGACGCCGGCGAGGACGCGCCGCGAGAGCACGTTGCGGTTCACCTCAGGTATGCCTCTCTGTTTGGGAAGCGTCCGGCCATGGCCTGGCCCGACCAAAAGCGACGCTAAGAGCGCGAGGTAGCCGGCATCCCCGGCACGGGTGAACTGAGGGTGAACACGTGACCTTGGCAAGGTGGCGCGATGCTGAGGGAGAGTTGTCCGTTACGTGAACTGAGAGACTGGTGCCGGAAATATCCGATATAGGGGCACGGCCGTTATCGTCACGCGACGTTACGTTGACGCGACCGTTACCGGATTTATCACGCGGTGGTAGCTCACGTCCGTCGACCACAGAGCGAACCCGAGCCGGGTGTAGAGGGCCACGGCGGGGCTGTTCGACTCGTCGACGTAGAGCATGGCCTGGTCCAGCCCGCGCCCCCGCAGATACCGCAGGCCGGCGATGGTCAGCAGCGCGCCCAGCCCGGCGCCGTGCGCCTCCGGGTCGACGCCCAGCACGTACACCTCGCCGATCGGCTCGTGCTCGTGCGCGGCGTCGCCGCCGTGCACCTTGGTCCAGTGAAAGCCGAGCAGCTGGCCGGTCGACGCCTGCACCGCGAGCAGGAAGCCCTCCGGGTCGAACCACGGCTCGGCCATCCGCAACCGCAGGTCACGCAGGGTCCAGCGGCCCTGGTCCGGGTGGCTGGCGAAGGCGCGGGCGTTGGTGCGTACCCAGGCCGCGTCGTCCTCGCCAGGCCGGAACGGGCGCACCACCACCCCGTCCGGCGCCAGCGGCTCGTTCAGCGGGGCGAAGAGCGACCGCCGCATCTGTAGCAGCACCCGGGCCCGCGTGAAGCCCAGGCCGAGCGCCAGCGCCCCGGCCGACGGGTGGTCGCCGTGCGCCCACAGCCGCAGCCGCCCGCGCGGGTCGGTCTCGTCGGTGACCTCCATCGCCGCCTTCACCAGGGCGCGGCCCAGGCCGTGCCGCCGGCGCAGCGGATGCACGACCAGCTCGGCCGAAGCGCCTTCGACCTCGTCCGTCGTGTCCAGGTGCGCATACCCCACGAGCGCGCCGTCGTGGTCCTTCGCCAGCAGGTGTACGGCAGGAGCGTCGCCGCCGTGCCGGATGTGCAGCACGACGTGCTCCGACAGCGGGTACGCCCCGTCGGTGTCGCCGGCCGCCTGGGCCAGCCCGAGGACGTCGTGCACGTCGTCCGGGGTCAGATGGTCCACCCGGGCGACGAGGGGCTGCACCGCTGTCATGTCGCCACGGTATCGGGACAGGGCCCTACACCTGCCCCGGCTTGAGGGGTAGCTCACGGCCGTGCAGGCGGGGCGGATCGACGCCCGGGGGCAGCGCGCAGAGCCGGAAGCGGTGGCTCAGGTTGGGCAGGATCGAGCGCAGGGCGGCCACGGTGCCGCGCCGGTCCCCGCCGGCGTCGTGCAGCAGGACGATCGCGCCGCGGGTCGTGCTGGCGTTCACCGTGCCGGCGATGCTGCCCGCGCCCGGCTTGCGCCAGTCCTGCGGGTCGACGGTCCAGTGCAGCGAGGTCATCCCCAGCTCCCGGGCCACCCCGACGATGGCGGCGGTCCAGGCGCCGCCGGGCTGGCGGTAGTACGAGACCCGGGTGCCCGGCGCCGCAGCCATGATCGCCTTGTTGGTACGCAGCAGGTCGGTACGGATGTCGGGCCGGGAGCGCAGACCGAGCTTGGTGTCGTGGCGCCAGGAGTGGTTGCACAGCGTGTGCCCGTCCGCGGCGATCGTCCGCACCAGCCTCGGGTACGCCATCACGTTGACGCCGACCAGGCAGAACGTGGCCTTGATGCCGTACTTGCGCAGCAGCGCGAGCGTCTGCGGGGTGTGCGTCGGGTGCGGACCGTCATCGAACGTGAGCGCGACCTCCGGCGTACCCGTGGTCTTCCGGCTGCCGTACGGCCCGCCACGCTCGGCCGGCAGCGGCGGGCGGTTGGGGCCGGTGATGGGCTGGACGGCGGGCAGCCGAGCCACCACGGGCCGCTGCCGCTGGGCGGCGGGCCGGGGCGCGCGCTTCGAGGGCGTCGGGCTGTCCGTCGGAAAGGCCATCGTGACCCGGCCGCCGGTGTCCGTCCCGGCCATCCGGCCGACGAAGTACGCGCTGGTCACGACCGCGGCGATCACAAGAGCAACGATGGCCACGGTACGCGCGTTGGACGGTGTGGCATCGCCGGTCTCACCGGTCCCTTTCGTAACGGACACGGCGCTAAGGATAAATCGCGCTTTAGTTCTTTAACGTGGATATCGACCAATTACCTCGCATACAGCAAAGCGCCACCCAGCCGGAGCTAGGTGGCGCTTTACGGCGCTTTCGGGGTCAGACGGGCAGCGGCGCCGGCTCCGAGTCGGGCAGCGGGCGGTTGGGCGGCACGACGAACTTGTAGCCGACCTGGCGGACCGTGCCGATCATCGACTCGTACTCCGAGCCGAGCTTGGCGCGCAGCCGCCGGACGTGTACGTCGACCGTGCGGGTGCCGCCGAAGTAGTCGTAGCCCCAGACCTCGCGCAGGAGCTGGTCGCGGGTGAACACCCGGCCGGGGTGCTGCGCCAGGAACTTCAGCAGCTCGAACTCCTTGTACGTCAGGTCGAGCGGCCGGCCCTTGAGCTTGGCGGCGTACGTGTCCGGGTCGATGGTCAGCTCGCCGGCCCGGATCAGCCCACCGGCGCCCGAGGTGGCGTTGGTGAGCCGGCCGACCGCGAGGCGCAGGCGGGCCTCGACCTCGGCGGGACCGGCGCTGGCCAGGATGACGTCGTCGACGCCCCAGTCGGCGTTGAGCGCGATCAGGCCGGCCTCGGTGACCACCGCGACCAGCGGGACGCCGAGCCCGGTGGCGTGCAGCATCCGGCACGTCGCGCGGGCCTCGGAAAGCTCGGAACGGGCGTCCACCATGACCGCGTCCGGGCTCGGGCCGGACACCAGCGTGCGCACATCGCGAGGCGCGGTGCGCACCGAATGGGGGAGCAGGTCGAGCGCCGGGAGCACCGCGGAAGGCTCACCGGCACGCGCCGTTACCAGCAGCAAGATTTCCACACCGAACCTCCGTCCACGAGACGCCGCTCTGGTGGCGTCAGGATCCCGGCGTCGCTGACGGGGGGAGTCGCTTCTAGGCGACTCCGGGGTAGCTTAACCGATTATCAGGGGTTAACGGTGTGACCTTCCACCCGCCGATCTTGCTGATGTCGTGTCCGTTTGTCCGATATGGCGACTGATAATCCCAAGATCGGTTAAGCGCCATAGGATCGCACCGTGTTCCCCTCTTCCCCCGAGGTCGGACCGCGAGACGAACGGCGCGAACGGGCGGCCGCACGGCGTGCGCGCCGTGGCGGGCCCCCCGCCGCCGATCCCGGTCCGCCGCCGCCCGCCCCGCCCGCACCGGGCTCACCGGCGGCGACCATCGCCGCGGCGATGGCGCGCCCCAGCCCGCCGGCCGCCGAAGCCGACGACGAGCCCGAAGAGGTGGAGGTCGTTCCGGTACGTCCCGGGCTATCGGCCGCCATCGCGGGGTTCGCCGTGCTGTTGACGATCGGGTTGATCTTCGGTGCGCAGACGGCCGGCCCGGGGAGCGCGCGCATCCCGTACGCGATCGTGATCTTTGGGGTCCAGCTCCTCTTCATCCTGGCCTGGACGATGGCGATCAGGCCGCCCGCGCTGCCCGTGGTGGCGGGCGTCTGCGTGATCGTGGCGCTCGGTGCCGACCTCGCCGCCGTGTTGCCGCAGACCGCCACGATCGCGCCGCTGGGATACGTCGCCGCAGGCGGGTTCGCGGTCGGCGTGGTCGGGCAGCTCATCCGCCCAGCCGACCGGGCCCGGGTCACCGACTCGCTCGGCGCCACCCTGCTCATCGTGGTCGGCGTCGTCTCGTTCGCCACGCTGATCGTGCTCGGCCGGGTGCCGCTGGGCACCCAGGCGATCTTCGTGTGCCTGGCCGCGACCGGGATCTCGCTCATCGTCGCGCGGCTGACCGACGCGGTGCTCGCCTGGCCGCGCCTGGCGCCGCAGGTGCCCCGCGGCGCGGCGGGCGTCGTCTTCGGCGCGATGGCCGGCACGCTGGTCGCCGCGGTCATCGGCAGCTACCTGGTCGGGTTCACGCCGACGAGCGCCGCCGTGGTCGGCCTGGTCGCGGCGGGTGCGGCCGGCCTCGCCGACCTTGCCACGGGGTACGCCGAGGCGGGTCGCCAGATGGCCGGTGAGCCGCCCACCATGTGGATCGCCCGGCACATGCAGGGCCCGCTCGGCGGGTTCGCGCTCGCCGCGCCGGCGGCATATGGGATGTGCGTCCTGTTCCTGACATAACCGAAGACATAACTGAGACACAGGAAAGCTGGGTATAAACGGCGCCGTGACGACGTACACGTATGGAGATGTGTCGGCGCCGCCGCGGCGGCGGCGGTGGGGCCGGCGGCTGCTTGTCGTGCTGATCGTGCTGTTGGTGATCCTCGGTGGGCTGCTCGCGGTCGCCGACCGGGTGGCCGCCAGCGTGGCCGAGCGGACCATCAGCGACGAGATCGCCAAGGAGCTGGTCGCCCAGGACATCGAGGCGTCCCAGCCCGAGGTGGGCATCGGCGGCTTCCCGTTCCTCACCCAGGTGCTGTCCGGCCGGTACGAGTCGATCTCGATCCGCCTGCGCGACCTGGAGGGCACCGTCGCCGGCAACGGCGTACGGCTGCCACAGCTCGACGTGGACGCCCGGGACGTGTCGGCACCTCTCGACGCCATCCGCAGCGGCCAGGGCGACGTCGTGGCCAGCACCGTCGAGGGCACCGCCACCATCGCGTACGCCAGCATCGTGGACCTAATGAACCAGCCCGGCCTGCGCCTGTCGGAGCAGGACGGCAACCTGGCCGTCACGGCGCCGCTCGACGTGCTCGGCCAGCGGATCACCGTCAGCGGCACCGCCAAGCTGACCGTCGCCGACAACCAGGTGCGGATCAACTTCGAGAACCTGACCTCGGACGACCTGCCGAACGTCGCGGGCGCGCAGTCCGCGATCAACCAGTACGCCCGGCAGATCTCGGTCAACATGGCCCTGCCCGAGTTGCCGTTCCAGCTGAACGTGCGCAGCGTCGAGCCGCTCCCGGAGGGCCTCACCGTCTCGGCCTCGGCCCAGAACGTGCCCCTGAACCAGTGGTAAGGCTTCACCTTCGGTTGGGGTAGGAGCCGGGGTGGCGCGCGACGGCGCTGTACCTGGATTCCGATTTGCTCCCCATCCCGGATGGTGAGTCGCTCCTGTGACGGGCCGAAGAACGGCTGGTAAGCTCCCTGCCCATGGGGACGCTCCTCACCAAACGGCGCGCGGTCGACCTGTGCCGCGTGGCCACCTGCCTGTGTTGCCCCGTCATCTGACGGCGGGGCCGGTTTTGCGTATCCCCTGAAGTTCACTACGCCCGGCAGTGGCGCCGTCGCACGTACCCGTGATCCGTCCCAAACCATGGGTCGCGCGCTACGGCAAAGTGAAGCGCCCGCGCGCAGACCTCGAATCAATCCTCACAAGGAGCTCATTCGATGAGTCGCGACACTGCACTCGTATCGGCTGACTGGGCAGAGGGAAACCTCGCCACGCCCGGCGTCGTCTTCGTCGAGGTCGACGAGGACACGGCCGCCTATGACGGCGGCCACATTCCCGGCGCGATCAAGCTGGACTGGAAGAAGGACCTGCAGGACCCGGTACGCCGGGACTTCGTCAACAAGGAGCAGTTCGAGGCCCTGCTCTCCGAGCGCGGCATCGGCAACGACGACGCCGTCATCCTGTACGGCGGCAACAACAACTGGTTCGCGGCCTACGCGTACTGGTACTTCAAGCTGTACGGCCACGGCGACGTCAAGCTGCTCGACGGCGGCCGCAAGAAGTGGGAGCTCGACGCCCGCACCCTCACCAAGGACCCGGTGAGCCGCCCGGCCACGGAGTACACCGCGCAGGAGCCCGACCTGAGCATCCGCGCGTTCCGCGACGAGACGGTCGCCGCCATCGGCGTGAAGAACCTCGTCGACGTGCGCTCCCCCGACGAGTACGCCGGCCGCCTCCTCGCCCCGGCGCACCTGCCGCAGGAGCAGGCGCAGCGGGCCGGCCACATCCCCACGGCGCTCAGCGTGCCGTGGAGCAAGGCCGCCAACGAGGACGGCACGTTCAAGTCCGACGACGACCTGCGCCAGATCTACGGCGAGGCCGGGCTCGAAGACGGCAAGCCCACCATCGCCTACTGCCGCATCGGCGAGCGCTCCTCGCACACCTGGTTTGTGCTGAAGGAGCTGCTCGGGCACCAGGACGTGAAGAACTACGACGGATCGTGGACCGAGTACGGCTCGCTGGTGGGCGTGCCGGTCGCGCTCGGCGACGAGCCTGGGAAGGCGTGACAATGACTGCTGTGACATCGACCAATGCCGCGGCGGGTTGCGCTGCCCCGGACCAGGCCGCTCCGATCCCGGCGAGCGTCGACCTGGAGAAGGAGACCGTGATCACCGGCACGGTCGTGGCGGACTCGGGTGAGGCGGTGGCCGGCGCGTACGTGCGGCTGCTCGACTCGACCGGCGAGTTCACCGCCGAGGTGGTCACCTCTCCGGAAGGCCAGTTCCGCTTCTTCGCCGCACCGGGCACCTGGACGCTGCGGGCGCTCTCCCGCCACGGCAACGGCGACGCCACCGTCACCGCCAACCGGGGCATCAACCAGGTCGGCGTCACCGTCGCCTAGTTACTCCCTGATCAGGGCGTCCCTCGTATGGAGGGACGCCCTGATCGTTTGGGTCAGATGCCGCCCAAAGTGGGTGGGCAGGGTTCCAGGGGTTCGAGTGCGAAGTCGACGGTCAGGGCGAACCCGGCGCTCACCCGTACGCGTTGGGACTCGGGTAGCCAGCCGTCCTTGGCGACCACGACGTCGTACTGCCCCTGCGGCACCCAGTACCCGTACCGGCCGGACGTGTCGGCGAGCACCGTGTAGCCGACGGCGGAGTTGCTGACCGAGATGACGCGGATGACGACGGGCACGCCCACCTGGTTGCCGCCGCACGTCGTACCCAGGACTGTGCCCTGCACCTTGCCCCAGTTCGCCGGCGGCGAGACCGTCGTGCGGACCGCGACCTGCGGCACCGCGTACGGCGTGTCGGACCGGATGCCCAGGCGTGCCGTGTACGTCCCCGGCTGGGCGACCCCGGCGGCGGCCGTCGCGGTGAGCGTGACGGTCACGTTGCGGGACGCGCCCGGCGCGAGCGTGAAGGCGGTCGGCGTGGTCGCGAGCCACGGCACGTTGCCGACCTCGTCGCACAGGTCCAGCCCGCCCAGCCGCTCGGTCTCCGAGGAGCCGACGAACGGGGTCGGCGCGCCACCGATCGCGTACACGCCGCAGGCTCCGGCGCCCCGGTAGCGGCTGAACCGGGTGTTCGGCAGCACCCGCCAGGCGTTCGCGGTCGGGTCGTACGCCGCCGCCCGGTTGGTGATCGTGCTCAGCCCGTTCGTGACGCCACCGGCGATCACCAGCAGGCCGCTAGCGGTGGAGAACTGCGAGGCCCACAGGTCGAACGGCAGGTCCGCGAGGCGGGTCCAGCGGTTGGTGACCGGGTCGTAGGCGTACGCGTCGCGGTGCGCCACGCTGGACGCGCCGCCGGCGCAGTAGACCTTGCCCCCGATGCCGCCGCAGGACATGTACGACGACAGGTGCGGATAGGCGGTCCGGGTCGCGAACGTGCCGGTGGCCGGGTTGAAGACGACCAGGTCGGCGGCGTCCGTGCAGGAGCCGTCGACACAGCCGCCCACCAGGTAGACCCGGCCGCCCGCCACGGCCACGCCGGTCGCCGCGCGCGGCGCCGGGTTGGTCGCGCCAGGCACCGTGCTCCAGGCGCCGCTGGCCGGGTCGTAGACGTCGACCGAGGCGACCGGCACGCCGGCCTCGTCCCACCCGCCGAACACGTAGATCTTGCCGTTGACCGTCGCGGCCGCCGCCTTGGAACGGGCGCTCGGCAGGTCGGCCAGCTTGGTCCAGGCGTTGGCCGCCGGGTCGTACCGGTAGACCAGGCGCTCGGTGCCGGTCGCGCCGCCGCCAAGCGAGTACACCTTGCCGTCCACGACGGTGGCGGCGTTGTCGAAGATGTCGACCGGGTAGTCGGCGACCAGGCCCCACGCGTCCTCGACGAGCGGCGCGGGCCGCTGGGTCGAGGTCCCGATCGGCAGCTTGCCGTCGCTGACCCGCTCCTTGCGGGCCCCACCCGGCAGGTAGCGCTCGGAGAGCTGGGCGCCGGCGGCGCTCAGCAGGCCGAAGCCGCCGGTCATCTCCAGCAGGTCGACCTGCGCCGGCGCGTTACCGGTGTTGGTGACCCGGACCGTGGTGGAGCGCGTGCTCCCGTACGGCTGGAACGCCTCGACCGAGGTGGTCGAGACCGCCAGCCGCCCGGCGGCGAGCGGGAAGTCGGCCCGCGTGGCGCTGTTCGCCGCCACCGCGACCGTCTTGGTCTGCGGCTGGTAGCCGGACTTCGCCGCGGTGAACCGCTGCGCGCCGACCAGCGACGAGAAGAGCCAGTAGAAGCCGTCCGCCTGCGACGCGCCGGTGTCACCGGGCGCGTCCACGCTGGTCACCTGTACGCCGGCGAGGCTCGCGCCGGTGTTGCCGTCGGTGGCGTCGCCGACGACAAGGCCGCCCGGGATCGGGGTGCACGCCCGGTTCACGAACTGGACGTTGTCCACCTCCCACCACCAGGCGAACGTGCCCCGGAAGTGGAAGCGCACCAGGGCGTTCGCGGCGCCACCGGCCGGCCCCAGCGGCACCTCCTCGACCCGCGGCCCGCGCCGGCTGGCGGTCTGGTGCCACACGTTGGTCCAGGTGGTCCCGCCGTCGGTGGAGACGTCGATGTCGGCGCTGTCGGTGGTGCCGACCGCACGCCAGTCGCTGTTGAACCGCACGTACGGCGCCGGCGCGGCGGAGAAGTCCAGCGGCGGGGTGATCAGGTCGGTGTCCTGCGTGTTGCCGCTGCCGAGCGCGTCGCTGTCGATGATCGCGAAGCCGCCCGAGCCGCCGGTGAGGTTGCCCCGGTTGCGGGTGTCCTGGAACGTCCAGCCGCCGCTCGGCGTGCGGTTCACGACCGACCAGCCGGCCGGCGCCTGCTGGCTGTCGAACGCCTCCGTCAGCATCGGCGGCTCGAAGCCGGCCGCGTAGCCGATCGCCGTACAGCCGGGGTCGACGGGCACCACGACGTCCACGGTCAGGTCGGCGTCGCCGACCACCACGTCGCGGGTCACCGTCCGGTAGCCGGTGTAGCGGGTGGTGACCGTGATCCGGTACGTCGCGCCGCCGGACACCTCGAAGGCGTACCGGCCGGTCGCCGGGTCGGTGCGCACCGGCTCGCCGGGGCGTCCCGTGACCTGGATGGTGGCGGCGAGCGGCCAGCCGTGTCCGGACCCGTCGGTGACCCGCCCGCTCACCGTGACGGTCGGGGCGCTCACCAGCGCGAAGTCCTGGGTCACCGCGCCGCCCTCGGGCACCGAAACGGTCGCCGACTGGGTGGCGTAGCCGAACCGGGTCGCCGTGATGACCTGCTCGCCGGGTTCGGCGCTGAGCGAGTACCGCCCGTCCGGGCCGGTCGTCGTGGTGCGGCCACCGCTGCTGATCGTGGCGCCGGCCAGCGGCTCGTCGTCGCCGGTCACCAGGCCGGTCACCCGGCCCAGGTTGCTGCGCGGCGCCGCGGTGACCGCCCGGTACGCGCTCAGCCGGCCCTCGCCGAAGTTGTTGTTGTTCGCGACGGTGCCGCCACAGCTGGTGGAGTCCACGTCGATCGCGGTCTGGTCGAGCAGGTCCCGGGTCGCCGCGACGTCGCCGCGGATGCTGGGCGCGGCCGACCACAGCAGCGCGACCGTGCCGGTCACGTGCGGTGCCGCCATCGAGGTGCCGTTGAACGCCGCGTACCCGTTGCCCGGCACGCTGGATCGCACGTTGACGGCCGGCGCGCTGATGTCCGGCTTGATGCCTCCGTCCACTGCGGACGGACCGCGGCTGGACCGGTTGTAGATCACGTTGTTGATGTCGTGCCCGCCCACGGCGTACGACCCGGGCTGGTCACCGGGGTCGTTCGCGGTGCCGCACGCCGGACCGGAGTTGCCGATCGCGAACGTGGGGAAGATGCCGGCCGCGGTCCACGCCGAGATCGTCTGCTGGTACCAGGGGTCGTTCTGGCCGCCACCCCACGAGTTGTTGACCACGTCGGGGCGCAGGTCCGGCCGCGGGTTGGCGCCGGCCAGGTCGGTCGGGGCGACGATCCACTGGCCGGCGGCGAGGAGCGAGGTCAGCGGGCAGCCGGTCAACTCGCAGCCCTTGGCCGCGATCCACTTCGCGCCGGGCGCCACGCCGATCTGGTTGGCCGCGCCGTCGTCGCCGACCGCCGTACCCGCGACGTGGGTGCCGTGGCCGTCCTCGTCGTCGCAGGGAGCCGGGTTGGGACACACCTCGCCCGGGTCGTACCAGTTGTAGTTGTGGTTGAAGGTGCCGTTGCCGAGGTTGCCCCGGTACTGGTTGACCAGCGCCGGGTGGTCGTACTGCGCGCCGCCGTCGATGGTGGCCACCACGATGCCCTCGCCGCGTACGCCGTACTCGGACCACACCCGCGGCGCCTCGACGGCGCTGATGTTCCACTCGGTGGCCAACGGGGCGGGGTCGGCCACCTCGGGCGCCAGCTTCGGGTAGATCCGCGCCGGCTCGATCCGTTCCACGTCACCCCGGGCCGCGAGGGCGTCCACAGTGGACTTGTCGCCGTTCACCCAGATGGCGTTGGCGATCCAGAACGGCTTGTAGTCCACCTTGCGCTCGTCCAGGTCGGCACGCACCCCGGCCTGCGTACGGGTGGCGGTGGCGGTCAGCTCGCCGTACACGTTCTTCTTCGCGACCTTGCTGAGATCCGCCTTCTCGCGCAGGTAGACCACGAAGCCCGTGCTGCCCTTCGCATCCAGTTCGGCGAGGACCTCCTTGCTAATGGCGGCTTCCGGATCAGCCGCGAACGCGACAGCGGGTTGCGCTGTCACCGCGAGCACCGTCGTCAAACCAAGCACCAGTGACCTCAGCATGCAGTCACTCTGTTGCGTGCAGTGGTGGTGATCAATGGCGCGCGTCGGGCAGTTCTCGGGCAGAAAACCGACTTTGTAGTTGACTTGGTCTATGGCGGGGCGTTGGCTGGACGCACCCGACAGTGCTTACCTGGGGGAGGACTGCGGTGGTCAACGGAGACGTGCCGTTCGTGGTGTGTGTGTCGAGTGATGTGGCGGTGCGCGAGCGGGTGGTCCGGCGGCTCGACGACTGCGGCGCGGTCGTGCTCTGCACCGACCTGTCGGAGCTGCGGGCGATGCTCTTCCCGGCCCTGCCGCTCGGTCCGCCCCGCCGCCGGCCGGCGCCCCGGTGCGCCTCGGCGAACTGGTCGTGGACACCGCCGGACACCTGGTCACCTGGCGCGACCAGCCGCTGGCGCTGACCCGCCTCGAACGCGAACTGCTCGCCCGACTCGCCAGCGCGCCGGTGGGCGTGTGGACGTACGAGCGGCTCTTCGACACCGTCTGGGGCGGCGCGTACCTCGGCGACACCTCGATCCTGCACTCGGCCGTGAAGCGCCTGCGTCGCAAGCTGCGGGCCGCCGATGGCGGGCCGGCCGTCGAGACGGTACGCGGAGTCGGCTACCGCCTCGCCGCGCCCTAACGGACGTGGCCTGGCCGCCGCCTGGCACCATGGCCAGGTGACCCTGCCAGCCCCGGCACCTCCGCGCCGCCGTACGTGGCTGCTGGCCATCGCCGTGGCGTGGGCGGTGGTCCTCGCCGCCGTCGCGTACGCCTCGGTCCGACGCGACCCGCCCACCGTCCGCGACCAGCGCAGCATCGAGCAGGCCCGGCCGATCGTCGACCGCGCCGTGGGCGAGCTGGCCGCCGCCGGCGGCTCCGACGTGGTCCTGCACATTTCCGGGTACGAGGTGACGGACGGTTGCCGCATCACCCCATTTCGCTCGGGGCAGACCCTGGGGCGCGACGTCACCATCTACACCGGTGAGGCGGACGGGCCGGCGCTGCTCGACCGGCTCGCGAAGAGCCTGCCGCCCTCGTACGGCGCTCGCACGCGCCACGCCAAGGAGCAGGACACGCTGCGGGCCGACGCGGGCGAGTTCGTGACAGTACGCGGCAGCGTGACCGCCCCCGGCGTGGTGGTGGTGAGCGTCGGCACCGGCTGCCGTCCGGGCGCCGACTTGGACGCCGCGCCGCCGCAAGCCGAACCGGGTGCGGTGGAGCCGGTACTGTCCGCGCTGGGCGTCACGCCGTCCGAGGTGACCACCGCCGAGGCACCATGCCCCGACGGCGGCACGGTACGCACGGTCGAGGCGAGCGGCGACCTGGCCGGCACGCCCCCGACGCCGCTGCCGAGGCCGGCGGGCGCCACCGTCGTACTGGACACCCCGGAACTGCTCGCCTACCGCACCGCGTCAACGTCCGCCTCGATCGAGCTGAACGACTCCGTAGCCGACGCCCGCATAACCACCCCCTGCTAACCCCACCCCACCCCACCCCACCCTGGCCGCGTCGATCAAGGACTTCCACGTCGATCAAGGGCATATGGCCGTGCTTTGATCTCCTTTCCACGACCGTTTGCCCTTGATCGGCGGGGAAATCCTTGATCGGGGGCGGGCGCGGGGCGCGGGGTGATTTGTAGATGTTGACGACTTAGTGCTGTCCCAACAACAGAAGGTCGTCAACATCTACACGTCGATCGCAGCGAGCCGGCTCGCTCCAGGACGGCCGCCCGCGGCCTGGCCCGCGCGTCGCGGTGCCCGTCGGGTGAGTGCCACCGCGGGCCTCGCCGATCAAGGAAAACCCCGTCGATCAAGGGCAAACGGTCGTGGAAAAGAGATCAAAGCACGGCCATATGCCCTTGATCGACGCGCAAACGGGGCAGAGGCGCCAACGGGGCAGACGCGCAGACATGGGCGCGCGAAAGGGGCGGGGCGGGAAAGGGGGGTTAGTACACGAGGGCTTGGGTGTCGTCGGAGAGGGTCTCTTCGACGAAGGCGGCGGCGCCGGCTATGCGTACGCCGGGGAGGACGTCGTCGGGCGTGATCTCGCGCCGGGCGGCGCACTGGGTGCACAACGTGACCCGGCCGCCGGCCAGCACGGCGTCGAGCAGGTCCGGGAGCGGGGCCGAATGCGGCAGCGAGAACTCCGCCGCCCGCCCCGGCAGCGCGAACCAGCTCGACTCGCCGGTCAGCCACAGCGACACCTCGGCCCCGGCCGCCACGGCGGTGGCGGCCACGGTGAACGCCTGCGCGCATCGTTCCGGTGCGTCCGAGCCGGCCGTGACCTTGACGACGAGAGTGCGAGCCATAACGGTCAGCATAGGATTGGCCCGTCATGGTTACCGAGATCGGGTTCGTCAGCCTGCTGGTTGCGGGCTTCGGCGCGCTGGCCGGTGGCCTGGTCTATCTGGCCGTGCGCATCTCAAGAGGACGCTGGTGACTGACAACCCGATCGGACCCCCGCCCTGGCTCAACGCACCGCCCGTCGATCCGTACCCCTATGAGGACACGCATGACCTGCGCAAGGGTCCCGACCTGCACCCGGCGCTGTTGGGTCTGCTGCCGTACGTCGGGCTGTGGCGTGGGCGTGGACGCGGCGGTTTCCCCACGATCGAAGACTTCGACTACGCGCAGGAGATCCGGATCAGCCACGACGGCCGGCCGTTCCTGCACTACGAGTCGCGGGCGTGGATCCTCGACGAGCAGAGCCAGCCGGTCCGCCCGGCGATGCGGGAGGTCGGCTGGTGGCGTCCGGTGCTGGACGACGGCCGGCCCACCGACGACGTCGAGGCGCTGCTGACCAACCCGACCGGGATCATGGAGTTGTACATCGGCCGGACCAAGGGCCTCCAACTGGAGATGGCGACGGACGCGGTGGTGCGTACCGCGACCGCCAAGGAGGTCACCGCGGGTCACCGCCTCTTCGGCATCGTCGAGGGTGCCCTGCTGTACGCCCAGGAGATGGCCGCCGTCGGCCACAGCCTGTCGCCGCACCTGTCCGCCCGCCTGATCCGCGTCGGAGGCTGACGCCGCACTATTATCGGGCGGTGTCGGAAACGTCCCTCCCGGAGATCCTGCGGGCGCGAGGATTGCGGCTGACCGCACAGCGTCAGCTGGTGCTGGAGGCCGTCCACGAGCTGGGCCACGCCACGCCGGAGCAGCTGCACCACGCCGTGCGTGAGGTAGCCGCCGGCGTGAACATCACCACGATCTACCGCACCCTGGAATTACTTGAGGACCTCGGGTTGGTTACCCATACGCACCTGTCGCACGGGTCGCCGACGTACCACCCGGTGGGCGAGGATCAACACGCCCACCTGGTATGCCGGGACTGCGGTGCGGTGATCGAGATCGAACCGGAGGTCCTCGCGCCGCTGGCCAAGGACCTGGCCACCAGCCGTGGCTTCCGGCTCGATATCGGTCATGTGGCGCTCTTCGGGACCTGCCAGGATTGCGGGGGAGCTAAATGATCGACATCGCGGGCGCGGTGGCCGTCGAGGCCATCGAGCCGCAGTCGCGGGACGCCGGGGTGGCGGCCCACTACGGCGACCCGATGCGCGAGCAGCGCACGCTCGCCACCGGGGTCGGCCTGGTCGACCGGTCCAACCGGGGCGTGCTCGCGGTGCCCGGCGCGGAGCGGGCCAGCTGGCTGCACAGCATCACCACACAGCACCTCGCCGACCTGCGCGCCGGCCAGGGCACCGAGCTGCTCGTCCTCTCCCCGCACGGCCACGTCGAGTACCACGCCCAGGTAGCGGAGGACGGCACCACCACTTGGCTCGACACCGAGCCGGGCGCGGCCGCCGACCTGCTCACGTTCCTGGAGAAGATGCGCTTCCTCACCCGCGTCGACCCGCGGGACGCCAGCGCCGAGTGGGCCGTACTGACGCTCGTCGGCCCGCGCGCCACCGAGCTCTTCGACCTCAAACCACCACAGGTCCGCGCGGTGCCGGGTGCGAAGTTCGCCGCCGGGTCCGTGCCACCGCTGCCCACCACGGAGTACGACGTACGCGTCCTGCCGGAGGGAGGGTTGGCCCGGCGCGGTCGACTGGGCATCGACCTGATCGTGCCCCGCGACTCGATCGACGACGTGATCCGGCGACTCGACGTACCCCTGGCCGGTCTGTGGGCGTACGAGGCGATGCGCGTCGCGGCCCGCGTACCCCGGCTTGGTCTGGAGACCGACCACCGCACGATCCCGGCGGAGATCGACCTGATCGGGCCCGCTGTGCACCTGGACAAGGGCTGCTACCGCGGCCAGGAGACGGTCGCCCGGGTGCACAACCTGGGACGGCCGCCGCGCCGCCTCGTACTCCTGCATCTGGATGGGATCGCCACCGACCAGCCGCCGGCGCCGGGCACGGCGGTGACCGCGGCGGACGGGCGCGCGGTGGGTTTTGTCGGCACGGCGGTGCGGCACTTCGAGCTCGGCATGATCGCGCTGGCGGTGCTCAAGCGGAACGTCCCCGACGACGCTGTGCTGAGGATCGGCGAATCGACCGCCGCCATCGATCTAGGCTGACCGGATGACGGGAACGTTGATCACGGTGGCGCCGACCGGTGCGGAGTCGGCGAAGGCGGACGTGCCGGCGCTGCCGGTCACGCCGGAAGAGCTGGTCGTCACGGCGAAGGAGTGCGAGGCGCTCGGCGCGAGCGTGATCCACGTGCACATCCGGGACGACGAGGCGCGGCCGACGCTCGACCTGGGGCGGCTGCGTGCCACGGTCGCGGCGCTGCGCGGCACCACCGACCTGATCGTGCAGCTCTCGTCGGGCGGGGCGGTGACCGATCCGGAGGCCGCCCGGCTGGCCGTCCTCGACGCGGCTCCCGACATGGCGTCCTGCACGATGGGCACGGTCAACTTCGGCGACGACGTCTTCATGAACCGCTGGGAGTTCATCGTCGAGCTGCACACCCGGATGCAGGAGCGCGGCATCGTGCCGGAGTACGAGATCTTCGACCTCGGCCACCTGACCGCGTTGCAGCGCCTCCTGGGCAAGTACGGCCTCCCGGCGGGCGGCCACGTACACGTGGACCTGGTGATGGGCGTGCCCGGCGGGATGCCCGGCACGACGGAGGCCCTGGTCGCGTGCCGCCAGGCGATGCGTGACCTGCCGGAGGGCACCACGTTTTCGGCCACCGGCATCGGCCGCTCGACGATCCCGGTGATGCTGGCGTCGCTGTCGGCGGGCGGCCACCTGCGGGTCGGCATGGAAGACACCGTCACGTACGCGAAGGGCCGGCCCGTCGAGTCCAACATGCAGCTCGTGGCCAGGGCGGTCGGCTTCGCGCAGTTGGCGCAGCGGCCGCCGCTGACCTCCCGCCAAGCCCGCGCGCTCCTGGGCGTGCAGGCATGAATGCAGGAGTTCCGCTCGCGGAGGTGGTCCGGTCCGGGTTCGTGGAGGGCATGCACCGGGGCTCGGTGGTGGTGCTCGACGCGAGCGGCGCGGTGCTCGACTCGGCCGGCGACGTCAAGGTGCCGATCTTTCCGCGCTCCTCCAACAAGCCGCTGCAGGCGGTCGGCATGGTGCGCTCGGGGCTGCGGCTCGCCGACCCGGCCGACCTCGCGCTGGTGTGCGCCAGCCACTACGGCGAAGACTTCCACGTGGCCCGGGTGCGCGCGTTGCTGCGCAGCGCCGGGCTGGACGAAAACGCCCTGCGCTGCCCGCCTGACCTGCCGCTGAGCCAGGACGCCGCGGCGGCCGTGCTGCGGTCGGGCGGCGGGCGGTCCCGGGTCCGGATGAACTGCTCCGGCAAGCACGCGGGGATGCTGCTGACCTGTCGGGCGGCCGGCTGGTCGACCGAGGAGTACTGGTCGCCGGACCACCCGCTGCAGGAGAGGCTGCGGGCGGCGGTGGAGGACCTCTCCGGCGAGCGGGTGGCCGCGGTGGGCGTGGACGGCTGCGGCGCACCCGTGCTGGCGGTCTCCCTGACCGGGGTGGCGTCGGCGTTCCTGCGGCTCGTGTCGGGCGCGCCGGCGTCGGTGGAGCACACCGTCGCCGACGCGATGCGGGCGTACCCCGAGCTGGTCGCCGGTACGGACGCCGAAGACACCCGGCTCATGCACGGCGTGCCCGGCCTGCTGGCCAAGGGCGGCGCCGAGGGCGTCGTGGCGGTGGCCGTCCCGGACGTCGGCGCGGTCGCCCTCAAGATCGAAGATGGCGCCATGCGTGCCCGGATGCCCGTGCTGGTGTCCGCCCTGCGCCGCCTGGGGGTGCAGGCTCCGATACTCGGCGAGCTCGCGGAGGTGCCCTTGCTGGGCGGCGGCGAGTCGGTCGGCGCGGTGCGCGCGCTCTGGTGAGTTAGCGCACAGCTAGCGTTTTGCTTGCAAGAGCAAGCGGTCGGGGTTACCGTCGAATGCATGGCCACCCCGAAAGATCTGCCCCGCGACATCGGCGGCTTCATCCGCGACCTGCGGCGTAACGCCAAGATCTCGTTGCGGCAGCTCGCGGATCAGGCGGGAGTCAGCAACCCGTACCTCAGCCAGGTCGAGCGCGGCCTGCGCAAGCCGAGCGCCGAGGTGCTCCAGCAGTTGGCCAGCGCCCTGCGGGTCTCCACCCCGGTGATGTACCTGCGTGCCGGCCTCCTTGACGCGCTCGACGCCAACGAAGGGCAGGGCGTGCTCGCGGCCATCGCGGCCGACACCGACCTGACCCTGTCGCAGAAGCAGTCGCTGAGCCAGATCTACGAGACCTTCCGGCGGGAAAACGCCCGCACCGACGAGGCTCCCGCCGAGTCGCCAGAGCCCGAGACCAAACCGAAAGAGACGGTCGCACCCGCGGCCGAGGAGGAGTAGCAATGACCGAGCAGAGCAAGTCGACCCGCATCCCCGCCCCGCTCTACGCCGCGGCCGGCGCCGGTGACCTGGCGTACCAGCAGCTGCGCAAGCTGCCCGGCGTGGTCACCGAGCTGAGCGAGAAGGCGGCCGCTGGCAGCGTCGACCTGCGCGCGAAGGCCGTCGCCACGCTGCGGGCCGCCAACACCACCGCCGTCACCCTGCGGGACAAGGCCGCCACCACGGACTTCGACGCCGACCGGCTGCGCGCGGCCGCCAAGCGCAACGCCGCGGCGCTCGCCGCTGGTGCCCAGGTCGTGCAGGACCGCGCCGTCGCGTTCTACGGCACGCTCGTCGCCCACGGTGAGCGCGTCGTCGGCACCGGGGTCGTCCGTACAGCCGACGCCGTCAACGCCGACATCGAGGCCACCGAGCCGCCCGCCGAGGTGACCGCTGCCCCGGCCGCGGAGGCCACTGAGGCCGCCGAGGCCACCGAGGCGAAGCCGGCCGCCAAGGCCACCCGTCCGGCGAAGCGCACCCGCCCCGCCGCCAAGTAATTGGCATCCGCCCAGGTGGCGGCCCTGGGGCCAGATCAACCCGGAGTTGGGCGCGAAGCGACCAGCCCGGGTTGATCCGGCTTCAGGCCCGAAGCGAGCGGAGCGAGCCAGCTGGCACGGCCCGTTTAGCCAGGGCCGGCACCTGCGGCATAAGCTTCAACCCATGGCCATCACCGCGCCGCTCTTCTACGTCGAGGTCCGAGACGCGATCAACCTGGTGCTGCTCATCTTCGCCCTCGTGATCGAGGGCGTTGCGCTCGTGCACTGCCTGACCCAGCGGTCCGACGCCTTCCCCGCGATCGGGACCATCCCCAAGGGCGCCTGGCTGGCCATCCTGGGCGTCTCCCTCCTGCTCACCCTCTTCTTCTTCAGCGCGATCAGCATTTTCGGTCTGATCGGCATCGCCGCGGCCGCCGTTTACCTGCTCGATGTGCGGGTCGGGCTGCGCGACCTGACGGATGGCAAGGGCTTCTGGTGAGAGATTTCCGCTGGCCTCCGCCGCCAGACGGCGGGCCGCGGACGTACGGCCCCGGACCGTCGGCGCCCCGGACCGGGCGGCCGGCCCTACCCGAGCCACCCACCGAGCTGGTCGCCACGCCGCACGGCGCCCAGCTGGAGCGGCTCGTCACCGGCGCAGGCGACCCGGCGACCGTCTTCGCCCACGGGTTCGCCACCGGCATCGCCGCCACCCGCCCGCTGGGCAGCGCGGTCGAGGGCCGCAAGGTCTTCTTCCAGTTCCGCGGGCACGGGCGGTCGGATCCCCCGGTCGGGCCCATGACGTACGGGGATCTCGCTCGTGACCTGCGGGCGATCGCGGACCTGTCCGGGGCGACCCGGGCGGTCGGGGCGAGCCTGGGTGCCGGGGCACTGTGCCACCTGCTGGCCGAGAGCCCGGGGCGCTTCGAGCGGGTGGTGTTCTTCCTTCCCGCCGTACTCGATGAGCCAAGGACCGCGGCGGCGCGGGAGCGGCTGACGGCGCTGGTCGACGCGGTGCAGTCGGGCGATGTGTCCGCGGTGGCGGAGGCCGTCTCGGCCGAGACCCCCGCGGCGGTGCGCAACACCCCCGCCGGCTGGGGTTACCTGCGCCAGCGCATCGACCAGCTGATGCGGGACGGCCTGGCGCCCGAGCTGGCCAGCCTCACCGAGCAGGCGCCGGTCGCGGACCGGGCGGCGCTCGCCGCGGTCACGGCCCGCGCGCTGGTGATCGGCTGCGTCGGCGACGACCTGCACCCGGCCGCGGTCGCCGCGGAGCTCGCCGCCGCGCTACCCGAGGCCGATCTGCACGTGTACGACCGTCCGGGCGTCCTCTGGACCGAACGCGCGGACCTGCGCGACCGGATTTCCGCCTTCTTGAACGGTTAGGACCAAGTCATGGGCGTGACACACCACGGCCGGACGGACCGGCTCGACCTCGTCGACCCCACGCTGCGCGAGTGGGCGTGCACGGTGCTCTTCGCCGATCCCGAGCAGGGGATCGTGCTCGACCGGTCGGCGTTCTATCCGGGTGGTGGTGGGCAGCCGCCGGACCACGGCGTGCTGCTGTGGCAGGGCGTGCAGACCCGCATCGTGGGCACCCGCAAGGGCGACGACCTGTACCTGCTGCCCGCCGAGGGGACCCGCTGCCGCCGGCCGGTACGGCGGTCGCCGGCGCGGTCGAGGACGAGCGGCGCAGCCTGCTCATGCGTACGCACAGCGGGCTGCACGTGCTGTGCGGCGTGGTGTTTCGCGACTTCGGCGCGCTGGTCACGGGCGGCAACATGGAGCCCGGCGAGGCGCGGATGGACTTCAACCTGCCCGAGGTGCCGCCGGACTTCAAGCTGCGGCTGGAAGAGCTGGTCAACCGGGAGGTGGCCGAGGACCGCGCGATCGCCGTACGGGTGCTGCCGCGCGAGGAGGCGCTCGCCCTGCCGGACATCATCCGTACCCAGTCCAACCTGATCCCGCCCGAGGAGCAGGAGATCCGGATCGTCGACATCTCCGGGCTGGACGTGCAGGCCGACGGCGGCACCCACGTGGCGTCCACCGCGCAGATCGGCAAGGTGCAGCTGGTCAAGGTGGAGAGCAAGGGCAAGGCCAACCGCCGGGTGCGGATCCGTTTGGTTGCGTAACCTTTTCATCGCTTGCGCGGTGAATTGGTGTGGACAAGACGCCAAAGGTGGTTTTCGCCGCAATAGTGCTGCTCGGCCTGCCGCCAGCGGTGTGGGCCGGGTGGACCTGGTCCGACGGCGCCCCGCCGCCCGCGTCCAATCCGGCCGGGGCCGGCAACCTGGGTACGGCGCCGCCCGGCGCGACCCCCATCCGTGGCTGGACCACCGTGCCGCCCACCCCGTCCGCCACCCTGACCGGAACGCCCACCGCCGTACCGACTCCGTCGCTGCTGGCGCCCACCATGACCGCCGTACCGACCGTCACTCCCACGGCCACCTCCGCCCCGGAAGCGACCCCCGAGCCGACCCCGTCCCCGGCCGAGCCGCCACCGTCCACAGCGGATCCGACGCCGACGCCTTAAGCTCGCGGGCGTGGTGGGTGAGTTCTTCGAGGGCGTTGGCCTGCTCGGTCGCGGCATCGCGATGTACGCCCGCAGCCCGCGCCTGGTGCTCCTAGGGATCATCCCGGCGCTCATCTCCGGGCTGCTCTTCATCGCCGCCTTCGCGACGTTGGTCTACTTCATATCCGACCTGGCCGACCTGGCCACCTGGTTCGCCGACGACTGGTCCGAAGGACTCCGGGACGCCGTCCAACTCCTGGCCGCCCTCGGCATCCTCGGCCTGGGCGGGCTCATCGGCATCCTGGCCTTCACGGCGGTCACCCTGCTCATCGGCGACCCGTTCTACGAGAAGATCTCCGAGCAGGTCGAGGACCGCTTCGGCGGCGTACCGGGCGAGGTCGAGGTGCCGTGGTGGCGTTCGCTGCGCCGGAGCCTGTGGGACTCGCTGCGGCTGCTCGCGCTGTCGCTGCTCATCGGCATCCCGCTCTTCCTCCTCGGTTTCATCCCGTTCGTGGGGCAGACCGTGATCCCGGTCATCGGGGCGCTGGTCGGCGGCTGGTTCCTCGCGCTGGAGTTGGTGGGGATGGCGTTCTACCGGCGCGGGCTGCGCCTACCCGACCGGCGCCGCATCCTCGGGGCGAACAGGGTAGTGGCGCTCGGGTTCGGGGTGAGCGTGTTCTGCTGCTTCCTGATCCCACTCGGCGCGGTGCTGATCATGCCGGCCGCGGTGGCCGGCGGCACCCTGCTCGCCCGCCGCGTCCTCGGCGCCCCCATCACGGGTTAGGTGGAGTCGCGGATTACCAGGTCGGTGGGGAGGATCAGCGACTCCTCGACCGGGTCGCCGTCGGCAATGCGCAGGAGTTGGCGGACCATCTCGCGGCCGATGTCGATGATCGGCTGTCGGACGGTGGTCAGCGGAGGGTCCGTGTAGCGGGCGATCTCGACGTCGTCGAAGCCGATGACGGCCACGTCGTCGGGGACTCGCCGGCCGGCCTCGCGGAGCGTACGGAGTGCGCCGTGGGCCATCAGGTCGGACGCCACGAACACCGCGTCCAGGGCCGGGTCGTCGTCGAGGAGTTGCCGCATGGCGACGGCGCCCGATTCGCGGGTGAAGTCGCCGACCGCCACGATCGACCGGCGGCGGGAGCCCTTCAGCGCGTCGCGGTAGCCGGCGAGCCGGTCGATCCCGGCGACCATGTCGGGCGGGCCGGCGATGGTGGCGATCCGCTGCCGGCCCTGGTCGAGCAGGTAGCGGACGGCCCTGGTGGCGCCGCCGACGGAGTCGACGTCGACGTACGGCACGGGTGGGTTGGTGCGGCCGAGCGGGCGGCCGCTGCACACGACCGGGATGCCGATGCGCGCCAGCGTGCCGGGCAGCGGGTCGACGCCGTGCATCGAGGCGAACATGACGCCGTCGACGTGGCGTCCGGTCGTGTACCGCTCGACCCGGTCGTAGCTGGCCGCGGAGCCCGCCATGATCAGTACGAGCTGCTTGTCGGCGGCCTCCAACTCCTGGCTCACCCCGCGCACGATGCTCGGGAAGAACTGGTCGTCGGAGAAGACCCGGGTCGCCGACTCGGGCAGGATGAGCGCGATCGAGTCGGTGCGCTGGGTGACGAGGCTGCGGGCGGCCAGGTTGGGCACGTAGCCGAGCTCGCTGACGGCCTGCCGTACGGCCTCCTGGATGGGCTCGGCGACGGTGGTGGAGCCGTTGACGACGCGGGAGACCGTGGCGCGGGAGACGCCGGCGCGGCGGGCCACCGCTTCGAGGGTGGGGCGTTCCCGCGCGGCGGTCATGAGTCCAGCCCGTTGCGGGCGATGACTTCGCGGTACCAGTGGGCGCTGTCCTTCGGCGTACGGCGCTGGGTCTGGTAGTCGACGTGGATGATGCCGAAGCGCTTGCGGTAGCCCTCGGCCCACTCGAAGTTGTCCATCAGTGACCAGACCAGGTAGCCCCGGACGTCCACGCCCCGCGCGATCGCGGTGTGCACGGCGCGGAGGTGACCGTCGATGTACGCGATGCGGTCGGCGTCGGTCACCTGCCCGTCGGGGCCGGCCTTGTCGGCGAACGCGGCGCCGTTCTCGGTGATCAGCAGCGGCGTGCCGGGGTAGTCGCGCGCGATCCGCTCCAGCAGCGCGGTGAGGCCGGCCGGCTCGATCTGCCAGCCCATCTCGGTCAGCGGTCCGGCGGGCGGCAGGAAGAGGATGTCCTCGGTGCCGGGGTGCGCCGGGCCACCGCCGCCCGCGCCGGGGCGCCCGGCGACGTACGTCGGCGAGTAGTAGTTGACCCCGAGCACGTCGATCGGGGCGGCGATCCGCTTCTCGTCGCCGTCCTGGATGAAGGCCAGGTCGGTGAAGCGGCGCATGTGCTCGAGCACGTCGGCCGGGTAGCCGCCGGCCAGGATCGGGTCGAAGAAGATCCGGTTGGCGATCCCGTCGACCACGCGTACCGCCGCCGCGTCGGCCTCGCTCTGCGGGTCGGCCGGCAGGACCGCGGCCGGGTTGAGCGTGATCCCGATCTTGCTGGCGCCCGCCGCGCGCAGGGCCCGCGTGGCCAGGCCGTGCCCGAGCAGCAGATGGTGTACGGCGGTGAAGGCCACCGCCGCGTCCTGCCGGCCCGGGGCGTGGACTCCGGCGGCGTACCCGAGGTAGGCCGAGCACCAGGGCTCGTTGAGGGTGGTCCAGGTCCGGACCCGGTCGCCCAGGCGTAGGTGTACGGCGGACGCGTACTCGGCGAACCACGCGGCGGTGTCCCGGTGGGCCCAGCCGCCACGGTCTTCCAGCGCCTGCGGCAGGTCCCAGTGGTAGAGCGTGATGATCGGGTCGATGCCGCGGCCGATGAGCTCGTCGACCAGCCGGTCGTAGAAGTCGAGCCCGCGCGGGTTGACCGGCCCGGTGCCGTCCGGCTGGATCCGCGGCCACGCGATCGAGAACCGGTACGCCTGTAGGCCCAGGTCGGCCATCAGCCCCACGTCGCCGGCGTACCGGTGATAGTGGTCGCAGGCGACGTCGCCGGTGTGGCCGGCGTAGACCTTCCCCGGCGTACGCGAGAAGGTGTCCCATATCGACGGACCGCGGCCGTCGTCGCGCGCCGCGCCCTCGATCTGGTACGCCGCAGTTGCCGCACCCCATACGAAGTCGTCTGGAAACTGCAGGCCCACCATCATCCCCTTACGACGCGCGGCACGATCCTTACGATTATGTGCCAACCGCGATCGGGCAGTGGGGTCAGCCGGTACGCAGGCAGTCGAGCAGCGTCGCGTCGCCGGTGACCTCCAGCACGTCGAAGAGCACCCGGCCGTAGAGCGCGAGCAGCAGGTCGCTGGCGGTGCCGGCGGCGAACACCCGCGCGGGGTGCTCGTCGCTGTCGAAGAGGGTGCCGGTGTCGAGCAGCGCGACTCCCTCGCCCCGCAACCGCAGGAACCACTCCTGCGAAGCGTCGGTCGCGACGAGATGGACCACGCCCTGACGGGACGACGGGAGCTGGCGCCGGCCGGCGGGCAGCCAGGTGTCCAGCACCTCGCTCACCCCGTCGACCGCGAGCTTGGCCTCGACCGGCTCGCCGGCGCCGATGGCCATCTGCGCGTCCCACCGGTGCACGGCGGTCTCGTGGGCCATCCGGCGATGCCAGAATCCTGCCTTTTTCGCCTGTGGTGCCCAGTTCCACGCGGGGAGCTCGGGGTCCAGCCCGTCGAGCGTCTCCACCAGCTCGGTGTACTCCTGCTGCCACCAGTCGACGACCGCCGGGCCAGTGGGCAGGTCGGCGGGGACGGGGGCCTTGCGGGACTCGGGTGGGGTGGTGACCCCGCGGCCGGCGTGGCCGCGCACCCACCGGTAGATCGAACCGAGGTGGTGCGCGAGGTCGGTGACGGTCCACTCCGGGCAGGACGGGACCTCGGCATCCGGCGGGGCTTCGGCGATCGCGGCGCGGAAGGCCGGGCCCTCGGCGCGCAGGCCGGCGACCCAGAAGTCCTTCGAGCCGTGCAGTCTGCTCATCACTTACCCCTCCCAGACACCCCGCTGCGTCCAAGCCTAGGGCGCGGATGTGGTCAGGGCGTCCCCCAAGTCGCTAGAACGATGTGAGGGGACGCCCTGATCACGGAGAGTAGTTGGTACTAGCCCTCGAAGCGGCGACGGCGCGCGAACGCCAGGGCGCCCAGGCCGAGTGCGGCGCCCGTGCCGACCAGGACGGCCCCGGTCACCGCGATGGCCGTGGTCGCGTCGCCGGTGACCGGCAGCGGCGGCTGCGTGGTGGGCGGCGCGGTGGTCGGCTGAGTGGTCGGCGGCGTCGTGGGCGGCGTCGTCGGTGCGGTGCTGGGTGGCGTGGTCGGCGGGGTCGTGGGCGGCGTGGTCGGCGAAGTCGTGGGCGGGGTGGTGGTGGGCGGCGTCGTCGGCGGCTTGGTCGTCGGGCCCGTCGTGGGCGGCGTGGTCGGCGGCTTCGTCGGCGGCTTCGTGGTCGGCCGCGTCGTCGGCGGCTTGGTGGGCGGCGTGGTCTCGCAGTGGCCGTAGCCGGGCTTACAGACCACCGGCGGGCCGGCCTGCGCCGAAGAGAACACGGCGGTAGCGCCGAGCATTGTCAACGGAACGGCGACTAGGGCGGCCGCAGCCGCCATTCGCACGGTGGTACGCACTATTTCCCCCTGAATATGTCGCTAAAAAAGCTAGTAAGCACCTTTCTCAACGATTCAGGGCCAGTGCAGGTAACTAGGTTGGACGGCTGACCAGGCAATTGTCAGCTCGCCGAGGCGCCAGCGGGCCGGGCCGTCCAGCACGGGCCACCCGGCACCGCGCACCGCGGCCACCGCGCGCAGCCAGCGCTGCCGGGGACCGAAGGTGGCGTACGGCGCGGCGTCGCGCCAGCCCTCGTCCAGCGCGCCGACGAGGGCGTGCACCCGCTGACCGGGAACGTTGCGGTGGATGAGCGCCTTCGGCAGTCGCTCGGCGATCGTGGCCGGGGTGTCGAGGGTGGACAGCTTCGCGGCGAGCGTCAGGGAGCGTGGCCCGCTCGCGTCCAGCAGCACCCAGGACGCCAGCCGCCCCAACTCGTCGCAGGTGCCCTCGACCAGGACGCCGTCCGGTGCCAGCGCGGCGACCATGGTGTGCCAGGCGTCCAGGACCGCAGACTCGTCGTACTGGCGCAGGACGTTGCAGACCCGTACGACGGTGGGGCGCAGGCCGGCCAGCTCGAAGCCACCGCGCGCGAACGTCAGGCCGGGCGGATCGGCGGCCGGCGCGGCGGCGGCCACCCGCTCGGGATCGATCTCCATCCCGACCACGCGTACGTCGGGCCGGACCGCCGCGGCCAGCCGGGCGCGCAGCTCGACGGCCGTCACCGGGGTCGCGCCGTACCCGAGGTCGACGACGAGCGGGTCGGCCGTGTCCCGCAGCCGGTCACGCTGCGTGACGGCGATCCACTTGTCCACCCGGCGCAGCCGGTTGGGGTTCGTCGTCCCGCGAGTTATCTCCCCGAGCGGCCGGGTGGGCATCAGAGCACCCGGTGGACCTTGTGCTGGGCGGCCTGGGCGAGTGGGCGTACCACCAGGCGGTCCACGTTGACGTGGTGCGGGCGGGTCGCGCACCAGGCGACGCAGTCCGCGATGTCCTCGGCGACCAGGGGATCGGCGACGCCCGCGTACACGGACTGGGCCTTGTCCGCGTCGCCGCCGAAGCGCACCAGCCCGAACTCGTCGGTCTTCACCATCCCGGGATCGATCTCGATGACCCGCACGGGGCGGCCGCTCAGCTCCAGGCGGAGGGTCCCGGCGAGCGCCGTCTGCGCGTGCTTCGCAGCCGCATAGCCGCCTCCCCCCTCGTACACGATGAATCCGGCGGTGGAGCTGAGGACGACGACGGTGCCCGCGCCCGACGCGACCAGGGCGGGCAGCAGCGCCTGGGTCACCCGCAGGGTGCCGAGGACGTTCACGTCGTACATCCACTGCCAGTCGGCGACCGACCCGGTCTCGACCGGGTCGAGGCCGCGGGCGCCGCCGGCGTTGTTGACGAGGAGGGTGAGCGGCCCGGCTAGCTCGGCCACGGCGGCGGCCAGCTCGGCCACCGACTCGTCGGAGGTGACGTCGCAGGCGACCGCGGTCGCCGTGCCCCCGGCGGCGGTGATGTCCTTGACAAGGGCCTCCAGCCGATCGGTACGCCGTGCGGCGGCCACCACGTGGAAGCCCTCGGCGGCCAGCCGGCGGGCGGTGGCGGCGCCGATCCCGCTGGATGCGCCGGTAACAATCGCGATGGGGGTCATAGCGGCGATTGTCCCGCACCGCCGGAAGAGAGCTGGGTCACGTCCGGGCCAGCGTTAGATGCACCTTCAAGTGGTGATCGGGAAGATGGTCTGGGCCACGGGGGGTTGTGCCTGAGGCGTATTTATTGCCGTCGTGTTAACCGCCCGTGGAAGGAGCAGGTCTCGTGCAGGTGCGGCAGCGAACTCATCCCCGGCCGATGCCGCGGCGGATCGCGACGCTCTCCGTGCACACGTCCCCGCTGGACCAGCCCGGCACCGGCGACGCTGGCGGCCTGAACGTGTACGTCGTGGAGATCGCCCGCCGGCTCGCCGGCGCGGGCGTCGAGGTGGAGATCTTCACCCGGGCGACGTCCAGCGACCTTCCGGCGTGTGTCGAGATGTCACCGGGCGTGCTGGTGCGACACGTGAACTCCGGACCGTTCGAGGGACTCGCCAAGGAGGACCTGCCGGGCCAGATGTGCGCGTTCACCAACGGGGTGCTGCGCGCCGAGGCAGCCCACCCGCCGGGCTTCTACGACATGATCCACTCGCACTACTGGCTGTCCGGGCAGGTCGGCTGGCTCGCCAAGGAGCGCTGGGGCGTGCCGCTGGTGCACACCGCGCACACCCTCGCCAAGGTCAAGAACGTCCAGCTCGCCGCCGGGGACCGGCCCGAACCGGTGGCCCGGGTCGTCGGCGAGGAGCAGGTGGTGGCCGTGGCCGACCGGCTCGTCGCCAACACCCAGGTCGAGGCGCACGACCTGATCGCCCGCTACGACGCCGACCCGCGCCGGGTCGCGGTGGTGGAGCCCGGCGTCGACCTCGACCGCTTCCGCCCGGCCTGCACCGGGCGCGAGGCCGCGGCGCGACTCGCCGCCCGCCGCCAGCTCGGTTTGCCGGAGCGCGGGTACGTCGTCGCGTTCGTCGGCCGCATCCAGCCGCTGAAGGCCCCCGATGTGCTCCTGCGTGCCCTCGCCGCGCTGCGCCACCGCGACCCCGAGCTGGCCGACCAGGTCACCGTCGTGGTGTGCGGCGGGCCGAGCGGCAGCGGGCTGGACCGGCCGACCGCGCTCATGGAGCTGGCCGCCGGGCTCGACATCGCCGACTCGGTGCGCTTCCTGCCGCCGCAGACCGGCGACGACCTGCCGGCCCTCTACCGGGCGGCCGACCTGGTGGCCGTGCCCTCGTACAACGAGTCGTTCGGGCTGGTGGCCCTGGAGGCGCAGGCGTGCGGTACGCCCGTCGTGGCGGCGGCCGTCGGCGGACTGGTGACCGCGGTCCGGGACGGCGTGAGCGGCGTACTCGTGGACGGGCACGACCCGGTCGACTGGGCGACCGTGCTCGGCAAGCTGCTCGCGGCGCCGGCCCAGCGCGAGGCGCTCGCTCGGGGCGCGGTCGGACACGCGCAGAACTTCTCCTGGGAGCGTACGGCCTCCGGCCTGCTCGCCGTCTACCGTGAGGCGGTGACCGAGCACCGCGGCCGGATCGCCGCCGAGTTGGCCCTCGGAGCCGGGGTGTGAGCCGCGCCGACGTCGCCGCACTCATCGAGCGCGTCTGCGCCTCGCTCGCGCTTCCGTGCGAGCCCACCGGCGAGCACTCGTACGCGGTGACGCTCGCCGGCACCCACAAGCTCAAGACGATCTGCAACCTCATCGTCGGCGAGCACGCGCTGCGGGTCGAGGCGTTCGTGATGCGGCAGCCCGACGAGCGGCGCGAAGAGCTGTGGGCCTGGCTGCTGCAGCGCAACTCCCGCATGTACGGGGTCGCGTTCTCCATCGACGCCGTCGGCGACGTCTACCTCACCGGGCGGGTGGGGCTGCGCGGCCTCGACGAGGAGGAGCTGGACCGGCTGCTGGGCTCGGTGCTGAGCTACGCCGACGACTGGTTCGACACGATGCTGGAGATCGGCTTCGGTACGGCGATTCGCCGCGAGTGGGAGTGGCGGGTCAAGCGCGGAGAGTCGCTGGCGAACCTCCAGGCGTTCGCGCACATGTTCGTTGTGGACACTGACGCTTCCGACCGGCAGACACGCGGTGTGACGGGCGAGACAAGTTAACCGTCTTGCCTGTGCAAACGCTTGCAACGTAACGTCATCTACACGCGCCGCGCCTGGTGAGTTCGGGGGAACTCCGGTCCGATTCGGACCGTACATCCGGGCATCGGCGCCGGGGATGGGTGGCTCTAAACGCCGTTGGGGGACGGCACCACCTAAGACCGGCGGCGAGAGCGGACGACGCTTACGGGGGTGAGTGTCGTCCGCCGCCGCCGGCCGCGTCCTTCCCCCCGCCCCCTCCCGCGCCGCCCTCCGTGCGTCCCTCCCTCCGCGTCCCCCTCTCCGCGTCGATCAGTCAAGAGACGGATTTGTGAGGTCTCGATCAATCGCCTGACATGGGGAAACTCGTGCGGCCCGTTGGACCTCCCTGGCGGTACGGACCGCGCGACCACGGCCGCAAGTCATGCTCGTAGCGGCACGGCTGCTCACAGCGCGGCCTAGTGTGTGCTGCACGTCAAGTAGCCGCCGTTGCGCATCGCCGCCGTCCAAGCCCTTACTAGGGGCCAAGGGTATCTTTGCCTAGCTGTCGCGCCCGTTCATGCTCACCCAACTCCGCCAGGTTGGCGGCGAGGTTGTTGGCCGATCTCAGGGTGCGCGGGTGGTCGTCGCCGAGTATGCGGCGGCGGCGGGCCAGGGTGTCCTCGTCCAACTCCCGCGCCCGTTCATGCTCACCCAACTCCGACAGGTCGACGGCGAGGTAGTGGGCCGAGTTCAGGGTGTCGGGGTGGTCGTCGCCGAGTATGCGGCGGCGGCGGGCCAGGGTGTCCTCGTCCAACTCCCGCGCCCGTTCATGCTCACCCAACTCCGACAGGTTGGCGGCGAGGTTGTGGGCCGAGTTCAGGGTGTCGGGGTGGTCGTCGCCGAGTATGCGGCGGCGGCGGGCCAGGGTGTCCTCGTCCAACTCCCGCGCCCGTTCATGCTCACCCAACTCCGACAGGTTGGCGGCGAGGTTGTGGGCCGAGTTCAGGGTGTCGGGGTGGTCGTCGCCGAGTATGCGGCGGCGGCGGGCCAGGGTGTCCTCGTCCAACTCCCGCGCCCGTTCATACTCACCCAACGTCGCCAGGTTGGCGGCGAGGTTGTGGGCCGAGCTCAGGGTGTCGGGGTGGTCGTCGCCGAGTATGCGGCGGTGGCGGGCCAGGGTGTCCTCGTTCAACTCCCGCGCCCGTTCATACTCACCCAACGTCGCCAGGTTGGCGGCGAGGTTGTGGGCCGAGCTCAGGGTGTCGGGGTGGTCGTCGCCGAGTATGCGGCGGCGGCGGGCCAGGGTGTCCTCGTCCAACTCCCGCGCCCGTTCATGCTCACCCAACTCCGCCAGGTTGGCGGCGAGGTTGTTGGCCGATCTCAGGGTGCGCGGGTGGTCGTCGCCGAGTATGCGGCGGCGGCGGGCCAGGGTGTCCTCGTCCAACTCCCGCGCCCGTTCATGCTCACCCAACTCCGCCAGGTCGACGGCGAGGTAGTGGGCCGAGTTCAGGGTGTCGGGGTGGTCGTCGCCGAGTATGCGGCGGCGGCGGGCCAGGGTGTCCTCGTCCAACTCCCGCGCCCGTTCATGCTCACCCAGGCCGGTCAAAACGGCCGAGAGATTGGCTATGGCCAATAGGGTGTCGGCATCGTCCGGTCCGAGGTCGGCAAGCAAGCGTTGGTGCTGGGTCTCGGCTAGTGGCAGTGCGATCCGATATTCGCCGCGCGAGATCAGGTACCAGAGGGTCGAATTGACGACGTGTTGGAGACTCTGTGTGCCGTCGGCCGGGTTGAGGGCCAGCACGTGCGGCAGGATCTCGGCCCAACGCGGCCAGGTTGAGGGATCGGTGCCGTCCACGTCCGTCTGGTTTGCGACCAGGTCTTCGGCTTGGCGTCGCGTGGCGGTGTTGTGTTCCGGTGTGGACAGTTCACGGAGCACGGCTTGGGTGAGCCGGTGCATTTGGATGGTCGTCTCGGCGAGTCTCAGTAGCCCCAAGCGAGCCAGGCGGCTCAGGGTATGTCGGAACGCCCTCGGCGCGGCCACGACCGTGGCGAGTGGGTCGTCGACCGTGGTCGGCGTGAACCAGGCCAACGGCACCGGATCCGGCGCCAGATGGGCGCACAGGTGCAGCAGCGCCAGCGCGGCGGGATCTTCCTCGGCTAGCCGGGATGCAGAGATCTCGATCGCGGCGGCCAGCGGCGCCGGGTATCCCAGTGGCCGGTTCTGGCCCAGCACATCGTGAGCGTGGCCGGACAATTCGACCAGATATTCCGTCACTGGCATCCGGGTTTCGTCCATGAACCCGACAGCCTGCGCCAAGGCCAACGGTAGGTCACCCAGCGCGGCGGCCAACCGGTCCGCCTCGTGTTCGGGCAGGGTGGGCAGGTTCTGCCGGACCATGTCCACCGACTCGGCGCGGGTGAAGACGTCAATACCCACGGGCACCGCGACACCCAGGAATGCGGCGTTACGCGAGGTGATCACCGTATGGCCTGTCTGCGGCGGCAACCACGGCTCTAGGTCCTCGGCCGACTCGGCGTTGTCAAAAACCAGCAGCCACCGGGACGTGTGCCGCAACTTCGCCTGTACGGCCCGGACGCCCTTCGCGTCGGCGGTGCCTGGCTCCGCCCAGCCCGCCTCCACCGCCAACGCGGCGATCTGCTCACCGATCAGCTCCGGCTTCTCCGAGTCGATCCACCACACCAACTCGTAGTCCCCTGCGAACAGATGCGCGTATTCGATCGCCAGTTGGGTCTTGCCGACCCCACCTATGCCGTACAGCGCCTGCACCACGGTCCGGCCCCCGGCGGTCAACTGCTCCCGCAATCGGGCCAGCAACGCCGTCCGGCCGGTGAACCCCATCAGCCGCCGAGGCACATTAAACGGTCCCGGACGCGAACCCGGCAGCCGCACACCGTCCACCGCCGTGGCACCCGGAAACGACACGTCCCGATCCGGGCTGCGCGAGCCGAACACCGCCGACAACAACGCCTGCCGCGCCGGCTCCTCGCCTAGGTCGAACAGATCCCTGTACACCAGCGGCGCCAAAATCGGCGGCGGCTGCACCGGCTCCACCCGCAACGGCACCAACCGGCGCCGCCCATCCGCACCTGGCCGCTCGGCAATCACCGCCGTCCACTCATCAGTGGTGAACCGGGACGGCTCGAAATACGCCGCCGAGTACAGCGCCACCACCCGGTCGGCACGCGCCAGCGCCGTGTTCATGTTCAACACGGCATTGCTGCCAGTCGCCCAGTCCCACACGTCCAGCTCGACCGTCAGCCCGGCCTTACGCAACTGGTCGGCCACCCACTCCGCCCACGGACGCTGCGGACCGGCATAACTCACGAACACATCCAGCCCGCCGGGCCGGCCACTGCCTGTCACGGGTAACACCCTGCACGAGCTGACGCACCCACCGCGACCATCCAAACGGACACAGATACTTAATCTACGCCAAGATGATCAACAGTTGGCAGAAACCAGAAAGACCGAGCGATTGCACGCCCGCTCGGGGCACTCTTCAATTTCGTGATCACGCCCGCGACCTGCGGGAGGTTCCCTGTGAGGGCATCCCGGCTGCGGCCCCGCGCTAGCCCGCTGCTCTGCGCTGCTGTAGGTCCGGTGAGCAGACCTGCCGTTGACCTTGGTCGCGCATCGCTCAGGAAGGCGCTCTCGCCTCCGGAGGGCCGGTCTATACCCGAGCGTGTTATGCCCGTCGACCTGGGCAACACGTCGTCTCACGGACCGGTTGCTTGCCGGTTGGGCACGTATTCGGCACGGCGTCATCCGAGGTGGCGTCCTGTACTATTCTGGACGGCTATCGGCGGCGGCCGTTGACTACATGTGGATCAAGCAGTTGGGCATCTGGATCTATGGGCCTGGGGGCAGGGCCTTGAACACCTCGGTCCACGATTCGATGCCTTTCTGAACGATAGGACCGGAGGAGAAGGCGATCCACGCCGCGCCGGCCGCCTCAAGTGCCCTCTTTATAATCGGATGTGATCGTGTCGGTGCACTAACAGCCACAGCGCCCGCCAGTCGCTCCGTTGCTGCCTTTACGCCCTCGGGTCCGGTCAGGCGCAAATGGTCGATGGCCCAGGCGATGTCGTAAAGACGATCCAGAAGGAATTGCCGGATCTCTGCCGGCAAATCAGAGGTATTCGGCACGTCGTCGATGACTTCGCTGATCTGTTGCTTGAGTTTCGAGAGTTGGTCTTCCGCTGGTATTCGTCCCTCGGACGCCGTTGCGTTGAGAAAAGAGGAGACGCCCCCCAGAGAGACGAGCGCTCCCGCATCGACGAGGTCTGGGCCGGGTGAGGGGTTCTGGCGGGCATGATGCTCTGGAAAGAAGATGGGAGATGCCCAGGCGTACATATGGAGATCTACGATCGCGCGTTGATACATGTCGCCCGTATTGGTGACGGCGATCTCCAGTTGTGGCAGCAAAGCGGCGGCCAGGGCTAGTTCCCGGACGGCTAGGACGTCGGTGTCAGCGGCTAGCACCTTTGCCCAGGTCTGAAGAATGGTGATGTTCGACGAAGCGGTCTCGCGGTACGCGGTGAGCAGGGCGTGAAGTCGTCCGGCTGGGTTAGTGAGGATGGTCACGCGTAACACCGTAGTCCACGGTGGATGCTTGCATCATTGGGCGGCGACTGGATGTCGTCAGGTCGAGGCGGCTGATCCGCGAGTGCGGGTGACTCTGACCTGCGACATGTATCGGCGATGTTGCCGACGTTGATCACCACTAGTCGTACTCCCTACTGGATCGGTTACTTGACGATCTTGATTTCCTGGGAGTGTTGCCTCCGGAGGGCTCAACCGCAAGATATCAACAGTAGTGGGCTGAACTGTGCATATGTTAGTTCGGGAACGCGGTTGGCGCGTGACTCCTGCGGATCCCCACCCCCGGAGCGTGCCTCGCCTGGTACTGCTAGGACATGGACCACTTGTTGGGTGTGTGACTCAGCCTTCGAGAAGATGATCAACGGCTGCGCCTGACATGCACAAACGCCCGCGTGAGCGGTGATCTGCACACCGTGGCGACATGTCAGGCCCCATGGTCGGCTCAACCAGCATTCTCTTAGGGCTATGCGTGCGTGTGGCCTGACCAGGAAAACTGGTCAAACGTTGCAGGCATGGGAGCCGTGCCCGTCGCGCCGAGGCCCAGGGACGCGAAGTGGATCATCCACATGGGACTGCGCCGCATGCGCGCGGCTTTGGCCGAGTCACGCGCGGCTGTCTATTGACCGCACGGCTTCGAGATATGACCGGGCCAACGGCTCATTGCTGTATTTTTCCGCTAGAATCGAGCTGAATTCTCTCTCCGCAAACAGTAGCGAGGGCAGCGACTTTCGTTCACCCGATATTGCCGTTTCACCGTGCCTAACCGCTGCACTCAAATCGCCTTCCCGCGCCTCAACGACAGCAAGCGTAATGCGAGCTTCCGCAATCCTCATGGGCTTGCGCTCGACACCGCTTGCGTCCGCACTAGCGCGAATAACCTCATCGGCGTACGTTCGAGCGAACTCATTCTCGCCGACAATTCGGTAGCAATCCATTGCATAAAAGTCGAATTTTGCAGGATCCACCACGAAATGATGATCGAGGTTATCTGGGTATGGAAGCTGATCGAGCATGACTCGGCCGGTTTCGAGAGCGACCTCCACCTGTCGGCGATCTCCCATGCGTGCCCACGCCTTGGCCCTTTGCGCAGCGAGTTGGACAGCGACGCTGTGGCTCGGGGCGAGCTTATTTCCGGTCTCGCTCGCCGCGATAACTCCCCGATAGTCGCCTTGGGTGAGGGCATACCACGCTCGCATTTCGTGAGCCCAGCCCATGATTTCCGCTGTCCCGGATTCTTCTCCCAATGAAAGTGCGGCTCGGCGGGTGGCCTCTGCCGGCTGTCGCCGACCCATATCGTACTCGACGCAGCCCACCAACAATGCAACCCAACCAGCCAAGTTGAGCACCTCTATGTGCTGGCTCAGGGTAAGCCGTCTATCTAGAAGTGCTGTGATTCGGCGTAGCCACGCTTGACCCTCTATATGAAGCTGCTGCGCTTGCATATAGGGATACTCACTGCACAGCCTGTCTACTGTAATACGGACGGCCTCTAGTGTTGTTGCAGATACGTCCGAGGCACGTAGGCGCGAAACAATTTCCAAGGTGTCTAGACCAGTGCCGGCTAGTAGTTCAGAATCTGCGTCCCGACTCGCCGAGCGAGGGAAGATCGCTGTTGTGACCGTGCCGAACGTCTTCGCGATAAGCGGCTTGTAATAGTCGTCCGGCTCGACCTCGCCCGACTCCCAGCGGCGCCAGTTGCGTATCAGGCTTGCGTCTGACGGAAGCTGCTCGCTTCCCGCATGTACGCGAAGCGCGCGGATCGAGTCACGTTGAGACCAATCACGCGCTCGCCGTTCAGCGCGGATTCGCTTTGCCCACGAAGGCAGATCATCACGCAACACCTGGTCCGGATCACCGGTCATAGCTTCCAGTGTGCCCGCCAGGTCGGCTTGCCGGCACCCCCACCTGTGGGGGTGACACGTCGTTGTCCGCTCGGTGTCACCTGTCGATCACCAAGAGTCCACGCCACCATCAGGGCGACGGGCATGGAAGGGGGGTAAACGCCGTGGTGGCGGACCAACTAGTGAGGGTTAGAGACGCGGACCCGTCACTTGATCTTGACCAGCTCGCTGAGGTGATGGTGGCGGCGTTCATGGGGACGCTGGAAGCGGCGTGGCTCGTGGCGGACCAAGACGAGCGTGAAGCCGTTTACGGGCGGTTCTACCGAGCCATGGCGGCGTCTGTCTTGGACGACGACGGCGGGTATGTCGAGGTTGCCGAGATAAGCGGCCGGATTTACGCGGCTGCGGTCTGGTACGACTACAGCCACTTCGGCACAAGCGCGATCGTTCAACAAGACTGGGATGCGCTGCTGACGGCTGCGTGCGGCGTGCACGCGGAACGCTTCCGCTTGCTGGACGCCACATTCGCCTCCTATCGTCCCGCTGTAAGTCATTTCTATTTGGCCTGGATCGGGGTGCGCCCGGATCGGCAGGGTGTGGGGCTGGGGTCGGCGTTGCTCGCTCATCGGCATGCCGATTTGGATGACGTTGCCATCCCTTCCTATGCGGTGGCCCCATCACATGCGTGCCGACGTCTTTTCGCGCGGCACGGTTATCAGGACGGGAGAAAGATCCCTTTCTATCTTCCTGCGAATGGTCCGGCGATGTGGCCGATGTGGAGGGACCCCACCTTAGACAGTAAGGGGGTGTCGTAACCGTGGCCGACGACCCGATTCCCGTGTCGAAAACCGTTTGGCCCTGCGCGCCGCAGGGCGTTCTGTCCGGGACCAGCCGAGCGTGGAAGGGGGGCGTGCCGCGATGGCGGAGGACGTGACGCCTGCTGATTGGCCGGGGGACAAGCCGACGGCGTCCCGGGTGTATGACCGGTTGGTGGGTGGGTCGCACTCGTTCGGTGTTGATCGGGAGATGGCGGCTGACTTGTTGGCTGTGGAGCCTGATGCGGGTTTTTGGGCGTTTCAGAATCGGGCGTTCGTGGGTCGGGCGTTGCGGTGGTCGTTGGATGCTGGTGTGCGTCAGGTGCTGGATATTGGTGCTGGGATTCCGGATACGGCGGGTGCTCCGCATCAGTTGACCGGTGGCTATCAGCCTGCCGTGCGGGTGGTGTATGTCGATCATGACCCGGTCGCTGTGGCCAGTGCGTTGTTTGTGGCGGCTGAGCGGGAGCGGGCGGGGATCGGTGACGTGGCCGCGCTTGATGGTGATCTTCTCTGTCCGGGTGAGATCTTGGCGCATCCGACTGTGGTCAACTTTTGTGATCTTGGTCGGCCGGTGGTGCTGCTGCTGGGTGCGGTGCTGCATTTCGTGTCCGACGCGGACGACCCGGCGGGGGTCATCGCCGTGTTGCGGGATGCGGTGGCGGCCGGTTCGGTGCTGGTGGTTTCGCACGCGTCGGTGCCGCAGGAGATGAGCCCGGAGCAGGTGCGGGTGGTGCGGGAGTACAGCGAGCGCACCGCGCCATTGACGCTGCGCTCCCGTGATCAGGTGGCCGAGTTGCTTGCCGTGTTCGGTGAGGTGGCGGTGCCGGGCGTGGTCAAGGTCGCGGACTGGCGACCGGATGAGGAGCACCTGACCGAACGGGAGCGCCAGCGGCGGAACCGTATCCCCGGATGGGTCGGCGTGGCCGTCAAGTCGGGGGTGACGTGGTGAGCGCTGAGCTGAACGCGAACCAGGAAGTAAGGGTGTACAGCGAGGCGCAACAGTTGGCGACCGCGCAGAACGTGTTGGACACGCACGTCACGTCCTCAGCAACGGGGCGGTGTTTGGCGTGCGGCGTGTTGGGACCGTGTTTTCGCCGGGAGACGGCGATGGCGGTCTATTCGGTGAAGCGGTGGCTGCCGCGCAGGATTCCGGGGTTGTCGCAACCGGAGCGGATCGGCGCACGGCGGGTGGATCTGGCCAAGGCGGCGTTGCGGGTCGGACGGATGCGGTTGCGTGGTGGTCCTCATGCCTGACCGGGATGACGGTGCTGTGGCGAGTGATGTGAAGTTCCCCCGGTTTTCCGGACGGGGGACGTGTGGTGATCACGCTGCTCGTTGAGCGGGCGTGTGGTGGGTTTGTTCGTACTGTACGGGGCTGAGGTAGCCCAGGGCGGAGTGTCGCCGGGTCGGGTTGTACCAGGCGTTGATCCACTCGAAGATGGCGTTGGCGAGGTCGTCGCGGGTGCGCCAGGTGTGCCGGTCCAACAGTTCGGTTTGCAGGCTGGCGAAGAACGCTTCGGCCATGGCGTTGTCGTAGCAGTCGCCGATGCTGCCCATGGAGGCGAGGATCCCGGCGTCGCGGAGCCGTTTGCCGAAGATGTAGGAGGTGTACTGGGCGCCGTGGTCGCTGTGGTGGATCACGGTGCCGTCGGTGGGTCGGCGGGTCCAGGTGGCCATGTCCAGGGCGTCGCAGACCAATTCGGCTCGCATGTGGTCGCCGATGGCCCAGCCCACCACGCGGCGGGAGTACACGTCCAGGACGACGGCGAGGTAAAGCCAGCCCTGCCAGGTCATCTGCTGGGTGATGTCGGCGACCCAGAGCTGGTTGGGTTGCTCGGCGGTGAACTTGCGTGCGACCAGGTCGTCGGCGGGTGCCGCCTCGGGGTCGCGGACGGTGCAGCCGTGGAGCCGGCGGCGGTGGATGCCTTGCAGGCCAGCGTCTCTCATTAGCCGCTCGACCCGTTTACGTCCACAGTGGATTTTGTGGCCGAGCCGTAGTTCGGCGTGTACCCGCGGCGAGCCGTAGCTGCCGCGAGAGTCGGCGTGGATGTCGATGATCGCATTGGTCAGATAGGCGTCGTCCAGATCGCGGCCGGAGGGGCCGTTGGTGCGCCACTCGTGGAACCCGGAACGGGACACGCCCAGGGTGCGGCACAGCAGGGTGATCGGGTAGGTGGCCTTCTCCACCTCGATGAACCGGTAGATCATCGGGGTGGCAGAACGTTCTGTTGGGCGAAGAAGGCCGCGGCTTTTACCAAGATCTCCTTTTCCATCTCCAGCACCCGAACCTGACGGCGCAGCACACGAAGCTCCTCGCGTTCAGCGCCGGTCAGGCCCTCACGGTGCCCTTCCTCGACGTCGGCCTGGGACATCCAGTTCCGCAGGCACGACTCGGAGATCCCCAAACTCTTGGCCAGCTCGGCCACCGGCTTCTCACGCCGGCGCGCCAGTTCCACCGCACGACGGCGGAACTCCGCAGGATGTGGTGCGGGCATGTCCGGACTCCTCTCAGTGAGGACAACTGCTGCCCTCACACCTGGGTTGTCCGGAAACCGGGGGAACTTCAATGAGCGTTTGCACTTGCCGGTGCGTCCGTCGTGGTTATGCGCGGATGATCGGCAGGAGTGGCCATGCGCGCCCTATAAGGCCCGGCTGTGGTCCGATTTCGGCGGTAGTGCGGAGGCGATGGCTGAGCACTTGGCCGGTTGGATGGGTGAAGCGCGTCCTCATCTCGTTGCTTTGTCGGCTCAGCAGTTGCAGGCACGGTTCGTGGATTGGATATCCACGTGGCCGGACGGTTCATCTGTTCGCCGCCTTGTCGGATGCATCGACCAGACCCCGTCACCGAGGGGTGGGCCGGCGTGGCCGGTCAACCCACGGCGGGGCACCGAACCGGGGAGCTGAATCTGTTGAGAAGTCAGGGGAGCAACGTGATCATGGCCAGAGTCCGCCGCGCGGTTAACCGGGTGCGGGATCGGTTCGATTTGAAGACGGATCGGGCCTGGCGGGATCTGCGTCGGCAGTTCGCGCCGTTGATCGCGCGTGAGCCGGGCCCGGATCGGCAGGTGCAGGCGGAGATCCTGCAACGGATCCTTGCCACACCCAGCGACAGCGCGGACCCGTTCGCGGTTGTGCCGGCGGGGCCGATGCGGCGCTGGCCGGTACGAGTGCTGACCGCCTTGACTCTTGTCGTGCTGGTCGCGTTCGGCGTGACGGTCATCGTCCGTGACGGTCGGGCGGCTTCCGGGCCGACACGAGCAGCGGCGGCACCCGCCGCATCACCTGTGGTGTCCGCGTCGGCAGCCGTCAACATGTTGCCGGCCTGTGCGGTGCCGCCTGCCGGTGTGCTGGCTCCGACCGATGTGCGGCTGCAAATGCGGGGCGCTGACCCGGTCCGGATGACGGTGATCTACAGCCACCGCGCCAGCGACGGCCAGCAGGTCTGGCACGCGTACGGCCCGGCAGGGCAGGACGCCACCCACCTCCACAAGGTGTCCGCTGCGATTCTGCCCGCACTGACCAACATCGACGTGAAGGCCAGCCGGCAGGCGGACGGCAGTTGGCGGTTCATCGCCCCGCCGTGCACCCCCATCCCATACCCGGCATCGCCACCGAAGGCCGGTGCTAACACGGGCGTGGAGGCCCAACGGTGACCCAGCCCGCCGCACCCGGCAGCAGCCCCGGACGGCCGTTGCGGACCGGTGTGCCGACGCTTCGAGCGGCCACCTATGAGGACCTTGACCAGATCACCGAGGTGATGGTGACGGCGTGCCTGGACACCCCCGACGCCGTATGGCTCATCGCGGATCGGGACGAGCGGGAGACGGTGTACCGGCGGTACAGCGCGGCTATGTTCCCGGCCATCCTCGCGGACGACGCCACCTATGTGGACGTCGCCGACATCGACGCAGAGGTGTGCGCGGTCGCGGTCTGGGACGACTACGCCGACCATGTACTCAGCGATGCGCAAGCGGAAGCCCGGTGGCGGGCACTGGTCAACAGCGTGTCCGGCCCGTACGCAGACCGGATAGTCCTGCTGGACGACATCACGGTCGCGCACCAACCGCGTACCAAGCATTTCTGCCTGTCTGGGATAGGCGTGCGCCCAGACCGGCAAGGCTACGGCCTCGGCACCCGACTGCTGCGCTACCGGCACCACGAGTTGGACGCCATGAACCTGCCGTCCTATGTGGTCGCCACCACCCGCGCCGCGCGCCACCTGTTTGCGCGGGAGGGCTACCAGGACCGAGACCCGTCACCGTTCTTCCTCCCAGACGCGGGACCCGCGATGTGGCCGATGGTGCGCGACGGGAGGGCACGGAGAGCATCCAGACCACCGCACCCCACGACACCACACACGCCGCTGTCGATCCCCCGGGGTACACGGTTCGCCGGTCGGTGCAGGGCCAGGCACCGGAGGAGGTAGGGCGGTGACCGCTGTGGTGTCGAAGCTGGCCGCAGTCGCGGATCGGCTGGCTGACTGGGTTTTCGCCGCGCGGACGTGGCGGGCGCGGAGGGAACTGCGCGCCCGGTGGGGAATCGACCCGCACGCGGTGCCTCCCCCACACGTTCTGGACGCGATCCTGCGCGACATCTACACCCCGCCCCGCGACGAGGATGGCTGGAAGGGCGCACCCCAGTACGCCGCAACTGCCGGCACCCCTGACCGTGGCCGGACACCCGATCCCCCCGCAACAACGGCAATCGCCTGCCGCTGTCCGGGCGTCCGGCCACACCCACGCACCTGACCAGCCGCGCGCACACCACGACATGCGCACGGCAGTCGGCCCTACACGGGCCGCCGCGCCGATCCACCAAACCCATGTCAACCTCTAGGAAAGGGCGTCGCCGGGACCATGCCGACCAAACGCATGACGTTCGTGCCCACCCTGCGCGGCCAGTGGCTCGGACACCTGATGCGGGAACTGCGCGAGGAACGCGGTCTCGCGCTCAGGGAGGTTGCCGCGTACGTGGGTGTGGATATGAGCACCCTGGCCCGGTACGAACGCAGCGAGTGGGCGTTCCGCCCTGATCACGCGGCCTGGCTGCTGAACGTGTACGCCGTGCACGACGAGCAGACCCGGGCCGAGGTCACCGGCTTGGCCGAACACAGCGGGTGTATCAACTGGTGGCGGCTGGACCCCGCCGTTACCACTGGCCCGCCGCTGCGGGTGCGTCCGTTCGGCGTGGTCGACTTGCCGCCCCCGCCGATCGGCTGGATATACGGCCGGGCTGAACGGGTCTGCCTCTACGCCGACACCCTGGTACCGGAACTGTTCCAGACCCGCGCCTACGCCCACGCCGCCGCCGCACATGTCCACGGACCGCACGCCGATGCCCGGCTGTCCATCGACGCGGCGGTCGACCGGCTGATCGACCGGCAACGCCTGCTCACGGCCGGACGACCCGCACCCGTCGAGGTGTTGATCGCCGAACACGTCCTACACCGGCCAATCGGCGGCGCACAGGTTTTGGCCGCCCAACTGGAACACCTGTACCGGCAGCCGCTACGCCGCGACGTCCCGGTCACGGTCCGCGTGCTGCCCACCTCCGCCGACGCCCATGCCGGGGTGCACGGCCCGTACATGGTGCTGCACATGCGTACCGGCATGCCTCCGGTCGCGTTCATCGACCACCTCGGCGGGCAACTCATCGTGGAGTCCGTCCACGCCGACCGGTACACGGCAGCCCACCAGCAACTCTGGAACGCCGCGCTCACCCCGACCGACTCCCACACCCTGCTGCGCAACCTCACCCGACCCGCCGACCGGCCCACCGGTACAGCCGCGCTCGCCACCACGGCGCCATGACATCCGGACGCGGGCTGGAAGTCCGCCACATGACGCCCCCACCCCCGAAACGAGGAGGTTCACGAGCATGCCGAGCGTGGGCGACACCGTCCAAGTCGCCGTGACCACGATCCAACGCAGCAACGGCGCCGCATGGCGCGGTGCCAAGGGACGGATCATCGGCAAGACCGGTGACGGCTACCAGATCAAGTTCGACGGGTTCATCGCCGACAACGTCAAGGACAACGAGATAACCGACGCGTAACTGCGGACGGGATCGACCGTCCACACCAGAAAGGCAGGCCGGACCACCCGTTCCCCGCAAGAGTTCGGGGTGGTCCGGCTTGGGGCCGAAACCCCGGTACGGATGGTACCGGGGTACACGTGTTGCCACAGTCCGGCAACGCGGAGGTGAGCCCCGGCAGGATCCCGGATGGGGAGGGTTGCTGCGGGTGGTCGACGGGGATGCACCGTCGTTCGAGGACGAGACCGGCCCGGCGTATGCGCTGGCCGACGGCGTCCCGTACGTGCGCGGCTGGACCGATGCGCACCGGGCGGCCGAGGTGCTGCGCGCCGAGTTGCGGGCGTGGGGTATCGAGGGCCGGACGGCGGTGCGGGCCGAGGTCGTGTGTGGGGTGTCGGGGTGGTCGAGCTGGGCTGTGTTTCGCCGGAACTGGCGGAGCTGCTGGCGGCCGTGTTGGCTCAGGCACGCCTGCAACCGGCCAGCGCGGTACCGGCCCCGGGTCGGGCACCATACGCTGCGTAGCGGGCTGCGCGGCGTCGGAGGTCTGGCGGAGGGTGCAGGATGCCCGCCCGCTACGGG
This sequence comes from Phytohabitans rumicis, assembly GCF_011764445.1. Lineage (NCBI taxonomy): Bacteria > Bacillati > Actinomycetota > Actinomycetes > Micromonosporales > Micromonosporaceae > Phytohabitans > Phytohabitans rumicis. Next base: position 4,918,808 of record NZ_BLPG01000001.1, read on the forward strand.
GGAAGCGGGCGGGCATCGGGCCGCGCTGGAGGGAATCCGTTTGCGTGCGCGGCTTACCGGGAGGGTAGCGGTTGGGAACGCGCCCACACCCCCGGCGTGCCGATGTCCCGGTTAGCGGGTGGTGCGGCGGGTGCGGGTGGCGGGTTTGCTGGCGGGTGCGGCCGGGCTGGTGGTGGTGAGTGGGTAGGCCAGTTCTGTTTGGTCGCCGGGGATTCGGGTCTGTTCCAGTGTCACGACGCGGCCGGCCGTGGTGGCGGTGCGGGCGATGACGAGCAGCGGGGTGCCGGGGGTTATGCGTAGGGCGGTGGTTTCGTCCCCGACGGGCATGCGGGCGCGGACGTACTCGGTGAAGGTGAGCGGGTGTCCGTGGCTGTGGAACCAGTCGTAGACCTGGACGGGTTCGGGTAGGTGCGGGTCGTCCAGCCACGGGGTGTCGAGGTCGGCGGCAACCGAGAAGGGCATGTGCAGCCGCACCGAGCGGCGTAGCCCGTTGGCTTGCTGGAGCACGTCGCGGGTGAGCATCGGCTGTCCCGGTGGGATGTTGAACAGGTCTGCCTGTGCGGCGGTGGCGTCGGCGCGGACGAACGCGGGCGGGTCGATGTCCTGCCAGGTGACGGGTTCGGTCTCGGTGTGGTGGCCGTCCGCGAGGGTCAGGCCGCGGTGGTCGAGGTGGGCAGGGCGGGCGTGCGGGTCGCGGACGATGGTGCCGTGCGGGCGGCGCACGATCAGCAGCCCTTCGCCGACGAGGGTGGTGACGGCTTGGCGGATCACGTGCCGGGACACGCCGAACAGGTCGGCCAGGCGTTCCTCCGAGGGCAGCGGCTGCCCGGCGGGGAAGTCGCCGGACAGGATCCCGTCTCGTAGGTAGTCAGCGACCTGTCGCTGTCGGGTCACCGGTTCGGTGATCTGCGGCGGAGTCCGTGGCATCAAGCCACCCCCTTAAAAATATCTTGCCCGAATTTTGTGGGCGGGGTTTGTGCTGCTCAGCGTGTGTTGGTGGGCATGCCCCAACGGTTGGTTCGGCGAAGACGGGGTCTTCCCTGTTGCGAAACGTACAACGTTGGCCGTACTCTGTCAACGAGCAACGGCCAACGTTGGCCGTTGATCAGAGCGGAAGAGGTGGTGGGACTGCTGAGAGATCGCCCGTTGGGGCTGTCCGGTCCACGCTGCGGCTGTGGAGCCGTCGCGGAACCGGGCAAACGGTGTGTGAAGTGCCGGGCGCGTGCCCGGTGGGTGCGTCGTAGGGCGTACCTGGATCGGATGGAGGTGAGCACTTGACCAACCTGAGCGGACACACACGTACTGAGGAGGTGGGGCCGTCGATTCCGGCGGTGCTGTTCAACACGGCCGACGTGATCGTGCGCGGGTTGCCGGACCCCCTAGCCGTGGAGGTGTCGGTACGGTTCGGGCTGGCCGTCGATCTGGCCACCCACGTCGATTTGCGGGTGTGGGCGGACCGGTTGGGGCTGTCGGTGTACCCGTGGCGCTCTCAGCCGTACATCGGTATCGACGGGGTGCTGTGCCAGTTGACCAACGTCACCGGTACCTGGCGCGGCGGGCCGGTACGGCTGCACTGCCTGGAACCGGTCGACGCCATGGCCGCGCTCCGCGATGAGGTGGACCCGTGAGCCCCGAACGCGGCGGCCGGTCGGGGCGGGGTGGGCGTACGCGGGTGTGATGCTCGGCGGTGCCGTGTCCATCGCGGCGAACGTGGCCCACGCCCAGGTACCGCCGAAGGACGCGCTACCCGGTTGGGCACCGGAGCCGGGCGCCTTGGTCAGCGCGGTGTTTTGGCCGCTACTGCTGCTGGTCGCGGTGGAAATGTTCGCGCGTATCTCGTGGCCGTCCGGCTGGCGGTGGCTGCTGCTGCGGGTCGGTGGGTTGCTGCCGGTCGCGGTGATCGCCGCCGTGGTGTCCTACCGGCACCTGTCGGGCCTGTTGACCTTCTACGGCGAAGACGCCGTGACCGCCACGCTCGGACCCCTCGCCGTGGACGGGCTGATGGTGATGGCCACCGGTGCCCTGGTCGCGGGCAGGGCGGTGCGCGTGATGCGGGCACCGGTGGCGCCGGCGGGCGCCCCAACACCGAACCTGGATGGCCGGTCCACCCACCGGGCCCGTACCCACGCCGGACGGGACAGAACAGCAGCGGATACGGGCACGGCGAAGCGTACTGATGCGGCGCTACTGGCCGTGCTGGAAACAGTCCGCCGCGACCGGGACGGGACGGTACCGGTACGCCGGGCCGCGAAAGCTCTCGGCACGGGCCCGGATCGGGCGCGGCGGTTGCTGGCCGATGCCGGTCTACTCAAAGGACCCGCCACCGTAGACACCCCCACCGATGGGGATGCGGTAGCGCCTGCTGTCGATGCGGTGACGCCGGACGGCGGCGTACGTTGATCGGCATGGATTCGACGGGGGCGAATGGTCCGGGCACGGGTGGGGGTCGGTCGGGGCGGGACGTGGCAACGGGTGTCGCGTTCGGGTGTCTGGCCGCCGTGCTCGGCATGTGTGGACTCGGCGCGGCCGGGGTGTACCTGGTGGCGTCGCGGCTGGGGTTGATCTCCGAACCGTCCACCGGGTCCGGTCTCGATGCGTTCGCGGCGCTCGCGCTGGTGCTCGTGCTGGTCGCGGTCGGGCACGTGGTGGCCTCGGTGTGGGCGTGGCGCACCCGCCCCGGACCGGTGCGCGTCGTTTTGACGCAGGCGCCGCACGTGGCTGCCTATGCGGCGGTGCCGTTCTGGTGGAATGGCGCGTGGTCGGCGTGGTACATCGCGTGGGGTGCGCTCACTCTGACCGGGTTGGCGTGGTTGACCGTCTGGTTTCTACGGGCGCCGGGGGTGGCACGGCGGGCGATTGTCTACCTTGCCGCGTTGGGTGTGGTGGTCGCGGCGAATGTCGCCGGGATCCTCGCGGTCACCTGGGATTCCACGAACGGTTTCGGCTGGAAAGGACAGCCGACACCGTGGGCCGCGTTTACCGCACTGTCGGCTAACTCGTGCCTGGCCGATCACCCGTACCACAACAACGGCGCCCACGTCGTACGGGCGGATTGCCCGTCCGGCCCGGACGCCGACTTTTACGCCGGGGACTACGACGAATCAGGGTTCGACAACCAGCTGTGTGACTCGCAACCGAAACAGGCATTCACCAAATGGTGGGAGTGGAACCGTAGCTACCAATTGTCTTTCACCCTTCGGTGGGACCACGGGCAAACCCTGGTGGACGGGAACACGGTTGCCCCACCCTATCCGGACGCTATCGACAGCGATACCGCGACCATCCAATACGCGGTGACATTAGAGTCCGCGACGCATACCGGCACGCCCGGCCCGTTCCGGATGCGGGCGGACACGATCACGGAAACATGGAATGTCGAATTTGAGCCGGCCACGATCGGCGGATGGAAGGTCTGCCGTATCGACATTCCCGACCCGATAACCGCGACGTTCACACCGCAGTGAACATCCGCATCTAGCCCCTAAACCCGTATTCCCTCGTTTGTCCCTTGTTGGGAATGTGCTGCCCTGCTGCGGCACCCTTTCCCCGAACCCTCACACGTCCGAACACGTCTCGTGTCCGGCGGCAACAAACAAACTGCGGCACCTGACACCCCGAACAGATAGCGGGTGTGGGGACTGTCCGCCCTCTTACAGGAGGTGGTCTACCTGTCCAACAATCCAACCGACCCGATCGAACACTGCGAGGTGAACCCAACCATCCCAAACCCCGAGACCGAATCCGTAGCGGAGTTGCGTGCGCAGATTCGGCGCCTGCAATCCAGGCTTGCCGCCGTCCGGCGGGCGTACGCCGATTTGGTGGCCGCGTGCCGGGCCGCGCTCGGCGCGCACGCGGACGGGGAGGCAGACCCGCTGGTGTATCTGCGGGACGAGCTGCCCGAACCCCGCCCGAACATCCGCTGCACACCGACCGGCGTGGGGGTGGTGCCTGATGCGCTACCGCCGCCGGTACCGGCAGCATCCCTACTTCTGGTATGACGATCGCACCATCACGGGGATGGTGGTCGGGGCGATCCTCGCCGCGATCGGCACCGTGATCGGCACCCTGGCCCGTGCCGCGTTCCGCTACCGCTCCGAACTCGCACCCTTCGCGGTCGCCGGGGTGATCGTCTGGTGTGCACAGTGGACACACACCCATCACCCCGGTTGGTGGCTGCCCGTCACGGTGTCAACCGTCGCCGTGGTGGCCATCCTGGCGGCGTTCCCGCGCCGCTGGCGTCGCGTGGGCTGGCCGTGGTTGGGGCGGGCGGCGGAACGCGCTTACATCGCCGTGTGCGTGCTGCTCGGCGGTGGCTGGCTGGCGGTCGCGACCGTGGCCGGGCCGACCGCAAAGCCGTTGCCGGTCCTGGCCCTGGTCGGCGTGCTCATCTGCGCCGTCCCGTGGTGGGCGCACCGCCGCCGTCGGGCGAAAGTACGGATTGAACGGATCCTTGACGGCTGGCCGATAGTGGCCGACGCTGCCGGGCTCACCGGATCGCGGGTCGTCTCGGCGTTGGGGGATGAGTGGGGGTGGAGGGCCCGGATCGCGTTGCCGCGCGGGCAAACCGCTGCCCAGGTCGTCAACGCCATCCCGGCCATCGAGTCCGGGCTTGGCGTCGCGCCCGGTGCGGCACGCGCCGAGCCGGACCCGCACCGCGCCGACCGGGCGTATCTGCGGGTACTCGACAAAGACCCGCACGCGGACGCGATCGCCTATGTGCGGCCCGAGCCGGGGAGCGCGTCCATCCACCACCCGATCCCGCTCGGCCTGTTTGACGACGGCAGCGTTGTGCGGGTGCCGTTGCTGCGCCGCAACGGCCTTGTCGGTGGCGTCACCGACTCCGGTAAGTCCGGCGTCCTCAATGTGGCGTTGGCCTACCTCGCCCAGTGTCCGGACGTCGCGATTTGGGGCATCGATTTGAAGGGCGGCATGGAGTTGGCGCCGTGGGCGCCGTGCATGGCACGGTTCGCCACCACCCCCGCCAAGGCGGTCGCGTTCCTGACCGCCGCTGTAGAGGAAATCCAGCTACGGGAAGCCGAACAAGTCGCTCGGGGCGAACGGGTGTGGGAACCCACCCCGGACCGACCCGCCCTGGTCATCGTGATCGATGAGTACGTGGAGCTGCCCGACGAGGCGCACCCGCACGCGGACACCATCGCACGGTTGGGCCGGGCCGTCGCCGTCAACCTGTTGATAGCCACCCAACGGCCCACACAGAAAGCCATGACCCATAACGCTGTCCGCTCACAAATGGACATCCGTATCTGTCTACGGGTCCGGGAACGCCGTGACGTCACCCTGATTTTGGGGGACGGGATGCTGGCGGCCGGGTGGAACGCCCACAAGCTTGACCTGCCCGGGAAGTTCCTCGTCAGCGCCCGAGAACCGCAATTCCAGGTACCCCGACCGGCGCGCGCCTACTACATCACCCTTCGCGACATCAACAGCATCGTCGGCGAGTACGGCGAATACAGCCCACACACCAACGCCGACATGCCATCCGAATTCGACCCCGACACCTATCTGGTGACGGATTCGGGCACCGAACCGCCAACCGCCGAAACGTTCGCTACCCCGGCTGATGTGGCGGTCATCGACCGGCCGCCCACTCCGGAACGGGTCCTTCTGGAGGCGCTGAGGAACGCGCCTGAGGAAGGCGTGACGGTGCCGGAACTCGTGGCCGTGACCGAGAAACCCCGGGTGTGGGTTTACCGGCGGTTGAAGCAACTCTCCGACGCCGGGCACGCCCACCAGGTCACCTGGGGACACTGGCGGGCCACCACGACCACCAACCCACCCGACCCTACGTAACGTAACTGTCTCACTGTCTCGTTGTCTCACTGTCTCGCGCGCCTGCACCCGTTATAGGGACTCATCGGGCCGCGAGACGAGACAGCGACACAACTCACGCACCGTAACCACAGGCAGGCGTGCGCGCGGCGACACGGGAGCCGCGCGCGCTCCCCCAACCCTCCCCCACACGGCTATCCAACCGAAATTGACGGAAAGGGGGTGAGAACACCATTCCACCCCGCAAGAAGAATTCCCGACCGAAAGGAACCACCAACGACACAACCACGAAACCCGATCCCGGGCCGTTGTCCGATGAAGCGATCGAACGCATTCGCGCGGCGGTCCGCGCGATGCCGCCGCTAACCGACGAACAGGCAGACAGAATCGCGGACATCATCCGCAACGCGCGGCAACGCCGCACCGAACAGCAACAACGACAGCGACGACAGGAACCCCGACCATGACTCGCACCGTGCACGAAAACGGGCGCCCCCACCATCCGGTGGGGGCGCCCGACCCGTGCCTGTCACCCTGCTTTTGCGGCGGTCTTCGGCTTGCCGTCCCAGAGGAACCGTTCCGTCCGGTGGTCGTTCCACCCGATCGGCATGGTGAGCACCATGTGCGGGAACGCCGTCAAGAACATCGACCGCATGGTGTCGAAATCCCCGGTAGCTTCCGCCGTGTCATAGTCCCGCGCGACGTCCTCTGCCGCGCCCGCGCGGGTCTCCGGCTTCTCCAACGTCGCCAACTCCGCCTTCAACACCTGCTCCCGCAACAGGATCGGCTCCATCGCCGCATCCACGCGCTCCTCACCCCACCTGGCGGTCTTCCCAGCCAGGTTGCGCCCCATCTGCTCCAAATCGGCCAACTCCTCCTCGATCCGGTCCCGCTCCCCCTTCACCCTCGCCGCACGCGCCGCGATCCGCTCCGCCAGATCCGGATCCGCCAACGCTTCCTTCACCGCAGTCCGGATCGCCGTCTCCAAGACGCGGGCATCGATGTGGTTCCGGCCGCCGCAGCCCGCACCCGTGAACGTCGGACGGCACCGGTACTCCCGACGCGGCGACCCATCCTCATAAGGGCCCGCCGTGGACTTACGCGGACGGCCGAACATCTTCTGCCCACACTCACAGAAGATGAGTCCGGAGAACGGGTGCACCCGGCCGGGCGGACGTCCCCGGCGCCGGGAGTCCACCAGCGCGTTGAGCCGTGCCCATTCCTCTTCGGACACGATCGGCTCCACCCCGGCCACCTTCCCGACGATTTCCCCGTTGTGGGCCAGCAACCCGGCGACGGCGGGGCGGCGCAGCATTTGCAGCAACGTCGTGAGCGTCCATGCCTTGCCTTGCAACCCGCGCGACCCGCGTGCGTTCAAGTCCCGCGCTACCGAGCCCCCAGAGTCCCCGGCCAACAACCGGCGGTAGCACTCCCGCACGATCTCCCGTTCCGCCTCCACTACATGCGCGGGAATCGGGGTGCGGGGGTCGCCGGGTTCCCACCCGTCTGGTTTCGGCTCATAGCCCGGCATCGCGTACCCGCGCTGACCCCGGGGGTCTTGCCCTTCCGTGCGCGGCGGACCTTGCCCCGCTTGACCCGCTCGGAAATCTTGTCCGACTCGCCGGCCGCCGCGACCATCGCCTCACGAAAATGCCGCCGCCCATCCGCCGTCTGCAAGTTGTACTCACCCGCCGCAGACCACACCCGCGCACCACTCTGCGCCGCCTCGACCAGCCGCTCACCCTCGCGCACCTTCCGCGAAAACCGCGTCAAATCCAACACCCACACACCAGCCGACGCACCCGACTCCAACCGATGCATCATCAGCTCCCAGTCCTTACGGACCACGTTCGGCTTCCACGCCGACAACGAATCATCCCGGAACACCCTGCCCACCCGGCCGCCCCGCGCCTCAACATCCTCCCGACCCATCTCGATCTGATCATCCGTCTTGATCAAATCACCCGTGATCGCGTAACTGATCCGCGCGTAGAGGTCGATCTCCGGCTGCTGTCCCGTCTGACCTGCGTCATCGTTTCCCATACATCGATGTTACAAATTCAGTCCATGCCCAAGGGCAAATGGTCGTGCTTTGATCTCCAAACCATGACCATTTGCCCTTGATCGACGGCGAATTCCTTGATCGACGAGGCAAGGGTGGGTGCCGCCCCTGGTGAGACGGCGGCGTGCATGCCCGACGCACGGACGTTGCCCAAAGGACCTTGGTATCCGAGTGCCCCGCTGGGGCAGCGGGATACCAAGATCGCTGGGGGTGTGTCGGGTTGAGAGTCGCGCGGGCGGGGGTTTGGGTGTGGGTCGCGGCGGGTGAGGCCGCGGGAGCAGCGGTCTGTAGCGCGGCGGGCGTCGCGGTAGCCCTGAATATCTAGATCTACGGGATCGGGCCGTCGCGTCCCCTCACCTAGGGTGGCTTCCATGACTGGACCGCTCGACGGGCTCACCGTGATCGAGATCGCCGGCATCGGGCCGGCTCCCTTCGCCGGCATGGTGCTCGCCGACCTGGGCGCCGACGTGGTTCGCGTCGACCGTCCGGGCACCAGCGCCGTGCCCGGCCTGCCCCTCGGGCCGCGCGACGACCTCCAGGGGCGGGGCAAGCGCTCGATCGCCGTCGACCTCAAGCAACCGCGCGGCGCCGCGCTCGTCCGTACGCTCGCCACCCGGGCCGCGGTGCTCATCGAGGGCTTCCGTCCGGGCGTCGCCGAGCGCCTGGGCATCGGCCCGGCGCAGGTCCACGCGGTCAACCCCAAGTTGGTGTACGGCCGCATGACCGGCTGGGGCCAGGACGGCCCGCTGGCGCACACGGCCGGGCACGACGTGACGTACCTGGCCCGGACCGGGGTGCTGCACGCGATCGGGCCGGCGCAGGGCGCTCCGGTGCCGCCGGTCAACCTGCTCGGTGACTACGGCGGCGGCGGGATGCTGCTCGTCGCCGGCGTGCTGGCCGCGCTGTGGCGGGCCGAACGCACCGGAGCCGGCCAGGTGGTCGACGCGGCGATCGTCGACGGTGCCGCCCTGCTCGCCACCCAGCTGTACGGTCTGTTCCACAGTGGACTGTGGCAGGACCGGCGGGGCGCCAACCTGCTCGACGGCGGCGCCCCGTACTACGGCGTCTACGAGACGGCCGACGGTCGCCACGTCGCCGTCGGGCCGCTGGAGTCCCGGTTCTACGCGGAGTTCGTACGGCGCGTAGGGCTCGACCCGGAAACGGCCCCGGCCCAGCTCGACGTCCCATCCTGGCCCCGGCTCCGGGAGTTGATCGCGGCCCGCATCGCCACCCGTACGCGGGACGAGTGGGCGTCGGTGTTCGCGGACGGGGATGGCTGCGTCGCGCCGGTGCTGTCGCTGGCCGAGGCGCCCGACGACCCGCACCTGCGCGCCCGCGGGGTCTTCGTCGACGAGTACGGCGTACGGCAGCCCGCGGCCGCGCCCCGCTTCTCGGCCACCCCGCCCGGCCCGCCCGCCCTCCCACCGCCGGTCCCCGGCGAGCACACCAGGGCCGTACTGGCCGAGTGGGACGTACCGGACGCCGAGGAGCTGCTCGCGGACGGCGTGGTGGCTCAGGCGTGAGCCCCGAGAGGCGTGGGCTCGGGGGCGGGCTCGCGGAGGGCCAGTGCCCTGCGTTCGCGGGCTGGGCCGGACAGCAGGTGGCCGACCGCTATCACCGCGCCGACCACGGCACAGCTCACCCAGAGGGCGGCGTCGCCGACGTACTCCATGACGAAGCCGCCCGCGATTGGCGCCAGGAACGCCGCCGCCGACCAGGAGAGCGAGAACACGCCCTGGTAGCGGCCGCGTGCGGCGCTCGGGGACAGCTCGGCGATCAGGGTGGCGTTCGACGGGGAGGTGAGCATTTCGCCCATCGTCCAGACCAGCACGGTCACCGCGTACAGCCAGGCGACGTCGGCCCGGCGGTGAGTCCGAAGCCGAGCCCGGTGATGAGGGAGGCCAGCGCGAGCGTGTGTGACCGGCTTCGCCCCTTGATCAACCGCGGGATGAAGAGCTGCCCGGCCACGATCAGGACGCCGTTGAGGGCGAGCACCATGCCGAACGTGGACGGGGAGAGCCCGTCCTGCTCCATGGCGATCGGGAGCATCGAGATGTGTTGCAGGAACACCACGGCGTTCAGCAGGTTGAGCAGCACGAAGGCGACGAAGACCCGGTCGGCGAAGACGGTGCGCAGGCCGGCGGCGGGGACGGTGGCGTCGCGCTGGCGGGCGAAGCCCTGCGGCCGGCGGGTCTCGCGCACCTTGAGGAAGATGATGGTCGCGGTCACCAGTGTGGTGGTCGCGTCGACCACGAAGAGCAGCATGAAGTTGGCCTGCGCGGCGAATCCGGCCAGGACCGCGGCGAACGCGAAGCCCAGGTTGATCGCCCAGTAGTTGAGCGAGAACGCGCGCAGGCGGTCCTGCGCGGGCACGACGTCGACCATCATCGCCTGGAACGCCGGCCGTGCCCCGTCCATGAAGAGGCCGAGCACCACGGCGCCGAGGGTGATCGTCCACCGGTCTTCGGCGAAGCCCAGCACGAGCAGCATGGTGGCCGTGCCGAGATGGGCGGTCAGCAGCGTGGGCCGGCGTCCCCAGCGGTCGGCGAGCACGCCGCCGATCGTGACGCCCGCGGCGCTGCCGGCCCCGAAGAGGCCGATGACCAGGCCGGCCTCGGTCTGCGAGAAGCCGCGCTCGGTGGTCAGATAGATTGCCAGGAAGATCAGGACGAACGAGCCGAGACGGTTGATCAGCGTCCCGGTCCACAGGTACCAGAAGGTGGCGGGCAGCCCGCCGGTGGTGTCCTGAAACCAGCGACGCACGTCGTGTCCTCCCCCGAAACCGTAACGGCCGCTAGACGTACGGTGCCTTACAACCTAGTCCGGAGGATGGGAGCCGTGCATCCCGTTTTCCACGTGGTGGGCGTCACGGTGGCAGGATGGCGGGCATGACTCTGGGGACGTTGGTGCTGCTACGGCACGGTGAGAGCGAGTGGAACGCGAAGAATCTCTTCACCGGCTGGGTCGACGTCGACCTGACCGCCAAGGGCGAGGCTGAGGCCCGGCGCGGCGGCGAGTTGCTGCGCGAGCACGACCTGCTGCCGGACGTGGTGCACACCAGCGTGCTGCGGCGCGCCATCCGCACCAGCGAGCTGGCGCTGAACGCGGCCGACCGGCACTGGATCCCCGTGCTGCGGTCGTGGCGGCTCAACGAGCGGCACTACGGCGCCCTGCAGGGCAAGAACAAGAAGCAGACCCTCGAGACGTACGGCGAGGAGCAGTTCATGCTCTGGCGCCGGTCGTACGACACGCCGCCCCCGCCCATCGCCGACGACGACGAGTGGTCCCAGGTGGGCGACCCGCGCTACGCCACGCTCCCGCCCGAGCTGATGCCGCGCACCGAGTGCCTCAAGGACGTGCTGGAGCGGTCCCTGCCGTACTGGTACGACGCGATCGTGCCGGACCTGCTGGCCGGCCGCACCGTGCTGGTGGCCGCGCACGGCAACTCGCTGCGGGCGCTGGTCAAGCACCTCGACGGCGTCTCCGACGAGGCGATCGCCAAGCTCAACATCCCGACCGGCATCCCGCTGCGGTACGACCTGGACGCCGCCCTGCGCCCGGTCACGCCCGGCGGCACCTACCTCGACCCGGACGCGGCCAAGGAAGCCGCCGCCGCGGTCGCCAACCAGGGCCGGTAGCCGCTCCTACGCCGACTCGCCGGTGACCAGGTAGACCACCTGGTTGCCGGCGTTCACCGCGTGGTCGGCGAACCGCTCGTACCACCGGCCGAGCAGTGCTCCGTCGATCGCCGCCTCCGCGCCGTACGGCCAATCCTTGCCCAGCAGGATGCGGAAGAGCTGCCGCTGGAGCTCGTCCATCGCGTCGTCGTCGGACTCCAGCTCGGCGGCGAGCGTTTCGTTCTGCGTGGTCAGCACCAGGCCGACCTTTCCCGCGATCCGGTCCGCGACGGCGGCCATCGAGGTGATCACCTCGCGCAGCTCCGGCGGCACGGCGAGGGCCGGGTACCGGCGCAGCGCGGTCTTCGCGACGTGCTCGGCCAGGTCGCCCATGCGCTCCAGGTCGGCGGCGATCTGGATACCCGTGATCACGAGCCGCAGGTCGGTGGCGACCGGGGCCTGCCGGGCGAGCGTCTCGTAGACCCGCTCGTCGACCTGCCGGTGCATTTCGTTGATCTCCTGGTCGCGCGCGATGACCCCCTCGCACGCCTCCCGATCGGCGGCGAGCAGGGCATCCGTGGCGTTGCGCATGGCCGTACGGACCGCCTCGGCCATCGACACCAGTAAGCGGCCTACCTCCAGAAGGTCGGCCTTCAGGTCATCACGCATCGCGTCGATGTTAGGTGACAGACGCTCCATGGCGTTAACGACGTTAGGCCGCAGGGTGAACACTCTTGGACGCGAGCCGGGTTTGTCCTATTCTGCGAATCAACTGGGTTAACAATGACCCTACGATCGCGTCGTGGCATGGACGAGGTTCGCGACCCTGGGTCGCTTGATGCCCTCGATAGGAGGGGCGACAGGCGTTCACGACCAAGGGAGGCCCGCCATCGCCAATGATCAACAAGGCTCGCTCCCCGGAATGGGCCGCAAGAGCCTCGACGCGCTCCGGGTCGGCGTCATCGTGCTCGACCAGGACGACGTACCCGTCCTGGTGAACCCGGCCGCACGGGCGATGGGCCTGCTGCGCGCCGGAGCCCAGCCCGGCACCATCGCCGCGCACCCGCTCGTGCGCACGCTCGCCGGCCAGGTGCGCCGCACGGGCGTACGGCGTGAGGTGGAGCTGGACCTGCCGCGGGGCCGGGAGGGCGGGCCGCAGTCCCCGCTCGGCGTGCACCTGCGCGCGGTCGCGCTCGGGGCCAACTACGTCTCCGTCGAAGCCGCCGACGTGACCGAGTCGCACCGGGTCGACCGGGTACGGCGGGACTTCGTGGCGAACGTCAGCCACGAGCTGAAGACCCCGATCGGCGCGCTGCAACTGCTCGCCGAGGCCCTGCTGGACGCCACCGACCCGGACAGCGTGACCACGGACCCGGCCGAGGACGTGGCGGCCGCCCGGCGCTTCGCCGAGCGGATCCACACCGAGTCGACCCGGCTCGGCCGGCTGGTCAACGAGCTGCTGGAGCTCACCCGGCTGCAGGGCGCCGAGCCGCTGCCGGCGCCCGAACCGGTCTCGGTCGACTGGGTGCTCGCGGAGGTCATCGACCGGACCCGGACGGCCGCGTCCGCCCGCGGCATCGAGGTCAACGTCGAAGGCCAGCGCGGCCTGACCGTGTACGGCAGTGACAGCCAGATCGCCACGGCGGTGGCCAACCTGGTGGAGAACGCGGTCGCCTACTCGGCCGAGGACACCACGGTGGACGTCGTCACCCGCGGTGACAACGAATCGATCGAGATTGCGGTGACCGACCAGGGCATCGGGATCGGGCCGAGCGACCTCGACCGGATCTTCGAGCGGTTCTACCGGGCCGATCAGGCGCGCTCCCGGGCGACCGGCGGCACCGGTCTTGGCCTGGCGATTGTCAAGCACATCGCGACCAACCATGGCGGCCGGGTGGAGGTGTCGAGCAGACTGGGCGGAGGGTCGACGTTCACCATCCGGCTGCCCGCGCGTCCGCCGGACGCCGTTCTGCCGCTACCGCCGTCGGTTGAGATCGAGGCCGGTCCGGCCGAGCTCCGACAGAACTGACGGGGCAGGCCGGACGAAGGAAACAGGAGGAAAGTCAGTTGGCCCGCGTGCTCGTGGTCGAGGATGAGGAGTCTTTCTCCGACGCCTTGTCCTACATGCTCCGCAAGGAGGGATTCGAGGTCTCGGTCGCCGCGACCGGCACCTCGGCCCTGACCGAGTTCGACCGCACCGGTGCGGACATCGTGCTGCTCGACCTGATGCTGCCCGAGATGTCGGGCACCGAGGTGTGTCGCCAGCTTCGCCAGCGCTCGCACGTACCGATCATCATGGTGACCGCGCGGGACAGCGAGATCGACAAGGTGGTCGGTCTGGAGATCGGCGCCGACGACTACGTCACCAAGCCGTACTCACCGCGCGAGCTGGTGGCCCGGATCCGGGCGGTGCTGCGGCGGCAGAGCGTCGACGCGGTCGAGCTGTCCGCGCCCACGCTGGCCGCCGGGCCGGTACGCATGGACGTGGAGCGCCACGTGGTGACCGTCGCCGGTGCCGCCGTGCAGCTGCCGCTCAAGGAGTTCGAGCTGCTGGAGTTGCTGCTGCGCAACGCGGGTCGAGTGTTGACCCGGGGCCAGCTCATCGACCGGGTCTGGGGCGCGGACTACGTCGGCGACACCAAGACCCTCGACGTACACGTGAAGCGGCTGCGCTCCAAGGTCGAGCCCGAGCCCAGCGCGCCCCGCTACATCGTCACGGTCCGCGGGCTGGGCTACAAGTTCGAGCCCTAAGGCACCTACCGACTCTTCTTCGATCGCGAAGCGGCCTCCGTGGCCGGGTGCGTGGCCACCAGCCCGCGCTTGGCCCGGGCCGCGCACAGCTCGGCCAGCTTGGCGTACGCGGCCTTGCCGATCAGGGCGGTCAGCTCCGGCTCGTACGACAGGTACATCGCCTCGGTGCCCACGTGCGCCTCGGGGAGGACGTGCACCACCAGTCGAGGTCGTGGCCGCCGGAGCCCCAGCCGCGCCGGTCGAACTCGGTCAGCGTGGACACCAGGACCTTGGTGCCGTCGGGCCGTTTGGTCCACTCCTGCTCGCGGCGCACCGGGAGCTGCCAGCAGACGTCCGGCTTGTACTCCAGCGGGTGCACCCCGTCGCGCAGCGCCTGCGCGTGCAGCGCACAGCCGCCGCCGCCCGCGAAGTCGGCGTCGTTGAGGAACACGCACGGTCCCTCCTCGCCCTGCGTGGCGGTGCGGCGGGCCGGGCTCGTGCCGTCGATCGAGTCCATCTCGGTGTAGTTCTTGAAGCCGCGGCGGTAGTGCTGCCAGGTCTCCGGTGTCAGCCGCTTGACGGCCACCTTGACCCGGTTTTCGTCGTCGGCGTCGGTGAAGAACGCGCCATGAGAACAGCACCCGTCGGCCGCGCGGCCGGCGATGATGCCGTGGCACGCCTTGCCGAACACGCAGGTCCAGCGGGACAGCAGCCAGGTCAGGTCGGCGCGTACCAGATGTTTCGGGTCCTCGGGGTCGGCGAATTCGATCCACTCGCGCGGGAAGTCGAGGGCGACCTCCTTGCTGCGCGGGTCCTGGGGGTCGTCGACGAGGACGTGCAGGCTTGCCACCTGGCCAGCTTACGCCGCTGGCCCCTTATGGTTTGAGTATGCGGCTGGGTGTCCTTGACGTTGGTTCCAATACCGTGCACCTGCTGGTCGTGGACGCCCATCACGGCGCCCATCCGTGGCCAGCCCACTCCGAGAAGGCGGTGCTCCGCCTCGCCGAGCAGATCGGCAAGGACGGCGCGCTCACCAAGACCGGCGCCGACTCGCTGGTCAAGGCCGCCTCCGACGCCATGACCGCCGCCGCGCGGCTGGTCACCGACGATCTGCTGGCCTTCGCGACGTCCGCGGTCCGCGACGCCACCAACTCCGCCGCGGTCCTGTCGCGGGTCCGGGCCGAGACAGGGGTACGTCTTCAGGTGCTCAGCGGCGCCGACGAGGCGCGCATGACGTTCCTCGCCGTGCGCCGCTGGTTCGGCTGGTCCGCCGGCCGGCTGCTGGTGCTGGACATCGGCGGCGGCTCGCTGGAACTGGCGGCCGGCATCGACGAGGACCCTGGCCTGGCCATGTCGCTGCCGCTGGGCGCCGGCCGGCTGACCCGCGACCGGCTCAACGTGGACGGCGACACCGCCGCGCCGCCGCCGAATCACCGGGTCGAGGAGCTTCGGGAGTACGTCGAGGACATGCTCGACCCGGCGGTGGAGAAACTGTCCGAGTACGGCTGGGAGCGGCCGGTCGCCACGTCGAAGACGTTCCGGTCGCTGGCCCGGCTGGCCGGTGCCGCGCCCTCGGCGGCCGGGCTGTGGGCGCCGCGCCGGCTGCACCGCGACGGGCTCCGCCAGGTGCTGGGCTTCATCCGGCACATCCCGCCGAGCGAACTGTCCGGTTTGGAGGGTGTCAGCGCCCGCCGCGCCCACCAGTTGCTCGCCGGCGCGATCGTGGCCGAGGCGACCATGCGCCGGCTCGACATCGACGCGCTCGACATCTGCCCGTGGGCGCTGCGGGAGGGTGTCATCCTGAGGCGCCTCGACCAGCTTGAACCGGCCTAGCGATACGCTGGTTTGTGTGAGTTCCCGCGTGCCCGTACTCCTATCAAGCTCCTCGGTCTTTCCCGAGCCGACGGCGGCGGCCTTCGAGCTGGCCGCCAGCCTGGGCTACGACGGCATCGAGGTGATGGTCTGGACCGACGCGGTCAGCCAGGACGCCGGAGCCCTGCGCGGCCTGTCCGCGCACTACGGGGTGCCGGTGCTCTCCGTGCACGCGCCGTGCCTGCTGGTGACTCAGCGGGTGTGGAGCTCGGACCCGTGGGAGCGGCTGCGCCGGGCGGCCGTGCTGGCCGAGACGCTCGGCGCGCCGACGGTGGTCGTGCACCCGCCGTTCACCTGGCAGCGCGACTACGCCCGGACGTTCGGCACCGGCCTGGCTCGGCTCGTGGCCAAGCATCCGGACGTCCGGTTCGCGGTGGAAAACATGTATCCGGTGCGGATGGCCGGCCGGGAGTTCGTGCCGTACGTCCCGGGCTGGGACCCGACCGAGACCGGCTACGACGCGTACACGCTTGATCTTTCGCACTGCGCGGCGTCGCGCAGCGACCCGCTGGCGATGGCCGACGCGATGGGGTCCCAGCTGGCCCACGTGCACCTGGGCGACGGCACCGGCGAGGGCCGGGACGAGCACCTCGTGCCGGGGCGGGGTGGCCAGCCGTGCGGCGAGCTGCTCGCGTCGCTGGCGGGCCGCGGCTTCACCGGCTCGGTGGCCGTCGAGGTGGCCACGCGCAAGGCGAGCAGCCGCGCGGTCCGCGAGGCGGACCTGCGCGAGTCGCTCGCCTTCGCGAGGCAATACCTGGGTACGCCCACCCCGGCTACACCGTTGTGAGCAGCTTTTCCTTCTTGCGTGCCCGGTGGGCCGCCACGTGCGAGCGGGTCGCACAGCGCTCCGAGCAGAAACGACGGCAGTTGTTGGACGAGGTGTCCAGGTAGACGTTGCCGCAGCGCTCGTCGGCGCACACGCCGAACCGGGCGCTGCCGTACTCGCACAGCCACACCGACAGGCCCCAGACCGCGCCGGCGAGGTATTCGGAGCTGACCGAGGCGCCCCGGCTGGTCACGTGCATGTGCCAGTCGTTGGCGTCGTGACCGGAGATCCGCGGCTGGACCGGAAACGTCTCAAGCAGCGTATTGAGCTCGGTGACCGCGTCGGCGTCGCGGCCGGAGGTGCCGAACTCGAAGACGTCGCGCAGGCGCTTCTGCGCCCGGCGGAAGATGGCCAGATCCCGCTCGACCACCTCGGCCGCCATCCAGGAGTTCTCCTCGTTGAAGAGGCCCCTGAGGCTGTCGAGCTCGTCCAGCGACGCGTTGACAAGGTCAACTGCGGTCCTGGCGTAGGCGTCGAAGTTCACGTGACAACCGTAGACGACTCGGGGCGATCACGGCTGTGCTGGCTGGCGCTCACTACGCTCGTGTGAGGCCCCGGGGGGTTACGCTCGCCTCATGCTGCGATCGGTCATCCTCGCCGCCTCCCGGTCGTCCCGGATCGAACGGCTCGTCGAGACGGCCCCGCTCGCCCGCGGCGTGGTCCGGCGGTTCGTGCCGGGCGCGGCCGCCGACGACGCGCTGCGGGCCACCGGTGAGCTGGTCTCCGACGGCCTGTCGGTAAGCCTCGACCTGCTCGGCGAGGACACCGAGACGCCCGAGCAGGCGGCGGCCACCAAAGAGGCGTACGTCGAGCTGCTGGCCGCCCTGAAGGGGGCCGACCTGACCCCGGCGGCCGAGGTCAGCGTCAAGCTCTCCGCGCTCGGGCAGAAGTTCGACGAGCAACTCGCGTACGACGGCGCGCGCGCGATCTGCGCGGCGGCGAGCGAGGCGGGCACGACGGTCACCCTCGACGCCGAAGACCACACCACCACCGACTCGACCCTGGACATCCTGACCAAGCTGCGCACCGACTTCCCGACGACGGGTGCGGTGCTGCAGGCGTACCTGCGGCGGACCGAGGCGGACTGCCGGGAGCTGGCCACGGCCGGCTCGCGGGTACGGCTGTGCAAAGGGGCGTACAAGGAGCCGGAGTCGGTCGCGTACCAGTCCGCGCTGGACGTCGACAAGGCGTTCGTGCGCTGCCTCAACATCCTCATGTCGGGCGACGGCTACCCGATGCTGGCGACCCACGACCCGCGGCTGGTCGCGATCGGCGAGGACCGCGCCCGGTGGTTCGACCGCTCGCCGGACGAGTTCGAGTTCCAGTTCCTGTACGGGGTGCGCCCCGAGGAGCAGGCCCGGCTGGCCGCCGAGGGGTACACCGTGCGGATCTACCTGCCGTACGGCAACCAGTGGTACGCGTACCTGATGCGCCGGCTCGCCGAGCGCCCGGCGAATCTTGGCTTCTTCCTCCGGGCACTGCGTTCCAAGCGATAGCTGTACTCTCCCGTCGTGAACCCCCCGCGTCGATGGCCCCTCTGGCTGGCCCTGGGGTGGTCGTCGCGCTGGCGCTGTGCTCGGTGCCGGTCGTCGTGACGGTGACCCTGCTGGCCCGCCAACCGCGCGCGTCCGCCAGCCCCACCCCGGTCGAGGTGCACAGTCCGCGACCGGGTGACCCGGAGTCGATGACCCAGCTGTGGCTGCGCGAGCAGATCATGGCGGTCCTCACCCAGCAGGCCGGCGCCCTGCTGCGCGGCGACGAGCGCGGCTTCCTCGCGGCCGCCGAGCCCAAGTCGGCCGCGGTCGGCGTGCTGCGTCGGCAGTTCCGGTCGCTGCGGGCGCTGAAGGTCGCGGCCTGGCAGCCGAAGATCACCGACCTGCCGGCCCGGGTCGGCACCGAGTGGCGGGTACCGGTGACGTTCGGGCACTGCTTCGTCGAGTCCGGGTGCGATCCGGGGCCGGTGCGGATCGAGACGCGATGGGTCGAGGGGTCGGGCGTGCCGCGGCTGGTCGCCGTACAACCGTCGCCGTCCGTGCAGGACGGACCGCGCCCCTGGGAGGTCAGCGACCTGGTCGTCGCCGTCGGCAAGCGCACGGTGGTCGCCACCACCGCCGCCAACAAGTCCAAGCTCGCCGCGGTGCTGGCCGAGGCCGAGCGGGCCGCCGAGGTCGCCGACCGGTACGCCGTCGACGGCACGCCTCCGCACTACTACGAGATCTTCTACGCCGGCCAGGCGGAGTGGAAGCGGTGGTACGGCGGCGACCGGCCGGAGTGGACGGCCGGGTACGCGGTGCCGGTGGGCGGCGGCCACTACGACGTGGTGCTCAACGGCAAGGACCTGCACAGCACCGTCCTGGACGACCTGTTGCGGCACGAGATGACCCACGCGTCGTCGCTGCCTGGCAGCGGCTCGCGTACCGGCGAGAACTGGTGGCTGGTCGAGGGCGTGGCCGACCTCGCGGCGGCCGGCGGGCGCCCGGTCGGCCGGTACGAAAGCCTGCCCGACGTCCAGAGGCTCGTCGCGGGCGGCTGGAACGGGCCGCTCACCAAGGCCGAACCGGGCGCCGGGGCGGCCGACTGGCAGGTCAGCGCCGCGTACGGGGTCGGATATCTGGCGGTCCGGCACCTCGTGGACCGCTTCGGTGAGCAGGCCCTGCTCGCGTTCTTCAAGGCGGTCATCCACGAGCGAAAGTCGCCGGAGCAGGCGTCGACCGAGGTGTTCGGCGAGCCCTGGCAGGCACTGCACGACGACTGCGTCTCGTACGTCCGGAGCGCCGCCTCGTAGCATGGTCGGCGTGCCTGGCGCCCCCTCGCCTCCCAGGTTGGCCGTGCTCGCCGTCGCGTCGGTTGTCGCGCTCGGTGCCACCGCCGCGTCCTGCGGCAACGATGAGTCCCCGGTCGCGCTCGGCAACGCCGCGCGCGGCACCGTCGCCGAGGTGGTCGACGCCCCGGCCGCCGTCACGGCCAAGGCCGCGGCCACGCTGACCGCGCCCGCGGACGGCACGCTCGCCACGCTCCGCGTACGGGCGGGAGACTCGGTGCGGCGCGGCCAGGTGCTGGCGGTTGTTGACTCGCCGACCGCGAAGGCCCGGCTGAAGCAGGCCAAGCAGGCGCTCGACGCGGCCCGTCGGGCGGGCGGCGGCTTCGGTGGCGGCGTCAACCTGTCCGGCGTGCAGCGCGAGACCGACAAGGCGGCCGCGGCGGCGTTCGACGCCGCGCGGGACGCCGCCGGGAAGATCGCCGACCAGCACGTCCGCGGCGTGCTCCTGGCCCAGGTCGACGCCGCGCAGAAGCAGTACGAGACCGCCGCGCGCGCCGCCGGCCAGGCCGTCCGGGCGGTGCAGCGCGGCGTCGCCGGGCTCAGCTCCGCGATGAGCGCGCTGTCCGCCGCGCAACGCCTCCAGGCACAGCAGGCGTACGACCTTGCGAAGTCCACCGTGGACGCGTTGACGCTGCGGGCGCCGATCCCGGGCGTGGTGCAGCTCGGTGGTACGTCTACGGCCACCACCCCTTCCTTCGCGGACCTGTTGGGCGGCGCGGCCGCATCCTTGCCGGCCGCACCCGCGGTGGCCGGCGTCGATGTGGCCATTCCGGTGGGCGGCCAGGTGACCGCGGGCACCGCCGTGCTGACCGTCGTCGACGTGTCCGCCCTCGGGCTGGTCGCCGAGGTGGACGAGACCGACATCCTGCTGGTGCGGCAGGGCCTCGCGGCGACAGTGGAGCTGGACGCGGCGACCGGAGCGACGTACACCGGCGAGGTGCGCTCGGTCGACGTACTGCCGACCTCGTCGGCGCGCGGCGGCGTGGCGTACCGGGTCCGGCTGGCGCTCGGCGCCGGGGCGTACGGCGACGGCCGGGAGGCACCCGCACCCCGCCCCGGCATGAGCGCGGTCGTCCACCTCCAGGTCCGCGAGGCCGCCGACGCGATCACCGTCCCCGCGGCGGCGGTCTTCTCCGCGGACGGGCGCGACGCCGTGTGGGTGGTCCGCGGCGGCAAGGCCGAACGCGTCGACGTGACCGTCGGCGTGCAGGGGCAGGACCTGGTGCAGATCGTCGCCGGCGTGGCCGACGGCGAGCGGGTGGTCGTCCGCGGCACCGACCAGGTACGCCCCGGCCAAGAGGTTTCATGACGGTCCAGGCGTCGGACGTCACGCGGACGTACGAGCTGGACGGGGTGTCCGTGCCCGCCCTGCGCGGCGTCTCGCTGGAGATCGCGGTCGGCGACTATGTGGCGGTCGTGGGGCCGTCCGGGTCGGGCAAGTCCACGCTCATGCACCTGCTCGGCGGGCTCGACCGGCCGAGCAGCGGCCGCCTCGTCATCGGCGGGCGCGACGTGGCGGGCCTGTCCGCGCCGGAGATGGCCCGGCTGCGCAACGAGACCATCGGCTTCGTGTTCCAGGCGTTCCACCTGCTGCCGCGTACGACCGCGGTGGACAACGTGGCGCTGCCGCTCGTCTACCGGGGCCTCGGCGCCCGCCAGCGCCGCGCACGGGCCACGGCGATGCTGGAACGGGTCGGGCTCGGCCATCGCCTGCACCACCGACCCAACCAGCTCTCCGGCGGCGAGCAGCAGCGGGTGGCGATCGCTCGGGCGCTGGTCACCGATCCGTCCGTACTCCTGGCGGACGAGCCGACCGGTAACCTCGACACGGTCACCGGCGAGGCCGTGCTGGGCCTGCTGGAGGAGCTGAACGCCGCGTCCGGCGTGGCGCTCGTCCTGGTGACCCACGACCGGGACGTGGCCGCCCGGGCGCGCCGCCAGATCGTGATGCGCGACGGCGTGATCGTTTCATGAGATTGGTCGAAGCCTGGCGGGTAGCCCTGGACGCCTTGCGCGCCAACCGGTTGCGCAGCGGGCTGACCATGCTCGGCGTGGTGATCGGTGTCGCCGCCGTCGTCGTGCTGGTCGCGATCGGCACCGGCGCCAAGCGGGAGGTGGAGCAGCAGGTCGAGGGGCTCGGCTCCAACCTGCTGATCGTCGTACCGGGGCGGCTGGAGTTCAACTCCGCGCCCTCCGTGTCCCGCCTGACACTGTCCGATGTGGACGCGGTGACGCGTGTGGTCGGCGACCCGTCGCGGGTGGCGGTGACCGTCACCTCCGGCGAGACGGTACGCGCCGGCACCCGGTCGACGTTCACCACCGTGCAGGGCGTGCTGGAGACGACGCCCCAGGTGTTCGTCCGCTCCATGGGCCGGGGCAGCTACCTGACATCGTCCGATGTGGACACCGCCCGGCGGGTGGCGGTCCTCGGGTCGACCGTCGCCCGTACCCTCTTCGGCGACCGCGACCCCGTCGGGCAGCAGGTCTCCGTCGCGGGCGTGCGATTCCGGGTGATCGGGGTCTTCGCACCGCTCGGCCAGAGCCTCGGCGTGGACCGGGACGACGAGGTGCACATCCCGGTGACGACCGCCCACCGCCTCTACGGAACCAACCGCATCGACGGCATCGCGGTCAAGGCGCCCGACCGGGATCGGATCGACGAACTGGGCGAGCGCATCGTCGCCGAGCTGGGGTCGCGGCACCCGGATACGGAGTTCAGCGCCGTCACGCAGGAGCAGATCCTCGGCGTACTCGGCGACATCCTGGGCGTGCTGACCGGCGTACTGGCCGCGATCGCCGGCATCTCGCTGCTCGTGGGCGGGGTCGGCGTGTCCAACATCATGCTGGTCTCCGTACGCGAACGCACCCGCGAGATCGGGCTGCGCAAGGCGGTCGGCGCCCGGCCGCGGGACATCGGCGTGCAGTTCCTCCTGGAGGCGGTGCTGCTCACGACGTTGGGCGGCGTCACGGGAATGGCGCTCGGCGTGGGCGCGGCACTCCTGGTGGGACGCTGGTCCCCCGTACCGGCCGCGATCACGTGGTGGTCGCTGGCGCTCGCGTTCGGCGTGTCCGCCGCGGTCGGCATCGTCTTCGGCGTAGTCCCCGCCCAACGCGCGGGCCGCCTAGACCCCGTAGTAGCCCTCCGCACCGAGTAACCCCCGCCCCCGCCTCCCCTTTGCGCGTGCCCCTCTGTGCGTGCCCCTGATTGCGCGTCGATCAAGGGCATATGGCCGTGCTTTGATCTCCAATCCACGACCGTTTGCCCTTGATCGACGCGGAAGTCCTTGATCGACGGCACACGGCGCGCGCTGCCGCCCGATCACGGCGGTGATTACGGAGCAAGCGCCCATGTTGGCCGGCGGGCGTGAGTGGGGCGCCCCGGTACCCGCTTCGGCGTGCATAGGGGACCCCTGTTGGGGCGCGGCGCATGCCAACAAGGGCGGCCCATTGGCGCCCGACGAGCCCCGAGCCCTCGCGTGCTCGGCCCTCGCGCCGATCAAGGGAAACGGCGTCGATCAAGGGCAAACGGTCGTGGAAAAGAGATCAAAGCACGACCATTTGCCCTTGATCGACGGGAAGAGGGGCGGGAAGAGGGGCGGGAAGAGGGGCGGGAAGAGGGGCGGGAAGAGGGGCGGGCAGAGGGGCGGGAAGGGGGCATCGCGGGGGTGTCCGGAATGGGGGATGAATGGGGGAAATATGCGGTCCGTGCGGAGTGGCGACTTGACGGATCATGATCAAATGCTTGAAGGGATCGCGTGGGTCACAGCCGTCCCGGTACCGTACTAGTTACACGCGCGTTGCCCGCTGCGGCGCGGGAAAATCCCGTCCGGCGGCACGCGTCCGGGATGGGATGGGTTGGTGAGCCATGGCAGGATCACCACAGTCCGAGGGCAGGCTGTCGGAGGTCAAGTTCCTGACCGTCGCCGAGGTGGCGACGCTCATGCGAGTCTCGAAGATGACCGTCTACCGGCTGGTGCACTCTGGCGAGTTGACCGCGGTACGGGTTGGCCGGTCGTTCCGGGTGCCCGAGCACGCGGTGCATGAATACCTTCGGGGGCGTTCCAAGAGTCGGCGTAGCAGGGGCTACCCTGGTGTCCGCTGTCTAGCGCTCGTGATGGGAAGGCTTACGTATGGGCTCGGTTGTCAAGAAGCGCCGCAAGCGCATGGCTAAGAAGAAGCACCGCAAGCTGCTGCGTAAGACCCGCGTCCAGCGTCGTCGTCTCGGCAAGTAGCCACGTCCGGACCACGCGCCGGGCGAGGCACGAAACGTGAGGTGGCGGTGACAGCCGCCTTGGGTGTCGTCGTGGTGACCGGCATCGGCCGGTTCCTCGGCGCGCATGTTGCCGCCCGTCTAGCGGCGGACGAACGCGTCGGTCGCGTGGTGGGGCTCGACCCAAACGAGCTCACGCCTGAGGTCGCGGCCATGCTGACCGACGTGGAGCACGTGCGCGCCGACGCGGGCTCGGCCAACACCGTCCTCGCCGACTTGGGCGCGGAGGTGGTGGTGCACCTCGCACTCGTCACCGCGGCCGAGCCGCAGCACGGCGGGCGGGCGGCGATGAAGGAGCAGAACGTCATCGGGACGATGCAGCTCCTCGCCGCCTGCCAGCAGGCGCCGCGGCTGCGCAAGCTGGTGATGCGTTCGTCCACCGCGGCGTACGGGGCGTCGTTCCGCGACCCGGCCGTCTTCACCGAGGACACCGAGCCGCGCCAGGTGCCGCGGGGCGGATTCGCGCGCGACATCCTCGACGTCGAGGGCTACCTGCGCGGGTTCCGCCGCCGCCGGCCGGACGTCAGCGCGACCGTGCTCCGCTTCGCGCCGTTCATCGGATCGACGGCCGCCACGACGCTGACCCGCTACTTCGCCCAGCCGATCGTCCCCACGGTGCTCGGCCGCGACCCGCGGCTGCAGTTCGTCCACATCGACGACGCGCTGGAAGTGCTGCACCGGTCCGTGGTCGAGGACCACCCGGGGACGTACAACGTCGCGGGCGCCGGCGTGCTCGCGCTCTCCCAAGCCATCCGGCGGGCCGGCCGGGTCGCGCTGCCGGTCTTCGAGCCCGGCCTCTCGGCCGCCGCGACGCTCGCCGGCGGCCTGCGGGTCGGGCGCTACGGGCTCGACCAGCTCGATCTTTTCGTGCACGGCCGGGTGGTCGACACGACCAAGCTCATCAACGAGTACGGCTACGAGCCGCGCACCACGGCCGTCGCGTTCGACGACTTCATCCGCGGGAACGCCGACCGCGCACTGATGACCGCCGAGCGCCTCGCGACCGCCGAGCAGATCATCCTCGACGGCATCCGCCGGGTACGCGCCGCCGCCCAGGAGCAGCCGTGACGGATCACAAGCGACTCGTCGTACCCCCGTCTGAACCGACCGACGAGCTGGAGCGGCCGGCGCGGCGCAACGGGCACGTGCCCGGGCCCGCGGTCGAAGACCGGCCGGGCGACGTGTGGGACAAGCGCGTCGCGTCCGGGCTGGCGTTCCTGCGCCGCAGGATGTCGGGGCAGTACGAGGTGGACGAGTTCGGCTTCGACGCGGAGCTGACCGACCAGGTCTTCTACCCGGTGCTGCGGCTGCTGTACCGGGACTGGTTCCGCACCGAGGTCTTCGGGCGGAGCACATCCCGGAGGACGGCGCCGGGCTGGTGGTCGGCAACCACTCGGGCACCGTCGCGATGGACGCGCTGATGCTGTCGATCGCGGTGCACGACGAGCACCCGAAGGCGCGCCACCTGCGGTTGCTGGGCGCGGATCTGGTGTTCCGGATGCCGGTGCTCTCGGAGCTGACCCGCAAGTCAGGCGGGACGGTGGCGTGCAACGCGGACGCCGAGCGGCTGCTACACACCGGCGAGCTGGTGGGCGTCTTCCCGGAGGGGTTCAAGGGCGTCGGCAAGCACTACCGCGACCGGTACAAGCTGCAGCGGTTCGGGCGCGGCGGGTTCGTGTCGGCGGCGCTGCGCACCGGTACGCCGATCGTGCCCGTGGCGATCGTCGGCGCCGAGGAGATCTATCCGATCCTGGCCGACCTCAAGCCGCTGGCCCGCCTGCTCAAGCTGCCGTACTTCCCGGTCACGCCGACGTTTCCCTGGCTGGGACCGCTCGGGCTGGTGCCGCTGCCGAGCAAGTGGCTGATCGAGTTCTGCCCGCCGATCCCGACGGCCGACCTGGTCGACTCCGCGGACGACCCGATGGTGATCTTCAACCTCGCCGATCAGGTGCGCGAGACGATCCAGCAGGCCCTGCACCGCCTACTGGAGCGCCGCCCCGACCCCTTCGGGCGTTAGGGCAGCGTCCGCAGGTCGAGGGAGTGCCAGGTGTCCTGAGTGGACCACCACAGCACGCCGCCCCGGCTCAGGACCATGCCGACCCCGTCGGCCACCACGACGGTTTGCTTCTTCTTCAGGTCGTACAGCAGGAGCTGGGTCGCGGTCTCCGACACCGACAGCACCTCGAAGCGGTCCTCCAACGCCACGTCGATGACCGAGGCGGTCGCCGCACCGCCGGCCACCTGCTGGCGGTCGCTGCCATCCGGTCGCATCAGGTCGATGCGGGACGGGCCGTCGCCGGCGAGGACGAGCACGCGGCACCAGGCCGGCCCGCAGGTGGCCAGCTCGGTCGGCGCGGCGTCCACTGTGTACACCTGACGGGTGTCCAGGTTGAGCAGCTGCACCGGGCCGGTCTGGCCGCTGCCGGCGCTGACCAGCCAGGGCCAGCCGGACAGCGCCCACGAGCCCGGCTCGGTGCGTACCGTCACGGCGCCGCCGGCCAATGGCACCGAGCGGATCTCGGTCGCTTCCGACTTACTGGGTGCCACGGCCACCCAGTAAAGGCGGCCATCGGAGGTCACCAGGTCGTACTGGGAGTTGAAGAAGACCACGT
Source organism: Phytohabitans rumicis (assembly GCF_011764445.1). NCBI lineage: Bacteria > Bacillati > Actinomycetota > Actinomycetes > Micromonosporales > Micromonosporaceae > Phytohabitans > Phytohabitans rumicis. Next base: position 4,945,408 of record NZ_BLPG01000001.1, read on the forward strand.
CGCCGGTGTCGGCGGTGAGCTGGCGGGGCGCGCCGCCGGATACCACGTTGGCTGCCCACAGGCGGGTGTGCGCGGCGCCGTCCTCGTCGGTGACGGACTCGGCCCAGGCCACCTCGTCGCCGGCCCGGACGAAGCCGGCGAACTGCGGGGTGCTGTCGGCCGGCAGGCGCCGCAGTTCGCGTACGGCGCCGTCCGCGCCGCGCAGCACCAGCCGCTGCATGCTCCCGCCGGGGTCCGGCGCCGTGCCCAGCGAGGCCCGCGCGTCCAGGAAGAAGAGCGGACTGTACGCCGGGCCGTCCGGCAGGTTGCCGTCGACGTCGGCGCGGGCGGCCTCGGGCCAGACCTGCTCGACGGTACGCGGCTGCGCCGGCCCGGCCGGCGCGGATGACCCGTGCGGCGTCAGGACGAGCAGGACACCGGCCGCGGCCAGCGCCACCGCGAGCCCAACGAGCCGCAGCCTCACCGGCGCCGGTGGCGGCGGCGCGCGGCGAGCCCGGCGGTGACCGCGCCGACCAGGACGCCCGTCGCCAGCGTCGCCGGCACGGCGATCTTGGCGGCCTTGCGTCCGGTGCGGAAGTCGCGGATCTCCCAGCCACGCTCCCGCGCCGTGGACCGCAGCGCGCTGTCGGGGTTGACCGCGACCGCGTGGCCGACCGCGGAGAGCATGGGTACGTCGTTGGACGAGTCGCTGTAGGCCGTGCAGCGGGCCAGGTCGAGCCCTTCCACGGTGGCGAGCTGCGCGATCGCGTCGGCCTTCGCCGGCCCGTGCATCAGGTCGCCCACCAGCCGTCCGGTGTACGCGCCGTCGCGTACCTCGGCGACGGTGCCGACCGCGCCGGTCAGGCCCAGCCGCTGGGCGATCACCCGGCCCAGCTCGACCGGTGCCGCGGTGACCAGCCACACCCGCTGGCCGGCGTCGAGGTGCAGTTGGGCGAGCGCGCGGGTGCCGGTCCAGATCCGTTCGGCCATCAGCTCGTCGAAGATCTCTTCGCTGAGCCGCTCCATGTCCTCGACCAGCCAGCCCTCGACGAAGGCGAGCGCGGCGTTCTTGGCCTGCGACATGTCGCCGGCGTTCTCCCGGGCGAGCAGCCGGAACCGGGCCTGCTGCCAGGCGAAGCGGGCCAGGTCGCCGGTGGTCAGGTACTTGCGGGCGGCCAGACCGCGGGCGAACCAGTAGATCGACGCGCCCTGCATCATCGTGTTGTCGACGTCGAAGAACGCCGCCGCCGACGGATCGGGCGGTACGGTCAACGCCGCTTCCAGGTCGGTGGCGGCCCATCCGGCTGTGTGGCCACGGGCGTCGGTGCTGACGGTCACCTTCTGTTTCCCAGCAACCCTGCGGGTACGCGCCACGCCTGGACCTCCTCTGGCTCGCTCCTTGCGAGGGTAGCGGGCCAGACTAAACATGGAGCTCAGCCGAGCAGGTCGCCAAGGATGCGGCCCAGGCCGTCGAGGAGGCCGTCGTCGGTGCTCGACGGGGACGGGGCGGGCTGGTCGGCCGGCGTCGAGGCGGTCGGCGCGGCGGTGGACGGCGTCGTGCCGTTGCCGCCCGACGGTCCGCCCGGACCCTCGTTCTCCGTACGCGTCGGGGCCGGCTGCGCGCCGTCCCGCTGCTGCGGCTCGGTGCCCCGGCCGTTGCCGGACTGACCCTGGCCGGGCCCGGCCCAGCAGGTGCTCGGCTTGGGGCCGAGCGGGTCCGTACCAGCCGTGGCCGTGCCGCTGCAGTCGAGCGTGCCACGCAGTGCCTTGGCCCGCTGGCTCACCTGGTCGAGCAGCGTGAGCGACTCGAGGGCACGGTCGCGCGAGGCGCCGGAGATCGGGTCGAGCATCCGGGTGATCTGCTTGCGCTGGCTGGTCACGAACGAGTCGATCGCGTCCAAGGGAGTGTCGTCCTGGCGCTGCACAGCGGCCGTGTTGAGCAGCTTGACGCCCTGGCGGGTGTCGCCGTCCATGTCGCCGAGCACGTCGGCGAACCCGGCGCTGTCGCGGCGTACGGCCTCCGCCTCGGCGAGGCGGGTGCTCGCGAAGTCGAGGAAGAGCTGCCCGCGCGTCACATCCGAGCTGGCCAGGGCGAGCTGGGCCCGCTCGGTGGAGCGCTTGACGCCGTACAGTGCGTCGCCGGGCATCGCGTTTTCGCTGGCCGCGGACATGCCGGACACGGCGATCGCGCCGACCGCCACTCCGATGATCACGGCGCCGCGGGCCCGGATCCGGCGGCCGGTGAACTTGGGCCGCACCGCCTCCGGCGGGTAATCCGGCTCGGGGGCGTCCACGGCGGTCGCCCCGATGCCGTCCCGCTCCGCCTTCGCGATCAGCATCGCGCGCAGGCCGGTACGGAAGTCCGAATCGATCTCGACGTCGGGCCGGGCCGCGAGCACCCGGTCGCGTACCGAGACCAGGGAGTTGAGGTCTTCGTCGGAGCGGGAGCGTACGTGGTGACGGCGGCCGCCGTCGGCCTCGTCGAGAAGCTGCGCGAAGCGCTCGGCACGCCGGCGGTAAAAGACATCTGTGGTCACCGCGGGCACCTCCCTTCGCTGGTCACGACTGCACGGCCGGCGTGATCGCCAACCGGTGCGACGGCAGCGGAAGCCGCAAGACGGGCCTGGGGGAAGTCAGAGCCACCGCCGATCGCACCATGACAAACGCCGGGCGGCCACGTTCGGTTACGGGCAAGCCGGCGGCTGCGACCAGCGTCACGGCTGGAACCCGTCCGGCAGGAGCCGGGCGAGGGCGCGTACCGCTCGGTACTGAAGTGCCTTGATCGCGCCCTCGTTCTTGCCCATCGCCTGTGCGGTCTCGGCGACCGAAAAGCCTTGCAGGAAGCGGAGCACGATGCATTCCTGCTGCTCGGGGTTGAGCTGTTTGACGGCGGTGAGCAGGGCGACGTTGGTGATGTGGTCGACGACGGCGGCCTCCGGGCTGCCCTCCGGTCCGCGATCTTCGCGGTCCGCGTCGAGAACATCACCCGTGGTGACCTCCAGCCGGTAGCGGCCGGACTTGAAGTGGTCGGCCACCAGGTTGCGGGCGATCGTGACCAGCCAGGCGCCGAGGTCGCGGCCCTGCCAGGTGAAGCTGCCGATCCGCTTGAGCGCCCGCAGGAACGTGTCCGAGGTCAGGTCCTCGGCGAGCTGCCGGTTGCCGACCCGGAAGTAGACGAACCGGAACACCGTGTCCACGTACCGGTCGTAGATCAGGCCGAACGCCTCCGACTCGCCGGCCTGGGCCCGCTCCACCAGCGCCCACACCTCGGCGGCCGCGTCGGTGGGGTCCGGCCGGTCGGGATAGGTGGGCGGCGACGGTGGCCCGGTCTCGACGGCGGGCAGGACCGCCGTGTCGGTGTCGGATCCGCGCACGCCCGGGTCCGCCGGGTTGTGCCCCGGCGCGGGCTGGGCCGGCATCGCGGGCCGGCCGGGCGCGACGACGCGGCCGCCGATCGGCTTCGCGTTCGTGCCCGGCACGTGCCGGCCCGGCGTCTCGTTGATGTGCGGGGTCCGGTTGCGGGTGCGCCGGGTGCTCATGTCGTTCATGGCGAAGCGCAGCGTCCGCAGGCCATCGGAGAGCGCCATCTGCGCATAGAACTCTTGATACGTGTAGGCCGTCACTGCCCTCCTCCGGAACCGCGCGCAGCGTCATCTTCGGGCATGTGCCGGGTCTGGCGCGGTCCCGTGGTGATCGGGCAGAGCGCGCCATTAGGCGACACACACCCTTGAGGTGCTGGTGCGGTGCGTTAACGGGCACAGCGGCCTCCTCGGGGTGAGGGGTGTCGACTCACGGCAAAACGGGTGAGCCGACCCAGGAGATAATAGGGCCAACATCACCCACGTGTGCGGAGTCCGTTACACAGAGCCGAATTATTTACCGAAGGTGGCTAAATCCGTCGCACACCATGTGCGGCGTCGCGTTCCTGACAGCGGTAGCGCTCCCCATTCGAGTGACCAGCACAAGCGACACGCCGCGCGGCCAGCCGGGCAGCATCTGAACATCGGGTAGAGCCGAAGTAAGGCGCGTCACACTACCCTGTGACCGTGCAGGAACCAGCCGCTGAAAACCTGGCCGACTTCGTGCGTCGCGCCGCGCAATCGGGCGCTGACCGCCCGGCGCTCGTCTGGCAAGGCCAGACCACGACCTGGGGGCAGCTCGATGCCCGCGTGGACGCCATCGCACGTGGGCTTTCGGCCTTCCGATCAGCGGGTACGCCAGGGCAGCCGGCCCGGGTGGCGATAGCACTGCCCAACACGCCGGACTACGCGGTCGCGTTCTTCGGGGCGCTCCGCGCCGGTCTCGCGGCGGTGCCGGTCAATCCGGAGTTCACGGCTCGGGAACTGCTGCATGTCCTCGCCGACTCGGGGGCCGGCGTGCTGATCGGGACGGAGGAGGTCCGCACCACCGTGGCGGGACTCCGGGGAGACCTGCCAGCCCTCTCTGCCGTACCAGAGACATTGTCGGACCTCGACGGGCCCGAGGCCGCCGGCGGTGGTGGCGGTGATGATTTGGCCGTGCTGCTTTACACCTCGGGCACCGAGGGGAACCCGAAGGGCGCGATGCTGTCGCATCGGGCGCTGATCGCCAATCACACGCAGGTCGCGCGCGTAGCGCCGGAAGTGATCGGCCCGGACGACCGGATGCTGCTCGCGGTGCCGCTTTTCCACGCCTATGGGCTCAACTCGGGGCTCGGCGCGGTGGCCTACCACGGCGCGTGCGGTGTGCTCGTGGAGCGCTTCGACGCGGCGAGCGCGCTAGAGGTGATCGCCCGCGAGCGGATCACCGCGGTGGTCGGCGTCCCCTCGATGTACGTCGGCTGGTCGCGGCTGCCCGGCCTGGGCGAGGCGTTCGCGTCGGTGCGGTTCGCGGTGTGCGGGGCGGCGCCCCTGGAGTCGGCGACCGCGGCCCGGATCGCCGAGGCGACCGGGAGCCCGGTGTTCGTGGGCTACGGCCTGACCGAGACCGCGCCGGTGCTCACCTCGACGCTGCTGAGCGCCACACCGAAGGTGGGCTCGATCGGGCAGCCGATCCCGGGCGTGGAACTGCGCCTGGTCGCCGCCGACGGCGAAGACATCTGGCGCGACGGCACGGTCGACCCGGACACCGAGGACGAGCTGCTGCTGGAGCTGGAATCGCCGGGCACCGACCCGGGCGAGATCGTGGTGCGCGGCGCCAACCTCTTCTCCGGCTACTGGCCCGACGGGCGCGACGGCCCCGACCCCGACGGTTGGTGGGCGACCGGCGACGTGGCGTACGCGGACGCCGACGGCGACCTCTTCCTGGTCGACCGGCTGGGGGAGCTGATCCTGGTCAGCGGCTTCAACGTCTACCCTCACGAGGTGGAGTTGGTGCTGGACGCGTGCCCCGGCGTGGCGGAGTCCGCGGTGCTCGGCGCCCCGCATCCGTACACCGGCCAGACGGTCAAGGCGTACGTCGTGCGCGACCCGGGCAGCGAGGTCACGGTCGCGGAGGTGCTCCGGCACTGCGAGCGCAACCTGGCCCGCTTCAAGTGCCCGACGTCGATCGAGTTCGTGGATTCGCTGCCGCATTCGGCGACCGGCAAGGTGCGCAAGACGCTGCTGCGCACTCCGGGCCCCCGCGGTTAGGGGAGCCAAAGTGAGGCCGTCGTTGAGTGACGCCCGGTTGACGTTGATCACCCGTCCGGGGTGTCACCTGTGCGACGTGGCCAAGGAGGCGATCGAGCGGGTGGCGGCGGCGGCGGGGGAGCGCTGGGTGGAGGTCGACGTCACGAGCGACCAGGAGTTGGAGGCGGAGTACGGCGACCGCGTCCCGGTAACCCTGCTCGACGGCAAGGAGCACGGCTACTGGCGCGTAGAAGAGCCCCGCCTCCTCCGCGACCTAACCACCCCATAGCCCTCCTTGATCGACGCTGTTTTCCTTGATCGACGGCGTGCGGCGGCGAGCGCGCGGCGCGTGGCGGCGGGTGGTTAGGGGAGGGAGGTGGCGAGGTGGACGGCTTCGGCCAGGGTGTCGGCTACCGGTACGCCTGCGGCGTGCAGGCGTAGGGGGTCGGTGAAGCCGCCCGTGTAGAGCACGCACCGGGCGCCTACGGAGGCGGCCGCGTCGGCGTCGTCGACTGAGTCGCCGATCAGCACGGTGGACGTGCCGTCGATGCCCTGCTCGCCGAGGTGCCGGGCCAGGTACGCGGCCTTCAGGTCGCCGCCGATCGCGGAGCGCAGGCCGTCGATCCGAGCCAGCAGCGTGGTGAGCCCGTGCCGCTCGACCTCGAGCACCAGCTCGTTGTGAAACCACATGGACAGCAGCGACTGCGTGCCGGTCCAGGATCCGATGGCGCTCCGGGCGTCGGTCGCCAGCTCACAGGTTGCCAGCCCGATCCGGTACGCGTCGTGGAAGATCTTGTCGAGGCGGCCGAACTCGTCCTGGTCGAGCGGGCGCCCGAGCACCTCGGAGTAGAAGCCGGCGACCGGGCGGTGGAACGCGCGGCGATGCTCGTCGACACTCAGGGTCGGGCCGTCGATGCTGGCGAACGCCACGTTGGTCGACGAGACGACCAGCGGCAGGTCGTTGAGGAGGGTGCCGTTCCAGTCCCAGACGAGGTGAGTGCGCGCCATCGAGGCACCATACTTGGCACCCTCGACGAGATCACTTCGGTTTTGTTAAGTCCCGGTGGCGCGTACGCCGATCAAGGACTTCCGCGCCGATCAAGGGCAAACGGTCGTGGAAAAGAGATCGAACCGCGGCCGTATGCCCTTGATCGACGAGGAGGGACGAGAAGGGACGCCGATCAAGGACGAGGAGGTCAGTGCGGAGGTCAGCGGGGAGTAGGGGCAGCCCTACCCTGAAGAGGCCAGCCGACGGGATGGGAGCGAGTCGGGCCGATGCCTAGCGTCGAGGACATGACGACCACCACCGCACCAACGGGCGTCGGTGCCGAGCCGATCGCGCGCCGCCCCATGCTTCGCCAGTTGGTGACCGACTCCGGCTACGTGTTTCTCGGCTTCCCGCTGGCGCTGGCGAGCTTCATCGTGGTGATCGTCGGGCTGGCCGTCGGCGTCGGCCTTGGTATCACGATCATCGGTCTGCCGATCCTGGCCGGCGCGCTCTACGCGGCTCGGGCCTTCGCCGACATGGAGCGGTTGCGCATGCCCGGGGTGCTGCGCCAGGCCCGGGTCCGCCCGTACTACCGCACCGTCGACCCGGCTGCCACCGTCTGGCGGCGGGTCCTGGTGCCGATCGCCGACACCCAGTCCTGGCTCGATCTGGCCCACGCCGTCGTGCGGCTCCCGATCGCCATCTTCTCATTCGTCGTCACGGTGACGTGGTGGGCCGGGGCGATCGGCGGCACGCTCTACTGGACGTACGCCTGGACGATCCCGGAAGGCCCCGACGACCAGGATCTCGCCGACCTGCTCGGGCTGGGCAACTCGATCGGTGCCCGGATCGGCCTCTACACCGCGCTCGGCGTGTTCTTCTTGATCACTCTGCCGCTCGTCGTGCGGGGCTGCGCGCTCCTGGAGGCCAGCTTCGGCCGCGTCCTGCTCACCGGGGTCGCCGAGATGCGCAACCGGATCACGGTGCTGGAGGAGCAGAAGCGGGCGGCCGTGTCGGCGGAGGCGAACGCGCTGCGCCGGCTCGAACGCGACATCCACGACGGCCCGCAGCAGCGCCTGGTCCGGCTCGCCATGGATCTGGGCCGGGCCCAGCAGCAGCTCGACACCGACCCGGAGGCCGTACGCCGGACCCTGGACGAGGCCCTCACCCAGACCCGGGACACGCTCAACGAGCTGCGTTCGCTCTCCCGGGGCATCGCGCCGCCGATCCTGGTCGACCGCGGCCTGCCCAGCGCCCTCGCCGCGCTGGCCGGCCGCGGCGTGATCCCGGTCGACCTCTCCGTCGACCCCACCCTGGGTACGCCGGGCGGCCGGCTCGAGCCGGCGGTGGAGAACACGGCGTACTTCGTGGTCGCCGAGGCGCTCACCAACATCGCCAAGCACAGCCGGGCGACCGAGTGCTGGGTCAGCGTCGCCCGCGACGGTGACCTTCTCCGGATCGCGATCATCGACGATGGGGAGGGTGGGGCGCACGTCTCCAAGGGGCACGGCCTGTCCGGCATCGCCGACCGGCTGCGCGCGGGCGGCGGAACGCTCGACGTGGTGAGCCCGACCGGCGGACCGACCGAGGTGCGCGGAGAGCTGCCGTGCTAAGCGGAGAGCTGCCGTGCTAGAAAGCCCCATGCGTGTCGTGATCGCCGATGACGCGGTCCTCCTCCGGGAGGGTCTCGTCCGGCTCCTGACCGAGCACGGCCACGAGGTGCTCGCCGCGGTCGGCGACGGCGAGAGCCTCGTCGAGGCGATCGTGACCCACCGCCCCGACATCTCGATCGTCGACGTACGGATGCCGCCGTCCCACACGGACGAGGGGCTGCGCGCCGCGGTCGCCGCCCGCGCGCAGGTGCCGCGCACGCCGATCCTGGTGCTTTCCCAGTACGTCGAGGTGTCGTACGCGGACGACCTGCTCGCCGACCGGGCCGGCGGGGTCGGCTACCTGCTCAAGGACCGGGTCGCCGCGATCGCCGAGTTCCTGGACGCGGTGGGCCGGGTGGCCAGCGGCGGCACCGTGCTCGACCCCGAGGTGGTCAGCCAACTCCTCGTCCGCCGTCGCCGGGACGACCCGCTGCGCGAGCTGACTCCGCGCGAGCGGGAGGTGCTGGCGTTGATGGCCGAGGGGCGGTCCAACACGGCGATCGCCCGCGCCTTGGTGGTGAGCGACGGCGCGGTGGAAAAGCACGTTCGTAACATCTTCACCAAGCTTCAACTCCCGCCCGACGAGGAACAGCATCGCCGTGTGCTGGCCGTCCTGGCGTATCTGGGCGCACCCGCTTGATCAAGATCGCGATTTGTGCACGCCTTCACAAGCGCCTAGTCTGTTAACCCGTAGCGCCCCGCTAGCACAGTTCCTCACGGCTGTCGACGGCGGGTTCCCCACGGAGCACGGAGTCTCATGAGTCAGCAGCGCCCCGGCGATTCGTCCGGTCGGCACGCGGTCCCGGCGCTTCCGGACCTCCCGGAGGCCACGGTTGCCCGGCTACCCGAATATTTGCGTGCGCTGCACAACCTGGCCGAGGCCGGCAACGACACCGTCTCCAGCGAGGGCCTGGCCGCTGCGGCGGGGGTCAACTCGGCGAAGCTGCGCAAGGACCTCTCGCACCTCGGGTCGTACGGCACGCGGGGCGTGGGCTACGACGTCGCCCTGCTGATCGAGCAGATCGAGTACGTCCTCGGGCTGCACCAGCGCCGGGCGGTCGCCTTGGTCGGCGTGGGTAACCTTGGTCACGCCCTGGCCGGGTACGCCGGGTTCGGCAGTCGCGGGTTCCGCATAGCCGCCCTCTTCGACGCCGACCCCAGCCGGGTCGGCGAGCGGATAAATGGCCTGGTCGTACAGCACATCGAGGACCTGCCCGAGATCGCCGCGGCCGAGTCGATCGCCATCGGCGTGATCGCGACCCCCGCGGCGGCCGCGCAGAGCGTGGCGGATCAGTTGGTCGCCGCTGGTGTCACGAGCATCCTCAACTTCGCTCCTTGCGTACTCTCGGTACCTGAGGGGTCGACGTGCGCAAGGTTGATCTCGCCATCGAGCTGCAGATACTTTCGTTCCACGAGCACCGCAAGGCATCGCTGACCTCGTTGCCGGCCGCCGGTCCCTCAGGTGGCCTCACGGCGTTGCCGGGCGGGCTCTCGGCGACCGGCACCGAGGAGGCGGTCGGCACGTGAACCTGATCGTCGTAGGCGCTTCCTACCGCACCGCTCCGGTGTCGATCCTGGAGCAGGTCGCGGTCTCGCCGGCCGAGGTGGACGGCATGCTCGACCGGCTGCTCGCCCAGCAGTACGTCAGCGAGGCGGTCGTCCTGTCCACCTGCAACCGGGTCGAGGTGTACGCCGCGGTCAACGGCTTCCACGGCGGCCTGGGTGAGATCTGCGGCGTGCTCGCCGAGCGCGCCGGCTGTACGGCGAACGACCTGGCCAACCACCTCTACGTGCACTACGACGCGGCGGCCGTGCGGCACACGTTCCGGGTCGCCACCGGGCTCGACTCGATGGTCGTCGGCGAGGCGCAGATCCTCGGCCAGCTCCGCGACGCGTACCAGGCGGCGACCGACCGGGACAGCGCCGGGCGGGTGCTGCACGAGCTGATGCAGCAGGCGCTGCGGGTGGGCAAGCGGGCGCACACCGAGACCGGCATCGACCGGGCCGGCCAGAGCGTGGTGACCGCGGCGCTCGGCCTGGCCGCGTCCGTGCTGGCGGGCGACCACGACTGCCTGCTGGGCGTCGACTGCGAGCACCCGACCACCGAGCTGGCCGGCCGGCCCGCCCTGGTCGTCGGTGCCGGGGCGATGGGCGCGCTGTCCCTGGCCACGCTGTCGCGTTCCGGCGCCGGTCCGTTGACCGTCACCAACCGCGGCGCCGAGCGGGCCGAGCGGCTCGCCGAGGCGTACGGCGCGACGGCCGTGCCGTTCGCCGAGCTGGCCGACGCGCTGGCGAGCGTCGACGTGGTGGCCACCGCCACCGCGTCCACCGAGCACGTGCTGACCCGCGAGGCCGTGGCGCGCGCCATCGAGGGCCGCGACCGCCCGCTGGTTATCCTGGACCTGGCCGTGCCCCGCGACGTGGAGCCGGCCGCCGCCGAGCTGCCGGGCGTCGTGGTGGTCGACATCGACCGGTTGGCGGCCAGCCTCCGTACCGGCCCGGCCGCCGCCGACGAGGCCGCGGTCGAGACGATCGTGGCGAGCGAGGTCGAGGCGTTCCTGGCCTGGCTGCGCGGCGCCGACGTCGCCCCCACCGTGGCCGCCCTGCGCACCCGTGCCGACGACGTCGTGGCCGCCGAGCTGCGCCGGCTGTCCCAGCGCCGGCCGGACCTGTCCGACGAGCAGCGCGCCGACGTCGCGCACACCGTCCACCGGGTGGTGCAGCGCCTGCTGCACTCGCCGACCGTACGGGTGCGCCAGCTCGCCGCCGAGCCGGGCGGCGACCAGTACGCGGCCCTGCTGCGGGAGCTCTTCGACCTTGAGGTGCCGCAGAGCGCACAGGTGCAGGACCTGCCCGATCTGGAGGGCGACGCGTGACGCTGCGGCTCGGCACTCGGGGAGTGCGCTGGCGCTGGCCCAATCCCAGCAGGTCGCCGAGGCGCTGCGCGCCGCGACCGGGCGGGAGGTGGAGCTGGTGGAGATCGTCACGGCCGGCGATCGCTCGTCGGCCCCGGTCCAGCAACTGGGCGTCGGCGTGTTCGTGTCCGCCCTGCGGGACGCGCTCGGCGCCAAGGAGATCGACTTCGCGGTCCACTCGTACAAGGACCTGCCCACCGCCGTACACGATGGATTGCGCATCGCGGCCGTACCCCCGCGTGAAGACCCACGCGACGCGCTGGTGGCCAGCGGCGGCCGCACTCTCGCGGAGCTGCCGCCCGGCGCCCGCATCGGCACCGGCGCGCTGCGCCGGATGGCGCAGCTGCACGCCCTCGGCCTGCAGCTGGAGGTCGTGCCGATCCGCGGCAACGTCGACACCCGGCTGCGCAAGGTCAGCGAGGGCGAGTTGGACGCCGTCGTGCTGGCTCGCGCCGGGATCGTCCGGCTGGGGCGCGCCGCGGAGATCACCGAGACTCTCGATCCGATGCTCATGCTGCCCGCCCCGGCCCAGGGTGCGCTCGCGGTGGAGTGCCGGGCCGATGACCAGGACCTGGTCGAGCTGCTTGGGAGGCTCGACCATGCAGCGACCCGCGCCGCGGTCACCGCGGAACGGGCGCTGCTGGCCACGCTGGAGGCCGGGTGCAGTGCTCCGGTGGCCGCCTTCGCCGAGGTCGCCGAGGGCGACGACGGTGATGAGATCTACCTGCGCGGTGCGGTTATCAGCCCGGATGGCACCCGAGACATCCGGCTTTCCCGCACCGGTACGCCCGCCGCCGCGGTAGAGATTGGACGCGCGCTCGCCGCCGATCTCTTCGAGGCAGGCGCCGAGACCCTACTTGGGAGCACAGAAAATGAGCCGCACCCGTAAGCCCGCAGGCCGTATCGCGTTCGTCGGTGCGGGGCCCGGCGACCCTGGCCTGCTGACCCGCCGTGCGCACGCCGCCCTGGTCGACGCGGACCAGGTCATCTACGACCGTGGCGTCTCCGAGCCGCTGCTCGACGCGATCCGCGTTGAGGCGAAGCCGGACACCCAGTTCACCCCGGCCGAGGGGGCGCCGGGCGACGTGGCCAAGGTGCTGCTCTCCGCGGCCCGCTCCGGCCTGTCGGCGGTGCATCTCGTCGCCGGCGACCCGTTCGGCCACGACTCCGTGGTCAAGGAGGTGCAGGCGGTCGCGCGTACCGCCGTGCACTTCGAGGTGGTGCCCGGGGTGGGCCAGGCCGAGGGCGTCGCCACGTACGCCGGCGTGCCGCTGCCCGGCGTCCGCACCGCCGCCGACGTCGACGACGTCTCCGCGCTGGACTTCGAGGCGCTCGCCGCGGCCATCCTCCGCGGCTCGCTCGCGCTCGCCGTCGACGCGGGCGACCTCGCCGCCGTACGCGACGGGCTGCTCGCGGCCGGCGTCGACGGCACCACGGCGGTCGGCGTGACCGGCGACGGCACCGGCGAGACGCAGTACACGACGACGTCCACGGTGGACAGCTTCGTCGCGGCCGCGCTCGGCTTCACCGGCCGCGTCGTGCTCACCCTCGGCGGGGGCGTCGCCCACCGCGACAAGCTGAGCTGGTGGGAAAACCGCCCACTGTACGGCTGGAAGGTGCTCGTTCCGCGCACCAAGGAGCAGGCCGGCGTGATGAGCGAGCACCTGCGCGCCTACGGTGCGATCCCGTGCGAGGTGCCGACGATCGCCGTCGAGCCGCCGCGCACCCCGGCCCAGATGGAGCGGGCCGTCAAGGGCCTGGTCGACGGCCGGTACGCGTGGGTCGTCTTCACCTCCGTCAACGCGGTGCGCGCGGTGTGGGAGAAGTTCGCCGAGCACGGCCTCGACGCCCGCCACTTCGGCGGCGTGAAGATCGCCTGCATCGGCGAGGCCACCGCCGACGCGGTGCGCGCCTTCGGCATCCAGCCCGAGCTGGTGCCGTCCGGTGAGCAGTCGAGCGAGGGACTGCTGGCCGAGTTCTCGCCGCACGACGAGATCCTCGACCCGGTCGGCCGGGTGCTGCTGCCGCGCGCCGATATCGCCACCGAGACGCTGGCCGCCGGGCTCACCGAGCGTGGCTGGGAGGTCGACGACGTCACCGCGTACCGCACGGTGCGCGCGGCGCCGCCGCCGGCCGAGATCCGGGACGCTATTAAATCGGGCGGTTTCGATGCGGTTCTCTTCACGTCGTCCTCGACCGTGCGTAACCTGGTGGGTATCGCAGGCAAGCCGCACACCCGTACCGTGGTCGCCGTGATCGGCCCGAAGACGGCCGAAACGGCGACGGAATTCGGCCTGCGGGTCGACGTCCAGCCGCCCCACGCGTCCGTGCCGGACCTGGTCGAGGCCCTCGCCGGGTACGCCGTGGAACTGCGCGACAAGCTGGCCGCGATGCCGGCCAAGCAGCGCCGCGGGTCGAAGGTGCAGGGCCCGACTGCGCTCCGTTTCCGCTGAGACCTGAGGTCCCGTCATGTCGTACCCCGATGTCCGGCCCCGCCGCCTGCGCCGCACGCCGGCGCTGCGGCGGATGGTCGAGGAGACCCGGGTAGCGCCGTCCGAGCTGGTGCTGCCGATGTTCGTCAAGGAAGGGCTGACCGAGCCGCGCCCGATCGCCTCGATGCCGGGCGTCATGCAGCATTCCCGCGACTCGCTGCGCAAGGCGGTGGTCGAGGCGGTGCAGGCCGGCGTGGGCGGCGTCATGCTCTTCGGCGTGCCCCTCGCCAAGGATCCCACCGGCTCCGGCGGCACCGACCCGCACGGCATCCTCAACGTGGCCCTTCGCGACGTGGTGGCCGAGGTCGGCGACGCCACCGTGGTGATGAGCGATCTGTGCCTGGACGAGTTCACCTCGCACGGGCACTGCGGGCTGCTCGCCCCCGACGGGACGGTCGACAACGACGCGACGCTCGCGGCGTACGCGGAAATGGCCGTCGCCCAGGCGGCGGCCGGCGCCGGCATGGTCGGCCCGTCCGGCATGATGGACGGCCAGGTCGGCGTGGTCCGCAAGGCCCTCGACGCGGCCGGTTACCAGGACGTGGCGATCCTGGCCTACGCGGTCAAGTACGCGTCGGCGTTCTACGGCCCCTTCCGCGACGCGGTCGAGTCCTCGCTGCAAGGGGACCGGCGCACGTACCAGCAGGACCCGCCCAACATCCGCGAGGCGCTGCGCGAGGTGGCCCTGGACGTGGCCGAGGGCGCGGACGTCGTGATGGTCAAGCCCGCGCTGCCCTACCTGGACGTGGTGGCCGCGGTACGGGCGGCCGTCGACGTCCCGGTGGCCGCGTACCAGATCTCCGGCGAGTACTCGATGGTCGAGGGGGCCGCCGCCAGCGGCTGGATCGACCGCGAGCGCGCGATGCTGGAGACGATCACGTCGATCCGCCGCGCCGGCGCCCAGATCATCCTCACGTACTGGGCCGTCGAAGCCGCCAGACTCCTCCGCACCCGCTACTGACCCCTCTCCGCGCCGCGCCCCTTCTCCGCGCCGCGCCCGTGCCCGCTCTCCGCGTCGCGTCGGGCCCGCTCTCCGCGTCGCGTCGGGCCCGCTCTCCGCGTCGCGTCGGGCCCGCTCTCCGCGTCGATCAAGGGCATATGGTCGTGGTTTGATGTCTTTTCCACGACCGTTTGCCCTTGATCGACGCGAAAGTCCTTGATCGACGGGCAGCGAGGGAGCGAGGGCCGTCGAGGGCGAGGCGAGGGCCGTCCCGCCCCGGTAGGGGGTCCCTGTTGGGCGTTGCGGCGTGAGTGGGGCGCCCCTACTCCCCTCAGGACGGTGAGCGGGGCGCCCTCAAGGCCGGGTAGTTAAGGGAATCAGGTCCATGTCGAGCGCTGATGTGACGCGGCCATCGCCCTCGACTTTGGTGACTGTGTCGAGAAGTTGCCCGCCCAGGGGCAACTGTTCGCCACGGTCGCGGCGTACGTCGGCCCTGCCGTCGATCACATCACCGGCCCGGTGGGCGGACCGGGATCCAATGGCCGGTCATATCGGATACATCCGGGTGCAGGCCCGGCCCGCCCCTGGCCAAGGTCGAAGCTGGCGGTAGATCTAGACGAGTTAGGGCTCGATGTCAGCCATAACTCGTCTAGATCTACCCCGCCTCGTCGTCGCGGCCTTGACGTCCGCACCGGCCCCTGATGTTGCGGCCATGGAGGGCGCCCCTGTTGTGCGCTATCTGGTGGCAGGGGGGTGTCATCAGGGTCAGGTGACCGCGTCGTTCCCGATCACCCGGACGGTGTGACCCGGCTCCTGCGGTGATCATGAAGTTGACGCCCGGGGAGAGCCTTCTCCCTGCCGCTAACTTCATGATCACCGCAGGCTGGCGTGACAGCGCCCAGGAATCCTTAACTACCCGGCCTTGAGGGCGCCCCACTTGCGCCGGCGGAACCAATAGGGGCGCCCTACTCGGGCGGAAGTCGGGGGAACCCGCTCCATTTCAAGCGACGATTCGCCACGAGCCCCACCGCGTGGGCACCCGCTGGAATTGCGGGTGCCCACAGGACGCGGTCAGTCGTCGTTCAGGATGGTGCCGATGGCGATGGGGTCGCCCTGCCACTGGCCGGGCACGGAGCCCACCACGAGCGCCAGCGTCTCGTTGCCTTCACGCTTGCGGTCGCCGCGTACGGAGACCGTGAACGTCGCCGACGTCTGTCCGGTGCCGAGCACCGTGCACCGGATCAGCGGCTCGAAGTCGGAGCCGGCGGACGCGGTCAGGCCCAGCGTCGCCGCGCACAGCACGATCGGCGCAGGTACCGGCCGGGACGCCACCACGGTGAACGTCATGGACGTCTTGCCGCTGTTGCCCTCGGCCACCGACACGTCCGCGATCGACAGCGTCGGGCGGGAGCGGAACCTGGCGACCTGCGGGTCGTGGTCGCTGGAGCCGCGCGACCCGTCGCCGTCGAAGTCGGCGGCCCAGTCGGCGTTGATGTGCGCGGCGCGGATCTGGACCAGGTCGTCGTGCAGCAGCGGGCTGACGAAGAGGTGGTCCAGCGTCTGCGCCTGGCCCTGGAAGACGTACGAGTACGCCGACTCGGGCTTGTCCGCCGCCAGGTTCTCCCACAGGTTTTGCAGGCCGGCGTCGTACAGCGGGGCGAGCTGGTCGGAGGCCGGCTGCACCGGGTCGTCGGGGCGGGGAAGACGTTCAGGTCGCCGCCGTAGACGATCCGGGCGGAGCCGAGGGCGGCGACGATCGCGGCGCCGTACGCGGCCTGCTCGCGGCGCTGGCCGACGCGGGCATCCGGGGTGGACGAATAGTGGTTGCTGATCGCCCACACCGTGAAGGTGTCCGCCGAACCCGGCGCGGCCGCCACCGTGAACTTGCCGACCTGCGGGGCGCGGGTGTAGACGTCCGAGCCGTCCACGCCGGTGGAGGTGTCCACGTCGGCGGGCAGGTCGGCGTTGAGCGACTTCGGGTTCTGTACGTCGGCGTTGTACGCCAGGCCGGGCGCCCGGTACGACACGGTGGGCGCCGAGCCGAGCACCGGGTCGCCGGCGGTGGCCGGGGCCAACCAGACCCGGTCGGTGCGGTAGAGGAACGCCGCCGTGATGCCGCGGTCGTCGGCGCCGTCCCGGTCGTACGCCGCCGCGTAGGCGGGCCCGCCGGACGAGCCGATCCGCAGCGCGAGCTCCTGCAGGGTGTCGGGTGCGCCGTCCGCGTTGTCCACCGCACCGCACACCAGCGCGCCGCCGGAGACGGTGCAGATGTCCTGGTCTTCGGCCTCTTGCACGAGGATCAGGTCGGGCGCGTGCAGGTCGTTGATGATCTGGTCGGCGAGGTTGCCGAGCTGCTCCTGGTACTCGGCGTCGGAGGCCGGTACGTAGTCGAACGGCGGGCTGACCCCGGTGCACCCGGAGTTTCCGGCGAAGTCGCAGCCGTCGAACGGGTCGTCGCGGTAGTCGTACAGGTTCTCCACGTTGTACGTGGCGACCGCGAACTCCCGGTCGCGCTTGGCGGGCGCGGGCGAAGGACCGGAGGCGGGCGAGAGGCCGTCGGCGAAACTAGCCGACGAAGCCTGTACACCGTACTTCTCGAAGGAGAAGTACAGGCCGCCCACCGCGTCGGCGGTCAGCGTGTCGAAGGTGTGCGCGGGCGGGAGGAGCGTCGTGTTGTCCTGCGCGGCCCACTTCACGCCCATGCTGCCGAGCATGATGCGCTCACCGTTGCCGTCCGCCACCTGATCGCTCGGGTGCGCGTCGCGGAACACCCGCCGGCCGTACGGGTTGGCCCGGTCGAGCACCGCGGAGTCCTTGTCCACCAACCAGATCTCCGAGTCGGCGGTGGAGGCGAAGTTGTCCCGCCCGGCGACCACGCCGCTGCCGGACCGGACCTTGATCTGCGTGCCCTCGTGCCGCTCCCAGAACCGGTCGGCGTCGGCCAGCACGGTCGGCGGCGTGGCGTCCGTGACGTCTACTTCGGACACCCCACTCTCGACCAGACGGACGAGCGAGGCGCTGGAGAGCTGGGTCAGGTTGAAGAACTCGGAGACCCGGGCGCGCAGCACGACCTCGTCGCCGACGGTCGGGACGTACCCGCCGATGAGCGACGTGAACGCACCCATGAAGACGAAGATGCCGTCCGACGTCAGCGGGTCGCCATCGGAGGCGCCGGCCCGGCTCTGCAGGAAGAAGCCGTACTGGTTGGCGCCGGCCGAGGTGCGGGCGAGCGTGCGCTGCGTGATGACACCGCGTACGTCGTAGAGCGTGCTGCTCGTGCCGTTGCCGGAGGCGGGCGCGAGCGGCGACCGGTCGGTCTTGCCGGCTTCCGCGTCGGTGGTCTGGCCCTGCACCTCGCCGACGGTCAGCACGGTGGTCACCTGGACGGTGAAGCCGCAGGTGGCGGTCGTGCCGTCGGTGTCGGTGGAGGTGACCGTCACCGGGTACGAGCCGGGCGACAGGCCCGCCGAGGCGGTGATCTCGGCGGTCGCGGTGCCGCCGACGGTGGCCGCGGGCGTGAACGCGGTACGGGAGATCAGCGGCGTGCCCGCGGTGACGGCCAGGTCCACGATGGTGTCGTCGGTGTCGGTGGCGGTCACCGTGCGGGTGGCCGCGACACCGTCCGAGGTGGTCAGCGTGCCGCCGCAGGCCAGCGCCGCCGGAGCGTCGCCGCCGTCCAGCGTGTGCGCACCGAGTCCGTCGAACGTGTCGGTCGCGAAGCCGGCCCACTGCGCCGCCGGGTCGAAGGCGTCATCGGCGACGGTGTCGCCGGCAGAAAGGGTCGGCAGCCGGCGCAGCGTGTTGTCAGCCGTGCTGGTCAGGCCGGTGCCCCACTCCGTACCCGGATCCGTGCCCACCTGCCCGAACGCGTCGACCACGGTGCCGGCGGGACCACCCTTGGTCAGCACGATCGCGTCGTCGCCGTTGAACAGGCCCGCGCCGGTCGTCTGGTCGGCCTGGGCGAGGATCGCCGCCGACGCGGACGAGTGGGCGAACACGAACACGTCGCCGTCCGCCACCGTGCCGCCCAGCGCGACGGTGAGTCCCGCGGTGGTCGCTCCGTTGAAGTAGACCTGCAGCTGGTAGGCGCCGGCGGTCAGGTCGACGGGTGCGCCGGTGCCGTTGTATATCTCGATCGCCTTGTTGTTCGACGAACCTTCGATGTATTCCGAGATGAACAGGTCCGTCGGCGCGGCGTAAGCCACGGCGGGTACGAGCCCGACCGACGCGACTGTGATCGCGAGTAGGGCGCACAAGCGGCGCATGGAGCCTCCAGGCGTGAGGGATCAACGCACGTTAAGGCGTCGATCCGTCGCGCGTCTATCGGCTGGGTGTCAGTTAGATGTCACGTTTTCGGATCGAGGCGGTGCAGCAGCTCCGCCACGTCCGCGCCGTACTCGTACCACTCGCGGTCCGGCTGGAACCCGAGCTCGGCGTTGACCTTCAGCATCGGCTCGTTGTCGAGCGCGTTCCACGTCTGCACCTCGGCGAGGTCGGGCTCGGCCGAGCGCAGCTCGAAGAGCATCCGTGCCTTGATCGCCCGGTCGATGCCGTAGCCGCGGTGGTCCGGCACGACGATCGTGTCGTACTGGTCGGCCCGGGTCGGGTGCTGCGCCGGCACCACGACCTCGGTCAGCCCGGCCACCGCACCGGTGCGCTCGTGGATCGCGAGCACGATGTACGGCTTCATGCCGCGCCGGTGCAGGCAGGCCAGGCTCTCCCGGAGCCGCTGCGGATCGTACGAGCTGGGGCGCAGGTCGAGGTCGCCGTCGTCAATGTCGCGCATCGCCGACTTGGCCACCGCGTACGCCTCGATGAGGTCGTCACCCGGCCCGCCGGGGAAGAACTCCACCCGGTAGCCGTTGCTGATGCTGCCGGCCATCTCGCCCAACGCCATCCAGTCCACCGTGGACAGCTTAAGCACGCTGCGTGTTTCGACGTACTCCCGCTCGAAGCCGAGCGACTCGTAGAACGCCACCGCCGGGGTGCCGCCGACCACCTCGACGCCGATCGACGAGAAGCCCTCGTCGTACGCCCGCCGCACCGCCTTGGTCAGCATCTGGCGGGCCAGGCCGGTGCGCCGCAGGGACGGGTGCACGAAGAGCTCGACCACGCCGATGTCGCCGAGCAGCAGCACGTTGGTGTGTCCGAGTAGTCGTCCGGGCGCCCCGTCCGGGCCCGGCTCCTCCTCGGCGATCCACGAGATCCGTCGCTCGCCAGGCATGGTCTCGGACTGGTACTCCCGAAGGGAGGCGTCCTGCCACAACGGATCTTCCGGGAGGTCGGCCGCGAGCACCGCGTTGAGAGTGTCCAGCAGGGACCCAATCTCCGCGGACGACGCAGTCCGAGGATCCCACTCGCGCACCATCACCCGTATAGCTTGCCGTCAACCGAACGTGAGCGGAAGGGTCTTCGTTCTTCAAAGTGCCTATGAGGTGACGCTATGTGCGGCTCTTCGCCCCGTAGTCATTTGCCGCGTCAAACACTGCCTGCGCATATGGTTTCACGTCGTTGTATGAATAGATCGCGTTCCACCAATCCGTGCCGCTGCTCAGGTTGCGCGTACCCTGACACAGATAGTTACCGGCCGCGAGCGTCGCGTCATCAATATCGTTCGGGTCCTTGAGACCGTCGTTGTCCGCGTCGATCTCGTGCAGCCGCCACGTGGACGGGATGAACTGCATCGGCCCGACCGCCCGGTCGTATGTGAGGTCGCCGTCCAGCACCCCGTCGTCGGAATCCAGGATCCGCTGGGTGTTGTTGGTGCCGTCGAGGGCCGGGCCGAGGATCCGCGGCGCCGACTGCCCGTCGGTGCCCAGCGTGGCGTTGTGCCGGCCGTGGTTGGACTCGACCTTGCCGATCGCCGCGAGCGTGGTCCATCGCAGTTGGCAGCCCGGGCGGGTCTGGGCGAGGACCAACTCGGCGTAGCCGTACGCCTGCATCGCCACCCACGGAATGTCTACCTTGGTGGCGGTTTGGGTGGCCCAGCCGGCCAGCACGTCGGCCGGGCGCCCAACGGAGGCCGCCCCGGTCGCCGTGGGCGTGGCCGTCGGTACCGTCGTGGGGAATCCGCCGGTCGGGATGCCGGTCGGCCCGAGGGCGTCCGGCGCCTGTGCCGTCCCGGTGGCCTCCGGGCTCGGCGTGCCGCCGGCGGCGTCCGTGCGCGAGCCGGCGGTCATCGGGATCACGATGGCACCGGCCCCCGCGCCCGCCACGACGAGCACGAGCAGCAGCACGCCGGGCAGTGTCAGCCGGCCGCTCGGCCGCCGCGCCCACGAGCCCACCGCACGGGCCGCCTGCCGCGGTCCGGGCATCCGCCGCCGTGGTCGTTCTGGCTTAGGCGCATCGGGTACGACAGAAGCGGGCCCCACCGTGACCGTAGCCGGCTCGGATTTCGGTGCGGGCGTGCTCGCCTCCGGCTCCTGCTCGGGAGCCGCTCCGGAGCTGCCCAGCGGCCCGGCCCACTCGGGAGTGGCCGAGCGCAACGGTCGCTCTGTCGGTGGTGTCGCCTCCCCGTCCGCCACCCGTCGAGTATGTCTCATCGCGCTGCGGAGCGGGTTCGTCGTACCCTGTTTGTCATGCCCCGGTACGAGTTTCGGTGCCGCGCCTGCGGCGACACATTCGAGGTCAATCGCCCGATGACCGATTCTGGTCAGCCGGCGTCCTGTCCACAGGGCCACGCCGACACCGTCAAGCTGCTGTCCGCCGTGTCCGTCACCGGGCGTGGCTCGGCCGCCACCGGTGGATCTGGTGCGAGCGCCGCGGGGGGCGGCGGGTGCTGCGGAGGCGGGTGTGGCTGCGGCTGAGGCCGTAAGGCCCTAGTTGTTTGACCTCTCGTACCACAACTGAGTACGCCGGTTGTCGTTACGTCAGCCGTAGCACCCCTCGCATACCCCGCTCGTGTGTCCGGCTCGGTGAGATCGCCCCTGGCTATGGCCTTGGGGTGGGTCTGTACCGGCCGTTCCTACGATGTGCCAGGTTGCGGAGGTGCGGCAGCATGAACCGCGACTTCCAGGGGGCGGAGGTTCCACGCGTGTCGGCACGGATTCACCTGCCGAATGGGCTGGTGACTTTCATGTTCACCGACATCGAGGGCTCAACCAGGTTGGCCCAGATGCTCGGTGCGGGTTACCGACCGGTGCTGAGTGAGCACCGGCGGTTACTGCGTCGTACTTTGTCCGAGAGTGACGGTACGGAACTCTTCACCGAGGGTGATTCGTTCTTCGTGGCGTTTTCCGATGCCGCGGCGGCGGTCGATGCCTGCCTGACCGCGCAACGGGCGTTGGCCGCGCACGAGTGGCCGTCCGCGGAGTCCACCCCGAGAGTGCGCATGGGTTTGCACACCGGACAGGCCGAGGCCGTCAACGGCGAATACGCCAGTCCCGAGGTGCACCGGGCGGCGCGGATCGCCGCGGCGGCCCACGGCGGCCAGGTGCTGTGTTCGGCGGCGACCGCCCGGCACGCGGCCCCGCTGCCGCCCGAGGCGTCGCTGCTCGACCTGGGCCTGCACCGGCTGCGCGGCTTCGACGACCGGGAGCGGCTCTTCCAGTTGGTCGCGCCGGGGTTGGAGCGGCAGTTCCCGCGCCCGCGTACGGCCGACGCCGCCTCGCACAACCTGCCGACCCAGGTGACCTCGTTCGTCGGGCGGCACGCCGAGCGGTCCGAGCTGGGCACGCTCATGTCCGAGCACCGGCTGGTGACGGTGGTGGGTGCCGGCGGGGCGGGCAAGACCAGGCTCGCCGTGGAGCTGACCGGCGGGCTCGTCGAGACGTACCCGGATGGGGTGTGGTTTGTCGACGTCGCGACGGTGACCGACCCGGGCCTGGTGGCGTTCGCGATCGCCGCGGTGCTCGGGCTGCGCCCGGAGCCGGGCCGGCCGGTGGTCGACACGCTGGTGGAGTACGCCGCGTCGCGGCGGATGCTGCTGCTTCTGGACACCTGCGACGCGCAGCTCACGGCGGCCGCTGAGGTGATCTCGCGGCTGCTCACCGGCGGCGGTGGGGTACGGGTGCTGGCGACGAGCCGGGAGCCGTTCATGCTGCCGGGCGAGGCGGTGTGGCGGATCCCGCCGCTGTCCGTGGCGCCCGGGCCCGGTGGCGGCCCGAGCGAGGCGGTCGCGCTGCTGCTGGACCGCACGACCGCGTCCCGGGGTGGCCGGCGTTCCGACCCGGCCGAATCCGACGACCTGCACCGTGTGGTCTCCCGGCTGGACGGGCTGCCGCTGGCGATCGAGCTGGCGGCGGCGCGGCTACGCGTGCTGTCCGCGAGCCAGCTGGCCGAGCGGCTCGACGACGTGCTGGGCGCGCTCGACGCGGGGCGCGACGACCCCGAGCAGACGTACGCGGGCGACGGCCGCTGGATCGCCAGCCAGATGGAGACCGTCGACCTGGCTCGCACCCCGGCCGGCAAACGCACCCTGGCGACCCGGTCGGCGACTCAGCGGCACGCGACCATCCAGGCGACGGTGACCTGGTCGTACCGGACGCTGGGCCCGCGGGCGGCGCGGCTGCTGCGCTGGCTGGCGGTGTTCTCCGGGCCGGTCGACCTGCAGACGGTGGAGTGGCTGCTCGACGACGACCCGCTGGACCCGCTGTCCGTGCTGGTCGACAAGTCGATGATTCAAGCCGAGCCGCACGCGTCGGGTACGACGTACCGGATGCTGGACCCGATCCGGGCGTACGCGGCCCGGCGGCTGGTCGACGCGGGTGAGGAGCGGGCGGCGCGGGACCGGCACGTGGCCTGGTCCCTGTACGCCCTGCAGAAGGCGCACCTGGGCCCGGACGAGCGGCCGGTGACGCTGTCGCTGTACTCGCTGGACCCGCTCGCGGACGAGATGCGTGCCGCCCTGCGCTGGACCGCGACCGGGGGCAGCGCGCGGGCCGGCCTGCGGCTGGCCGGTGGCCTGGACCAGTGGTGGCGCGAGCGCGGGCTGGCCCGGGAGGGCCGGCTCTGGCTGTTCCGGCTGTACGGGCGGATCGCCGAGACCGGCGAGCCGATCCCGGAGGCGGAGCTGGCGGCGGCGTACCACATGCACTCGCTACACGCCGGCGCCGACGGTGAGTTCGCCGAGGAGCTGCGTTTCTCGCAGCGGGCCGAGGCGGCGGCGCGGCAGGCCGGCGACGCGGGCCTGCTCGCCCGGGTGCTCGCCGGGCGAGGCGGCACGCTGGTCGACATGGGCCAGCTCGCCGACGCCGAGCGGGTCTGCCGCGAGGTGATCGACTGGGCCGCCGCCAGCGACGTGGCCAACGAGGCCCTGCTCGCCGTCTACACCCTCGCCGAGCTGCTGTGGCAGCGCGGGGCGCTGGACGACGCGTCCGAGGTGCTCGGCGCGGCCCGCCCGCTGGAGGCCGCCCGTCCGGCCGAGCGCGGCCGGCGCAGCGTGGACTTCCTGCTCGGCATGGTGGCGCTGGGCCGCCGCGACCTGATCGCCGCGCATGACCACCTAGTGGTGGCGCTGCGCTCCCGGATCGGGCACGGCTTCCACAGCCGGGCGTGCGACGCGATCTGCGCGATCGCGGTGCGCTGCGCGCTGGGCGGGGACCCGGTGACCGCGGCCCGCCTGTTCGGGGCGGCGCAGGCCACCCGGTCGGCGCTGCGCAGCACACCGGGCCGGTTCGGCGCGTACTGGGCTGAGCGGCAGGCGGCTGTCCGGGCCGCGCTGGGCGACGCGGCCTTCGACACCGCGTACGCCGAGGGCGGCGCCCTGTCGGTGGCCGATGCAGCCTCCCTGGCCCTATCGGTAGACCACCCCGACATGGCCCTAGGCTCCCCCCGCTTCGCCGCCTGAGCTGCAAGGAAGGGCCCCCTGTTAACGCTTTTTGCATAGCAGGGGGCCCTTCCTAACTCGCGTGGCTAGAGGAGGGCCTTCGCCTCCGCTATCTGGGCGTCGCTCACGACAACGCTGCCGAACTGCTTCACGGCCTGGTAGTACGTCCAGGCCAGGGCCAGGCAGGCGGGACGGACCACGACGTTGTACGTGTTGCACTTGCGCTTGAGGTCCTCGTAGAAGGCGCTGTCGATGCGCGCCTTGTTGGCCGGGAAGATCCCGGCCGCCTTGTGGTTGCGGTAGCCGAAGTCGTGGCGCCAGCAGGAGTACCTGAAGTCGAACCCGAGCGGGTTGTCGGGGCTGCTTGAGCAGAGGTCCGTTGACCAGTCGAAGGCGTAGTCGGCCCAGGCGCCCTGGTTCTGGCGCGCGGAGTTCCAGGCGTTGTAGCTGCTGGCGCTGGTCTGCGTCCAGCTGGACAGGACGGCCGGCTTGTCGGCCGGTACGGCGGCGGCTGGACCGGCCACCCCGAGGGCGGTGAGGATTGCGAGGGGCACCGCGACGAGCAGCGTGGCGAACCGACGGGGCATGTGGATCCTCCCGGGGGTAGGGGGACTTAACGTTCCCTCAGTGTCGGGGTATCGCCTTTCGTGGATCTATATCGTTCGCACCTGTCGATGAATTCGACGTGAAGCACTCCCGTGCTGGTCGCGTCGATCACGGACTTCCGTGCCGATCAAGGGCAAATGGTCGTGAATCGGAGATCAAACCACGACCGTTTGCCCTTGATCGGCGAGAAAGGTGGGGGAGCCCCTAGCGGAGGATGGGGCGTGGGGGCTGGGTGGGCTTTCGTTCCACTGGCGGTCCAGCGCGGTCACGTAGTACGTGTACCGCTGGCCGGGCTCGGCCGACGCGTCGGTGAAGGACGTGTCGCGGGTGGTGCCGAGCAGGTGCGCCGCGTCCGCGAAGCCGCACCGGCCGGGCAGGGTGATCCCGTCGAACCGGTACACGGCGTACGAGGTGGGCTTGCTCAGCGGGGTGAACCAGCGCAGGCGTACCCCGTCGGCGGTCCGGGACGCGTCCGTGACGATCGGGAACATCAGCGGCTTGTGCGGCTTGTGCTCCATCGCGGGCACCAGTGCCGGCTTGGAGTAGTGGTCCGCGGCGTACCGCGTGGTGGCGCCGAGCTTGTCCGCCCGCACCTGCACCGCGCTGAAGTGCACGTTGCCGGCGACCTGCGGATAGTCCCGGTTGAACGTCAGGTGCCGGGACATCTCGGCCGGGTCCTGCCAGGCCGCGGGCTGCGCCGGGTCACCGATCTTGTAGTCGGCCTGCCCGATGTAGAGCTGCACCCGCGTACCGGCGACCACGTCCGACCACCACGGCACGAGCTTGGCGTAGTCGGCGACGGCCAGGCCCATGTGCCAGTAGATCTGCGGCAGGATGTAGTCGATCCACTCCTCCTTGACCCACTTGCGGGTGTCCGCGAAGTTCGCCTCGTACGACTGGGTCCCGCTGGTCTCCGAGCCGAGCGGGTCGGCCGCCTTGTTGCGCCAGATGCCGAACGGGCTGATGCCGAACTTCACCCAGGGCTTGACCGCCTTGAGCTTCTGGCCGAACTCCTGGACGAGCAGGTCGATGTTGTTGCGCCGCCAGTCGGCCTTGCTGGCGAAGCCGGCGCCGTACTGGGTGAACGTCGCCGCGTCGGGGAAGTCCTGCCCGGCCGCCGGGTACGGGTAGAAGTAGTCGTCGAAGTGGACGCCGTCGATGTCGTACCGCCGTACCGCGTCCATGATCGCCGTCTGCACGAACTGGCGTACTTCCGGAATGCCCGGGTTGTAGTAGAGCCGCGACCCGGCCGCGTTGACCGGATAGGCGACCGCCCAGTCCGGGTGCTGGCGCACCGGGTGGTTGGGGGCGAGCTTGTTGACGTCCGGGCCGGCACCCTGCGGCATGGAGATCCGGTACGGGTTGAACCACGCGTGGAACTCCAGGTTGCGCTTGTGCGCCTCTTCGACCAGGAACGCCAGCGGATCCCAGCCGGGCGAGACGCCGTCGCGGGCGCCGGTGAGCCACTCCGACCACGGCTCGTACGGCGACGGCCAGAACGCGTCCGCCGTCGGCCGGATCTGCACGATCACCGCGTTGTGGTTGAGTCGCTGGGCAAGGTCGAGCCAGTCCAGGTACTCCGCCTTGATCTTGTCAGCGGCCAGCGCCGGTGCGCTCGGCCAGTCGATGTTGACCACGCTCGCGATCCACATCGCCCGGAACTGTCGCTTCGGCATGTCCGGGTTGGGCGTACAAGTAGTTTTTGTCGTATCTGTGGCTGGTGCAGTGGGGTTGGTTGTCTCTGTCGCCGGTGCGGCGCTCGCGCTCGCCGCGGGGCAGGCGAGCCCGGCGGCGAGGATCGCCGCTGCCACCAGCCCGGCCCGCACGCGGGCCGATCGTGCCCTCATGAGCTTTCCCTTCGACAACATCTGCCGCCGTTTATCTACAGCTAGAAGGAAATTTTCATACTGGGTACGCCTCGCGCAAGCCCCGGGTTTTCCCTGATGCGATGGTTGACCCGGTGGAGGACCCTGGGGTCATGGGACGTTTCTTGGCCTGGACCGCGGTGGGAGTCGTCGCCGTGGTAGCGGTGGGCTGGCTGGCGATCGCGCTGCTGAAGGCGCTGCTGGGTGTGGCCGTGTATCTGATCGTGGGCGCGGCCGTGATCGGCGGCGGGGCAATCCTCTACCGCAAGGCGCGGCGCGCGATCAACCGTGACGAGCGGTTGCAGAAGCGCATCGAGGCGGCGACCACCACCTACCGCCAGCGCACTCGCTGACGGTAGGTAGCTGAGCCTGCTGAGTTCGTTCGCTCCGCGCCGCCCGAAGCGCCGCCTTGCCAGCGGCGGCCGCGTCCGTGGCGGTGCGGACCGCGACGCCACTGACAAAGCGGCGCCGCGGCGCTGCACGAACGAACTAGAGGATCGTCCAGGTGTCGCCGCCGGTCAGGAGGCCGGCGAGCTGCTCCTCGGGCGTTCCGGTGGCCTTCGCCTTGGCCGCGTCGAGCTGGCTCTGCACGAGGTTGTCGTACGACGGCCGGGACACGTTGCGGAAGACCCCGATCGGGGTGTTGCGCAGGTCCTCGCCCGGCAGCCGGGACAGGGCGAACGCGTACGCCGGCTCGGCCACTCCCGCGTCGTGCACCACGATGTCGTCGGGTGCGACGGAGGCGGTGTCGCGCACCTCCAGGCCGAACCCGCCCGGCGGGTGCACCACGCAGAACTGCCCGTCCTTGCCGAACGTGATCGGTTGGCCGTGCTCCAGGCGGATCAGGTAGTCGTCGCGGGTGCCCACGTCCTTGAGCTCGTCGAACGCGCCGTCGTTGAAGATGTTGCAGTTCTGGTAGATCTCCACGAACGCTGAGCCGTTGTGCTCCGCCGCCGCGCGCAGCACGGACTGCAGGTGCTTGCGGTCCGAGTCGATCGTGCGGGCCACGAACGTTGCCTCCGCGCCCAGCGCCAGCGACAGCGGGTTGAACGGCGAGTCCGCCGAGCCGGCCGGCGTCGACTTCGTGATCTTGCCGAGCTCCGACGTGGGCGAGTACTGGCCCTTGGTCAACCCGTAGATCCGGTTGTTGAAGAGCAGGATCTTGAGGTTGACGTTGCGCCGGAGAGCGTGGATCAGGTGGTTGCCGCCGATCGACAGCGCGTCGCCGTCACCGGTGACCACCCAGACCGACAGGTCCGGCCGGCTCACGGATAGGCCGGTGGCGATCGCCGGCGCGCGGCCGTGGATCGAGTGCAGCCCGTACGTGTTCATGTAGTACGGGAACCGCGACGAGCAGCCGATCCCGGAGACGAAGACGATCCGCTCGCGCGGGATGTTGAGCTCCGGCATGAACGACTGCACGGCGGCGAGGATCGCGTAGTCGCCGCAGCCCGGGCACCAGCGCACCTCCTGGTCGGACTTGAAGTCCTTGGTGGTGAGCTTGAGAGCGATGGGCTCAGGCATTTTTAACCACTTCTTCCAGCATCGTCTCCAGCTCCGAGGCGGTGAACGGCAGGCCGCGGACCTGGTTGTACGGGATCGCGTCGACGAGGTAGCGGGCCCGGATGACGTGGGCGAGCTGGCCCAGGTTCATCTCCGGGATGACGACGCGGTCGTAGCGGCTCAGCACGTCGCCGAGGTTGCCCGGCATGGGGGCGAGGTGACGCAGGTGCGCTTGGGCGATCGAGTGGCCGCGCTGGCGCAGCGTACGGCAGGCGGCGCCGATCGGACCGTACGTCGAGCCCCAGCCGAGCACCAGCACGCGGGCATCGCCGTCCGGGTCCTCGACCTCCATGTCGGGCACCTCGATCGCCTCGATCCGGGCGGCCCGGGTGCGCACCATGAAGTCGTGGTTGGCCGGGTCGTACGAGATGTCGCCGGTCTTGTCCGCCTTTTCCAGGCCGCCGATCCGGTGCTCCAACCCGGGCGTGCCGGGGATCGCCCACGGCCGGGCGAGCGTCCGCGGGTCGCGCAGGTACGGCAGGAACGTGCTGCCGTCCTCGCCGTTCGGCTCGGTGGCGAACTCGACCCGCAGGTCGGGCAGGGAGTCGATGTCGGGCAGCAGCCACGGCTCCGACCCGTTCGCCACGTAGTTGTCGGACAGCAGGATCACCGGTGTGCGGTGGGTCAGCGCGATCCGGGCCGCCTCGATGGCCGCGTGGAAGCAGTCCGACGGCGACTTGGGCGCGATGACCGCCACCGGCGCCTCGCCGTGCCGGCCGAACAGCGCCATGTTGAGGTCGGCCTGCTCGGTCTTGGTGGGCATGCCGGTCGACGGGCCGGCGCGCTGCACGTCGACGATCACCAGGGGCAGCTCCAGCGCGACCGCCAGGGAGATCGTCTCGCCCTTGAGCGCCACGCCCGGGCCGCTGGTGGTGGTGATGCCGAGCGCACCGCCGTACGACGCGCCCAGCGCCGCGCCGATGGCCGCGATCTCGTCCTCGGCCTGCATCGTCGTGATGCCGAACCGCTTGTGCTTGCTCAGCTCGTGGAGGATGTCGGACGCCGGGGTGATCGGGTACGCACCGAGGAAGACGGGCAGCTTGGACCGTACCGCCACGGCGATGATGCCCAGCGCGAGCGCGGCGTTTCCGGTGATGTTGCGGTAGGTGCCCGGCGGCATCTTGGCCGGCTTCACCTCGTACCGGACGCCGAAGTCCTCGGTGGTCTCGCCGAAGTTCCAGCCGGCCTTGAAGGCGGCGATGTTGGCGCTCACCAGCTCCGGGCGGGCGGCGAACTTGCGCTCCAGGAACCGGATGGTCGACTCGTAGGGCCGCGAGTACATCCAGGAGAGCAGGCCGAGCGCGAACATGTTCTTGGCGCGCTCGGCGTCCTTTTTCGACACCGCGTGGTCGGCGAGCGCGCCCACGGTCATGCTCGTCAAGCCCACCGGGTGCACGGAATACCCGTCGAGGGAGCCGTCCTCCAGCGGATTGGCCGCGTAGCCCACCTTGGCCAGGTTGCGCTTGGTGAACTCGTCGGTGTTGACGATGATGTCCGCGCCGCGGGGCAGGTCGCCGAGGTTGGCCTTGAGGGCCGCCGGGTTCATCGCGACGAGCACGTTCGGCGCGTCACCCGGGGTCAGGATGTCGTAGTCGGCGAAATGCACCTGAAAACTGGACACTCCGGGCAACGTGCCGGCGGGCGCGCGGATTTCGGCCGGGAAGTTGGGCAGCGTGGAGATGTCGTTGCCGAGCTGGGCGGTCTCCGAGGTGAACCGGTCTCCGGTGAGCTGCATACCGTCGCCTGAGTCGCCAGCGAATCGGATGACCACCCGATCAAGCTGGCGGACCTGCTTGGTCACTGACCTCTGCCTCCTTGCGCGCCGACGGCGGCGGGTTCGCACGTCGATGGGCCGGCCCGCTGTTGTATTTCCACCCCTGAGGGTACGTCGAATTCTGGGACCATCCTGACCCCGGGTCGGCCTCGCGGTCACGGGTTATCTTGATCACGGAGTAGGCTCCGGACCGTGGACGGGTATCTCGGGTCGTACGCGACGCTGGGGTTACTGCTGCTCGCGGGGGTGCTGGTCTTCGTCGGGGCGTTTTCGGCCAATCGGCTGCTGCGACCGGCCAATCCGGCCGAGCCGTCCGGCAAGCGCGAGACGTACGAGTGTGGCATCGACCCGGTTGGTAGGGATTGGGCCCAGGCCCAGATCCGCTATTACGTGTATGCCTATCTATATGTCCTGTTTGCCGTGGAGTCCGTTTTTCTCTTCCCCTGGGCGGTGATCTTCGACCGTCCCGGGTTCGGGCTCACCACGGTGGTCGAGATGGCGATCTTCGTGGCGGTGCTCGCCCTCGGCATCCTGTACGCCTGGCGCAAGCGCATCCTCCGCTGGACCTAGCTGCAAGGAAGGGCACCCTGTTAACGCTTTTTGCATAGCAAGGGTCCCCTCCTAACAGTCAGGCGAGGGCGCGGCGGCTCACGGCTGGGGGGCGGTCGCCTCGGATCGAGGCGACCATGTCGAGCACCTGGCGGGTCTCGCGCACCTGGTGGGCGCGGAAGACGCGGGCGCCGAGCCAGGCCGACACCGCGGTCGTCGCGAGCGTGCCGGTGAGCCGCTCGCCCACCGGCACGCCGAGGGTCTCCCCGACGAAGTCCTTGTTCGACAGCGCCACCAGCACCGGCCAGCCCGTCGCGGCCAGCTCGCCCAGCCGCCGTGTGATCTCCAGCGAGTGCCGGGTGTTCTTGCCGAAGTCGTGCGCCGGGTCGATCAGGATGCCGTCGCGACGTACGCCCACCGCACAGGCCCTGTCGGCGAGGCGCGTGACGGTGCTGACCACGTCCGCCACCACGTCGTCGTAGGCGACCCGGTGCGGCCGGGTGCGCGGCCGGAGCCGGCCCGCGTGCGAGCACACCAGGCCCGCGCCGGTGGCCGCGGCGACCTCGGCGAGGGCCGGGTCGGCGCCGGACCAGGTGTCGTTGAGCAGGTCGGCGCCCGCCGGGATGGCCTCCCGGGCCACCTCCGCCCGCCACGTGTCGATGGAGATCACCACGTCGGGGAATTCGGCCCGTACCGCGGCGATGGTGGCCACTGTGCGGTCGATCTCCTCGGCGACGGTGACCTCCGCGCCCGGCCCGGCCTTCACGCCGCCGATGTCGATGATGTCCGCGCCGTCCGCGACGGCCTGCGACACGGCGCGCAGGGCGGCGTCCGCGGCGAAGGTGGCGCCGCGGTCGAAGAAAGAGTCCGGGGTACGGTTCACGATCGCCATCACGGCCAGCTCACCTGGTGGGAACGTGCGGGTACCGAGGCGCAGGTCGCTCACGCGATCACGCTATCCCGGGGTGGCGGGGTCGCCCGGTTCGGCCGACCATGCCACGATCCTTCTATGGGTCAGGTACTCCTCCTCTTGGTCGTGGCGTTGACCGTCGCGGCGGTGGTCTTCGGCGTCACCGTGCTGGTGACGGGCGGGGATCCGGGACTGGGCACAGCCGAGCCGGACGGTCGGGCGGTGCCGCTGCCCGGCACCCGGCCATTGATGGAGGCCGACGTCTCGGCGGTGCGCTTCGACACGACCGTGCGCGGCTACCGGATGGCCCAGGTCGACCAGGCGCTGCGCCGTGCGGCGTACGACATCGGATACAAGGACGAGCTCATCGGCGTGCTGGAGGCGGAGGTCACCGCGCTCCGCGAGGGCCGCTCGAACGACGCGGACGTGCTGCGTCGCGCCCGTGAGGCGGCGTTGGCACCCACCGGCGCGGCGGTTGGCGGGGCGGGCCTCGGGCCGGCGGTCCCGCCCGCGGGCCTCGTCGACCTCGGGGACGTGTCGGGCCCGCCCATCAACTCGGACAATAGCGATAAGACGCCCGTCGTCGTGATCAGCGCGGATGAAGCCGACGAAGCGGACGAGGCGAGCGACGCCGAGCCGGACGGGATCGACGACGAGGTCGACACGGACACCGAGCCCGAGGCCGATGACGACGCGGTCGAGGACGGCGAGGATGGGGAGGACGGCGAGCCCGAGGACGACGTCGACACCGACGTCCGGGCCAAGCTTCCGGATCGAGATGAGCGGGCATGAGTGAGGCGGGTGAGCTGCGGGCGGCCGCGCAGCCCGGTGCGGGCGAGGTCACCGCGACGGTGATCGTGAACGCGCCGGCCGCGGCGGTCTTCGCGGCGTTCACCGCGTGGGAGCGGCAGTCGGACTGGATCCCGTTCACGAAGGTGCGCGTGGTCGAGGGCAACGGCGGCGAGGGCAGCCTGGTCGAGGCGGTCACCGCGGTCGGCCCGGCCGTGCTGCGCGACGAGATGCGCGTCGTCCGGCTCGACCCGCCGTACGAGGTGCGCGTGGTCCACTGCGGCCGGCTGTTGCGCGGGCCCGGCGTACTGCGGTGCACCCCGATGGGCAGCGACCGCACCCAGGTGGTCTGGCACGAGTGGTTCCACCTGCCGGGCGGGGTCGCCGGGCGGGTGGCCTGGCCGCTGCTGTGGCCCGGTTCCAAGGTGAGCCTCACGCAGGCGTTGAAGAAGTTCGCCCGGCTTGTCGAGGCCGGTCAAATCTGATGTCGGACCTGGTGATCGGGGCGGACGGGCTGCCCCGCT
Organism: Phytohabitans rumicis; assembly: GCF_011764445.1. Classification (NCBI taxonomy): domain Bacteria; kingdom Bacillati; phylum Actinomycetota; class Actinomycetes; order Micromonosporales; family Micromonosporaceae; genus Phytohabitans; species Phytohabitans rumicis. The sequence goes on from NZ_BLPG01000001.1 coordinate 4,978,308, forward strand.
GCGCCTGGGGCGGCCGTACGCCGGAGTACATCGCCTACCACGATGAGGAGTGGGGCAAGCCGGTCCGCGACGACGACGCGCTCTACGAGAAGGTCAGTCTGGAGGCGTTCCAGTCTGGCCTGTCGTGGCTGACGATCCTGCGCAAGCGGGAGGCGTTTCGGGCCGGGTTCGACCGGTTCCACATCGAGACCGTGGCCAAGTACGGCGAGGCCGACATCGACCGGCTGCTCAACGACGCCGGCATCGTCCGCAATCGCGCCAAGATCGAGGCGGTCGTCAGCAATGCCCGCGCCGCGCTCGACCTGCCCGACGGGCTCGCCGCGCTGCTGTGGTCGTACGCGCCGCCGCCCCGCAAGAAGCGCCCGAAGTCGTTCGCCGAGGTGCCCGCGCTCACGCCCGAGTCCACCGCGATGGCCAAGGACCTGAAAAAGCGCGGATTCCGCTTCGTCGGGCCGACCACGGCGTACGCGCTGATGCAGGCCACCGGCATGGTCGACGACCACCTCGCCGGGTGCCACGTCGGCGCGCCGTGATGGGATTGCCCCCATGGCGCACTGGGCGGTGGTGATCTCGGATGAGAGGCACGAGGCGGAGCGGCTGTTCCACCACGACACCCTGGAGCTGACCGGCCTGGAAGGCGACCGCCCGGCCCCGGCGATCAGGTGCTGGTGCTCGCCGGGCGCGCGCACCCCGCCGTGGTCGCGCTGGGACTGGTCCGGCCCGGGACCGCCGAGCACGACCCGGACGACCCGCAGCCCAGCGACGACGAGCCACTTGTCGTGACGTACACCCATCGGATCTTTGACGAGCCGGTGCCGGCCGCGCAGCTCGCCCTCGGCGGGCCCGTGGCCCCGGTCGACGCCGGCACCTACCGCAAGCTCGCCGAGGCCGTGCGTCCGGCGGCCGACCGCAGCACCTGGATCGTGAGCCTCGACCTGCCGATCGAGGCATCCTCGCCGGCCGAGGCGGTCCGGCTCTTCTGGTCGTACGTCATGGAGCTGGGCCCGCGTGAGCTGCCCACGTTCGTCTCGCCGACCGGTGACGAGCTGGCGATGCAGGCGTTCGTGCTCGGCGAGGAGACCAACCTCGACCCGGAAGAGGACGAAGACTAGCGGCCCTCGAAGAGCGGCTTCTGCTTGTTGACGAAGGCGGTTGTGGCGTTCCGATGGTCGGCGGTGGCGCCGGTGATCGCCTGCGCCTGTGCCTCGGCCGCGAGGGCCTCGGACAGCGTGCCGGCGTCGCCGACCGAGAGCTGGCGCTTGATCGCCCCGTACGCGACGGTCGGGCCGGCCGCCAGGCGGGCGGCGAACTCCTGCGCGGTGGGCAGCACCAGATCGTCGTCGTCCACCAGCCGGGTGAGCAGGCCGAGCCGCACGGCCTCGGCCGACGGCACGGGCTCGGCCAGCATGAGCAGCTCGATGGCCTTGGCGTGGCCGACCAGCCGGGGCAGCGACCAGGAGGCGCCGGTGTCGGCGGCGAGCCCGACGTTGGCGAACGCCATGAGGAAGCTGGTCTTGGGTCCGCCGACCCGGAAGTCCGCGAGGAACGCGAGCGACGCGCCGGCGCCGGCGGCCATCCCGCGGACCGCGGCGACCACCGGCTTCGGCATGTTGGCCAGGCTGGACGCGATCGGGTTGTAGTGCGCCCGGACGGTGCCCAGCGGGTCGATCGAGCCGGACTCCAGGGTCTCCACGTGCTCGCGGAGATCCTGCCCCACGCAGAACGCCCGGCCCGCGCCGGTGAGCACGACGGCCCGGCAGGACCGGTCCCGCTCAAGGTCGGCGAGCGTGTCGCGCAGGGCCTCCTTCAGGGCCGTGTCCAGCGAGTTCAGCGAGTCCGGCCGGTTGAGCGTGAGGGTCACGACGGCGCCGGCGCGGTCGACGAGAAGCGGATCACTCAAGATTGTTGGCCCTTCTTCTGGTCCAGGCAGAGATCCACGTAGCGGTCGGCGGCGGGGCGCAGGCGCGCGGCGTGGCGGTCGAAGAACGCGGCCGCGCTGGTGCCGGCCCAGCGCTCGGGGAGCAGTGCCGGCGGCAGTTGCGGGTCCCGAAATAGAAACGTACGCCAGGCGTGCACGAGCCGGAACCGCGCCGCGTACGCCTCTTCGTCGGTGCTGCGGCTGGTGACCTGGGTGAGCAGGTCGCGCTGCTCGGTGACGAACCGCTCGTACGCCGTGCCGATCTCGGAGAGGTCCCAGGCGCGCCGGACCACGCCCATCGCCCCTGGCCCGCCCATGGCGTGGCTGGCGGTGAACCGCTCATACCGGATGCCGCCCTCGCTGAGCAGCCCGTCGACGTCCTCGCCGGGGCGCGGCGCCACCCATGTGCGCTCATCGAGCGCCCCATAGCCGAGGTACGCCAGGTTGTCGCCCAGCCGCTGGCGGTCGCGCCGGGACGGGGGCGGGTCGAGCACGATCAGGTCGAAGCGGCCGTCCCAGCTGATCTTGCCGGTGCGATAGATCCGACTTGCCGCTTCGTCCAACCGGCGGGCGGCTTTTGGGGTCAGCAGGTACCCGGGGCCCACGGAAAGCCGTAGCGGATGAAGCCACCCTTGCCGGACCATACGGGACACCGCGGTACGGACGGCTGGCGGCGCGATCCCAAGCGGCGCGAGCAACCTGACCAGGGCGGCAACCGGCGCGCGGCCACCCCGGGGACGGAGGTAGTCGCCGTAGAGGTCGAAGAGCGCCGACCGTGCCTGCATGACGGGACATTGTGACAGCCAACTTCAGGATAAGCTAGATGCTGTCACATCAATCCGGCTTCAGTTTGGGCTCAGCGGGTTTCATCAGGGAAAATCGTTGGTCGGCACCGCGGGCCGTGAGCGCGGTGACGCTGACGAAGTGGCTGTGGGGAGACCCACCGACCCTGGCGTAGAGGTCTGAGGGGAGACAACATGGCGGCGATGAAGCCGCGGACGGGCGACGGTCCGCTGGAGGTCACCAAGGAGGGCCGGGGCATCGTCATGCGGGTTCCGCTGGAGGGTGGTGGCCGGCTCGTCGTTGAGATGACTCCCGACGAGGCGAACGCGCTCGGTGACGCGCTGAAGGCCGCCGCCGGCTAGCTGTCACTGAATATGTGAGGCCCGCCGGGACGGCAGCGTGGCCGTGCCGGCGGGCCTCTCTGTCATGATCATGGAGGTGTCCAGGGTGTTGGCCGTTCGCGTCGCGACGGAGCCGGGTGGCGGGCGCACCGTCGTACTCCCGGTGGTGGCCGGGGACGGTGGGCCCGAGCTGCCCCGTTTGGCACTGGGCCTGCCAGCCGACGCGCTCGCGGAAGCCACCGCGGTGCTCGTCGAGGTGGGCGACGGCGCGTACGCGCTGCCGCGGCCCCTGCGCACCCCTGGCCGCCTCCTGCTCGTCCCGGTGGACACCGGCGACGAGGCCGGTTGGCGCGCCGCCGGAGCGGCCATCAGCAGGGCGTACGGCGATGAGATGTCGATCACTATCGCGATGCCGGCCGATGCGCCGCCGGCCGCCGTACGCGGGCTGGCCGAAGGGCTGTGGCTGGCCGCGTACGCGTTCCGGATGCCCCCCGATTCCGACCCCGACCGCGATGTGACGATCGCCGTCGACCGGCCCGACCGCTACGAGGCCGCGCTGGCCACCGCCCGCGCCACCGCGGAGGCCACCGTGCTGGCCCGCGACCTGACCAACACGCCGTCGTCGCTCAAGACCCCGGCCTGGCTCGCCGACCAGGTGGTCGCGGCGGCCGCCGGGCGCCCCGGCGTCACCGTCACCGTCCGGGAGCCGGCCCAACTCGCCGCCGAGGGGTTCGGCGGCGTACTCGCGGTCGGCGGCGGCTCGGCCAGCCCGCCCCGCCTGGTCGAGCTGAGCTGGCGCCCTCCGGCCGAAGCGGGCCGGCCGGCACTGCCGCACGTGGTGCTCGTCGGCAAGGGCATCACCTTCGACACCGGCGGCATCTCGATCAAGCCGCGGGACAGCATGAAGCTGATGCGCAAGGACATGGGGGGCGCGGCGACGATCCTCGCGGCCACGCTGGGCGCCGCGGCCCTGCGGCTACCCGTACGGGTGACCGCGCTCGCCCCGCTCGCGGAAAACCTGATCAGCGGCTCGGCGTACCGGCCGGGCGACGTGATCAAGCACTACGGCGGGCTCACCAGCGAGTCGACCAACTCGGACGCCGAGGGTCGCCTGGTGCTCGCCGACGCGCTGGCGTACGCGGTGGAGCGCCTGTCGCCGGACCTGCTCATCGACCTCGCGACCCTGACCGGCGCGAACGCCGTGGCCCTCGGCAAGCGCACGGCCGCCCTCTACAGCGACAGCGACGAACTGGCCGGCGCCCTGCTCGACGCGGCCGCGGAGGCCGGCGAGCTGGCCTGGCGCATGCCGCTGCACGGTGACTACGTCGAGTACCTCGGCAGCGACCTGGCCGACCTCTACAGCGCGCCGGACCGCGGCGCCGGCTCGGTGGTGGCCGCGCTGTACCTGCGGGAGTTCGTCGGTGACCGGCGGGACCGCTGGGCACACATGGACATGTCCGCCCCGTCGTGGTCCGACAACGCCGACGGCGTGCTCGCCAAGGGCGCCACCGGTTATGGCGTGCGCACCCTGTTGCGCTGGCTAGCCGCGCTTGACGGCGGCCAGCAGGCCCTCGCCGGCCGGTAGCAGCGCCGGGATCCACTCGTCGGCCTCGCGGACCGCCTTGATGACCTCGCGGATCGTCACGGTCTCGAGGTCGCGCGCGGCGGGGTCGGCGATCCGGCCGCCGGCCAGCGCGCCGTTGAGGGCGAGCACCCCGCCCGGCCGCAGCAGGCGCAGGGCCGCGTCGACGCAGGCGCCGTACTCGGCCGGGTCGGCGTCGACAAAGATCATGTCGTAGACGCCGTCGGCCAGCCGGGGCAGCACGTCGAGCGCACGGCCCGTGATGATCCGGGTACGCGAGGACGCGAACCCCGCCTCCACGAAGATCCGCCGGGCGATGCGCTGGTGCTCGTTTTCCAGGTCGATCGTGGTGAGCACCCCATCGGCGCGCATGCCGCGCAGCAGCCACACGCCGCTGACCCCGGTGCCGGTGCCGATCTCGACCACCGCCCGCGCGCTGCTGGCGGCGGCCAGCAGTCGTAACGCCGCCCCGGTGCTGGGCGCGACGGGGTCGAGCCCGACCTCGCGGGCCAGCGTGCGGGCGGTCTGTAGGACGAGATCCTCGGCGACGTACCCCTCGGCGAACTGGAGCGCCTGGGCGGTGGTCAGGCCGCCGAAGCGAGCGACCGTGGCGATGGTGAACCTCCTGCGGCGGGGTACCGGTCGGAGTATCAGACTAAGGCGCGGGGGTAACAGAACGGGAGCCGACGCATCCACTGAATGCTTCCGCCCCATCCGTGCAATCCTGGATGCACGGGAAGGACCCCTACTGGGAGGCAGCGAACGTGACCGACGGCTGGAACTGGCACCAGCCCGACGGCACCGCGACCCCGGCACACCAGCCGGCGTTGACGAGGCCGCCGGTGAGTCCGCCGGATGCCGGTTCACCCTGGTGGTCAGACGCCCTCGGAGATCCGTGGCGCGACCCGCGCGCTCCGGCCGCGGTGGTGCTGCCGACGCCCCCTGGCGCGGGCGGTGCGGCGCCCGAGCCGGTCACCGACCCGGATGCCGCGCCACGGCGCGGCATGACCTCTGTCTTGCTGATCTCGATCTTCGCGGCCCTGCTGGCCGGGTCGCTCGGCGGTGCCCTCGGGTACGCCTTCGCGGTGCGCGGCGGCGTCGCGGGCGGGACCGTGCTCGGCTCGTCCGGCGAAGCACCCGAGGTGGCCCAGCGCCCGCCGGACTCGCTGGCGGGCGTCGCCGAGCGCGTGTCGCCCAGCGTCGTCACGGTACGCGTGGCAGCCAGCGGCGGATCCAGCGTCGGCTCCGGCTTCGTGGCCACCGCCGACGGGTACGTGATCACGAACGACCACGTCGTCGAGGGCGCCTCGGGCGGGGCGACCGTGGTCTTCAGCGACGGCTCGACCGCGTCCGGCTCGGTCGTGGGCCACGACGCGGAGTCCGACATCGCCGTGATCAAGGTGTCGCGGCCCAACCTCGTACCGGTCGAGTTCGGCGACTCGGAGGCCATCGCGGTCGGCGACCCGGTGCTCGCGTTCGGCTCGCCGCTGGCGCTTGCCAACACCGTCACCGCCGGGATCGTGAGCGCCCTCGACCGTACGATCCAGTCCGGCGAGCCGGGTGGACAGGTCCGGTACTACGCGGCGATCCAGACCGACGCGGCCGTCAACCAGGGCAACTCCGGCGGCCCGCTCGTCGACGGCGCCGGCCGGGTGATCGGCGTCAACTCGGTGATCAAGTCGCTCGCCGCGGACGAGGAGCAGGCCGGCAACATCGGTCTCGCGTTCGCCATCCCGATCAACCAGGCCAAGCGGGTGGCCCAGGACATCATCGACACCGGCAAGGCCCGCCGTACGGTGATCGGCGCCACCGTGGCCGACAACGGCCGCAACCCGGGCGGCGGCGTACGCCTCTCGGCCGTCGACGCCGGTGGTCCCGCGGCCGCGGCCGGGCTGAAGGCGGGCGACGTGGTGACGAAGCTCGACGGGCGCCTGCTCGAAGAGGGCACCGACCTGATCGCGCTGGTCCGCAAGTACGCCCCCGGCGCCGTCGTCACCGTCGAGTACCGCCGGGGCAGCACCAAGCAGACCGCCTCAGTGACGTTGGCCGCCGACGCCAAGTAGCCTTCGGGGCGAGGAGGGCGTCACATGTTCGAGAACCTGAACTGGTGGGAGATCGGGGCACTGCTTCTGCTCGCCCTGTTGATCTTTGGCGACAAGCTGCCCAACGTGATCTCCGACGGCCTTCGGATGGTCCGCAACCTGCGCAACATGGCGCGCAACGCCACCGGTGACCTCAGTCGCGAGCTGGGCACGGACATCCAGCTTGAGGATCTGCACCCGAAGGCGTTCATCCGCAAGCACCTGCTCAGCGAGGAAGACGAAGAGGCCCTGCGCAAGCCTCTGAAGGGCATCTACGACACGGTCAAGTCCGACCTGACCAGCGTCAAGGACGAAATCAACGACGTAGCGGCCTCCGTCGACCCCAGGACCCCCGCCCCGTCCTCCGCGACGCTGACCCCGGTCAACCGCCCCAAGACGTACGACGCCGACGCCACATAACGCGCCCTCCCCCCGTTGCCCCACGGCCCGCTCCGCCGCGCGCCGGCTTGCGCGGCGCCCCGGCCTCCGCGCCCGCGCCGGGCCCCGGCCCGCGCGGCGTCGATCAAGGACTTTGCCGTCGATCAAGGGCAAACGGCCGCGCTTTGATCTCCGATCCACGACCGTTTGCCCTTGATCGACGCGGAAGCCCTTGATCGGCGAACGGCGCGAGGGGCGGCGAACGGCGCGAGGGGCGGCGAACGGCGCGAGGGCGGCGCTAGGCGCGGGAGGGGCGTAGGCCCAGCGGCTTGCCGACCAGGGACTCGCGGCGGACCGCCAGCCGGTCGGCGACCGCGGACAGCGCGACCGACGCGGGCGCGTCCGGCTCGTCGAGCACGATCGGCTTGCCGGCGTCGCCCGCCTCGCGTACGCGGGTGTCGAGCGGGATCTGGCCGAGCAGTGGCACCGCGGAGCCCACCACCCTGGTCAGCGACTCGGCCACCGTGGCGCCACCGCCCGCGCCGAAGATCTCCATGCGCTCGCCGGTGGGCAGTTCCAGCCACGACATGTTCTCCACCACACCGACCAGCCGCTGGTGGGTCTGCAGGGCGATGGCGCCGGCGCGTTCGGCAACCTCGGCGGCGGCGGTCTGCGGGGTGGTGACCACGAGGATTTCGGCGTTCGGCAGCAGCTGGGCCAGCGAGATCGCCACGTCGCCCGTACCCGGGGGCAGGTCGAGCAGGAGCACGTCCAGGTCGCCCCAGTAGACGTCGGCGAGGAACTGCTGGAGCGCCCGGTGCAGCATCGGGCCGCGCCAGACCACGGCCGCGTTGCCGTCGGTGAACATGCCGATCGAGATGACCTTCACCCCGTACGCCTGCGGCGGCATGATCATGTCTTCGACCCGGGTCGGCCGCCCGTCCACGCCGAGCATGCGGGGCACCGAGTGGCCGTAGATGTCGGCGTCGACCACGCCCACGGACAGCCCGCGAGCCGCCAGCGCGGCCGCCAAGTTGACCGTCACGCTGGACTTTCCGACGCCGCCCTTGCCGCTTGCCACCGCGTACACCCGGGTGCGCGAGCCGGGCTGGGCGAACGGGATCACCGGCTCCGGGGTCGCCGAGCCGCGCAGCTTCGTCTGCAGGGCCTGCCGCTGCTCCGGGCTCATCACGCCGAATTCGATCTCCACGGCGGTGACGCCCGGCACCGCGCCGACCGCGGCCGTGATGTCCGAACGGAGCTTGTCACGCAGCGGGCAACCGGCGACGGTGAGCAGCAGGTCGACCCGCACCACACCGCGCTCGTCGATCACCGCGGAGCGGACCATGCCCAGGTCGGTGATGGGCCGGCGGATCTCCGGGTCGTCGACGGTGGCGAGGGCAGCCTGGATGGCTTCCTCGATGGTGCTTACCGGTGCGGACATGTACGCCATGCTACGTCGGGTCGGATCGCCCACCCGCAGTGGCAAGGTGTGGCATTTTACGCTGCCTGTCGGGCATGTGTGGTCTTTTTGGATATTGTCGGTTTCCGGCTGGACGCCGTACCCCCTCAGGTGCGACGATCGTTGAAGAACGCCGCGCGCCTGGCCCCTTGGGGCGCGCGGCGCCACCCTTTCGGGCCTCCGCGGCAAGAGAACGCCGCGCGCCCGGCCACAGCACCTTCGAGGGGGCGCGCGGCGCCACCCTTTCCGGCCTCCGCGCGAAGAAACGCCCTTCTTCTGGCGCCAACTCCATGATCACCGTGGACTGGGTCGCATGATCCGCGCAATGTCTCGGAAACTGCTGCTTCCCGAGCGCGGGAACCAGCAACTTCTCCGACATTGCTGCTTCTCGCCCCAGTAGGGGTCCCTGTGGGCGAGGCCGGGAAGTTAAGGGAGCCCGCCGTATCGAGTAACGGCCCGCCGCGGGGCGACTATTCGCCACGGTCATGGATGGCCTGGGATCTCGCGGTCGGGTATGCCGGATACGTCCGAGCGGCCGGTCCGCTGCATGGCGACCTTGGTATCCCGGCGCCCTCCCAGGGGCGTTTAGATACCAAGGTCCATTCCGTACGCCCGCCCGGTCTCCCGTGCCGCCATCTCCATGATCACGACAGTGCTGGCACTGCTTGACGGCGCCCCCCAAACCCCTAACTACCCGGAGCTGAGCAGGGGCGCGGTGAGCGCGTCGCACAACGGAGGCGGCCGCGCCGCTCAGTCCGAGTCGCGCTCGTCGTACGGCTCGCGCAACGTGCGTACGGGGGTGCGGCGGCGTTGCATCTCCACCAACTCGTCCGCTAGGCGGGCCAGTTCGGAGCGGATGAAGTCGCGGGTCGCTACCTCGCCGAGCGCGATGCGGAGCGCGGCGATCTCGCGGGCCAGGTACTCGGTGTCGGCCTTCTGCATCTCGGCCCGCCGGCGGTCCTCTTCCAACCCGAGGCGGTCCCGGTCGGCCTGCCGGTTCTGGGCGAGCAGGATCAGCGGAGCCGCGTACGACGCTTGCAGCGACAACACCAAGGTCAGAAACGTGAACGTGTACGGGTCGAAGCGCAGGCTCGCCGGGGCGAGCGTGTTCCAGGCGATCCACAGCAGGATCACCACGCTCATGTAGACCAGGAACTTCGCCGTACCCATGTAGCGGGCGATGGCCTCGGACCACTGGCCGAACGCCTCGGGGTTGAAGCGCGGCAGACGGATGCGGCGCGGCTCGCGCGGCTGGTCCAGCCGCCCGCCCGCGCGGTGCTCACTCATCGGAGCCCGTGTCCCGGTCGCGCCAGTCCGGCGGCAGCGAGTGGTCCAGTACGTCGTCGACGGTGACCGCACCGACGAGCCGGTTGGTGCGGTCCACGACCGGCATCGCCACCAGGTCGTACGTGGCCATCCGGCGGGTGACCTCGACCAGCGGCGTGTCCGGGGCCAGCGGGTCGATGCCGTTGTCGAGCACGCCGCCCAGGATCTCGGCCGGCGGCTCGCGCAGCAGCCGCTGGAAGTGCACGACGCCCAGGTAGCGGCCGGTCGGCGTGGCCATCGGGGCGCGGGCGATGAAGACCTGCGCCGCGACCGCGGGCGGCAGTTGCGGCTCCCGGATGCGGGCCAGCGCCTCGGCGACCGTGCTGTCCGGGGTGAGGATCACCGGCTCGGACGTCATCATGCTGCCGGCCGTGCCCTTCTGGTACTTCATGAGCTGGCGGACCGGGTCGGCCTCGTCGGGCTCCATCAGGTCGAAGAGCACTTCCTGCTCGGCCCGCGGCAGCTCCGCGAGCAGGTCGGCCGCGTCGTCCGGGTCCATTTCTTCGAGTACGTCGGCAGCCCGCTCCCGGTCCAGCGCGACGAGGATCTCGACCTGGTCGTGCTCGGGCAGCTCACCGAGCACGTCGGCGAGGCGCTCGTCGTCCAGCGCTGCGGCCACCTCGTTGCGCCGCCCGTCGGTCATGTCCTGCAGGGCGTTTGCCAGGTCGGCGGGGCGCATGCCTTCCAGCAGGGCGAGCAGGTTCGCCGTACCCTGCGTGTCCGGCACGCCGATCAGGCCGCGCGCGCGGTGCCAGTCCAGCTGGTGCAGGTGGCCGCGGCGGGTCAGGCGGCCGGTGTGTTCGCGCACAGCGACCTTGGTCAGCGACCATTCGCCGGCTCGGTTTGCTTCCATCGCCACGTCCACCACGATGCCCGGCACCTCGTCCGGCTCGATCGTGACGCGCCGGTCGAGCATGTCTTCCAGGACCAGCAGCTCGTTGGGGCGCTTCTCGAAGCGGCGCAGGTTGAGCGTGCCGGTGCCGAGCACGACCGAGTCCGAGTCGATGTAGGTGATCCGGCCCATCGGCAGGAAGATCCGCCGGCGCAGCGGCATCTCGGCGACGAGGCCGACGACCTGTGGCGGGCGGTTGGTCGTACGCAGCCGCGCGACCGCATCCCGGACCCGGCCGACCTGGTCGCCATTGGGGTCGAACACCGGCAGGTCGGCGAGCCGAGCCACGTACACCCTGGTCGCCGTGGTCACGGGATCAGCGTAGTGCCATAGGCTGCCATGGCATGTCGACCTTGGACTACCAGATCGTGGAGACGGTGTTGATCCTGCCGCCGACCGATCCGGCCGCGGCCACCTACCGGGCGCGGATCTTCACGCCGTCCGCCGAGTTGCCCTTCGCGGGGCACCCGAGCGTGGGCGCGGCGGTGGTCCAGTCCGGCGGCCCTGGCCGGGTGATCCAGGAGTGCGGCGCCGGGCTGCTGCCGATCGACGTGACGGCGGACGGCGAGATCGGCCGCCCCTCCACACTGGACTGCACGGTCACGGCGCCGCCGGGTCGGCAACGGTGACCGGCCAAGTCGTCCCGGTCGCCCGGGGCACCCTGTTGATCAGGGATCTACTCCGCTGACACGCCGCGACCCGCCCGAGCCGTTCCCTGATCAACGGGGAGGGCGGGGAGGGCGGGGAGGGCGGGGAGCGGCGCCGCGGACTTTGTGGAGGCGGAAGGGGCGCTTCGCGGGGCGGGCGGCGTCCGAGTCGCGGGGTGGGGCTGCCTCCGAGGCGGAGCCGGGCTTCAGCGGGTCGCCTGCTGGGGTCAGGCGGACGATTGCGCACTCCGCCGCCCAGCGGTCCACCAGGGCGGACGCGGCGCCGGTGGCGTTGAGGCGCTTGGTGGCCAGTTGGGGGCCACCGTGGCCCACTCCTCGCTGCGGGGGTCGACGCGGGTCACCTCGGCCGGCCAGGTCACGATCCGTCCACCGTGGTCGCCGCGCAGGCGCACCTCGGCGGCGGTCGCGATGGCCAGGCCCGGCGCCGACTGCTCGCCGGGGCCGCTCACCACGTACAGGGCGTCGTCGAGGGGCAGGCACCACAGCGCCAGCGCCGGCCCGTCGCCGACCGCGACCCAGGCCACGGACGCCTTCTTCATCGCCTCCGCGATCAGGGGATCCGGCATGGGAGCATCATGCCTCACCCGACGGCCGCGGGCGCCCGGTCGACCAGGCCGACGACGTCGGTCAGCGACGCCACGCTCGGGCCCGTCCACCCCACGTCCGCGTTGAATACCAGGTGCCCGGCCAGGTCGGGGGCGGCCAGCCGGACCGCGGTCATGCCCAGTTCGGCGGCGCCGGTCAGCTCCCGGCTGCCACCGTCGCCGACGTACAGGCACTCGTGCGGCTCCACGCCCAGGCGGTCGCACGCCGCCAGGTAGATCCCCGGCTCGGGCTTGCACCGTCCGAGTTCGACGGAGTAGACGCAGGCGTCGAGCAGGGGCGCCACCGGCAGCCGGGGCAGGAAGGCCGGCAACTCGTAGGCGCAGTCGCTCACGACCGCCGTACCCAGGCCGCGCCGGCGCAACGCGAGGAGAGCGGCCACGGCATCACCGCGCAGCGCGGTGTCCGCGCGCACGGCCTCGACCCGCGCGACGAGCGCCGCCCGCAGGCTGCCGCGGTTCGGCTGGCCACCGGCCTGCTCGCTGACCCAGTGCAGCGCGGCCTCCGCCGATCCGAAGAGGCCGCGGGCCCGGGCATAAAAGGACCGATCGAGTACGGCGACCAGCGCGGCCGGGTCGCAGCCGAGCATCCGGGCGATGGTGGCGTGCTGCGGCCCACGCCGTACCGAACGGGTCAAGGTGCCGAAGAAGTCGAAAAGCACCGCACGGTACGCGGGCATGAAGAATCAGCCTCCGAAGGGGGTTTAAGGAGTTCCGAGGCACGGATCGGGCGAGCCTAGCGGGATGCCTGCACGCGCACAGTCAGCAACTGTTAGTAATGAGATAACTGCAACAAGTGACGTGTGAGGATAAAACACCGTGCATGTTGCGGCGCTCGGCATCGCGGTGATCGCCGTCTCGTCTTCCGCCCCGCTGATCGCGTACGCGGCGGCTCCCGCCCTGGCGATCGCGTTCTGGCGCAACATGCTGGCCGTCGGCGTGCTGGGCCCGTACGCGGCGGCGCGCCGGCGGGACGAGTTGCGCGCCCTGGTCCGGGGCGACCAGCGCACCGAGGGCCGGTACAGCGTGCTGGCCGGCGCCGCGCTGGCGGTCCACTTCGGTACGTGGGTGCCCAGCGCCCAGCTCACCTCGGTGGCGTCGGCGACCGCGCTGGTCGCCACCCAGCCGGTCTGGCAGGGGCTGATCGCGCTCGGGCAGGGCCGCCGGTTGCGGCCCGTCACCTGGGTCGGCATCGGCATCGCGGTCGCCGGCGCGGTGCTCGCGACCGGCGCGGACTTCGGGACCTCCGGTCGGGCTCTCGCGGGCGACCTGCTGGCGCTGGTCGGCGGCCTGGCGGGCGCGGTCTACACGGCCCTCGGCGAGCGGGCCCGCGCGGCGATCAGCACCACCGCGTACACGTTGGTCTGTTATGCGGTCTGTGCCGCCGCGCTGCTGGCGGTGTGTCTCGTGGGCGGCGTGCGGCTCGCCGGCTTCGACCGCTCCACCTGGCTGGCGATCCTCGGCCTGGTGGCGGGCGCGCAGCTGCTCGGGCACTCGATGTTCAGCTACGCGCTGCGAAAGGTCTCCGCGACCACGGTCAGCCTGCTGATCCTGTTGGAGGTGCCGGGCTCGGCGCTGATCGCGTGGGCCTGGCTGGACCAGTTGCCGCGGGCCGCGTCGGTGCCCGGTCTGGCGCTGGTGGTGGCCGGCGTGGCGGTCGTCGTCCTGGGCGGCGCACGCGCCCCCCGCCGCGAGCCCGAGGCCCCGCTCTAAGTGCATGGAAGGGTCAGTGAGATCTTCCACAGGTTGGTTCTCGGGTGGCGGGCACCGAGGTTACCGTTGGGTCACATCGCGCCTTACCGTTCATTAAGGAGCCGCCCGATGGTCGCTGCCGGACGCCCGCGCCGCTCCTGCCTGGCCGTGCCCGGATCGAGCCTGAAGATGCTCGACAAGGCCCGGGGCCTGCCGGCCGACCAGGTCTTTCTCGACCTGGAGGACGCGGTCGCCCCGCTGGCCAAGCCGGACGCCCGCAAGAACATCGTCGCTGCCCTCAACGAGGGCGACTGGGGCGGCAAGACCCGGGTGGTACGGGTCAACGACCTGACCACGCCGTGGACGTACCGCGACGTGGTGGAGGTCGTCGAGGGCGCCGGGGCCAACCTGGAGTGCATCATGCTGCCGAAGGTGCAGACCGCGGCCCACGTGGAGTGGCTCGACCTGACCCTCACCCAGATCGAGAAGACGCTCGGCCTGCCGGTCGGCCGCATCGGGATCGAGGCCCAGATCGAGAACGCCGCGGGTCTGGTCAATGTGGACGCCATCGCCGCCGCCTCGCCCCGGGTCGAGACGATCATCTTCGGGCCGGCCGACTTCATGGCGAGCATCAACATGAAGTCGCTGGTGGTCGGCGCGCTGATCCCCGACTACCCGGGCGACCCGTACCACTACATCCTCATGCGCATCCTGATGGCCGCCCGCATGCACGACAAGCAGGCGATCGACGGGCCGTTCCTGCAGATCCGCGACGTGGACGCGTTCCGCGAGGTGGCGAAGCGGTCGGCGGCGCTGGGCTTCGACGGCAAGTGGGTGCTGCATCCGGGCCAGATCGACGCCGCGAACGAGGTGTACTCGCCGGCGCAGGAGGACTACGACCACGCCGAGCTGATCCTCGACGCGTACGACTTCTACACGTCCGAGGCCGGTGGCAAGCTGGGCGCGGTCATGCTCGGCGACGAGATGATCGACGAGGCGTCCCGGAAGATGGCGCTGGTCGTCGCCGCCAAGGGCCGGGCCGCCGGCATGCGCCGGACCAGCACCTTCACCCCACCCGAGTGATCAAGGGGTCCTTCAAGTCGTTCTAACGACTTGAAGGACGCCTTGATCACGGGTTAGTACGTCGTCGAGGTCTCCGAGTTGATCGCGATGATGATGATCACCACGTAGAACGCGATCAGGAGCACCATCAGCCCGGTGATGATCCAGCCGACGATGATGCCGGCCAGGGCCATGCCGTCGCCGGCCTCGCCCCGCTCGCGGATCTGCCGGCGGGCGACGTGGCCGAGGATCGCGCCGACCGGCGCGCTGATGCAGGTCGCGATGCCCGCGAGCGAGCAGATCAGGGCCGCGATCGCCAGACTGTTCGTGGGACGGGCCATCGGCGGCGGATACCCGTACCCCGGGTAGGCGGGCGGCGCGTAACCACCCTCCGGCTGGCCGGCCTGCTGCTGCGGCCAGGACGGGTCGCTCCAGTTGCCGGGCTGGGGGTACGTCATGGTGATCTCCGTCGTTGGCGAGGGTGCCCGCCAGGGTAGCGGTCGGTCTCCACTCGCCGTGACCCCGGTCGTTGCTCCGATTGCCCGGACCGGGCAGGATCGCGGACATGGATGAGGACGCCTCCACACCCGCGCCCGACTACGGCACGCTCCGCCTCGACGGGCGGGTGGCGCTCGTGACCGGCGCCGGCAGCCCGGACGGCATCGGCTACGCCACCGCCCGGAGGCTCGTTGACCTGGGCGCGCGGGTGGCGATCGTGTCCACCACCCGGCGCATCCACGAGCGGGCGTCGGAGCTGGGCGCCACCGGTTTCGTCGCCGACCTGACCGACGAGTCCGAGGTCGGCGCGTTGGCCGACGCGGTCGCCGAGCAGCTCGGCGACGTGGAGGTGCTGGTCAACAACGCCGGCCTCGCCAGCCGGGCCAGCCCGGAGGTGCTGCGGCCGGTCGCGCAGCTCACGTTCGACGAGTGGCGGCGCGAGATCGACCGCAACCTGACCACCGCGTTCCTGTGCAGCCGGGCGTTCATCGGCGGCATGGCTGAGCGGGGCTGGGGCCGGATCGTCAACCTCGCCGCCACGGCCGGCCCGGTCAACGCGCTGCCGACCGAGGCCGCGTACGCCGCCGCCAAGGCGGGCGTGGTGGGTCTCACCCGGGCGCTCGCGATGGAGATGGTCGCCGACGGGGTGACCGTCAACGCGGTCGCGCCGGGCACGATCTACACCGCGGCCTCCACGGTGGCCGAGCTCAAGCAGGGCCTGGGTACGCCGATGGGCCGGCCCGGCACACCGGAAGAGGTCGCCGCGGCGATTACGTTCCTGTGCTCGCCGGCCGCGTCGTACATCACCGGGCAGATGCTGGTGGTCGACGGCGGCAACAGCGTGCGCGAGGCGCAGTTCCGGTAGGCCGGTCCCTGCGCCTCGCCAGGGTGTCCGTCAGTACGTGCTGCCGGAGTCGCCGCCGCTCGCGATGGCCGCGATGATCCCGATGCAGCAGAAGGCCGCCGTGAGGCCGGTGAAGATGTAGCTCAGCACGAGGCCGGCGGTCGCGAGGCCGCCGCCCTGCTCGCCGCGCTCCTTGATCTGCTTCTTGGCGATGTGGCCGAGCACGATGCCGACCGGTGCGAAGACGAACGCGAAGACGAGCGACAGGATCGCCATGACGTTCGTGCCAGGAGTCTGGGCGTAGCCGCCGGCCGGGTACTGCTGCTGCCCGGGGTACTGGCCGTAGTACTGCTGCCCCCCGTACTCCTGGCCGGTGTATGGCTGTCCGGTGTAGGGCTGGCCACTGTACGGCGCGGCCGGAGAGCCGGGCTGGCCGTACGGGGCGGCCGGCGACCCCGGCTGCTGCGGCGCGGCGTACGGGTCGGAGTACGGCTGCTGCGGCGGCTGCTGCGCGTTCGGGTCGTACGGCTGCTGCGGCTGATAAGGGTCGGTCATTTCTCTATTTCCTCCTTGTCATACGGCACGGTACTAGGCCGCGTCCCCCTGCGCGGCGCCCGCGCGCGATGGCGTCGGGGAGGCGGCTGCAGCCAGCAACGCCGGTGAACCTTTTCACAGACGTTGAAGGGATCCACCATGGGACGATACTGAGCAAGCGTTTAGTTACCGGCTGGTAATCGGAGGCAAACATGGCGCGCCTCGCCCAGACCCCAGGTCTGACCGACGTCCAGCGCTCGATCCTGGAGACCGTACGGGAGTTCGCCGACAAGGAGATCATCCCGAACGCCCAGCGGCTCGAGCACGCCGACGAGTACCCGACGGACATCGTCGACGGCATGCGCGAGATGGGCCTGTTCGGTCTCACCATCCCCGAGGAGTACGGCGGGCTCGGCGAGTCGCTGCTCACGTACGCCCTGGTGGTGGAGGAGCTGTCGCGCGGCTGGATGTCCATCTCCGGCATCGTCAACACCCACTTCATCGTGGCGTACCTGGTGACCCAGCACGGCTCGGCCGAGCAGAAGGCGTCCCTGCTCCCGCGGATGGCGGCCGGCGAGGTGCGCGGCGCGTTCTCCATGTCCGAGCCGGGCTGCGGCTCCGACGTGGCGGCGATCCGCTCCAAGGCGGTCCGGGACGGCGATGACTTCGTCCTCAACGGGCAGAAGATGTGGCTGACCAACGGGGCGTACTCGTCGGTGGTGGCGACCCTGGTCAAGACCGACACCGGCGCGGAGTCGGTGTACGGCAACATGACCACGTTCCTGCTGGAAAAGGAGCCCGGTTTCGGCGAGACGGCGCCGGGGCTGACCATCCCCGGCAAGATTGAAAAGATGGGCTACAAGGGCGTCGAGACCACCGAGATGGTCCTCGACGGCGTGCGGGTGCCGGCGTCCGCCGCGCTCGGTGGGGAGTCGGCCGTCGGCCGGGGCTTCTACCAGATGATGGACGGCATCGAGGTGGGCCGGGTCAACGTCGCCGCGCGCGCCTGCGGCATCTCCATCCGCGCGTTCGAGCTGGCCGTCGCGTACGCCCAGCAGCGCCAGACCTTCGGCAAGCACCTCGCCCAGCACCAGGCCGTCGCGTTCAAGCTCGCCGAGATGGGTACGAAGATCGAGGCGGCCCACGCCCTCATGGTCAACGCGGCCCGGCTGAAGGACTCCGGCGCCCGCAACGACGTGGAGGCCGGCATGGCCAAGCTGCTCGCGTCGGAGTACTGCGCCGAGGTGGTCCAGGAGGCGTTCCGCATCCACGGCGGATACGGCTACTCCAAGGAGTACGAGATCGAGCGGCTCATGCGCGAGGCGCCGTTCCTGCTGATCGGCGAGGGCACCTCGGAGATCCAGAAGACGATCATCTCCCGGGGACTGCTCAAGGAGTACCGCGCCTAGCTAGGGCTTTCCCGTCTCGCACGCCACGCCGTCGCCGTCCTTGTCCAGCGCCGGCGCGTACCCGGGGTCGCTCGCGTAGAGCGGGGCGGCGCCGGCCTTGCGAGCCTGGCCGCAGTTCTTGTACGACACCGTCGTCACCGCCTCGGACGGTGGTGCCGCTGGGGTCGTACGCGGGGCCGGGTCGCCGCCGTCGGTCGCCGGCTTTTTCTTGGTCACCGGCGTGCCCTGGGCGCTCGTCAGCGGCGGCGCGGCCGGCTGCACCGGCTCGGTCCGCTCCCGCGCCGGCGGCTTGGGCGCCTCGGCGACCGGCGCCGGGCCGGCGAAGACGACGCCAAACATCGCCGTGCCGAACGCGAGCGCCAGGAGCAGCGCGATCGCGAAGAGCCAGAAGCGCCGGCGGTTGGACATCTTTCCGGTCATCGCGACGGGCTCCTGCATCGGCTTCGCCTGCTTGCGCTGCCCGTAGTGCGAAGAAGCCTGGTTGGCCCGTCCGTAGATGACCGCACGCCGCTCTCGCCACGATTCGTCGAGTGGCCGGTAGGTCACGACAGCAGTTTTCCACGGGCCGTCCGGAGAGACCGGCGTAAGTCTGTCGGAAAACCGACAATGCCGCCCGTGGTGGTGTCAGATCTCCATCGTGGCGCAGAGCCGATCGAGCTCCTGCCGCGAGCCGATCTCCGCGCGGTGCTCCGGATGGTCGACGTAGTGCCGGATCGAGTTCGCGAGGAAACCGGCGTCCACGGCCAGCCATCGGTGCAAGATCCGCACGACGTACGCGCCGTACTCCGGCGGCTGCCGGCGCACCAGCAGGGAGATCTGGCGGGGCTTCTCCACCGGCGCCGGCGGCCCGCTCGCGAGCACCGAATCCCAGCGCACCATGTGGGTACGCACATTTCGGATGAGAAGCCCGCCGGGGCGCAACTCCACCCGCGGGCCCCGGAAGAGCGTCCATGCCGCGATCGAGAAGATGACCGCCACGGTGAGGGCCGTCTGCGCCCAGCCGGCCGCGTGGATGCTCACGTCACCGTCCGGCGCGCGCTCGGTCGCCAGCCCGTTGCCGGCCAGGAACATCAGCATGATGACGAACGGCCCGACCATCCACGGCGACGTCGCCGCGACGAACGCCGGCCGGGCCCGGTCATGGCTGACCAGCAGCGTCCGCGGCGCAGGTCGGGGGCGCGGGCACAACCGGGCGAACGCGAGGAGCGGCACCGCGAGCGCGGTCGCGGCGCCAGCGGCGTACACGATGAAGGCTGGCGCGAAGCTCAACCGCCACGACGTCGGCTCGATCCCGAACTCGACCACCACCCGCAGCGCGAACGCGCCCAGGCCGAGCAGGAGCGCCGTCGCCTGGACGTTGCTCACGCTGGTGCTGAGATCCTCCCTGACGTGGCGGGTCACAGAGCCTCCGAGCGCAGGGGATGGTCATCACTCGCAGAGTAGGAAAAGCCACCGCCGAGCGCGAGTCCTGATTTGTGCGACGCCGTCACGACAGCGGGTTGTATCCACAGTGGATAGAGAAAGTCCACCGCGTGATTAGGCCCCGGGAGCCGGGAGAGGCGGCCCACCGCCCGTTCGACGGCGATGCAGCGATCCTCGACATAGTCCAAACCGGCCTCGGTCGCGATCCGCCGCGCCTCCGCCGACACGATGTCGAGCTGCAGCCACACCGCGGGCACGCCGACCGCGACGGCCTCCCGGACCACATCGACCGCGTCGCCGGCCGGCCGGAAGACGTTGACCAGATCCACCGGCTCCGGAATGTCGGCCAGCGACCGGTAGACCTTTTCCCCGAAGAGCTCGTCCGCGTACGGGTTGACCGGGATGATGCGCCAGCCGTACCGCTGCATCTGCGCCGGTACGGTGTGCGCCGGCTTGCCAGGGTCTCGGGAGGCTCCGACGACGGCGATCACGGCCGAGTCGGCGAGGATCTGCTGAGCGTTTCGCACGCGTCCGACGATAGCTCGCTTTCGATCACTCCTAGATCAGGGTTAGTTGCTCGGGAGGTGGGGGTGGGGTGGGGATGGCGCGGGTGTCGGCCGGGTCTTGCCGGTTCAGTCCGTGGCGCCGGGCGGCCAGGTGGACGCGGGCGGTGACCTCGCGCTGGTACGCCTTGGGCAGATAGGAGCTTCGACCGTAGAGGCGGCGATACGTCGGGGCCAGCGCCGGGAACTCGCGGGTGAGCCAGGCCGCGTACCACTCCCGGGCGCCGGGTCGCAGGTGCAGTGGCAGCGGCGTCACGCTCACCGCGCCGGCGGCCGCGATCGCCGTGACCGTGGCCTCGATCGACTCGTCGGTGTCGGTGAGGCCGGGCAGGATCGGCGCCATCAGCACGCCGACCCGGAAGCCGGCGTCGGTGAACGCGCGCACCGCGTCCAGCCGGCGTTGCGGGCTCGGCGTGCCGGGCTCGACCGACCGCCACATCGCCTCGTCGACGAAGCCCACCGAGAACGCGACGCCGACCCGGGTCACCTCGGCGGCCTGCCGGAGGAGGGGGAGGTCGCGCAGGATCAGCGTGCCCTTGGTCAGGATCGAGAACGGGTTGGCGAAGTCGCGCAACGCCGCGATGATCCGTGGCATCAGCCGGTAGCGCCCCTCGGCGCGCTGGTAGCAGTCGACGTTCGTGCCCATCGCGATGTGCTCGCCCCGCCACTTCGGCGCCGCCAGCTCCCGCCGGGCCAGCTCGCCCGCGTTGACCTTGACGATCACCTTGCTGTCGAAGTCCTGCCCCGCGTCGAGGTCGAGGTACGTGTGCGTGTTGCGGGCGAAGCAGTACCGGCAGGAATGGCTACATCCACGATAGGGATTGATGGTCCAGTCGAACATGACGCGGGACACGGCCGGCACCCGGTTGATGATGCTCTTGGCGCGCACCTCGTAGAACGTCATGCCGGCGAAGCCCGGCGTGTCGAAGGTGCGCACGACAGCGTCGGGCAGCGCCAGCGGCAGGGGTGGAGCCGCTGGCGCCGGCCCGTCCGGGACCGCGCCGTCGGGGGGAGCCGACAGGTTGTCCCAGCGCATGCCGTCTAGTCGAACATGCGTACTAAGAAATCGCAAGCACTATGGGCGCGGCGCGCCGGCGCTGTCGCGGCGGATGAGCTCGGCGCCGACCTCTTCGATCCGCGGGCCGGTGTGGTCGGCCGGCTCCTGCAGGGCCAGCGTCATCGCCCGCGCGCCCATGTCGGCCAGCGGCAGCCGCACCGTGGTCAGCGCCGGGGTCACGTCGCGGGCGATCGGCATGTCGTCGAAGCCGACCACGCTCATCTCGTCCGGCACGGCGATCCCGCGGGAGCGCAGCAGCGCCATGGCGCCGATCGCCATCGAGTCGTTGAGCGCCGCGAGCGCGGTCAGCTCCGGCTCGGCGTCGAGGAGGGCGGCGGCCGCAGCGGCGCCGCTGCCCCGGTCGAAGTCGGCGTACGCGATGCGCCGGGCGGGCAGCTTGTGACCGTGCTCGCGGGCGGCGCGACGCAGGCCGGAGAGCCGGTCGGTGGTGGTGGTGAGCTGCTTCGGGCCGGCGATCACGCCGATCCGGTCGTGGCCGAGCGCGTACAGCTCGGTGGCCATCAGGTAGCCACCCATCTCGTTGGCCGGCACCACGGCGTCACCGGCGTGCTCGTGCCGGCCGATGACGGCCACCCGGCCGCCCGTGCTCTCGTACACGCGCAGCTTGCCGTCGAGGGCCTTGGTGAAGTCTTCGTCGTGGTAGCCGGAGCCGGCCAGCACGATCGCCGCGACCTGGTGGGCGCGCAGCAGCTCGACGTACTCCAGCTCCTTGACCGGGTCGCGGTAGCTGTTGCAGATGATGACCAGCCGCCCGTGGGCGGTCGCCACCCGCTGGAGACCGCGGGTGATCTCGGCGAAGTACGGGTCGGACACGTCGTGGACGATCACACCTATGGCGGTACGGTGGGAGCGCGCCAGCAGCTGGGCGTGTGCGTTGGGGACGTACTGCAACTCTTCGACGGCCGCCAGGACCCGCTCGCGCAGCGCGTCGGTGACCGGCTTGGAGCTGCCGTTGATGATCCGGGACGCGGTGGCTGGCGATACCCCCGCGCGCCGTGCGACATCGGCGAGCGTCGCCATCCCGACCTGCCTCTCTTCCGGCCGCCCGGGGCCGAGCCGGCTGGCTCACTTCGTTCGTTCGGCCCCGGTTGGCGGCTGCGGGCCGTCCCCGTCGCTCCGCGCCGGGGGCCGTCCGCAGCCACCAACCGGGGCCAGTTCCGGATGAGGATACCGTGCAGATGCCCAGTTGAAGGAAAGCCCTTGCCGGATATGCCCGTACACCAGTACGTTGGCTAGGAAAGCGCTTACCTGTGTACCAAAAGATCCACGACTCAAGAAGCGGAGACGGCATGGCCCGCAGGACGATCGGCATCGCGCTCAACGGCGTGACCGGCCGGATGGGATACCGGCAGCACCTCGTGCGCTCGCTGCTCGCGATCCGGGAGCAGGGTGGCCTGCCGTTGCGCGACGGCACCCGGCTATGGCCTGAGCTGGTGCTCGTCGGCCGCAGCGAGAGCAAGCTACGGGAGATCGCCGAGCGGCACGGGCTGACCGACTGGAGCACCGACGTGCCGGCGGTGCTGGCCCGGCCGGACGTCGACATCTACTTCGACTCCCAGGTGACCGCGCAGCGGGAGAAGGCGCTGCGCGCCGCTATCGACGCAGGCAAGCACATCTACACCGAGAAGCCGATCGCCGAGGACGTCACCACCGCGGTCGACCTGGCCCGGCTGGCCGACGCGGCCGGCATCAAGCACGGCGTCGTACAGGACAAGCTCTTCCTGCCCGGCCTGCGCAAGCTCGCCCGGCTCGTCGAGGGCGGCTTCTTCGGCCGCATCCTGTCCGTACGCGGCGAGTTCGGCTACTGGGTCTTCGAGGGCGACTGGCAGCCCGCCCAGCGCCCCTCCTGGAACTACCGGGCCGCCGACGGCGGCGGGATCACGGTCGACATGTTCCCGCACTGGCACTACGTGCTGGAGCAGATCTTCGGCAAGGTCACCGCGGTCACCGCGCACGTGAGCAACCACATCGACAAGCGCTGGGACGAGGCCGGCGAGGCGTACGACGCGACCGCCGACGACGCCGCGTACGGGATCTTCGAGATCGAGGGCGGGATCGTCGCCCAGATCAACTCCTCGTGGGCCGTCCGGGTCTACCGTGACGAGCTGGTCGAGTTCCAGGTCGACGGCACCGAGGGCAGCGCGGTCGCCGGGCTGCGCAACTGCCGCATCCAGCACCGCGCGTCCACCCCAAGCCGGTGTGGAACCCGGACCTGCCGGCCACCGAGGACTTCCGCTCGCAGTGGCAGGTGGTGCCGGACAACGAGGAGTTCGACAACGGCTTCAAGGCGCAGTGGGAGCTCTTCCTGCGCCACGTGGTCGAGGACGCCCCGTACAGCTGGGACCTGTGGGCCGGCGCCCGCGGCGTACAGCTCGCCGAACTGGGCCTCCAGTCCGCCCGCGAGGGCCGCCGCATCGAGATCCCGGAACTATGAGCCGCTTCTCGTTCAACCAGGCCACGGCCAACTACTGGCCGATGGCCGACCTGATCGCCGGCTGCGTCGAGGCCGGCGTGGACAAGGTCGGCCTCTGGCGCGAGCAGGTCGCCGAGTTCGGCCTCGAAAAGACCGCGGCGCTCGCGAAAGACGCCGGGCTCGCGGTCACGTCACTCTGCCGCGGGGGTTTCTTCAACAAGCCCGACTGGTACGACGAAAATCGTCGCGCCATCGATGAGGCGGCTGTCCTGGGGGCGCCGGTGCTGGTGCTCGTGTCGGGTGGCCTACCCGAGGGCAGCCGCGACATCGACGGCGCACGGGCGCACGTCGGCGACGCCATCGGACAGCTGGTGCCGTACGCGCTCGACGCCGGCGTCCAGCTCGCCATCGAGCCGCTGCACCCGATGTTCGCCTCGGACCGCTGCGTGGTGTCGACGCTGAGCCAGGCGCTGGACCTGGCCGCGCCGTACCCGTCGGCGGCCGTCGGGGCGGTCGTCGACACGTACCACCTGTGGTGGGACGACCAGGTGTGGGCGCAGATCGCGCGGGCCGGCGCGGAAGGGCGGATCGCCTGCTTCCAGGCCGCCGACTGGATCACCCCGCTGCCGGAGGGCGTGCTGCTCGGCCGAGGGCTGCCCGGCGAGGGCTGCGTGGAGCTGCGGCGCTTCCGGGAGGCGGTGGACGCCGCCGGCTACGACGGGCCGGTCGAGGTCGAGGTGTTCCACGCCGACCTGTGGGCCCGCCCCGGTGCGGAGATCCTCACGGCGACCATGTCGGCGTACGAGCAACACGTCGCATGATCAAGGCGTCCTTCAAGTCGTTCCAGCGACTTGAAGGACGCCTTGATCATGGTGGTCAGTGGTTGTGGGCGGCGAGCTTCTCGCGGACGTCGTCCATGTCGAGCGCCTCGACCTGCTCGATCAGCGACTCCAGCGCCGTCTCGGGAAGGGCGCCGGGCTGGGCGAACACGATCACGCCGTCGCGGATCGCCATGATGGTCGGGATCGAGCGGATGTCGAACTTGGCAGCCAGAGCCGGCTGAGCCTCGGTGTCGACCTTGCCGAACACGATGCTTTCGTGCTTCAGCGACGAGCGCTCGTAGACCGGCGCGAAGCGGACACAGGGCCCACACCAGCTAGCCCAGAAGTCCACCAGCACGATGCCGTCCTGGCTGGTCACCTCGTCGAAGTTCGCCGTGGTCAGCTCAACGGTCGCCATTGATCTCTCCGATCACCGGGATTGCCTACGCATACGAAAACCTAACGGCCCTTGTCGGCATTCCCAGCGAACCCGGCGTCGCGCGTCACAGGGCAACGACGGAGAGCGATGACGAGGCGGCTACTGTACGTGATGGGAGCGGTTCCATCGCGTGACCGCCTCTCACCAGTGCGAATGTCGGGCAAGCGGGCCTGGCTGGGCATCGATGTCCAGTGACGGTCGGTCACAACGTTGTCGACTCTTACGGATAGTAATGTCACAAAAGAGTAACTGTGACCTGGGTCGCACCGTGAAACCTTTCTTCCGGGCGACTTGCAGGGCAGAATCATGAACAACAAAGCGTGGGCGGCGGGTGCCGGGGAGGGCCCCGCCGCTCATTGCGTCCGGGGTAAGTTTTCACACTTCCGTACCCCCGCCTCCGGCTTAACCATCGATAAGGCATGCTCTGCCCATGCAGTTTGGCCGGTACTACGAAGAGTTCGAGGTCGGGGCTGTCTACCGGCACTGGCCCGGCAAGACGGTCACCGAATACGACGACCACCTCTTCTGCCTGCTCACCATGAACCACCACCCGCTGCATATGGACGCGCACTACGCCGAGACGTCCACGCACTTCAAGCGCAACGTGGTGGTCGGCAACTACATCTACTCCCTGCTGCTGGGCATGTCCGTGGCGGACGTGAGCGGCAAGGCGATCGCCAACCTCGAGGTCGAGTCGCTGCGGCACGTCGCGCCGACGTTCCATGGCGACACCATCTACGGCGAGACCACCGTCCTGGACAAGCGCGAGTCCAACTCCAAGCCGGACCGCGGCGTGGTCTCGGTCGAGACCAAGGGCTACAAGCAGGACGGCACGCTGGTCTGCGTCTTCCGCCGCCGGGTCATGGTGCCGAAGAAGGAGTACGCGGCGGCCGCGGTGCCCGCCGGGGCGGACCCGGAGCGGCCGAGCTTCCCCGACACGCAAGGGTAACGGCTCAAGCGCGCATCACCGGCAAAACTGGGCATATGCTGACCTTAGGAGGTCGCTATGCCGAGCCAATTTGCTTCCGGAGACCCGACTTCTGGCGGTCGGGTCGCCGCGCCGGCGTACCCGCCGTACGAGTGGGAGCTGCTCACCCGGCTGCCCGCGCGGGTCATCGTGGCGGCCACGTCGGCCGAGCCGGACGGCCCGCGCCGCACCGTCGCGGAGGGCCTCGCCGGCCTGGAGGCCATCGCCGCCGGGCGGGCGTTCGACAGTGACCTGGTACGCGCCGTGGTCGCCGCCATCTACGCGGAGTCCGAGGACGACCGGCCGGTAGCCGAGGAGTTCACCGACCGGGCGGCCGGGCTCGCCGAGGTGCTCGGCGCCTGCCGGGAGGTCGCCGGGGTGCTGGCCGCCCGGGCCGACCCGGCCGACTCGGCGGCGTACCGGCAGTGGGTCCAGCTGATCGCCGCCCGGGTGTGCGGGGCATCCCGGACGGGCGGGCTCCTCGGCATGGGCGGCGAGCAGGTCACCCCGGCCGAACGCCGGTTCCTCGACGACCTGGCCATCGCCCTCGCCCTCCGCTAACCACTTGCAAGGAAGGGCACCTTGTTATCGCATTTTGCATAGCAAGGGTCCCTTCCTAACATCTGACCGTGAGTGGCGATGAGCTGGAGGTCGGCGTCGGGCCTTGGCCCGGTGAGTGGCCGTCCGATCCCCGATACGACCCGGACCTGCTCGCGCACGGCGACCGGCGCAACGTGGTGGACCGGTACCGGTACTGGCGGCGGGAGGCCGTCGTGGCCGACCTGGACGAGCGGCGGCACGACTTCCACGTGGCGATCGAGAACTGGCAGCACGACCTGAACATCGGGACCGTGGTGCGGAACGCGAACGCCTTCCTGGCGGCCGAGGTGCACATCGTGGGCCGGCGCAAGTGGAACAGGCGTGGCGCCATGGTGACCGACCGCTACCAGCACGTGCGGCACCACGACACGATCGAGGAGTTTGTGGCCTGGGCGCACGCCGCCGGGCTGCCGGTGGTCGGGATCGACAATCTGCCCGGGTCGCGTCCGCTGGAGACGGTCACCGTGCCGCGCCGCTGCGTGCTGCTCTTCGGCCAGGAGGGACCGGGATTGTCCGAGGTGGCCCGGGCGGCGTGTGACCAGGTGTTTTCCATCGCCCAGTACGGCTCGACCAGGTCCATCAACGCCGGCGTCGCCAGCGGGATCGCCATGCACGCCTGGATCCGGGCGCACGCCGGGTTACCGGCCGAAGACCTTGACGGAACGGGCGCCGGGCAGCCAACGTAGTGGATGTGGGTGTGGCGGTGAGTTGCCCCCGATGTGGCGGTCCGATGCGACCGCCGGACCTCATGCACACCGAGTGGCGTTGTGACGAGGACGGCCCGGTGCCGCCGTTCCATGTCGCCGAGCACATCGGCGCGGACATCCTCGCGAGCGCCCTGGCCGCGATCGAGAAGGCGCAGGTTAGCCAGGGGCGGCCCCGGCTGCCGGTGTGGTGTCCCTGGCCGCTGCCGCCGGGTTGGGTGATGACCGGCGTGGCGTGGGCCGGCGATGACCGGACCGGCGTGCGCGCCACGGCTGTGGCCTGCAGCGGGCCGTCGCCGCTGCGTGGCGGGCCGGCAGACCTGGTGCTGGTCGCGGAGGAGCCGGGGGTGGGTCTCGGCAACCGGTTCGGCGGCATTCCCGGCCTCGACCCGGGCGCGATGATCTCCGACGCGATGAGCGATCCGGGCCCGCGCGTGGCCGACCACGGTGGACCGCACGCCAAGATCAAAGTGGGAGGCCATCCGACTCCACTGTGGTCGGTGAAGTCGCCAACGGATCGGAGCGCCTATGCCGGAGAAGCCCGGGGAATGTGGCTGTATGCGATAACCTGGCCGGCAAGTGCGGGTTACCTCCTCGCGGAGCATGTCGTGTTGCACGACCTGTCCGAGTGGTTGCCACCCGAACTCGTGTACGGTGCGCCATCGCCGTACCTGCATGGGAAAGCGTGAGACGGAACCAACACGTAGAGACGCACCACTGATACTCTGGGTACTGCCGGGGCACCGGCTCGGCGCAGTGCGGAGGGACGGCCCGCAAATGGTCAAAAAGGTCCTTACATGGGGCGGCATCGCGTTCCTGGTCTTCTTCATCGCCTACCGGCCAGATTCCGCGGCTGACGTGTTCCAGTCTCTGGGCAGCACCGTCGGCGACATCGCGCGAGGCTTCGGCGACTTCTTCACGGGTCTCCTCGCCTAACCGACGATGGGCAGCACACCGGGCGGACCCCCGACCCCGACGAGCCCGATCGATCCGAGTGGCAGCGGGACACCGAGCCGATCCCGCGCACGCCCCGCGGCGACGAGGGGCCGGGCTACAGCGGAGACGCGTCGTTCTCATCTGGACCCTCCTACTCGGACGGGCCGGCGTACTCGGACAACGCCAGCTACGCCCACGACGAGGGTCGCTTCGTGCAGCCGGAGTTCACCGAGGACGAGCTGTCCGGGCTGCGCACCGACGCGGCTGGGATGCCACTCGGCCCGCGCCGCGTGCTCCCGCTCGAAGACGAGCCCAGTTCGCTCGTCGCCCGCTACCTCTTCCCTACGGAGCGCTACCGCGGGGAGTGGAAGCGGCACTGGATCCACCTGACCACCCCGCTGTTGATCGGCACCGCCGCGACGTTCGCGCTCGGCTACCTGTCCGGCTTCCTAGCCCGGCAGGAGGTCAGCGGGCTGACCACAGTGGCCGTCATCATCTGGCTGGGCGTGATGGGCTGGGTGGCGTGGCAGATCGGTGACTGGTATTTCGACCGATTCATCCTGACCAACAAGCGCGTGATGGTGGTCAACGGCATCATCACCCGCAAGGTCGGCATGATGCCCTTGCTGCGCGTTACCGATATGAAATACGAGCAGTCCCCGCTCGGCCGGATGCTCAACTACGGCACGTTCGTGCTGGAGTCGGCCGGTCAAGACCAGGCGCTCCGCGAGGTAAAACACCTGCCCAACCCCAATGAGCTCTACCTGCGCGTGGTCGAGGAGATGTACGAGCCGCAGGCCGTCGAGGCACGGCTGGGCAAGGACGCCGAAGACGCCAAGGCCGACGACGGAGCCTAAGTAAGGCCGTCCGTGCCATGGTTCTTCCGGAAAGGCTGTGACAACCTTTCCGGTGGCACACCGCAGGCATGAGGGTGTGCGCGCACGGGGAGGCTATTTGGTGGCGGCCAGACAGCAGATGGAGGAGGAGTTCCGCGAGTTCGTCGCGGCGCGCTCCGGTGCCCTGCTGCGCACCGCGTACCTGCTCGCCGGCGACTGGGCCACCGCCGAAGACCTCCTCCAGACGGCGCTCACGAAGACGTACCTGGCGTGGCGGCGGCTCGGCGAGATCGAGGCGGTCGAGCCGTACGCCCGGCGGGTGCTGGTCAACACCGCGACGAGCTGGTGGCGGCGGCGCTGGCACGGCGAGCGCCCCACCGAGGTGCTGCCCGAGCGGGCCGCGCCGGACCAGATCGAGGAGCAGCTCGAGCGCGACGTGCTGTGGCGGCACGTCAAGGCGCTGCCCACCCGGCAGCGGGCGGTGCTGGTGCTCCGCTTCTATGAGGACATGACCGAGGCGCAGACGGCCACCCTGCTCAACATCTCCACCGGCACGGTCAAGAGCCAGACGTCGCGGGCCCTGCACACCCTGCGTCAGCGGCTCGCCGCCGAGGGTATCGACCGCGCTGTCGTACCCGCGCCGGCGCCCGCACTGCCGTCTCCCCGGATCCGGCCGGCACCCATCGTGCCCGCGCTGCCGCTGCCCGCCCCGCCCGTACCGGCTCAGGTCCTGCCCACCGCCGGCCTGGAGCGGGGGTGATCATGTCCGGGCCCGACAACCTCCCGCAGCAGCCAGCGCGTTCAAAGGGCGTGACCTCGGCCGACCTGGAACGCGCGCTGCGTGAGACGCTCGTCCGCGCCGCCGAACCGGCGCACGCGGTGGGCTGTCCCGACCCGGCCGGGCGCGCGATCCGGCAGGCCAGGCGGATCGGCCACCGCCGCACCGCCGCCGGTGTGGCCCTGGTCGTGGTCGCCACGGCGGTCTCCGCCGCGGGCGTGGCGCGGCTCAACGTCGGCGGCCAGTTGGAGGCCGGGCCCGCCTGGGTGGGCGACCCGACGCCGCTCGTCGACAAGCCCACCCCGGACTACCTCGACGCCACCCGGCCCCCGTCCGACACGTCGGCGCAGCTCCAGCGCGAGCAGCTCTCCACCAGCCCGGTGACGCGGGTCGACCTGGTCCTCGCGACGAGCCTGCGGATGGCGTCCGGCCGCACGGTCGACCTGACCGCGGTGGGCCTGGTGACCCAGGCGCACGAGGCCAAGAACGGCTGGCTCATCGTCGGCGTACCGCCCGCCGGCGGCACCACGCTGTGGTACGTCCAGTCCGATGGCGGCTCGCGCGAGGTGCTGCCACCCGTCGACGCCGTCGCGCTGGCCCCGGACGGCCGCCACGTGGCCTGGCGGGACAGCGCCCGGCTGTTCAGCGCGGTCATCGACGAGGGCCAGGTCAAGGACGCCACCCAGGCGTCCGCGCCGGAGCAGGGCCTGCCGGTCAGCTTCGTCGGGCAGGGCGTCGTGATGGCGCGCGGCCGGGCCGATGCCGGCCTCAAGGGGTACGACGTGTGGTGGCCCCGCCAGGGCAAGACGTACACGCCGGCCTGGAAAGAGGAGACGGCCGGGATCTACGGGCCGCTGCCCGACGGCCGTACCCTCATCGGCCAGGTCGCCTCGGTGAAGACCGGCGGCCGCCCCTGCCTCGCCCTGCTGGACGCCGTCAACGCGCTGTCCGTGCTCAAGACCGCCTGCGCGCTCCAGCTCAAAGAGGGCGGCGCGGGCACGGTCTCGCCGGACGGGCACTGGCTGGTGGCCCGTTCCGGCTCCGGCACCGCCATGCTGGTCGACCTCAACGTCGCCTTCACGGCCAAGGCGCCCACGGGCGTAGCCGCCGGCCCGGCACCGACCGGCGAGGCCACCTGGGTCGACGACAACACGCTCGTGCACGCCAGCGCCGAGGGCGATCTGGTCCAGGTGCGCGCGGCCGCGGAGCCCGAGGTGCAGCGGGTCGAGCTGCCTGGCGAGTCCGACAACACCGGCGTCGTCGTCGTGAAGAAGCAGCTGGTCTGAACCCTGTGCGCATCGACCTGCACGCCCACTCGACCGCGAGCGACGGCACGCTGACCCCGCCGAGCTGGTAGTCGCCGCGGCGGAGGCTGAGCTCGACGTACTGGCCATCACCGACCACGACACCACCGCCGGCTGGCTGCCGGCCGAGCGGGCGCGCCCCGCCGGCCTCACCCTCATCCGGGGCGCCGAGCTGTCCTGCCGGTGGTACGGGCAGACGCCGCCGATCCCGCTCCACCTGCTCGCGTACCTCTTCGACCCCACGTACCCGGCCCTCGTGGCCGAGCTCGCCCGGGTGCGGCGGGCCCGCGAGGAGCGCGGCCAGCGCATCGTCGAACGCCTCCGCTCCGACGGGGTCGACGTCACTTGGGACGAGGTACGCGGGTACGCCAACGGCGGCACCGTCGGGCGGCCGCACGTGGCGCTGGCGCTGATGCGGGCCGGGCTGGTCGGGAGCACCCAGGAGGCGTTCGAGGCACGGTGGTTGGGCGAGCGCTACCGGCTGCCCAAGGAGGACACCGACGTCTTCACCGCGCTGCGGCTGGTGCTGGAGGCGGGCGGGGTGCCGGTGTTCGCCCACCCGCGCGCGACGAAGCGGGGCGCGGTGGTGCCCGACTCGCTGATCGTGGAGCTGGCCGCGGCCGGGCTCGTCGGCCTGGAGGCGGACCACGAGGCGCACGCGCCGGAGGAGCGGGCCCACGTGCGCGCCCTGGCCGGGGAGCTAGGGCTGGTCGTGACCGGTTCGTCCGACTTCCACGGCACCCACAAACCGGTACGCCTAGGCGCCTTCACCACGGCCATCGAGGCGTACACGCAGATCCTGAACTCCGCACACGGCGTCCCCGCCCTGCTCTGACCCCTTGCGCCTCCTTGCGTGCCCTTGCGTGCCCCTTTTGTGTGTCGATCAAGGGCATATGGTCGTGGTTCGATCTCTTTTCCACGACCGTTTGCCCTTGATCGACGTGGAAGTCCTTGATCGACGGCCCGGGTCAGTGCCCGTTGGCGTACTGCTCGACGAAGGCGGCGACCGCGTCGGCGATGAGCTGTACCGCGATGGCGGCCAGCAGCAGGCCGGCGATCCGGGTGACCACCTCGATGCCGCTCGGCCGCAGTACCTTCACGATCCCGCCGGAGAAGCGCAACGCCACCCACACCGCAGCCATGGCGGCGACGATGCCAACGGCGACCGCCAGGTAGTCCGCGATCCCGTCCGCCCGCTGGACGAAGAGCATCGTCGCCACGATCGCACCCGGGCCGGCCAGCAGCGGCGTGCCGAGGGGTACCAGGGCGATGTTGGATGTGACCTGCTGGTTGGGGTTGTCGGTGCGGCCGGTGAGCAGTTCGAGCGCGATGAGGATCAGCAGGAGCCCGCCCGCGCCCTGCAGTGCGGGCAGGTCGACGTGCAGGTAGTCGAGCAGGGTCTGGCCCGCCACCGCGAACACCACGATGACGCCGAACGCGAGCGCGACCGCCTGCGTACCGGCCCGGTTGCGATCGCGGGCGGTGAGCGTACCGGTGAGGGCCAGGTAGATCGGCACCATGCCCGGTGGGTCCATGATCACGAGCAGGGTGACGAACACCTCGCCCAACAGCTTGAGATCCACACGGTCACGCTAGTGGTCGGGGCTCCCTCGACCGCAGGCAAGCGGCGATCACCACAGTGGTGGTGCTGACCAGCAGCGCGACCGCGTTGGGTACGACGAGCGCCCAGTCCGCGCGGGCCAGCCCGTACGCGATCCAGAGGGCGAAGCCGGGCAGGAGCACGGCGAAGTAGCCGAGCGAGACGTTCCGCGAGGAGCGGCGCAACCACATCTGCCGGATCTGCAGGAGCGGTGCGACGGCCATGACCAGGCCCCACAGGGCCGCGAGAACGCCGAGAGTCGAAGCCGGCACGAGCCACCTCCACGATCGAGGCGCTCTGTCGGGCGGGTCACGTCCACCGCCGTCGAGGCCGATGGGGAGCGCAAACGCAACCACCTCCAGAGTAGCTCGCCCGCCGCGCCGCTCCCTCGGCGTCCGCGCGCCGGGCCGCGTCGATCAAGGACTTTCCCGTCGATCAAGGGCAAACGGCCGCGGAAAAGAGATCCAAGCACGACCATATGCCCTTGATCGACGGGAAAGTCCTTGATCGATACACGCCACGCCACGCCGCGGCGGGAACGCGGCGGCGGAACGCGGCGCGGCGGGGGTGGGGGTGTCGTACGTCGGTGGGAGGATTCAGGGGTGGGACGGGGACTCTCTTATGGGCGGTCGTCGGCGCCGCGGGCGCGCGGCGGCGAGCCGGAGCAGCTCGGCTTCGAGGGCATGCCGGAGCGGCTGTTCGTGTGCACGCCCAGCAAGCTGGGGGCGTACGCCGACTGCCCGCGCCGCTACCGGTATTCGTACGTTGACCGGCCCGCCCCTCCCAAGGGCCCGCCGTGGGCGCATAACTCGCTCGGCGCGAGCGTCCACACCGCGCTGCGCAATTGGTACGCGTTGCCCGCCGAGCGCCGGCAGCCCGAGGCGCTGCCCACCCTGCTCAAGGGCACCTGGGTGCGCGAGGGCTACCGCGACGAGGAGCAGGAGCGCGCCGCGTACCGCCGGTCTCTCCAGTGGCTCGAGTCCTATGTGGAGACCCTCGATCCGGCGGTCGAGCCGATGGGCGTCGAGCGGGTGGTCGCGGTCAAGACGGCGGTGCTGGCCTTCAACGGCCGTGCCGACCGGATCGACTCGCGGTCCGGCCCAGACGGGCCCGAGCTGGCGATCGTCGACTACAAGACCGGGCGCACCGGGCTCGATGCCGACGACGCCCGGGGATCGCAGGCCCTCGCGCTGTACGCGTACGCGGCCGAGCGGGTCTTCCGCCGCCCCTGCCGTCGCGTCGAGCTGCACCACCTGCCCACCGGCACGGTCGCCGCGCACGACCACACCGCCGAGTCGCTCGCCCGCCAGGTCAGCCGCGCGGAAGACACCGCCCGCGACATCGTCGCCGCCGAGCGGGCGGTGGCCGACGGTGCCGACCCGGACGAGGCGTTCCCGACCGCACCGGGGCCGATCTGCACCTGGTGCGACTACCGCAAGAGCTGCCCGGCGGGAGTCAGCGCACCAGCCAAGGACCCATGGGCGGCCATCGAGCGTTCGGTCACCCCTACGCGCGACGATGAGTAGGTAGTCTGCCGCTGTCAGCGGAGTTCTACGGGCGGAGGTGGCGATGACCGATAGGCAGCTCGCGTCGCCGGCCGACTGGTATCTACTCACCCCGCTCTACTCGGTGGCGGAGGCGGCACGAATTCTGGCCGTGTCCGCCAGCACGCTCCGGAACTGGGCCGTCGGCTACGACGTGAAGCGCGTTGGCGGCCGGCCCACAGTGGCGTTTCCGCTGATCACGTCCGAGCCGCCGCGGCCTGGAAAGGCCAGCGTTCCGTTCATCGGATTGGCGGAGGCATACACGCTGCTCGCGTTCAAGGCCGCTGGCGTGCCTGTGCTGCGTGTACGGCCTGCGATTCGTTGGCTTGAAGAGCATTTGGGGCTCGCCCAGGCTCTGGCGAGCGAGCGGCTGATGACCGATGGCGGCCGAGGTCCTCTACGACTTCGCCTCGCACACAGACGACGAGGGGGCGCGGGAGGCCGTCGACGGCTTGGTCCGGCCGGTAGTCCGCGACTTCCTGTCCAAGGTGGTCCACCGGGATGGCTGGATCAGTTTGATCCACCTGTCTCGATACGACAGGGTGGACGTGATAGTCGACCCACGTTTCAACGGCGGCCGTCCTACAGTGGGCCGGCGTGGCATCCCCGTGTCTGCGGTGCTGAGCCGTCTTCGGGCGGGCGAACCGCGCGACGCGGTGGCGGCCGACTATCACTTGACCGGCGCCGAGGTTGGCGCCTTACAGGCGGCGGCCTGACCGATGCCGACGCCGCAGGCTCCGTTGAGGTTCTTCCTCGACAGGGGCTCGGCTCGCGCACGATCCCTGGGTTGCTCCGGCAAGCCGGCTGGGACCTCGTCACCATGGACGAGCGGTACGGCGTGACGGCGAGCCAGTCGGTGAGCGACGAGGACTGGATCGCGGAGGCGGCGTCGCGCGGCGAGGTACTTCTGTGCAAGGACCTGGCGATCGCGCGCAACCAGTTGGAGGCGGAAGCGGTGTTCCGGGCCGACGCGCGCGTGTTCGCCCTGGCCAACGCCAACATCACCGGCATCGCCGCAGCAGAATGCTTCCTTGCGCACGAGGTCACCATCTGGTCGATGGCCCGACGTGTTCCCGGTCCCTACGTTGTCTCGGTCAGTACGGGCAGACTCCGCCGATGTCGCCTGAACCTGGGGCGTGACTAGGTCAGTGCGGCGCGCGGTCGGCTCGCTCCATGGCGCCCTTGTAGATCGGGCCGGTGCGGTACCGGCGTGGTAGGGCGCCTACCAGCAGGCGGAGGCCGCGTACGGACAGGTTGGCGCCGAGGTCGGCGATGGGCAGGCCGAGCGCGCCGTACATGCGGCGGGCCCAGGGCGGCAGCAGGCCGAACGCGGTGCCGGCCAGGCCGAAGTACGCCAGGCGTACCGGGGTCAGCCCGAGCCGCCAGGGCAGCGGCGGGTACGTCAGGAACAGGAACGTCTGGGCGGCGGCCTTGCTCATGCCCAGTTCGGGTCGGACGCGGCGATAGTAGTCGGCGACCTCGGCGGCGGTGCCTGGCACGGTCGCGGGGTCGAGGCCGATCAGCGCGGCCACCCGTCGCTGCTCGGCGTAGTACGCGTCGACGTCGGCGGGGCTGAGCGCCACCCCGGCCCGCTTGGCGGTGGTGATGAACGACTCGACCTCGGCGACGTGCACCCAGCGCAGCAGGTCGGGCTCGTCGACGCGGAACTCCGTACCCGTGCGGGGGTCGGTGCCGCGCAGCCTGGCGTGGATCGCGCGGACCCGGCGCCCGGCCGCCTCCGCCTGGGTGGTGGTGCCGTAGACGGTGGTGGCGACGTACGTCGACGTGCGGACCAGCCGGCCCCAGGGGTCGGTCTTGTAGTCGGAGTTCTGGACGACGGCGGCGACCGCCAGGGGGTGGAGGGCCTGCAGGTAGAGCGAGCGCAGGCCGGCGACCAGGAGGATGGGCTCTTCGTGCAGTCGCCAGCTCACCGAGTCGGGCCCGAACAGGCCGAGGTCTTCAGCGGCCATTTGGACTAATCGTCGGTTGCGCGGCGGGTCTGGCACGTGGGGCACAGGCCCCAGAACGTGACCTCCGCCTCGTC
This sequence comes from Phytohabitans rumicis, assembly GCF_011764445.1. Classification (NCBI taxonomy): domain Bacteria; kingdom Bacillati; phylum Actinomycetota; class Actinomycetes; order Micromonosporales; family Micromonosporaceae; genus Phytohabitans; species Phytohabitans rumicis. The sequence continues at coordinate 5,014,429 of NZ_BLPG01000001.1, forward strand.
GATCTCGAAGCCGTGTGTGACGTTGGGGTCGAGGCAGGGGGCCTGGCCAACCGCACAGTCGATGTCGCCCACCTCGCCGCAGCCGCGGCACACCACGTGGTGATGGTTGTCGCCGGCGCGGGCCTCGTAGCGGGCCGGGCTGCCGGCCGGCTCCAGGCGCCGGGCCAGGCCGGCGCGCGACAGGGCGCCCAGCACGTCGTAGACCGCCTGGGTGGAGACGGAATCGAGGCGGGTGCGGACCCGGCGGGCGATCTCGTCCACCTCCAGGTGGCCACCGCCGGAAAGCACGTCGAGCACGGCGAGCCGAGGTCGGGTGACCCGCAGGCCGCGCGACCTTAGCAATTCCTCGCCGTGCATGTAGCAATAACAGCACGCAGGGCCAACTCCAGCAAGGTGGCCGGAACCGCGCTGAACCGGACGGACTCGGTTGACGTAGCCCCGGTTGAGGACGGGAGCAAGTTGCGAGTTCAACCAAACCCGTAGGCTGGCTGGGCGAATTCGCATAGCTGCAAGGAGGCCACGGTGTTCGAGGAGATCATGGGTTTGCCGGCGCACCCGTTGTTGGTGCATTTCGCGGTCGTGTTCGTTCCCCTGCTCGCGGTGTCGGCGGTGGCCTACGCGCTGCTGCCGCGGCTGCGGGCGAAGATCGGCTGGGTCGCCGCGTTGCTCGCCATCGGCGGGCCGCTGGCGGCGCTGTTCGCCAAGCTCTCCGGCGCCGAGCTTGAGAAGCGCCTGATCGCCAAGAACTACGGCGCGGACATCCTGGCCAAGGTCAACGACCACCAGGCGTACGGCGACCTGACGTTCTGGTTCAGCCTCGCGCTCGGTGTGGGCACGCTCCTGCTGGTGCTGCTGACGAACGGCCTGACCACCGGCAGGGCCACCGCGAAGGGCCTGCCCACGTGGCTCACCTGGGTGCTGGGCGCGGCCGTGATCGTGCTGGCGGGCGTCACCGGGGTCTACGTGTTCCTTACCGGTGACTCGGGCGCCGACGCCGTCTGGACCGGTGTCTGAGAGCTAGCGCTCAAGGAACGCCAGCTCTCAGAAGAGCAGCCGCGAGCAGAGCAGGCAGACCACGATCATGAGGACGGCGGCGGCGATCATGCCGATGCCGTACGTCAGCGTGCGCGCGCTCCGCTCCTCGGCCTCCACCCCGGCCATGTCCTGCCCCGGCAGGCGCCGGGGCGTGGGCGGCTGCAGGACGACCGGTGGCCGCCACCCCAGGGGCGGCGGTGTGGCCGTCGGCGGGCCCGGATAGACCGGCTGAGCAGGCGGCACCGGCCGTACCGGCTCGGCGGAACCAGCCGCGCTCGGCGGCTCGGCAGAGCCAGCCTGGGTCGGCTCCGCCCCATTGGCCGTATGCCGCCAGAACTCGTCGTCGGCAAGGCCGCCGCTGCGCGTCGTCACGCTCACCGACGCTACCAACGTGTGGGCGCTCCACACCGTTCACGTCCCGTGGGTACGCTTCGAGGCGTGAACGGGGTGGAAGATCTGCGCCAGGATCCGGACCGCTTGGTCGAGCTCAGCGAGGACGACCTTCCGGTGTTGCCCGACCAGACTCGGGACGACACCGACCGCGGGTGGGGTGAGTCGTCGTACTCCAACGACGACCGGCTGCTGGAAGAGCGCCCGCCGCACTGGGGGTGACCCGTCCTAGGGCCCGTTTTATAAGGGCTGGCCGGCCTGCGGCGGACCCAGACGACGACCGGCGGCACCGGTCGAAAGGCCGCATACAACACCGGTATGCGACCTTCCGCCCGGCTTGCCGGATCGCCGCCTCGGCCTCGCCTAGGCTCGACCGACCCTTATAAAACGGGCCCTAGCCGGGGCGGACCAGGATGCCGAAGCGGGTGCCTTCGGGCAGGCCGACGACCGCGCGTGCCCGCTCCGGGGTGAGCGCGAGCAGGATCGCGCCGTCCGCGCCGACGACGCCCAGCACCAGGGCACGCGGTGCGACCAGGGCCGAGCTCGCCAGCAGGTCGACCTGGTCGCCGGCCCGGACGAGGCCGAGCAGCGCCGGCTCCGCCAGCCGTACCGGCACGCCGACCGCGTCCGCCGGCACCGCGAGCCGCCCGCCGGCGTCCACGGTGGGCGGCGGCGTCGACTGGGCGACCGCCGGGAGGCACCGCGCCGGCTCGCGGGCGTAGAGCACGCCGACCGCGGTGAGCAGCAGCGCCGCGACCAGGGCCAAACGAAACAGCGTGCGCCCGCGTGGCCGGCGCACCGGATCGAGCTTCGGGTCCCGCATGACCGGGACGCTAGGCGCGCACCCCGACGCTTCGGGGCCGCCAACGGGCCACCTGTGGATAACCGGGGTGCCTGTGGATAACTCCCGCGACCCGAGTGGATCTGCTAGCGGCGGAGCAGCCGCAGGTCAGGCGGCGGACGAGGAGGAGGTGGCCGCCGCGGGCTTCGCGGACGAGGACGACTCCGACTTCGCGGCCGCCGGCTTCGCGTCCGAAGACGACGTGGAGGTCGACGTGGAGGACGTCGAGGACGAGTCCGACGAAGAGGACGACGAGGACGAAGACGACGAGGTCTCCGCGGACTTCCGCGAATCGGTCCGGTAGAAGCCCGAGCCCTTGAACACGATCCCGACCGAGCCGAAGAGCTTGCGCAGCCGGCCCTCGCACGCCGGGCACTCGGTCAGCGGCTCGTCGGCGAAGGACTGCACCGCCTCGAGCTGGTGGCCGCACGCGGTGCACGCGTACTGGTAGGTGGGCAAGATCTCCTCCGGAACTGACGAACGGAACTGACTGGCACTCCGCTTCTCCGAGTGCCAATAGTGCGTCATCGGACCGGGTGGCGTCCAGTTCACGCCGGCAACATCACCAGGCCGCCGGAGGGCGTGATCACCGCGCGTACCCGCCGGTCGTGCGGCTCGTCGGGCACCGCGTCGATCAGTTCGCCGTCGTGCAGCAGCGCCACCGTCAGCACGTCCTCGGCCACCCGGGCCAGCGCGCGGTCGTACGACCCGCCGCCGCGGCCCAGGCGTACGCCGCGCCGGTCCACGGCCACGGCGGGCACCACGATCAGCTCGGCGGTGGCCACCGCCTCCTCGCCGAGCCGGCGGCCACTCGGCTCGCGCAGCCCGCGGGCGCCGGGGGTGAGCGAGGACGGCCCGTGGTACGCCCCCACTCCAGGTCGAGGTCGGGCCGGAGCACCGGCAGCAGCAGCCGCGCGCCCGGGGCCAGCGCGCCGGCGAGCGCTTCGGGCAGCCCGGGACCGCCCGGCTCCGCCCCGATCGGCACGTATCCGGCCACGCAGCGGGGCCCCTCCCGGCGTACCAGAGAAACAAGCTCGGCCAGGACGAGCGCGGACGCCGACTCCAACGACGCCGCTGGCAGCGACCGGCGGTGGGTGATCAACGCGGCGCGCAGAGCCGCCTTACGCGGAAGATCCGATAAATCCGGCACGCAACACTCCTGCCATTCCCCGTCCCCTTCATCCCCGCTGTGTCAGCATGCCAGTTGTGACGCTGCGTGGACGGTTGACGACCGCCTTCCTCGCGGTCGTGCTCGGTCCCGTGCTGCTGGGGGCTTTTTTCGTCGGCGCCACCGTCGCCGCGGTCAGCCGCGACCGGTCGGTCGAGCGGCTCGACGCCGCCGCGACCACCGTGCGCACGTCGGTGGGGGCGCTCTGCCAGCAGCTGCAGGCGACGGCCGACGCGGTCGCGCTGCCGTCCGTGCCCGAGCAGCGCCTCGCCGTCGCCAACCAGGTCGTCGCGCGCGGGCTCGCGACCGCCGTGCGGGTCGGCGACTTCACCACGCCCGGGGCGCCGCCGCTGCCCTGGGCCGACTGCGCCGGCACCGTCGCCGGCCCCTACGAAGCGCTCGCCGTGCGGGTGGAGCTGCGCGACGCCGCCGGCGCCGACCTCGGCACCGTCGAGGTGGCGCAGGCCGTCGACGCGGCCTTCGTGCGCCGGCTCGCCGACGCCGCGGGCACGGCCGTCACGCTGCGCGGCGGCGCCACCTTCAGCACCGAGCCGATCCACTCGCGCGACGCGGTGGTCCAGGCTGCGGATGGGGTACGCGGGGAGGCCGTCACCGAGACGCGAGAGGGACGCTACGTGCGCCGCGTCGACCCGGCCCCCGGGCAGCCGCTGCCGCTCGTGATCTCCGTGCCACGCAGCGAGCCGCAGGGAATCTACGCCGTCCTGGTCGCGGCCGTGGTGCTCGCCGGGCTGCTCGCGGTGCTGGCGGCCTGGTGGCTGGCGCGCACGACGACCCGGCCGCTCGCCGAATTGGGCCACGCCGCCGAGCGGGTGGCCGGCGGCGACCTGGACGCCCGGGTGCCGGTGCGGGCCCGGGACGAGGTGGGCCGGCTGGCCGCCACGTTCAACCGGATGACCCGGGAGACGCAGTCCTACGTCCAGGCGCTCACCGCCAGCCGCGACCAGCTCCGCGGGCATCTCGCCGTGCTGGGCGACACCCTGTCCAGCACCCACGACCTGCACCGCATCCTCCAGGTGATCCTGCAGACCGCGCTCGCCGCGACCGGCGCGCGGGCCGGCGTGGTGCTGCTGCTGGACCCGGCGACCGGGACGCTCGTCGCGCAGAGCACCGAGGGCCTCGACGAACCCGATCCGCGCGTGCCGCTGGGCAGCGGGCTGCTCGGGACGGTGGCCGCGACCGGCGAGCCGCTGCGCGGGCGGGTGGACCGGGACGGGCCGGCGCTGGCCGACGGCGAGCCGCCCTGCCGCACGTACGTCGCCGTGCCGTTCGCCGGTCCGGCCCCGATCGGTGACGTGGAGGCGCCGGCGCTCGGCGTGCTCGCCCTGTACGACCGGCTGGGCTCGGACGAGTTCGATGACGCCGACCTGGTCACGCTGCGCACCTTCGCCGGGCAGGCGGCGGTCGCCGTGGACAACGTCCGGGTGCACGAGGAGGCGCAGCGCCTGTCGCTGACCGACCCGCTGACCGGCCTCTGGAATTACCGCTATCTGAAGGAGTCGGTGCGGCGGGAGGTGGAGCGGGCCAGCCGGTTCGGCCGGATGCTGGCGGTGCTCGCGCTCGACCTCGACCGGTTCAAGGAGGTCAACGACACCCACGGGCACGGGGCCGGCGACGCGGTGCTGGTCGAGTTCGCCCGGCGGGTACGCGCCGAGGTGCGCGAGGTCGACCTGGCGTTCCGGCAGGGCGGCGAGGAGTTCGTGGTGCTGCTGCCGGAGACCGACGCCCGGGGCGGCATGATCGTGGCGCAGCGCCTGGGTGCGGCGCTGCGCGGTACGCCGATCCCGATCGGTCCGGACGGCGAATCCATGCCGGTGACCGTCTCCATCGGCATCGCCGTCTACCCCGACCACGGGGTCACCGGCCAGCAGGTGCTCGACGCCGCCGACGACGCGCTGTACGCCGCGAAGGCGGCCGGGCGGGACACGTACCGGGTAGCGACCGCCCTCGAACCTCCGCCGGCTCTGGAGATCCCGGTGCCGGCCGGTGCGGTCCCGCCGGACGACGATCTGCCGCGGGCAGGCGGCGCGTCACCCGGGACTCACCCGCCGCGACAGAGCCGTGGCCGATAGTCTCGCGGGCATGACCACCCTTTCTTCCGGGCCGCGGGCCGTCAAGGCCGTGATCCCCGCCGCCGGCCTGGCCACCCGGTTCCTGCCCGCGACCAAGGCGGTGCCCAAGGAACTACTGCCGGTGGTCGATCGCCCGGTCCTGCAGTACATCGTGGAGGAGGCCGCCGCCGCCGGGATCAGCGACGTCCTGCTCATCACCGGGCGGGGCAAGACCTCGATGGTCGACCACTTCGACCGCCAGCCCTACCTGGAGTCGCGGCTGGAGGAGAAGGGCGATGCCGCGCGGCTGGCCGCCGTGCGCCGGCCCAGCGAGCTCGCCGAGATTTACACCTGCCGCCAGCACGAGCCGCTCGGCCTCGGCCACGCCGTCGGGTGTGGCGAGTCGCACGTCGGCGGCGAGCCGTTCGCGGTGATGCTGGGCGACGAGTTCGTCGACCTGGCCGAGCCGCTGCTGCCGTCCATGCTGGACCTGCAGGCGCGCACCGGCGGCATCGTCCTCGCCTTCATGGAGGTGCCGGACGAGGAGACCACGCGGTACGGCATCGCCTCCGTCGCCACCGCCGAGGAGGGCCTGGACGAGTTCGGCGAGGTGGTCGGCGTGACCGGGCTGGTGGAAAAGCCGTCCCCCGAGGACGCGCCCAGCAACCTCGCGGTGCTCGGCCGGTACGTGCTGCCCGGAAGCATCTTCGACGCCATCAAGCGCACCAAGCCGGGCAGCGGCGGCGAGATCCAGCTCACCGACGCGATGGCCCTGCTGCTCGAAGAGGGCACCCCGGTGCACGGCATCGTCTACCGCGGCACCCGCTACGACACCGGCATGCCGCTGGGCTACCTGCAGGCGGTCGTGCAGATCGCGTGCGCGCGTGACGACCTCGGCCCGGCGTTCCGCGACTGGCTCACGTCGTTTGTGGGGTCGCGTACATGACCTCGACGGCCGACGCCGAGGCGGCCGCCAACGAGCTGACGCCGCTCGCCGACTACCTGGGCAGCGTGCTGCGCAGGTTACGGCCGCTGCCGCCGCTCGACCTCGACCTGACCCAGGCGTACGGCAACGTCCTCGCCCAGGACGTCGTCGCGCCGCACGCGTACCCGGCCTTCGACCAGGCCGCGATCGACGGCTACGCGGCCCGCTGGGAAGACATCGCCGCGGCGTCGGCCTCGCTGGACGGGGCCGCGCCGGCCGGCGGCGTACGGCTCAATGTGGTCGGCGACCTCGGCGCGGCGAGCTGGCGGCCGGTGCGGCTCACGCCCGGCACGTGCTTCTCCGTCGCCGCCGGGGCGCCGCTTCCGGCCACCGCCGACGTCGTGGTCCCGGTCGAATGGACCGACCAGGGCATGGCCGCCGTCGAGATCTTCCGGGCCCCCAAGCGCGGGTACGGCCTGCGCCGCGCCGGCGAGGAACTGCCCGCCGGCACGGTGCTGGCCCGAGCCGGTACGGCGATCAACCCGGCGCTCGTCGCGGTGTTCGCGGCCACCGGCATCGGCCACGTCGTGGTGCGCTCCAGCCCTCGCGTGGTCGTCGTGGCCACCGGCGACGAGCTCGTCGACGTCGGGCGGGCCAGCCAGCCGGGTCAGGTGGTCGACGCCAACTCGCACGCGTTGACCGCCGCCGCGGTGGAGGCGGGCGCGATGGCGTACCGGGTGGGCATCTGCGACGACGACCCGGAAGGGCTGCGCGGGCTCCTCGAAGACCAGACGCTGCGGGCCGATCTGATCGTCACCACCGGCGGCACCGGCACCGGGCCGGGCGACATGGTCCGCCGGGTGCTGTCCCGCCGGGACGGAGCGGTGACCTTTAAAGACGTTGCGCTGTATCCCGGAACCACCCTCGGATTCGGTACGGTCGGTGGTGAGGAGGTGCCGATCGTGTGTCTACCCGGTGAACCCGCCGCCGCACTGATCGGCTTCGAAGTGCTGGCCCGTCCCGCCATCCAGCTGCTCGCCGGAGCCGAGCCGGTCTTCCGGCCGAGCGTGCGCGCCCACCTGCTGGAGACCGTGTCGTCGCCGGTGGGGCTGCGCGAGTTCCGCCCGGCGCACGTGGCGGAGCGGCGCGGCGGGGGCTACACGGTGCAGCCGCTGTCCGGCGGGCCGTACACGATGTCCGGGCTCGCCGACGCCAACGGCCTGCTGGTCCTTGGCGAACGGGTCACCTCCGCCGCCGCCGGCTCCACTGTGGACGTCTTGCTGCTGGACCGGCGCCGATGATGCTGGGGGCCGCGCCGGGGTGGCCTGTCGTCCTGGTCGACGGGCCCGTGCTGCTGCGGCCGTACCGCCGTTCCGACGCCGCTGCCTGGTCCGAGGTGCGCCGCGCCAACCAGGCATGGCTGGGCCCGTGGGAGTCCTCCCCGCCCGGCCCGTGGGCCGACCTCAACTCGCCGGCCGCCTACCGGTACGTCCACCGCGACCAGCGGCGCTCCGCCCGGCGCGGTGAGAGCATGCCGTTCGCGGTGTGCCTGAACGGGCAACTCGTCGGCCACCTGAACCTGGGCAACATCGTGCGGCGCGCCTTCTGCTCCGCGTACGTCGGCTACTGGGTCGACTCCCGCGTCGCCGGGAAGGGTGTCATCCCGACCGCGCTGGCGCTCGCCGTCGACCACGCGTTCGGCCCCGGCGGCCTGCATCGCGTCGAGGTCAACATCCGGCCGGAAAACAAGCCGTCCCGCCGCGTCGTGGAAAAGCTGGGATTCCGCGAGGAGGCGTACCACCCGCGGTACATGCATATCGACGGAGCTTGGCGTGATCACATCGGATACGCCCTGACCAGTGAGGAAGTCGCCACCGACGGCGGGCTGCTGGCCCGCTGGCACCGGCTTCGTGCAGCTACCGGATGATCTTTACGTTTTCGGTCGGCGCGCCGCACAATCTTCCTGGTCAGCCGCCCGTAACCTCAGTGAACTGGGACAGCGGTTGGGGTGATGGGAGGGACGAGGGTGCCGACATCGGTGCTCCTCGCCGTCCTCGCCGCTGCTGGTCTGCTTGCACTGGCACCGGCGCTCGTCCGTCGGTACGACGCCACCGAGCGGCTGGTGGCGGAGCGGGCGCAGTCGACGGCTCGGGTGCTGGAGCGCCGCCGCCGGCGCCGCAGCGTGCCCGGACGCCGGCCGGTCAAGCCGTCCCGCGTGGTGTCCGTCCGCCTGCGGCCCTCGCTGCCCGCGGCTTCCGTGCCGGATGCTCCTGTCTCCGGCGCTCCCCGATCCTTCCCCCGGGCGCGCCGGCGTCCCCCACGCGCCGGCACACCCCCGCGGTGTACCGGCGGCGCCGGGTGCTGGCCGCGCTGGTCCTGCTGAACACGGTCGAGCTGGTCGGCGTGGTGGTGGTCGGCCCCGGCTTCTGGATCAGCGTCTCGGTCACCGGCACCCTGCTGGTGGTGTACGTCTTCCACCTGCGCAACCGGGCCCTGCAGGAGCGCCGGCGCCGCCGTCTGGAGGCCCGCGAGGCCGCCTGGTTGGCCGCCCGCCAGGCGGAGGTACGCCGTGAGCAGGCCCGCCGGGCCGCGCAGCGCCGGGAGCAGCAGCGCCGGCTGGCGGCACAGCGCGAAGCCGTACGCCGGGCCGCGATGGGGGTCGACAGCTCCCTGCCGGCCGCCTCGGTGTCGTACCGCCGGGCGGGCGGCCTCCGCGGCCGCGCCTACGAGGCCGGCCGCCCCGGCACCGCCGCCCACACCGCCTAACCACCCCACCCCGCGCGGCCCTCTCGCGCTCTCGCGTCGATCAAGGGCTTTCCCGTCGATCAAGGGCAAATGGTCGTGCTTTGATCTCCGATCCACGACCGTATGCCCTTGATCGGCAGGAAAGGCCTTGATCGACGCGTCTGGCCCGTGGGGCGGGCGGCGGCGGGCAAGATCGCGGTGATCAGGGATTGGCTCCCTCGGCGCACCGCAACACGCCAGAGTTACTCCCTGATCACCGGGGCGGGGCGGGGCGGGCGGGGCGGGGCCGTGGAATGTGGGGCGGCGCGCCGGGATCTGATTCGCGAACGGGGTATGCCACCTGTTAGCCTTGGCGCCGGCTCGCTGGGCACGTCCCAGCGGCGGGGCTGTGGCGCAGACCGGTAGCGCACCTCGTTCGCATCGAGGGGGTCAGGGGTTCAAATCCCCTCAGCTCCACCCGTACAGGGATTGACCTGGGCCCGAGTCGGACCCAGGTCAATTTTGAGCTCAGGCCGATACGAACGTGTGTGCCGCGTACAGCTCTGGCTCCTCCTTGATGCCGACTTCCTCAAGGACTGGCCGGAGTTGGTCGCCGAATCGGCGGCAAGCATCCTCGGATTCCCACACGTCGACCACCCGGAAGCCATGTGCACCCTGGCCAGCGGCGTGTACCAGCAGGCCCTCAACGGGCCAGTCGGCAGGCGTCTCCATGCGGCTCCTGCCGCCATTGAGCCTGCGGACAGCCTCCTCGTATCGCTCCTGCGTGAGAGTTGGCCCCTCATGAACAAGTACGACCGGCATCGCGATCCCCCGTTTCGATCTTGGTTACTGCCGTCAGGATAGTCCCGTTCTGGACTGAATAGTGACGACTTGCGTCAGGTGACCAGGCGGTAGAACTTCTCCCAGGGGCCGATCGCGGTCCGGTTGGCGATCAGGGGTGCGGCGCCACCACTCTCGGCGGTGACGTACCGGTTGTTGATGGTGGCGCGGAGGCTGATGGTGCCGTCGGTGTTGGTGATGATCTGGAATCTCTCCCAGGTGCCGATGGCGGTGCGGTTCGCGATCAAGGGCGAGGCGCCCCGGTCCTCCGCGGTGACGTACAGGCCGTTCACCCGGGACCGGAACGCGACCAGCCCGCCGCCGGCGTTGACCTGGTCGTACTGCTCCCACGAGGTGACCACGGCGCGGTTGGCGATCAAGGGGTCGGCGCCCGCGTTGGCCGCGCTCACGTAGCGGAGGTTGGCGCCGGCCAGCAGGCTGACCAGGGGCGGCGGCGTGACGAAGCGGAACTTCTCCCAGCGGCCGATGGCGGTGCGGTTCGCGATCAGGGGCGCGGCGCCGGCGTTCTCGGCGGTGACGTACCGGTTGTTGATGGTGGCGCGGAGGCTGCTGGTGCCGTCGGTGTTGGTGATGATCTGGAACTTCTCCCAGGTGCCGATGGCGGTGCGGTTGGCGATCAGGGGTGATGCGCCCCGGTCCTCGGCGGTGACGTAGCGGCCGTTGATGCGGGAGCGGAAGGCCACCAGCCCGCCGCCGGCGTCGAGCTGGTCGAACTGCTCCCAGGGGCCGATGGCGGTGCGGTTGGCGATGAGCGGGCCGGCCCCGGCGCGTTCGGCGGTCACGTAGCGGTTGTTGACGGTCGCCAGCAGGCTGGTCGCCCGCCCGGCGACCAGGCTGGCCAGGGCCGCGTAGTCGCCCCGGAAGACGTCCAGGTCGGGCGAGGCCCAGCCGTCGGGGAGCTGGGTGCCCGCCGCGTGCTGCCACATCGTGAACGACGGCCAGCCGGCCGGCAGCGGCGGTGGGTTTTGCGAGTAGTTGGCGATGAAGAGCGGGTTGGCCGCGAAGCGGGTGCTGCTGCCGGTGCAGGGGTTCCACCAGTTGGTGTTGGTGTAGATCATGGCTTGGCGGCCGGTGCGGGCGGCGATCTCGGTGACGAAGTCCCGTACCCACGCCACGATCTGGGCCGGGGTCATGTTGTAGCAGTCGTTCAGGCCCCAGTCGGCCCTGGGCCACTCGATGTCCAGCATCGGCGGCAGGGTGCGCCCGTCGGCGGCGTAGGGAGCGAACCTGAGCAGGGTCTCCGCCTGCTGCTTGCCGCTGCTCTGGTCGGGGCGGGCCCGGTGGTACGCCCCGGTGTACAGGCCGTTGGCCCGGGCGCGGGTGGTGTTGCCCGCGTAGAACGGGTCCGGGTTGTTGTTGGGCACGGTCCGGCCGTCCTGCTCGCTGACCCGGATGTACGCGAACTTGGCTCCGCCCTGGGCCAGCGCGGCCCAGTCAAGCGACGGGCCCTGGAAGTAGGAGACGTCCACGCCGCGGATCGCGTAGCCGGGCGGGGGCGGGAGCGCCTGGGCAGGGGCCGCGACCCCGACGAGTCCCACCGATGCCAAAGCCGTACCGAGCAGGGCCGAAAGAGCTTTGCGTACCATGGCGCGCCTCCACGTACAGAGTGCTACGCCAGGTTGTGATGCTCAAGCACCCGCGTCAACAGCCGTACGAGTTCGTTACGCTCCTCCGCCGAGAGCGGGGCTACCAGCTCGTCCTGGATCTTGGCGACCTGCTTGTCGAGCCGGCGGAGCTGGCGCCGCCCGGCCGGCGTCAGGGAGATGATGTTGCGGCGCCGGTCGGCGGGATCGGGTTCGCGCTGGATGTACTCCCGCTCGGCGAGCTCGTTGAGGGTGGCCACCACGTCGCTGAAGTGGATGCCGGTGCGGCGGCCGAGCGTGGCCTGGCTCGCCGGCCCGAAGTCCTCCAGGGTCGCCAGCAGGCGGTAGTGGTAGCCGCGCGCGTCGGCCACCGCCAGTCCCTCGCTCACCAGCCGTCCGGCGTGCATGGCGGTCCGGGTGATCAGCCAGCTGGGTAGGGCGCGCAGCCGAGCTGGGGCCGCCGACTCTTCCATGTGAGCAGCCTAACTTGTGCAAAATCGTTGGTCGCCCTAACGTTAGTGGCACCAACGATTGAACCCAGGGGGAGCCATGTCGAAGCTCGACACCACGATGATGTACGCGATACACGACGCCCTCCGGCGCGAGCTGCAGCGGATCGCCCGGATCACCGCCCGCCCGAACGACGATCCCCGGCGGATCCTGCGCACCGCCGCCGGCTGGGAGATGTTCAAGACGTACCTGCGGGTGCACCACACGTCCGAGGACGACGCACTGTGGCCGGAGATGCACCAGGCCCTGGCCGACCGTCCGGCCGACCTGGCCCTGCTCGACGCGATGGAGGCCGAGCACGCGGCCATCGATCCGCTGCTCGCCGGCATCGACGCGGCGCTCGCCGACCGCGAGTCCGGGCCGGAGCGGCTCGGTGACCTGGTCGACGCCCTGCACACCGGGCTCTCCGGGCATCTGCGGCACGAGGAGGACGAAGGGCTGAAGCTGATCGACGCGACGCTCACCGAGCAGCAGTGGCAGCGCTTCGGTCAACTACACGGGACCCGGGTCGGCGCCGACGCTTCCCGGTACCTGCCGTGGGTGCTGGACGGCATGAACGCCGAGCGGATCGCGATCATCGTCGGCCGGATGCCGGAGCCCATCCGGACGGCGTACGAGAATGAGTGGCGGAAGGCGTACGCCGAATTGGATCTCTGGAAGGCGAGGAGCCACACATGACTCGGGTAGTGGTCACCGGTGGAAGCGGCAAGCTCGGCCGCGCCGTCGTCGCCGATCTGGTCGAGCACGGGTACGACGTGCACAACCTGGACACGGTCCCGTCGCCGCAACCGCGGTCGCCGTTCACCAGGATCGACCTGACCGACTTCGGGCAGACGGTGGAGGCGCTGACCGCGATCGACGACCGCTATCGCGGTGTGGACGCGGTCGTGCACCTCGCGGCGATCCCGGCGCCCGGGCTGACCGCCAACTCGGCCACGTTCGCCAACAACGCGACCGCGACGTACAACGTCTTCTCGGCCGCCCGGGTCGCCGGCATCACGAACGTCGTGTGGGCTTCCAGCGAGACGCTGCTCGGGCTGCCGTTCACCGTCACGCCGCCGCCGTACCTGCCGGTGGACGAGGAGTATCCGGCCCGGCCCGAGTCGACGTACGCGCTGGTGAAGCACCTGGAAGAGCAGATGGCGGCGCAGTTCTGCCGGTGGGAGCCGGGGCTGAAGATGATCGGGCTGCGCTTCTCCAACGTGATGGAGCCCGCCGACTACGAGCGCTTCGGTTCGTTCGACGCGGACCCGATGCTGCGCGCCTGGAACGCGTGGGGCTACATCGACGCCCGCGACGGCGCGCAGGCCGTACGCCTGGCGCTCGAATACGACGCCACCGGCGTGGACGTCTTCGTCATCGCGAACGCGGACACCGTCATGACCAAGCCGTCGGCCGAACTGGTCGCGGAGGTATTTCCCAAGGTGCCGCTGACCCGGCCGGTGACCGGCAACGAGACGCTGCTGTCCATCGACAAGGCCCGCCGGGTGCTCGGCTACGAGCCCCGCCACTCCTGGCGCGGGTAGCGGCGTACCTCAGCCCGGCCGCAGGCGCGTCGGGCGCCGGGCGGCCACATCCTCGACCCAGCCCAGCACCGCCACCGGCGCGGTCACCAGCGCCACGGCCACCAACAGGTAGCCCACGGTGCCCAGCCGCCACGCGCCGAACACGTCGCCGACCACGAAACAGGCGGCGATGGCCGGGTTGTGCCACAGGTAGATGGTGACCGCGCGGGCGTTCACGATGGACACTAGCCGGTCCAGCGGCCGCAGCCGGGCCAGCCAGTCCATCCGCGGGGACAGTCGCAAGGCGATGAGCACGAAGCCGAGCGAGTACAGGGCCTGGGCGATCGGGATCGTGCTCAGGTCGTACCCGTCGTCGCCGGGGTGGGTCAGCGCCCAGCCGCCGCCGGACACCAGGCACGCGGCGGCGATGGCGAACAGAAGCGGCGCCGCCATGCGGCGCAACGCGCCGTCGCGGTGCGCGAATCCCACGATCCAGCAGGCGCCGAAGGTCGCGAGGTCGGTCAGCACGCTCGAGTCGCCGACGACGAAGACCAACGCCAGCGGCAGCAGCGCCGTCCGCAGCGGCCAGCGCCGGTACGTCCACAGGAGAACCGGCGAGAGCAACACCAGCCACAGGTACGTCACCAGGTACCACAGCACCTCGGTCGCCGGTGCGGCCCACGCACTGCCGGGCGGCTCGGCGACCGGCACTATCCACAGTAGAAGCCGTGACCAGGTGGGCGGGTCCGGCCAGCCGAACCAGAACATGGCCGGCACCATGATCGCGCCGAACGCCCACACCGCGGGCAGCAGCCGGCGCAGCCGCTGCACCAGGACGCGGTCCGGTGCCCCGCCGGACCGGTCCAGCGAAAGCGCCATCAGCGACCCGCCCAGCGCGAACATCACGCCCATCGCGGGGAACACAAAGCCCAGCCACGCGGCCGGGAACATGTGGTACAGCATCACCCGCCCGATCGCGGCCGCGCGCAGGGCGTCGAAGTATCTGTCACGCATGGCCGGACACCGCCGCCTCACCGGTACGGTGCAGCTTGTGCCAGCGCAGCCGGGCGCCGGTCAGCGCGGTCACCGCCGACTGGAAGAGCACCAGATACATCAGCTGCCGGTACGCGATCTGCTGCAGCGGCAGTACCCACAGTGGACGATGGCTTTCCCGGTCGAGCCGGAACGCCACGGCGGCGGTGAGCAACTGGACGGCCAGCATCGCGAGCCACGCCGCGGCCGTACCGGTCCAGCCGAGGAAGAAGAGCCCGTACACGGCGAGCAGGTCGATGACCGGCGCCAGCAGCGGCAGGGCCACGCCGAAGAGGGCCAGGAACGGAAGCCCGACGCGGCCGAAGGGGCCCTTCTCGAAGAGCGCCCGCCGGTGCTTCCACATCGCCTGCATGGTGCCGTAGCTCCACCGGTAACGCTGCTTCCACAGCTGGCTCAGCGTGGCCGGGGCTTCGGTCCAGGCGCGGGCGTTCTCCTCGTAGACGACCTTCCAGCCGGCGCGACACAGGGCCATGGTGACGTCCGTGTCCTCGGCGAGGGTGTCGTCGCTCATGCCGCCCACGTCGAGCAGCGCCCGCTTGCGGAAGGCGCCGATCGCGCCGGGGACGGTGGGCATGCAGCGCAGGGTCTCGTAGAGGCGGCGGTCGAGGTTGAAGCCGATGACGTACTCGATGTGCTGCCAGCGGGCGACGAGGCTGTGCCGGTTGCCGACCTTGACGTTGCCGGCGACCGCCCCGACGCCCGGGTCGGCGAACGCCTGGACCAGCCGGCGCAGCGAGTCGGCCTCGAAGACGGTGTCGCCGTCGACCATGACGACGAGGTCGTGGCGGGCGGCGGCGATGCCGGCGTTGAGCGCGCCGGGCTTGCCGCCGTTGGGTTTGCGGATGACGCGCACATTGGACAGTGCCAGGGCGTCGACGATGTCCGCGGTGCCGTCGGTCGAGCCGTCGTCGACCACGATGACCTCGATGCCCGGGTGGTCGCCGGCGGCCAGGGAGCGCACCGCGGCGGCGATGCCCTCCTTCTCGTTGTACGCCGGCACGACGACGGAGACCGGCTCGGTGACCGGCGGGCCCCAGGACCACTCGGGAGAACGGCGCCGGCGGGCGTGCCGGCCGGCGAGAGCGAGGAGCATGACGGTGCGCCCGATCGCGAGCACGCCCACCACGACGAAGAGCCATTCGAGGCCGCTCAGCATGCCGTCCGCGATCCGTACCGCCCACACCAGGGCGGCGCCGCGCCACCGGTCGGCGGCCGTCGCCCGGTGATCCGGCGCGAGGTTGAGCCCGCGCGTCACGGTGGTGAAGCGGTAGCCCCGCGCCTTCATCTGCGGGATGAAGGCGTCGAGCGCGGCCACCGTCTGGGACCGGTCGCCGCCTGAGTCGTGCATCAGCACGATCGCCCCAGCGCCATCCGCCGGCGTGGCGTCGCGGAGGATGGCCGGCACCCCGGGCCGGGCCCAGTCGCGGCTGTCCCGGTCGTTGACCACGACGAGGTAGCCGAGCCGTCCTGCCTCGCGGATCAGCGCCCACTCGCCGTCGTCGATGGCGTCCGGCTGTGACGAGTACGGGAATCGCAGCAGCGAGGTGCGTACGCCGGCCGCCTGGGCGATCGCGAGCTGGGTCTGCGAGTACTCGGCGCGCCGGCGCCAACCGGCCAGTGTGGACAGATGCGGGTGGGTGAACGTGTGCACGCCCACTTCGTGTCCATCGGCGACGAGGTCCCGCACCAGGTAGGGGTGGCGGGCCACCTGGGAGCCCACGACGAAGAACGTGGCGTCCACCCCGTGCCGGTCGAGCACGCTCTTGACCCGCGGGGTCCACCGCGGATCCGGGCCGTCGTCGAAGGTCAGCGCGATCGTCTTCGGTGGGAGCCGGTACGAGTGGGCCCGCCCGTTGGGGGCGTGGATGATCGGGCCGCCTTCGCTGACCGAGTCCGGCACCGAGTCGCCGTCGTCCACGCCGCCCGCGCCGGCCACGCCCTTGGCGTCCGGCGTGAACTCCGCGTTCGTGTACGCCTCGACGAACAGCACGCTGAGGAGGACCAGGAGCAGGGTCACCGTGACGACCCGGCGCGGACGCGGCAGCCGCGCTCTCATCCGCCCGCCAGCAGGTCGAGGATGCCACCGATGACGGACGGCGAGTCGCTGGGCGCCTGCCGCGGCGCCTCTGTCGGGGAGGGCGTCGGCTCCGGCTCGGGCGGTTCTGGAGACCCAGTCGGCTCGGGGGCTCGGGAGACTTGGTCGGCTCGGGGACTTGGTCGGGTCGGGAGATGCTGCCGGACTGGTGGGCTTGGGCGACGTGGTCGGCGCGGGGGTGGACTCCGTACGGGGTGACGGCGGGGCGGCTTCGGGGCCGTACGGCTCCGCGGGGCCTCGCGGGGTTGCCGCACCGGGAGCGCGACGAAATCCGTGTCTTCCTCGGGCGCCTCCAGCACCGCTGGCGGGTGCGCCGGGGCGTGCGTCTGAATCGGGCGGATATCCGGAACCGGGCTCTTGGAGAGCATCGGAAATGGCGCGAGCGCGGTCGGGCGTACCGGGTCGCCGATCACGCTGGCGCCGACCAGGCCGGTGTACGTCAGGCAGGCCGCGCCAACGGCGTACGCGATGCGGCGCACCTGGCGGCGACGCCGGCCGGTGGCGTCGACGAACACCGGGGCGGAATCCTGTGTGTGGGTCACCGGGGGAGCGTAAAGAGCGGGGCGTTCTCCGGCGCTTTTCTTGGTCCTCCCAAAGGGGACAGCGGAATTGCGCAAAAGAATTACCCGAAACACCGACGTCGCGTTCCTGAGCAGCCGTGATGGCGCATTCTCGAAATGGTTACTGTCCGGATGGCGACGCGCCGTCGAGGTTCGCAGCCGGCGGATGGCAGCATCATGTCGGATATGTCCGGTATAGGATACGGAAGGCGATCATCTCAAGGGACCGCGGTCGATGCTCTGGGCCGTGCGTCAGAAATCTGACCTGCCGCGACCCGTTGTGCGGTTGATCCTGGGTGACTAAGCTGACCGGTGCGCGCCCCTATCGCCCGCTTCCCCCGTGGCAGGCGATCGGGGCGCGCCTCTTTGTGTCTACCCCTCTTCTGCTGCCCGACTATGTCCGACATAGTCGGGCGCAAGATCACAATGCGCCTCACCAGGCCCAATATTCCCCGCGTCAACTAACATGAACGTTCTCAAGGCCATTTTTTCACGCGAGTTGACATTGCGCCCCCTTGGTCGCGAGGCTTGTCCCGACCGCTGGCGTAAACGGGGGGCGCTCTCGTCACGCATGGGCGCCGAGGGCGCGTGTCGGTGGCGGTCGCCGGTGTGGATCGGGGCGCGCATCCGATCCACACCGGTTGACACCGCAGGTTCTCAAGGGGGATCCGCCGTGATGACCGCAGGCGAGCCGCGCACCCTGGCTGACAAGCTCAACCAGCTCTTCCGCACGGTCCATCCGCGCGACCGGGGGCCGTACAGCAACGAGGAGGTCGCCTCCGCCATCCGGGACGGTGGCGAGAGCATGTCCGCGACGTACCTCTGGATGCTGCGCCGCGGCGAGCGCACCAA
This sequence comes from Phytohabitans rumicis, assembly GCF_011764445.1. Lineage (NCBI taxonomy): Bacteria > Bacillati > Actinomycetota > Actinomycetes > Micromonosporales > Micromonosporaceae > Phytohabitans > Phytohabitans rumicis. The sequence goes on from NZ_BLPG01000001.1 coordinate 5,032,600, forward strand.
TCCGACGATGCGCCATCTGCAGGCGCTGGCCGGATTCTTCGGCGTCGCGCCGGCGTACTTCTTCGACGACGCGGTGACCCGCCGGACCGACCGCGACCTGGAGTTGCTGTCCAGCCTGCGGCAACTGGGCGCCAAGCGGGTCGCACTGCGTACCGTGCTGGAGAGCGCCGGGCTCTCCGAGGCCAGCCAGCGGCTCGTGCAGCAGGTCGTGGACCGATGCCTGGAGCTGGAAGGGCTGAGCGCGGAGGCCGAGCAGGAGGCCCGGCAGTGACCCCGCGGCTGGGCTGGGACGCCGGCGGCGACACCGACCTGCGGCGGCTGCGCCGCCGCTGCTCCCGGCTCGTGCGCGACATCAAGGTGCCGGTGCCGTTCGACGCCGAGGCCCTGTGCCGGGTGGTCGGCGACCGGATCGGCCATCCCATCCACCTGCTGGCCCTCGCGATGCCGGCGGACGGCCCGTCCGGCCTGGTGATCAGCGGTACGCGGGCGCACTACCTGTGTTACGACAGCGGCACGCGGCCGCTGCACCAGCAGCACATCATCGCCCACGAGTTGGGGCACCTGATCGCCGGTCACACCTCCGGGCAGGCCGAGGACGCCGACCCCACCGGGTTTGGACTGCTGTCCACACTGGACCCCGAGGTGGTGCGGCGGGCATTGGCCCGGGATGCCGGGTACGACCGTCGTGAGGAGTGCGAGGCGGAGATCATCGCGGACCTGTTGCTGCGCCGGGCCCACTCGTGGTCGCCGGAGCGCACCTGGCACGTGCCCGTGGACGCGGCGGACGTGGTCGCGCGGATCGAGCGTTCGCTGGGGTGAACCGGTGACCCACGTGCTCTATCCGGCGCTGGCGGCGGTGGCCTGGGCGGGCTTCGCAGTGAAGCTCCGCGATCTGCGGCGCGGCCCCAACCCCGCCCGGTACGCGGTGTGCGGCGCGCTCGCGCTCCTCGGGTCGACGTTCACCGTGTCGACGCCCGCGGTGTGGTCCTGGCTGGACCGGACCACCGGCGTGGCCAACCTGGCCGCGCTCTGGGCCCACCTGAGCGTGGTGGGATTCTCGGCGACCGTACAGCTCCTCGTCCTGTGGTGGGTCAACCCCACCGACCTGGCCCGCCGGCGTACCCGGGCCCGGCTCGCCTTCCTCGCGGTGGCCGCGGCGACGATGGTGGTGCTCTTCCTCGCCGCCGGGCCGACCGAACCGCACGCCACCGACTTCGTCGCCACGTACGTCCACCGGCCGCACTTCGCCGCGTACCTGCTGGTGTACCTCGCCGCGTTCGGGCTCGGCCTGGTCGACGTGGTGCGCCTGTGCTGGCCGTACGCCAACATGGCGGGCCGTTCGTGGCTGCGCCGCGGGCTGCGCACCACCGCGGCCGGTTCGGTCGTCGGGTTGGTGTACTGCGCCGTACGGGTCGCCGACGTGATCGGTGCGCAGCTCGACGTCGACATCCGCCGCTGGGAGTGGCTCGCCCCGATCGCGGCCAGCCTCGGCGCGTTGCTGGTCATCCTCGGGCTCACCATGCCGGCGTGGGGGCCGCGCCTGTCCCACATCCGCGGCTGGTTGCGCCGCCGCAGGCAGTACCGCCAGCTCCAGCCACTGTGGTCGGACCTGCACCGGCTGATGCCCCAGATCGCCCTGGAGCCGCCGGTAGCCACGCCCCTGCGCACGCTGGACCGCCGGCTCTACCGCCGGGTCATCGAGCTGTACGACGGCTCGCTGGCGCTGCGCCCGTACCTGGACGAGGCGGCGGCCGGGCGGGCCGAGCGGATCGGCGCGCGGCTCGGCCTGCGCCCCGACGAGTTGTCCGCGGTGATGGAGGCGGCCCGGCTGCGCGGCGCCGTCCGCGCCTACGCCCACGGGGAGCCGGTCGCCCCCGGTGCCGACGAGGCCACGCCGGCCCGCCCCGACGAGGGCGCCGACCTCTCCGAAGAGGTCGCGAGACTGGTACGCGTGTCGCGCGCGTACGCCGGCTCGCCGGTGGTCGCCGCGGCGGTGGCCGGCCGGGAGGTCCTACCCGCCGAAGAGACCGAGGTGGCAATGTGAGCGAGGGCATCCCCGTCGATCTTGGAGTTGTCATGTTCCATTCCGGACAACCGGACCTGACAAGTCCAAGATCGCCGGAGAAAGTGATCTTGCCGGACGGGGCGGCGGCGTGGGTTGTCAGCGGGTACGGCTCCGTGCGCCTCGCGCTCGCCGATCCGCGGCTCTCGTTGGACAAGCGGTACGCCACCGGGTGGGTGGGGTTCCGGTTGCCGCCGGCGCTCGACGCCAACCTGCTCAACATGGATCCGCCGGAGCACACCCGGATCCGGGCGCTGGTCAGCCAGGCGTTCACGCCGAAGCGGGTGCAGGCGATGCGGCCGCGGGTGCAGCGGATCGCGGACGGGCTGCTCGACGCGCTTCCGCCGGGCGGTCCGGTGGACCTGATCGCCACCTTCGCCGAGCCGCTGCCCATCGCGGTGATCGGGGAGCTGTTCGACGTACCGGCCGATGACCGAGTGCGGCTGCGCGGCTGGACCAACGCGCTGCTCCTGGGCGGCCGGGAGGAGGCCGGCGCGGCGGTGCAGGCCATCCAGGCGTTCTTCGTCGAGCTGATCGCGCGCCGGCGCGCGGCGCCCGGCGACGACCTCCTCTCCGCGATGGTCGCGGCCCGGGACGAGGGCGACCGGCTGTCCGAGGACGAGCTGACGTCGCTCGCGTTCCTGGTGCTCTTCGCCGGGTACGAGAACACGGTCAACCTGATCGGCAACGGCGTCCTCGCGCTGCTGCGCGCGCCCGAACAGCTCGCCGCGCTCCGGGCCGACCCGGGGCTGCTGCCGTCCGCGATCGACGAGTTTCTCCGGTACGACCCGTCCGCGCCGGTGTCGATGCGGCGCTTCCCGACCGAGGACCTGACGATCGACGGGGTCACCGTGCCGAAGGGCGAAACCGTGCTGCTGGAGCTGGCCGCAGCCAACCGCGATCCGGAGCGGTTCGCCGACCCGGACGCGCTCGACCTCGCGCGCGCCGACAACCCGCACCTGACGTTCGGGCACGGGGTGCACTACTGCCTCGGTGCACCGCTGGCCCGGCTGGAGGGGCAGGTCGCGATCGGCACGCTGCTGCGCCGCTGTCCCGACCTGGCGCTGGCCGTGCCGTACGACGAGCTGCGCTGGCGGCCGACGTTCCGCACCCACGGCCTGGTCGAGCTGCCCGTGAACCTCTAGATCCAGCGGCCGCCGAGCCACATCCGGGCGGACCAGTCCTCGTACGGGATGACCTGGCCGACGTAGATCGGATAGAAGTACGCGAAGCAGACGGCCACGAGCAGCACGTACGCCCCGGCGATCACCGCACCTATCAACCGCCGGTCGACGGCCGTGTCGCCTGGTGGACCGCTGGCCACCGCCTCGTCCGAGGTGACCGCCGACCGGGCCGGCGTCATGATCGCGCCGAGCACGTAGACCACCGCGAGTATCAGGAACGGCTCGGCCGGCAGTGCGTAGAACGCGAACATCGTGCGGCCCTGAGTAGCGAAGTAGAACCAGGGCAGCAGCCCGGCCGCCACGCTGAGCAGGATCGCGGCGGCCCGCCAGTCGCGCCGGGCGATGCCGAACCAGGCCAGCGCGCCCAGCGCCGGGATGAACGACCACCACAGCAGCGGCGTACCGAGCAGCAGGATGTGCGACGCGCAGCTCGACGCCCCGCAGGTGCCGTCGGTGGACCAGTAGAAGGCGATCGGCCGGCCGAGCAGCAGCCACTGCCAAGGCCAGGACTGGTACTGGTGCTTGTCGTCCAAACCTTCGTGGAATCGGAACGCCTCGACGTGGTAGTGCCACAGGTTTCGCAACGCCCCGATGAACGGCGGCTCGCTGTGCCCGGTGTCGGCCAGCCAGTGCCGGAAGTACCCGTCGTCGGTGACGAACCAGCCGGTCCAGCTCGCGAGGTAGGTGACCACGACGAGGACCCCGCACAGCACCAGCCAGCCGATCTCGCCGATGAACGTGTCCCGCCACGGGCGCCGTACGCCGGCCGAGCGCCGGGCGCCGACCTCCCACAGCACGATCAGCAGGCCGAACACCGGGACGAACCAGAGCGCGCTCCACTTGACGGCGAGCGCGCAGCCGAGGAGCACCGCCGCGAACAGGCGCCACCACGGCACGCCTACCGGCAGGCGGCCGGCGCGGCCGGGCACGTTGGGATCGAGCCCGTTCTCCAGGGCCTGCAGCCAGCGGTTGCGGCGGTGGTCGCGGTCCATGACCAGCGCGCCGAACGCGGCCAGGATGAAGAACATCAGGAAGATGTCGAGCAGCGCGATCCGGGACAGCACCAGGTGGAACCCGTCCAGCGCCATCAACAAGCCGGCCGCGCAGCCCAGCACCGTCGAGTGGAACATCCGGCGGGCGACCCGCACCAGGATCAGCACGGACAGCGTGCCGATCACGGCACCGGAGATCCGCCAGCCCCACTCGTTGTACCCGAGCACCTGCTCGCCGAGCGCGATCATCCACTTGCCGAGGGGCGGATGCACCACGTACGCCGGGCCGTTGCTTTTCTCGTCCCACTCGACACCGTGCTGGAGCAGGTCCCAGGCGTCGGTCGGGTAGTAAACCTCGTCGAAGATCAAGCCCTTGGGCTTGTTGAGGTTGACCAGGCGCAGGATGCCGGCGATCGCGACGATGACGGCGGTGGCCAGCCACGAGTACGGGTCGAGGCGCGCCTCGAACGGCAGCAGCCGGCGTCGCACCACGTCCGCGACGCCGCCAAGTTTCGACGCGCTGCCAGGCGTGTCGGCCGGGTTACGGTCGGCACCATCCTGATCAGCGGCCCGCTGGGGCGCGATCTCCGGTGCCTCGGGGCTCGCTGTCTGCGCTGTCGCCGCGGGGGTCACCCCGCGATCGTAGGCTGCGGAGGCGCGTTCCGGCGCCCACTGCCCATCTGGTGGTGTCATGAGTATCGATGAAAGGCCGGTGTGGTGGGCGAAAAGTCCGATACAGGGATGCTAGTGCTGGTCGGCGCGCCGCTCGGCAACATCGCTGATGCCTCCCTCCGTTTGCGTGACATCCTGACGACCGCCGACGTGGTGGCGGCCGAGGACACCCGCCGGCTGACCCGGCTCGCCCGCGACCTCGACGTCACCGTCGCCGGTCGGATCGTCTCCTACTTCGAGGGCAACGAGGAACGGCGTACCCCGGATCTGGTCGACGCACTCCTGGCCGGCGACACGGTCGCGCTGATCACCGACGGCGGCATGCCGAGCGTGTCGGACCCGGGCTACCGGCTGGTACGGGCCGCGCTCGACGCCGGCGTACCGGTGACCGCCGCTCCGGGACCCAGCGCCGTTACCACCGCGCTCGCGGTCTCCGGGCTGCCGGCGGACCGGTTCTGCTTCGAGGGGTTCCTGCCGCGGGCCGGTGGCGCCCGCCGGGGCCGGCTGCGCGCGCTGGCCGCCGAGGAGCGCACGCTGGTCTTCTTCGAGGCGCCGCACCGGGTGGCGGACAGCCTGGCCGACCTGGCGGACGCGTTCGGCCTCGACCGGCCGGCGGCGCTGTGCCGCGAGCTGACGAAGACGTACGAGGAGATCGTGCGCCGCCCGCTGGGTGAGCTGGCGGCGTGGGCGGCGGCCCAGCCACCGCGCGGCGAGATCACCCTGGTGGTGGCGGGCGCGCAGGCGGTGCCGCGGGAGGCTCCGCCGGATGCCGAGTTGCGGTCCGCGGTGGCCGAGCGCGAGGCCGCCGGCATGTCACGGCGCGACGCCATCACGGCGGTGGCGACCGAGTACGGCCTACGCCGCCGCGACGTGTACAAGCTCGCGGTAGGCGGGGAGTAGCCCCAAGATCGCGGTGATCAGGGAGTAGCTCCCTCGGCGCGCCGCGACACGCCCGAGCGGTTCCCTGATCAACGGGGCGGGACGGGGCGGGGCGGGGCGGGTTAGCGGGTTAGAAGGTGGCGGCTAGGAAGGCGACCGCCACCAGAACGGGGGCGGCTACCGAGAGGGCGGCGGCCTGGCGGCGGGCTCGGCGGGTTTCCAGCCGGAGGGCGCCGGTGGACCAGGCGATGCCGGCCCCGCACAGGAGGACCAGCGCCATGCCCAGGCCCCAGCGGAGGTGCAGGACGCTGGTGGCCGCGTCGACGTACGCCCGAGCGCTGTCGGCGGCGACCATGCGGGCGGCCACCGTGGTGCCGGCATCGCGCTGCTCGCCCACGCCGAGCAGGCGCACCCGCTCGGCGGTGAACGCCCCGCTCGTCGCCGTGAACTCGCCCAGGCACCGCTGACCCACGCCGGCACCGGTGCACTCGGTCACCGTGGCGGTGCCGGTCTTGCCGTGCCCGACGGCCAGCCACAGCGGCTCGGCGCTCACCCACGCGAAGAACGTCGCCAGCAAGCCGAACACGAGCAGCGCTATCAACCCCGTCGCCGGCCGGCGGGGCGGCTTGGGCGGCCGGCCGGGCCGTACGCGCTGCGGCGGTCGGGCGGAGCCGCGCGGCATCTCCTGGACGGGCATCCAGAACGGCCGCTCGTCGTCGACGATCGCCACGACCCGCTCGGGTACGGCCAGCCGAACCGTCTCGCGTACCTCAAGCGCGGCGGTAACCGGCTCAGCGTGGGGCTCGGCGACGGGCTCGGCGTCGGCCGCCGGCTCGGGCGTGGTGGCAACGGGCTCGGCCGGCGCCTCGGGCGTGGGCTCGACGGCGGGCTCGGGCTCGACGGCGGTCTCGGACTCGGGGGTGGGCGGCGCGGGTGCGGCCTCGGACGCCGACGCGGTCTCGGACACTGGCTCGGTCTCGGACACTGGCTCGGTCTCGGGCTCGGGCTCGGCTTCGGACGACGGCGAGTCGTCGCGTCGATCAAGGATTTCTGCGTCGATCAAGGGCAAAGGGTCGTGGATTGGAGATCGAACCACGACCGTTTGCCCTTGATCGACGGGGAAGTCGGGCGCGGGCGCGCCCGCGGCGGGGGCGCGGGGGGCGCGGCGGGGGTGCGGGGACGGGGGCGAGGGGGTTGACTGCGGCGAACCGGGCCGCGGCTGCTGCCGGGTCACCCCGCCACCAGGCGCCGTCGGGCCCGTCCGTGGCCCACGGACCACCCGCCGGCGGGCCGTCGGGCACGTGAATATCGCCTGGTTGCGGCGTTGAACCGGTCACAACCTTCATTGGACAACGTAAAGGCGTGATGACCATGTAGCGCTCCGCGCGTGTCGGCCCATTAACCGGTCACTACGCTTGTCCACCATGAGTCACGTTCTCGCGGCGGTCGCCTGGCCGTACGCCAACGGCCCGCGCCACATCGGCCACGTCTCCGGTTTCGGGGTGCCCTCCGACGTCTTCAGCCGGTACATGCGGATGGCGGGCCACGACGTACTCATGGTGTCGGGCACCGACGAGCATGGCACGCCGATCCAGGTGCAGGCGGACAAGGAGGGCGTGACGCCGCGCGAGCTGGCCGACCGCTACAACCGGGTGATCGTCGAGGACCTGCACGGGCTGGGCCTGTCGTACGACCTGTTCACGCGTACGACGACCGGCAACCACTACCAGGTGGTGCAGGAGCTCTTCGAGGGGCTGCACCACAACGGATACATCGTGCCGAAGGTCACCATGGGCGCGATCTCCCCGTCGACCGGCCGTACGCTGCCCGACCGCTACATCGAGGGCACCTGCCCGATCTGCGGGTACGACAGCGCGCGCGGCGACCAGTGCGACAACTGCGGCAACCAGCTCGACCCGGTCGACCTGATCAATCCGCGTTCGAAGATCAACGGCGAGACGCCCAAGTTCGTCGAGACCGAGCACTTCTTCCTGGACCTGCCGGCGTTCGCGCAGGCGCTCGGCAAGTGGCTGGACAGCCGCGACGGCTGGCGCCCCAACGTGCTGCGCTTCTCCAAGAACCTGCTCGACGACCTGCAGCCCCGGGCGATCACCCGGGACCTGGAGTGGGGCGTGCCGATCCCGCTCGACGGCTGGCGCGACCGCAACGACAAGCGGATCTACGTCTGGTTCGACGCGGTGATCGGCTACCTGTCCGCCTCGATCGAGTGGGCCCGGCGGTCCGGCGACCCGGAGGCGTGGCGCAAGTGGTGGTCGCAGGACGACGCCGACGAGCGCGCCTACTACTTCATGGGCAAGGACAACATTGTCTTCCACTCGGTGATCTGGCCGGCGCTGCTGCTCGGGTACTCCGGCGAGGGTGACCGGGGCGGCGAGCCGGGGCGGCTGGGCCGGCTCAACCTGCCGACCGAGGTGGTCTCCAGCGAGTTCCTGACCATGGAGGGGCGCAAGTTCTCCTCGTCCCGGCAGGTCGTCATCTACGTGCGCGACTTCCTGGCCCGGTACGACGCGGACGCGCTGCGCTACTTCATCGCGGTGGCCGGCCCGGAGAGCCAGGACACCGACTTCACCTGGGCGGAGTTCCTGCGGCGCAACAACGACGAGTTGGTCGCCGGCTGGGGCAACCTGGTCAACCGGTCGATTTCGATGGCGGCGAAGAACTTCGGCGCGATCCCGGCGGCGGGCGAGCTGACCGAGGCGGATCAAGCGCTGCTCGACTCGGCCAGGGCCGGCTTCGCCACCGTGGGCGGCCTGATCGAAAGGCACCGGCAGAAGCAGGCCATCGGCGAGGCGATGCGGGTGGTGGCCGACGCCAACAAGTACCTGTCCGACCAGGCGCCCTGGAAGATGAAGGACGACCTGGAGCGGATGGGCACGGTGCTGCACGTGGCGCTGCAGGCGGTCAGCGACTGCAACACGCTGCTTACGCCGTTCCTGCCGCACAGCGCGCAGAAGGTGCACGAGCTGCTCGGCGGGACCGGGGTGCACGCCCCGATGCCGTCCATCGTCGACGTCGAGGATCTGGACGGCGGCCCGGCGTACCCCATCTTGACCGGCGACTACGCGACCGGAACGCGCTGGGAGTCGGTGCCGGTGGAGGCCGGACGGCCGCTGGCACCGCCGAAGCCGGTGTTTCGCAAGCTGGATCCGTCGATCGTTGATGAGGAACTGGCCCGTCTCGGCGCGGGGGAGTAGTAGCCAACGCGTCGTCGCTGCCCGAGACTGGCACGCGTGAAGGTGCCGCTGACGGGGATCGTCGCTCTGGCGTTCGCGGACGCCTCCATCGTCGCGCTGGCGCTGCCCGCGATCTACGCGCGTTTCGACACCACCATCGTCGGCGTGTCGTGGGTGCTGACCGGGTACGCCATCGCGGTCACCGTGGCGGCGCTGGCGGTCTTGGCGGGCCGCCGGTGGCTGCGGCCGGTGCCGCTGACCATGACGGGCCTGGGGCTCTTCGCCGCCGGCTCCACGTGGTGCGGCCTGTCCGGCTCGCTGGCCGAGCTGCTGGTCAGCCGGGTGGCGCAGGGCATCGGGGCGGCGGCCCTGCTGGCCGGCGCGCTGGAGCTGCTCTGCGCCGAGCTGGGCGGCGAGCGCGGCCGAGCCCTGTGGAGCGGCGCGGCGACCGCGGGCCTCGCCGTCGGGCCGGCCCTCGGCGGGGTGCTGACCCAGGCGTTCGACTGGCGGGTCATCTTCCTGGCCCAGGTGCCGGTGGCGCTGGTGGTGCTCGCGCTGCTGGCGGTCCGCCGCCCGCGGGCCGCGGTCGAGGCCGAGCCGGACAAGCCCGTCGACCGCCGGGCGATCTGGGCCACCACGGGGTACGTGACGCTCTTCGCCGGCCTGGTCGGCGCGCTCTTCCTCGGCGTACTCCTGCTGGTGGAGATCTGGCGCTACAGCCCGGTGGTGGCCGCGCTGGTGGTGATGGCCCTGCCGGCCGGGACGGTGCTGGCCGGGCGGCTGACCGCCGGCGCGGGCCCGGCCCTGCGCGTCGTCGCGGGGACGGTCGGGCTGAGCGCCGGGCTGCTCGGGCTGGCGTTCCTGCCGGCGGTCAGCGCCGCGTGGGCGGCGGTCGCGCTCTTCCTGTGCGGCGCCGGGTCGGGCGTCGTCGCGCGGGCGCTGTCGTCCGCGGCCCTGCCCAGCGTGCGCGCGGGCGGCGCGGTGGTGGCGGCCAAGCACGCCGGACTGGTGCTGGGCCTGGTGGTCATCGCGCCGCTGCTCGCCGGCTCGCTGACCGACAGTTCGCGCGATGCGGTGGTCACCGGCACCGGCGTGCTGCTCGACGCGCGCATGCCGGTGGACGACAAGCTGCGGCTCGCGCTGAGCGTGCGGGACACGTTCAACAGCGCGTCGCGCGGCTCCGTGCCGGACCTGGCCGCGGCGGTCGGCCAGACGGACCGCAGCGCCGCGGCCACCGCCGTGGTCGAGGAGGTCGAGCGCCGGCTCACCGCGGTACTCACCCGGGCGTTCCGCCCGGCCTTCGCGGCCGCCGCGGGCCTGGCCATCCTCACGGTCCTGGCCGCCTTCGCGGTGCGGGGGCGCCCACGGGGGTACGCCAGGGCGCGCGCCACTCCGTTCGCGGCGATCGCGGCGTTGGTGCTGCTCGGCCCGGTGGTCCTCGGCGCGGAAGCCGCCGCCGGCGCGCGCGACTACGGCCGGTTCGCGGAGACCGATCCGTGCGCGGCGCCCGCCGACCCGTACCCCGGCGACGGCGTGGACGCGCTCGTGCAGCGGGTGGCGTACGGGGCGCTGCACGGCGCCGCGTGCGACCTGGGCATGTCCCGGGAGCGGTTCCTGCTGGCGCTCACCGGCCAGCCCGGGTTCGTCGACGACGTGGAGTGGGATCCGGTCAAGGTGGAGAAGGCCGTGCGGGCCGGCATCGACCGGGCGCTGGACGACGTGGAGGAGCGCGGCGACGCGCCGGCCTTGACGATCACCCTGGTGCGCGAGGCGGTGCGCCGGATGCCGCTGGAGGAGATCCTGAAGCTCGTCGGGCTCAGGTGAGGACGTACTCGATGTCGACCATGCGGTGGTCGGTGATCTCGGCGGCGGGGGCCCACGCCTCGTAGATGCCGCGCTCGTAGCACTGCGCGCCGAGCGCGGCCACGCCGTCGGAGTCGGGGCGGCACATCCGCAGCCGGGTCCAGCCGGACTCCTGCCGCAGCACCATGCAGTCGACGCCGCGCCAGCGGGCGTACGCGCCGCGCCGGCTGAGCGCCTCGACCGGGTAGCGGGCCGCCCGGGTCATCGCCAGCACCCGGAACTCGCCGGGCGGGTCGGCGACCGCCTCGTACTCCTGGCCCCGGTAGCGGCCGACCAACCGGGTCGACTTGTTCTTCTCGTCGCTCGGCACGTACTCCTGGTCGGGGGCGATGTCGGGCACGCCGGCCAGCAGGTGGCGCCACTGCGGCCCGACCATGCGCAGCCAGCCCCGCTGCTCCGGCTGGTACGTGTACAGCACCACCTCGGTGCCGTCCGGCGTGTACGCCAGCAGCGTGGCGTTGGCCGGCAGCGGCAGGTCGGCGAGGTCGGTGGTGACGAACTCGGGGATGATGTGCCGCCCGCTCGGGGTGAACCCGGTGCCCAGCACCGGCGGCCCGACGCGGTCGTGCGCCGGCATGCCGCCCAGCCCGCGGTGGTTGTCGCCGAGCGGGATCTCGAAGTCGTACAGGTCGGCGGCCCGCCAGCGCAGCGCGTAGATCACATCCGGGTTGTCGCGACCGGCGTCGGCGTCGGTGCGCAGCAGCGCCAGGTCGGCCGGCGTACGCAGGTGGGCGACGTCGTGCTCGCGATAGCAGAAGCCGTACGGCAGCCAGCCGCGCAGGTAGCCGGAGAGTTGGCGGGCCGACAGCACCTTGATCATGCGGGTGCCACGCCGGATCGCCGCGGTGCGCCGGATCCCCGCGACGGTCGGGTCGTGCGCGTACGCCGGGGTCTGGCTCAGCGCGTGGATGTCGTGCCAGCCACGGGCCCGGTTGAGCGGGATCATCAGCGGCGCTTCGAGCACCTCGGCCGAGTCGCGCGCGCCCTGCACCGCGGTGACCTCGGTGACGTGGACGAACCGGTGCCACGCGAAGGCCGAGCCGGGCCGCGGGTTGCGCTGGAAGCCGTCCACCTCTTCGGTGCTGAACAGCTCGTAGGCGGCCCCGTGGGCGACCTCCTCGGCGGCGTACACCACGCCGTCGTGGGTCACCTGCAGCCCCGTGTCGGCGGCGCTGGGCGCCACCGATGCCGAGGGTGTGACCGTCACCCGCCTGACAATAGGCCGCGCCGCGTGCTCGCGGGTGAACGCAGGGTTACACCTGGCTGTGACACCTCGCACGGCGCGCGTGCGATGCTGGGCGGCGATGACTGAGATGCGACGCCAGCACGCGGCCCGCCGGGCCGGTGAGTTTCCGCCACCCGCGGAGCCGCTGCCGATTCCGGTGGTCGACAGCCACACCCACCTGGACATCACGGTCACCGAGCCGGGCGCGCCCGGCGACGTGGCCGAGTTCGTCGCGCTGGCCGCCGCAGCGGGCGTGGACCGGCTCGTCCAGGTCGGCACCGACGTCGAGTCCTCCCGCTGGAGCGCCGCGCTGGCCGCCGAGCACGGCGCGGTCGTCGCCACCGTCGCGCTGCACCCCAACGAGGCGCCCAGGCTGGCCGACCTGGACGAGGCGCTGCGGGAGATCGAGGCGCTGGCCGGCCAGGACCGGGTACGCGGCATCGGCGAGACCGGGATGGACACGTTCCGCACCGGCGACGCGGGCCGGGCCGCGCAGGAGGAGAGCTTCCGGGCGCACATCGCGATCGCCAAGCGGTACGCCAAGCCGCTGGTGATCCACGACCGTGACGCGCACGCCGACGTCCTGCGGATCCTCGACGAGGAGGGCGCCCCGCAGACCGTGGTGCTGCACTGCTTCTCCGGCGACGCGGAGTTCGCCGCCGAGTGCGTCCGGCGCGGCTACCTGCTGAGCTTCGCCGGGACGGTGACGTTCACCAGCGCGACCGCGTTGCGCGCGGCCGCCCAGATCACCCCGATCAAGCAGATACTGGTCGAAACCGACGCGCCGTACCTGACGCCCATGCCGTACCGGGGGCGGCCGAACGCGTCGTACCTGATCCCGCTGACCGTCCGCGGCCTGGCCGAGGCTACGGGGGCCGACCTGGACGAACTCTGCGCCGCGATCTCCGCGACGGGCGACCGCGTCTTCGGGCCGTGGTGAGCCTGCTCGGCCCGGCCGAGATCCGCGAACTGGCGGCCCGGCTGGGCGTCGCGCCGACGAAGAAGCTGGGGCAGAACTTCGTCCACGACCCCAACACCGTGCGCCGCATCGTCGCCGCCGCCGACCTGCGCCCGGACGACGTCGTGGTCGAGGTCGGCCCCGGTCTCGGCTCGCTCACCCTCGGCCTGCTGCCGGCCGCCCGGCATGTGCACGCGGTGGAGATCGACCCGGTGCTCGCCGGGGCGCTGGCTTCGACGGTGGCGGCGCACGGCGGTCCGCCCGGAGCGATCACCGTGCACCACGCCGACGCGCTGCGGATCGCCGCCCGCGATCTCGACCCGGCGCCGACCGCCCTGGTGGCGAACCTGCCGTACAACGTCGCGGTGCCGGTCGTCCTGCAGCTGCTCGCCAACCTGCCCACGCTGCGGCACGGGCTGGTCATGGTGCAGAAGGAGGTCGCCGACCGGCTCGTCGCCGGTCCCGGCTCCAAGGTGTACGGCATCCCGTCCGTCAAGCTCGCCTGGTACGCCTCGGCGCGTACCGCCGGGCGGGTGCCGCCGAGCGTGTTCTGGCCGGTGCCGAACGTCGACTCCGGCCTGGTCGCCTTCACCCGCCGCGAGCCGCCCCGCGCCGACGTACCCCGGGAGCGGGTATTCGCGGTGGTGGACGCGGCGTTCGCCCAGCGGCGCAAGACGCTGCGGGCGGCGCTGGCCGGCTGGGCGGGGGTCCGGACCGGGCCGCGGCGGCCGTCGCGGCGGCTGGCGTCGACCCCGGCGCCCGTGGTGAGGCCCTGACCGTGGCCCAGTTCGCCGCGATTGCCGTTGCCGCGCCCGTGCCAACGCACGCGCCCGAGTAGTCTGACGGCGTGCTAGCGCGAGCGCAGGACATCACTCCGTGACCGAGGCTTGGCGGCCGGACGAGGATCTGGACCGGCCGCGCCTCGCGGCGTCCGGGCCGGTCAAGGTCCGCGTGCCCGCGAAGATCAATCTCCACCTCGGCGTGGGTCCGATGCGCGGTGACGGGTATCACGAGCTCAGCACCGTCTACCACGCGATCTCCCTGTACGACGAGCTGACCGCCCGCCGGGGCGACACGCTGACGTTGACCATGGAGGGCGAGGGCGCGGGTGAGCTGGCCCTCGACGAGTCCAACCTGGTGATCCGCGCCGCCCGTACGCTGGCCGCGCACGCCAAGGTGCCCGCCCACGCCCGGCTGCACCTGCGCAAGCAGATCCCGCTCTCCGCCGGCCTCGCGGGCGGCAGCGCCGACGCGGCCGCCGCGCTCGTCGCCTGCGACGCGCTCTGGGGCATCGGGCTGTCCCGGGACGACCTGGCGTCGATCGCCGCCGACGTGGGCTCCGACGTGCCCTTCCTGGTGTACGGCGGCACCGCGCTCGGCACCGGCCGCGGCGAGGCGGTCAGCCCGGTCCTGGCCCGGCCGAGCACCTGGCACTGGGTGGTGGCGATTGCCGACGGCGGCCTGTCCACCCCCGACGTCTACCGCGAGCTGGATCGGCTGCGGTACGCCGGCCAGCTGCCGCAGCACGCCGGGCCCGCCAGCAACCCGCTGCTCGGCGGCGCCGACCGGCTGCTCGCCGCGCTGCGCCAGCGGGACCCGGCCGTCCTTGGCGCGGCGCTCGACAACGACCTGCAGGCGGCGGCGCTGTCGCTGCGGCCGGGGCTGGCCGACGTGCTCAAGGCCGGGCAGGCGGCGGGCGCCCTCGCCGGCCTGGTCTCCGGGTCCGGGCCGACCTGCGTCTTCCTCGCCGCCGACGGCCAGCACGCCACCCGCATCGCCGACGAGCTGACCGCCGCCGAGGTCTGCCGGGTCGCCCGCACCGCACACGGCCCGGTGGCGGGAGCCCGAGTCGTCTAATGGCAAATATCGTCAACCTGGACCGCGTGTCCAAGGGGTACGGCGCTGCCGGGCAACTGCTCACCGACGTGTCCCTGGGCCTGGACGACGCCGACCGGGTCGGCGTCGTCGGGCTCAACGGCGCCGGCAAGTCCACCCTGCTGCGCCTGCTCACCAAGCTGGAAGAGCCGGACTCCGGGCGCGTCACGCACCGCCGGGACCTGCGGATTGCCTGGCTGCCGCAGTCGCTGGAACTGGCCGCCGACGCCACCGTCAAGGACGTCGTGCTGGGCACCGCCTGGCTGGACGAGGGTTTCGGCGCCGAGCACGAGTGGGCGGGCGACGCCGGCGTACGGTCCATCCTGGACGGTCTCGGCATGCCCCACCTCGGCCTCGACCAGCCGGTCGGGCCGATGTCCGGCGGCGAGCGCCGTCGGGTCGCGCTGGCCGCGCTGCTGGTGCGCACCGCCGACCTGATCGTCCTCGACGAGCCCACCAACCACCTCGACGTCGCCGGCATCGACTGGCTGGCCAGGCACCTGGTGACCAAGCGCGGTGCGCTCGTCGTCGTCACCCACGACCGCTGGTTCCTCGACGCGGTCTGCACCGCCACGTGGGAGGTCGGCGACCAGCAGGTCCGCGCGTACGAGGGCGGCTTCGCGGCCTGGACGCTCGCCCGCGTCGAGCGCGAGCGGATCGCCGCCGCCACCGAGGCCCGCCGGCAGAACCTGCTCCGTAAGGAGATCGCCTGGCTGCGCCGCGGGCCGCCGGCCCGCACCTCCAAGCCGCGCTTCCGCATCGACGCCGCCAACGCGCTGATCGCGGATGTGCCGCCGCCGCGCGACTCGGTCTCGCTGCGCAGGCTCGCCACCGCACGCCTCGGCAAGCAGGTGTACGACCTTGAGCGGGTCACCCTCCACGCTGGACCGAAGCGGATCCTGGACGACGTCACGTGGCAGGTCGGGCCGGGTGACCGGATCGCGATCCTGGGCGCCAACGGGGCCGGCAAGACCACGCTGCTGCGGCTGCTGGCCGGGCGCCTGGCGCCGGACGCCGGTACGTTCCGGACCGGTGCGACCGTGCGCACCGCGTTCCTGTCCCAGGAGCTGGCCGAGCTGCCCAACCAGCTGCGCCTGCTCGAAGCCGTCGAAGAGGTGGCCAAGCGCGTCCAGTTGGGCGACCGCGAGCTGTCCGCCGCCCAGCTCGCCGAGGTGTTCGGCTTCGCCGACCGTCGGGTGTGGACACCGGTGGGCGACCTGTCCGGCGGCGAGCGGCGGCGCCTGCAACTGCTCCGCCTCCTGGCCACCGAGCCCAACGTCCTCCTCCTGGACGAGCCCACCAACGACCTGGACACCGACACCCTGGCCAGCCTGGAAGACCTCCTGGACTCCTGGCCCGGCACCCTGATAGTGGCAAGCCACGACCGCTACCTGGTAGAGCGCGTCACCGACACCGTCTACGCCGTGGGCGACGGCGCTCTGCGCCACCTGGTCGGCGGCGTCGAGGAGTACCTGGCGTCCGTCTCCCCGGATGATCAGGGAGTAACTCGGCGTGTCGCCGGCGCGTCGAGAGAGCGGATCCCTGATCAGCGGGTTGATCCACGGGCGGCGCGCAAGGAGTTGGCGCGGCTGGAGCGTGCGGTCGCGAAGCTGGAGCAGCGCGAAGCGGCCCTGCACGACGAGATGGCCCGGCACGCCACCGACTACACGCGTGTGGCCGAGTTGGATGCGCAGCTCAAGGGGGTTCAGGCGGAGCGGGCCGAGGCCGAGGAGGCGTGGCTGACGCTCGCCGAACAGGTGCCAGATCACTGATCGAGGGGGCGGCGGCCGGCTGGCCGGCCGCATGGTCCAGAATCAGCGCCCATGGCGCACGCATTTCCCGTCAATCACCCGCTGCGGCCGACCTACCGGGCGCTCGGCGGGCTGACCGGCATCTACCTGACCGCGTTCGGCGTCCTCGGCGTCGCCGACACCAGCGGCCAGGAGTTCTTCGCCCAGAACGACGCCACCGCCCTCTGGCAGGGGACCAACCTGGGCTATTCGGTCATCGCCGTCGTCGCCGGGCTGATCCTGCTGATCGGCGCCGCGATCGGCCGCAACGTCGACATCGCGATCAACAAGCTCTTCGGGTACGGGTTCATGGCGCTCAGCCTGGCCGCGCTGGCCGTGCTGCGTACCGACGCCAACTACCTGAACTTCACCATCCCCACGGTCATCGTGGCCATGGTGGTCGGGCTGGTGCTCACGACGGCCGCCATGTACGGCAAGGTGGGCACCGACGAGCAGTCCCGGGCGGCCCGGGAGGCCACGCTCCTGCTCGAGACTCACTGAGCGGCTGCGCCGGCGCCATAGCTGGGTGACAATCCAGCTATGGCGCACATCCCGATCAACCATCCGCTCCGACCGCTGTACCGCACGCTCGCCGGCCTGATCGGCGCCTACGTCCTGGTCTTCGGCATCATCGGGGTCATCCAGACCGCAGGCGACCCGTTCTTCGACCGTGGCGACGTGTGGGTGCTCGGCCTGCGTACCAACCTGGCGTTCGCCGTCCTGTCGGTCATCTACGGTGCCGTGCTCCTGGGCGGCGCGATCGTGGACGGCAACCTCGGTCACATGATCAACCTGGGCGCCGGCCTGGTCTTCATCGTCGTCGGGATGGCCATGATGACGGTGATGCAGACCGACGCCAACTTCCTCAACTTCTCGATGTCGAACGTCGTCGTCTCGTTCGTCTTCGGGCTGCTCGTCCTCACCGCCGGCCTGTACGACAAGGTCGGCAGCCCGGAGGACGTCGCGGCCGAAGAAGCGTTCCGGCGGCGGCATGCCACGGCGGCGCCGAGCGGCGCTACTTCATCCGGCGGGTGAGCAGCGACGGCTTGGCCTCCAGATGTGACAGGCCGTTCCAGGCGAGGTTGACCAGGTGCGCGGCCACCGTGTCCTTGCGGGGCTTGCGCACCTCCAACCACCAGCGGCCGGTCAACGCGACCATGCCCACCAGCGCCTGCGAGTAGAGCTCGGCCAGCTTCGGGTCGTACCCGCGGGTCTTGAACTCCGCGCCCAGGATGTGCTCCACCTGGTGGGCCACGTCGTTCAGCACGCTGCTGAAGTTGCCGGTCGCCGACATGAGCGGCGACTCGCGTACCAGCACGCGAAACCCGTCCGTCTCGGCCTCGATGTAGTCCAGCAGCGCCAGCGCCGCCTGCTCCAGCAGCTCACGCGGATGGCCCGCGGTCAGCGCGTTGGTGATGCGGTCCAGCAGCGACCGGACCTCGCGGTCCACCACCACGGCGTACAGGCCCTCCTTGCCGCCGAAATGCTCGTACACGACGGGTTTTGACACCTTGGCGCGGGCCGCGACCTCCTCGATGGAGGTCGCGTCGAACCCACGCTCGGCGAAGAGTTGGCGGCCGATGGTGATCAACTGCTCGCGGCGTTGCGCCGCGGACATCCGGACACGGGAAGCTGGTTTTGCCGGCGCCGCCCCGTTGGCGCTCGGGCTGTCATTCACGACGTAGGTTTACCACCTTCGCCGCGGTTTACCAGCTTCGCGGCGATGCGCTCCGGCTTCGGCCAGCGGACGTCGTACGCCCACCCCAGCTTCTCGAACACCCAGATGGTCCGGGCCGAGATGTCGACCTGGCCGCGCAGCACGCCGTGCCGGGCGCAGGTGGGGTCGGCGTGGTGCAGGTTGTGCCAGCTCTCGCCGAACGACAGGATAGCCAGCGGCCAGAAGTTGGCGGCCCGGTCACCCTGGCGCATCTCGAACGGGCGCTCGCCGTACACGTGGCAGATCGAGTTGATCGACCAGGTCACGTGGTGGAGCAGCCCGATCCGCACCAGGCCCGCCCAGAAGAACGCGGTCAGCGCGCCCTGCCACGACCAGGTCACCAGCCCGCCGGCGGCCGCCGGAGCGACCAGCGAGATCGCCACGAGCAGCGGGAAGAGCCGGTCGACCTTGTCGACGTCCTTGTCCGCGATCAGGTCGGGCGCGAAGCGCTCGCGGTTGGACAGCTCGCGGTGGAACAGCCAGCCCATGTGCGCGAACCAGAGCCCCTTGGTCAACGCCCAGAACCCGGTGCCGAACCGCCACGGCGAGTGCGGGTCGCCCTCCAGATCGGAGAACATGTGGTGCCGGCGGTGGTCCGCCACCCACTGCGTGACGTTGCCCTCCACCGCGAACGACCCGGCCACCGCCAGCGTCACCCGCAGCCAGCGCTTGGCCTTGAACGACCCGTGCGTGAAGTACCGGTGGAAGCCAACGGTGATGCCGACGCCGGCGACCGAGTACCAGACCGCGAAGATGGCCACGTCGGTCCAGGAGAGCCAGCCACCCCAGGCGATCGGCACGGCGGCGAAGACCGCGAGGAACGGGATCACCACGAACGCCCACAGCCCGATCAGGATGCCCTTGGACTGGGCGCCGTCGGTGAGCGGCTTGGGGTCTTGGTGGCGGCATCGAGGGTGGCGGATGTCATGGCACCTCGCTGAGCAGTTCGGGAGCGGTTCCGGGGCGTCTCCGCAGAGCGTAGTTACGCCTACGTTACCGTAACTTACGCAACCGTAGACTGACAGGGGCAAGGATCCACCAATTTCCTGTGACTAGCTAGGTGAGGCTGGGCTCGGTGGTGGCGGCAGGTGCTCGCTGTCGGCCGGTTGCGGGGAGACGGACGGCTCGGGCGTGCTCGACTCGCCGTTGGGGCAGCCGGTCAGGGCGGCGGCCAGCGCCAGGCCGGCAGCCGCCAGGGCCGCGGACCGGAGCCGGGCCGCAGGGGTACGCAGCATGTCACTCCTAACGTTGCAGGGCTTGGATCGGTTGGATCCGCGATGCGCGGAGCGCGGGATAGAGGCCGGCGACCACGCCGGTGAGCGTGCCGAGCAGCGGCGCCGGCAGCACCGCCCACGGCTCCAGGACGGCGGTCCAGTCGCGGAGGACCGCCACGGCGAGCACCGCGCCGGCGGCCAGGCAGGTGCCGAGCAGGCCACCGAGGGTCCCGAGTACGGCGCTCTCGGTGAGGAACTGGAGTGCGATGTGCCGCCCGCGGGCGCCCAGGCAGCGGCGCAGGCCGATCTCGGGCACGCGTTCCAGCACCGCCACGAAGGTGGTGTTGCCGATGCCGACCGCGCCGACCGCGAGACAGATCAAGGCGAGCACGAGGAAGAGCGCGTTGAGGTCGGCGGCGACGCCTTCGCGCAGTGTGCGCGGGTCTGGTGGGCCGGCCACCCGCAGCCGGTCCACGTCGTCCGGGCGCAGCGCGACGGCAAGCTGCGCCGCCACGACCTGGGCCGCGCCGAGCCGGGTCTCCACGATCATGCGCATCGGCTCGCCACTCGCGGGCGGCCCCCACAGGTCCTCGGCGGTGCCCGGCGGCACGAGCACGGACAGCAGGAGGTCGGCGTGGCGTTCGACGTCGGAGATGACGCCCACGACGGTGAGCAGGACGCCGTCCACGAAGACCGCGGGCCCGTGTTCGAGGCTCGTGACGCCGAGGCGCTGGGCCACGGCCGCGCCGAGCACCGCGACGCGTTCGCGGCGAGAGTCGTGCAGGTCGTCGTAGATGCGGCCGGTGGCAACGGTCGGGTGCATCGCCAGGACCGCCTCCGGGCCTATCGCGGTGACCTGGTACTCGTCGACCGCCGCCCGGTCGGCGTCCGGGAGCCGGCTCACCGGCCGCTGGGCCGCCGACCAGTAGACGCCGGCGCGCACCACGCCGTCGATGGCCAGGGCGCGGGACTCGGCGTCGGCCGGGAACGGCGCGCCGGCCAGCTCGGCGTCGGCGGCCGCGTCCTCGACGATCACCTCGGTCGCGGACAGGGCGGTGAACCGCTGGTCGATCTGGCTGCCGGCGGTCGCCGTCAGGCCGAGTACGGCGACGAACGTGCCCACCCCGACGACGGTGCCCAGCGAGGTCAGCGCCGATCGACCCGGTCGCTGCAGCACCCCGGACAGCGCCTCGGACAGCAGGTCGCGCGTTGACAGCCGGGCCCGCGGCACCGGGTCGGCCGGGCGGCGCCAGCGCCTCAACACGACGGCTCCGGGCCGGCGTCCAGCACGCCGTCGCGGATGGTGACCACCCGCTCCGCCCGCTCGGCGACCTGGTCGTTGTGCGTCACCACGATGATCGTCATGCCGGCCCGGTGCAGCTCGTCGAAGACGTCCAGGACCGACTCGGCGGTACGCGAGTCGAGGTTTCCGGTCGGCTCGTCACACAGCAGGAGGCTGGGCTTGTTCACGACCGCGCGAGCCACGGCCACGCGCTGGCGTTCACCGCCCGACATGGTGGTCGGCGCGGCGTGCAGCCGCGGTCCGAGCCCGACCCGCAGCAGCGCCTCGGTCGCCCGCTCCCGGCGCTGCGCCGGCGGCACGGCGTTGTAGAGCATCGCGAGCGCGACGTTCTCCACCGCGCTGCGATGCGGCAGCAGGTGGAACGCCTGGAAGACGAAGCCGATCCGGCGGCCCCGCAACGCTCCCCGCTGCCGCTCGTTCAGCTGCGCGACGTCGATGTCGTCGAGCAGGTACCGTCCCGCCGTCGGCGTGTCGAGCAAGCCCACGACGTTCAGGAAGGTCGACTTGCCGGAGCCGGACGGGCCGACGACCGCGACGTACTGGCCGCTGGTGATGGTCAGGTCGCCCGGGTGCAGCGCCTGCACCGGCGGCCGGCCGGGGTAGGTGCGCCCCACCCCGTCGAACGAGATGGTCGCTGTCGTCACGAGACGCCCACCACCACCCGGTCGCCTTCGCGCAGGGCGCCGTCGACGGGGATGACCTCGACGTACCCGTCGCCGGAACTGCCCACCGTCACCCGCACGGTCCGGGGTTCGTCGTCCGCGCCCACGACCCGTACGGAGACCGCGCCGTCGCCGCCGGCGGACACCGCGGCGACCGGTACGACGAGTGTCGGCTCGCCGGAGCTGGCAACGACCACGCTCAGCCGCACGCTCTGGCCGACGAGCTTGGGATCGAGCGGCTTGGTCGCGGTGATCACGACGGGGTACCCCTGTTGCAGGCCGCCTGACGACTGCCCCTGGCCCGCGGTGTCCTCCTCGCCGGAGGTCTGGCCCGAGCCGGTCGCCAGCAGCGCGGTCGCGGCCTCGCCCACTGCGGTGACCCGGCCCGGCTGGGTGCGGCCATCGGCGCTGTGCAGGATCTCCGCCGGCATGCCCACCTCGATCCCCTGCGGGTCCGAGCCGGGCAGCGTTCCGGCGGCGACGACATCGCCGGTGGCGAGGGTGAGCAGGGCGCCCTGCGCCGCGCGCCCGACGACGGCGGTGACCTTCACGACGCGTACCGGGAACGCCGGCACGAAGACGACCTCACCCATCGGCAGCATCGGGCCGGTGCGGGCGACCAGGTCGGCGAGGTCACGGCGGGCCTGGTCGAGCGCGGCCCGCATGTCGTCGACGTCCGGCGCACCGGGCACGGCCGGTCCGCTGCCGCCGGCCGCGTCCCGAGCCTCGTCGAGCGCCCGCTGCGCGTCGCGTACGCGCAACTCGGCCTGCTCGACGGCCTGCTGGTCGGCGGTGCCGGTGTGCGGCACCGGGTAGCCGAGCGAGTCGTACAGGCGGGTCAGCGCCGCCTTGGTGGACGGGCCGAAGACCGACTCGCGGGCCACCCGGTAGCCGAGCTTGCGCAGTGCCGCCTGCAACTGGGCGACGTCCTTGCCTCGGGCGCCGGGCCGGATGTCCCGGTACGCCGGGAACGCGCCCGGAAGCACGACGACCGGACGGCCCGACACCTCGACGAGGATCTGGCCGGCCTTGACCGCCTGCCGGGCCTTGACCCGGACGGCGGTCACGACCATGCGCTCGGACTCGAACACCGCGGCCGGCTCGACCGCGATGGTGTGCGCCTGCACCACGGTCCCGCGCAGGACGACGGTGTCGTTGAGCACCCGCCGCTCGACCGGGGCGGTGAGCACCGTACGGCCCGGGGCCTCGGTCTCGGCGGCCACCTGAGCGGGGGACTTCACGGCGGACGAGAGCGCCAGCACGGCGGAGCAGAGCACGGCGGTGGTCCCCGCGCCGAGCACCAGCACCCGCCGGCGGCGGGCCAGTTCCGACCGCACCATCAAATTCCCCCGCCGGCGACCACGCGCGCGGCGGCCGTCTGCTGATCCGCCAGGTAGGTCTTCACGGCGGCGAGCTCGGGCGCGTGCTCCTCGATCGCCGTGTTCTGGTACGCGGTCTCCACCGTGAGCAGGGTGCCGATCACGTTGTGCTTGGTCTTGCAGCCCACGTCGGCCACGGCCGTCGCGATCTCGGTCTCGGTGACCTGCTCGGTCTGCCACCGCTGGTCGTCGTTGGCGGCGTACGGGTCGCGGTAGTCGAAGCCCTGCTCCTTCACGCAGGCGCTCCAGTCGGCGAAGACCTTGACCACCCGGCTGTCCTGACGCATCCGGGCGTGCGCGTCGAGCCCCAGCCGCTGCACCACCTCGATGTCGACGGGGTCCTTCCCGCCATAGAGCTGCCGCTGGGCCTCCCCGGCGCAGCCGCCACGCGGCACGGCCTTGCCGTTGTACGTCGTCTGGCCCCGCCCGGCCCAGACGTTCATGGCGTCCTGGGACGGCGCCTCGGCGTCCTTCTTCCGCTCCGCGATTTCCTTCTGGCCCTCGATCAGGTCAAGGGCGTGGTAACCGCCGGTGGCCGCCTTCTGGGGATCCATGAGCGGATACCGCTGCGCGTTCGGCTCGGTGTCAGCCGGCGGGGCGGGTTGGCTGGCGGGCCAGTCCAGCCCGAAGCCGCGCAGGCACTCACGGCCCAGGATGATGATGGCGTTGGTGACCATGCGCTGCTGCTCGGCGGTGAGCGCGTAGCTGTCCAGCGGCAGGGTCACGTCGGCCGCTGAGCGGACGACGCGGATCTCGCCGATGGTGGGCTCGCTCGCCTCCGCCGCCGGCTCGGTGCAGGCGGCCAGCGTCGCGGCGAGCGCGAGGCCGATCGCTCCGGCGCGTAGTGATCTGGACATTTCCGTGGCTTCTCCTCGGACTCGAATACGTCCCGGACGGGCCCGTCCGGCCTGGCCATGGCGCAGACGGGCCCGCTTTTCACGGTTCGAATCTGTGCATTTTCTGCCGGCTGGTCAGCGCCGGGTCAGAACCACAGATGCGAGCTGAGTTCGTCGTTGAAGCTGCCGAGGCTGTAGTACGCGTAGCTCGTACCACCGCTCGCCTGCCCGTACGGCAGAACAGAGATGTACGGGTAGGTGTAGTTGGAGTGGTAGTAGGTGCGAAGGCTGTAGCCCGAGTCGTAGTTGGCGATGCTGCTCGCGTTGTCGTTGAGCCCCGCCGTCGAGTTGATGAAGTAGTGCCCGAGTAGTTGTCCTCGTTGCCGTAGTCGTCGAAGAGCGCCCCGGTGTAGTTCGAGTGGAGCCACAGGACGAACTCGCCGGACTCGATGACGCCGTTGCGGGACGCCGCCGAAGCGGGTGCCGCGGTCGCCATCGTAGCGGTGAGAATGCCAGCAACCGCTGCGAAAGCGGCGATCGCGCGCCTGGTTCTCATGATTTTCCTCCCCGTGAGAACGTGGGCAGTGATCAATACTCGGCCGTCGCCGAGTTGGCTCTCTGATGAGCCTGCCGAGTGAAACCCCGTACGCTGGGTACCCGGCTATCCGCGGATACCGCACCAGTGCGATGCGGATAAGTGTTTACGCGGTTACCGTCCGCGTCAATGGCATTCCAAAATGTTAAGTCTCAGGAAACAATCCTATCTAGTGGAATCGATCAATGAAAGCCCAGGAAATGGCGATTGTCGACACGTCGTGATCATCGAGAGCGCAATTTGATACGGTCGCCTTGTGGACAGATCGTGGTAACCGAGGGGTCCGTCGATCAAGGCCGGCCGCGTCGATCAAGGCTTTCCGCGTCGATCAAGGCTTTCCGCGTCGATCAAGGGTTTCCGCGTCGATCAAGGGCAAACGGTCGTGGATCGGAGATCAAAGCACGGCCGTATGCCCTTGATCGACGCGCAGGACCTTGATCGACGCGGCCGGCCTTGATCGGGGCGGGGGAGAGGCGGGCGAGAGGGGCGGGAGGCGGGCGGGAGAGGTCGGGCAGGCGCTACGCTGGCAGGCGCAACAGTCGGCCGTGGTGTAATTGGCAACACCCGGGGTTTTGGTCCCCGTTTTCCAGGTTCGAGTCCTGGCGGCCGAGCCATCCGTGAATGTC
Organism: Phytohabitans rumicis; assembly: GCF_011764445.1. Lineage (NCBI taxonomy): Bacteria > Bacillati > Actinomycetota > Actinomycetes > Micromonosporales > Micromonosporaceae > Phytohabitans > Phytohabitans rumicis. Next base: position 5,057,626 of record NZ_BLPG01000001.1, read on the forward strand.
CGATTTGGGACAGTGGGTCAGCGGCCCTTCCCGGCCGGGCCGGGATTAGCATGAGGCCGAACCGACAGCCACCCCCGACGGGAGCTCCCGTGACTTCCTCCCAGTCCCGTACCGTCATCGTCCTCGCCGCCGGCGAAGGCAAGCGGATGAAGTCGGCGTTACCCAAGGTCCTGCACCCGCTGCTCGGCCGTACCCTCGTCGGCCACGTGCTGGCCGCGGCCGGCGAGCTGGCGGCGGAGCGGACGCTGGTCGTGGTCGGCCACGGCGCCGACCAGGTCTCCACCCACCTCGCCGAGATCGCGCCGGGCGCCCAGCCGGTCCTGCAGGCGGTGCAGAACGGCACCGGCCACGCGGTCCGGATCGCCATCGAGGCGGCCGGCGACGTGCGGGGCAGCGTGGTGGTGCTCAACGGCGACGTGCCGCTGCTGCGCCCCGAGACCGTGGCCGCGCTGGTCGACGCGCACGAGGCGGGCGGCATGGCGGCGACCGTGCTCGCGGCCGAGGTCGCCGACCCGACCGGGCTCGGGCGGATCGTGCGGGACGCGTCGGGCGGGTTGGAGCGGATCGTCGAGGAGCGCGACGCGACCGCGGAGCAGCGGGCCATCCGCGAGATCAACGCGGGCATCTACGCGTTCGACGCGGTGCTGTTGCGGGCCGCGCTGAGCAAGCTGTCGACGGACAACGACCAGGGCGAGGAGTACCTGACGGACGTCTTCGCGCTGCTGGCGACCGACGGCCGGCCGGTGGGCGTGCACGTCGCCGCGGACGCGACGGAGACGCTGGGCTGCAACGACCGGGCGGAGCTGGCGGGGCTGCGGGCGCTGCTGCGGGACCGGGTCAACCGGGCGTGGATGCGCGACGGCGTGACGATCCTCGACCCGGCGACCACCTGGATCGACGTCACGGTGGTGCTGGAGCGGGACGCCGTGATCGACCAGAACACGCAGCTGCGCGGCGGCACGGCGGTGGCGTCGTTCGCGACGGTGGGGCCGGACGTGACGCTGGTGGACACGACGGTGGGCACCGGCGCGGCGGTGCTGCGGGCGCACGCGATCGGCGCCGAGATCGGGCCGGAGACCAGCGTCGGGCCGTACGCGTATCTGCGGCCGGGCACGCGGCTGGCCCGCAAGGCGAAGGTCGGCACGTTCGTGGAGGTCAAGAACTCCGAGCTCGGCGCGGGTACGAAGGTGCCGCACCTGTCGTACGTGGGGGACGCGACGATCGGCGAGCAGACCAACATCGGGGCGGCGTCGGTGTTCGCCAACTACGACGGCGTACACAAGAACCGCACGGTGATCGGCAGCTACGTGCGCGGCGGCGTCGACACCATGTACGTCGCGCCGGTCGAGGTGGGCGACGGCGCCACCACCGGGGCGGGCGCGGTGGTCCGCGAGGACGTCCCGCCCGGTGCCCTGGCGGTGTCCGGCGGCCCGCAGCGCACGATCGACGGGTGGACGGAGCGTAAGCGGCCGGGCACCCCGATGGCCGATGCGGCACGGCGCGCGCGAGAAAAGTCTTAAGTGAGCCAGCGCACGCCCGGGGGATGCGGGTCGACAGGGGCTGACCTCGGGAGATACTGCAACCGAGGAATCCTTTCGACCTACCGACCCACGGGAGCGGATTGCCGATGGGCAGCATCGTCGCGGAAAACCGCAAGAGCCTGATGCTCTTCTCGGGCCGGGGGTTCCCCGAGCTGGCTGACGAGATCGGCGAGGCGCTGGGTGTGGCGCCGACGCCCACCGACGCGTACGAATTCGCGAATGGCGAGATCTTCGTGCGGTACCGGGAGTCGGTCCGCGGCTCGGACGCCTTCGTGGTCCAGTCGATCTCGCAGGGCGTCAACAAGTGGGTCATGGAGACCCTCATCATGGTCGACGCGCTGAAGCGGGGCTCGGCCAAGCGGATCACCGTGGTGCTGCCGTTCTACCCGTACTCCCGGCAGGACAAGAAGCACCGCGGACGCGAGCCGATCTCCGCGCGCCTGGTGGCCGACCTGCTCAAGACGGCGGGCGCCAACCGGATCCTCACGGTCGACCTGCACACCGCGCAGATCCAGGGCTTCTTCGACGGCCCGGTGGACCACCTCTTCGCGATGGACACGCTCGCCGGGTACGTCGAGCGGAAGTACGCCGGCCGCCCGCTCTCGGTGGTCGCGCCGGACTCCGGCCGGGTGCGCGTCGCCGAGCGGTGGACAGACCGGCTGGGCGGCTGCCCGCTGGCGTTCATCCACAAGACCCGCGACCCGCTCAAGCCCAACCAGGTGGTGGCGAACAGGGTGGTCGGCGACGTGGAAGGTCGCGTCTGCCTGATCGTCGACGACATGATCGACACCGGTGGCACGATCACCCGGGCGTCCGACATCCTGTACGACTCGGGGGCGGCCGACGTGGTGGTGGCGTCCACGCACGCGCTGCTGTCCGACCCCGCGACGGAGAAGCTGAAGAACAGCCGGATCAGCGAACTCGTGGTGACGAACACGCTGCCGCTGCCGGCGGAGAAGCGGCTCGACAAGATAACCGTGCTGTCGATCGCGCCGTTGCTGGCGCGGGCGATTCGCGAGGTGTTCGACGACGGGTCGGTGACGACGCTGTTCGGGGCCTGAGTTAGCGAGGGTAAGGAACTCGGGTAGACTGGAGCGGTTGCCACGGCGAGGGTGCCCCGCGGGCCGCTGCTGACACAGCACCTACCGCATGAGCACCGTGATCGACGCGGTGCTCCGGGCCCTGCCCCGCGCGCCTCCTCGCCCGGCACCGCCGCCGACCTCATGCAGCAAGACGAAACATCAGGAGTACTCCCGTGTCCGAGGTAAAGATCAGCGCCGAGACCCGTACCGAGTTCGGCAAGGGTGGTGCCCGTCGTACCCGTCGGGCCGGCAAGGTGCCCGCCGTGCTGTACGGCCATGGCGAGAAGCCCCAGCACATCGCCCTGCCCGCGCGCGAGTTCGCCGCCGCGATCCGGCACGGCGGCCTCAACCAGATCTTCGCGATCGACATCGTCGGCGGCGCCACGACGCTGGCGCTGGCGAAGGCGATCCAGCGGGACCCGATCAAGGACACCTTCGAGCACGTCGACCTGCTGATCGTGAAGCGCGGCGAGAAGGTGACCGTCGACGTTCGGGTGCAGCTGATCGGCGACGCCGCCCGCGGCACGCTGGTGGTCACCGAAAACAACACCCTGTCGATCACCGCCGAGGCGCTGCACCTGCCCGACCACCTCGAGGTCTCCATCGAGGGCCTGGAGGCGGGCTCGCGGGTGACCGCCGCCGATGTGACGCTGCCGCGCGGCACCGAGCTGGCCGCCGACCCGGAGCTGGTCATCGTGGCGATCTCGGTTTCGCCGAGCGCCGAGCAGCTCGAGGGCGCCGAGGCGCCGACCGAGGCCGAGGGCGCCGAGGAGCAGCCGGCCGAGGCTGCCGCGCAGGGCTAATCACCTGCTAACAAAGGGGCCCGGGCGGGCCCCCTTTGGCTTGTAAAGGGGCAGCGGGATGGACGAGACCTGGCTCGTGGTGGGGCTGGGCAACCCCGGCAAGGAGTACGCGCGCAACCGGCACAACGCCGGGTTCATGGTGGCCGACCTGGTGGCCGCCCGCATCGGGGTCAAGTTCGGCCGGCACAAGCGCGCGGTGGCTGAGGTCGCCGAGGGCCGGCTGTCGCCGGGTGGGCCCAGGGTCGTGCTGGCGAAGCCGTTGACGTACATGAATCTCTCCGGCGGGCCGGTGGCGGCGCTGGCTCAGTTCTACAAGATCTCCGTCGGCCAGGTCATCGCCGTCCACGACGAGCTCGATCTCGGGTACGGCCAGGTGCGCGCCAAAATCGGCGGTGGCGAGGGCGGGCACAACGGTCTGCGTTCCATGTCGAAGTCGTTGGGCGGCAAGGACTACGTGCGGGTGCGCTTCGGGATCGGGCGGCCGCCGGGTCGGCAGGACCCGGCCGACTTCGTGCTGTCGGACTTTTCCGCGACCGAGCGCAAGGAACTGGAGTTCCTGGTGGACCGGGCGGCCGACGTGGTGGAGACGGTTGTCACCCGTGGTGTGGAAGTTGCACAAAATACGTACAACGGGGTGTAACGCCTAGGCCGGTCGGCGCGTTGGTCACGATGTGACGGAGCTGAGCGGGGACGTGGAGGAGCTGGAGCTCTTCCCTACCCCGCTGCGGGCCCGGTCGACCGGCCCGGTCCGTACCGAGGGCTGGCCGCTGCGCCGGGTGCCGGGCCGGCACGCCGCGCGCTCCCGCCGCGCCGCCTGGGAATCCCGGTACGTCGGCACGCTCCTGCTCGGCGACCTGTTCGTCGGGTTGGGCGCCGGTGCGCTGGCGTTCGAGCTGCGCTTCGGGCAGACGGTCACGTCGTACAACCGGATCTACCTCGTGCTGTCGGTGCTGCTGCCGCTGGCGCTGGTCGGCATGCTCGCGCTGCACCGGACGTACGAGGCGCGGTTCCTGTTCGTCGGCACCGAGGAGTACCAGCGGGTCATCCGGTCCGGGCTCAGCCTGATCGCCGCGGCGGCCATCGTGTCGTACGCGCTGAATCTGCCCTTGGCCCGCTCCTACGTCCTGGTCGCGCTGCCCGCGGCGACCGCGACGGCGCTGGTGGTCCGGTTCGCGGCGCGCAAGCGCCTGCACCGGGCGCGGGAGCGCGGCGAGTGCCTGCGCCGGGTGATCGTCGTCGGCCACGAACTCGCCGTCGTGCACATCACGCGGCAGCTGCGCCGCGAGCACTACCACGGCCTGGAGGTGGTCGGCGCGTGCCTGCCCCCCGGCGGCGACGGCAACGTCGGGCTGCCGGTGTACGGCACGTTCGACGACGTGGCCGAGGCGGTGGACGCGGCGGCCGCCGACACCGCGATCGTGCTGTCCTGCCCGGAGCTGGACGGGCACGCGTTGCGCCGGCTGGCCTGGCGGCTGGAACGCGACGAGATCGACCTGATCGTGGCCAGCGCGCTGGTCGACGTGGCCGGCGACCGCACGACGATCCGTCCCGTCGACGGGCTGCCGATGCTGCACGTCGACCATCCCCGGCTGGACGGTGGATCGAGGGTGGTCAAGGAGATCGTCGATCGGGTCGGGGCCGCACTGCTGCTCCTGGTGCTGTCCCCGCTGTTGCTGACGCTCGCCGTCTGTATCCGTCGGGACTCGTCCGGGCCGGTATTCTTCCGTCAGGTTCGCGTCGGGCGGGATGGCCGGCGGTTCCTGATGTTCAAGTTCCGCAGTATGTACCTCGACGCCGAGGCGCGGCTCGCGGAGATCCGGCACCTCAACGAGCACGACGGGGTGTTGTTCAAGGTCCGAAACGACCCGCGGGTGACCCCTGTCGGTCGGTGGCTGCGACGGTTGTCGCTCGACGAGCTGCCGCAGCTGTTCAACGTGCTGCGGGGGCAGATGTCGCTGGTGGGCCCGCGCCCACCATTGCCGGAAGAGGTGGCGGCCTATCCGGACGACGTCCGGCGCAGGCTGGCGGTTAAGCCCGGAATGACCGGGCTATGGCAGGTTTCCGGCCGTTCGGACCTGCCCTGGGAGGAGTCGATCCGGTTGGATCTGCGATATGTGGAGAACTGGTCGCTTTCGCTCGACCTGGTGATCTTGATGCGGACCGTTTCGGCGGTCACCCGCTCGTCCGGGGCCTACTGATGGCGCCCCCGGTCAGCCCGCCCGTGGTCGACGGCGCGTTCGCCCGGTGGCTCGCCGCGCGGGCCGGGCAGCTCCTGCTCGAGGTACGCGCCGAGCGGGGACACGACGACCCGGCCGCACTCAAGTCCGCCGGCGACAAGCTGTCGCACGACCTCATCCGTACCGAGCTGGCCCGGTGGCGCCCGGCCGACGCGGTGCTGTCCGAGGAGGACGACCACGCCCGCAAGGCGTGGGTGGAGGGGGCCGGCCCGACGCCGCCCGCCCGGCTGGACGCCGAGCGCGTGTGGATCATCGATCCGCTGGACGGCACCCGGGAGTTCGCCGAGGAGGGCCGGTCCGACTGGGCGGTCCACGTCGCCCTGTGGGCCCGCAACGCGGGTGGGCCGCTGAAGCTGGCCGCCGGTGCGGTGGCGCTGCCCGCCCAGCACCGGGTGCTCGGCACGGACTACCCGCCGGCGTACCCCCCGATGACCTTGTCGGCCGCGACCGGTGGCCCGCTGCGGCTGGCCGCGAGCCGCAGCCGCCCACCGGCGTTCCTGACGGCGGTGGCGCAGGAGGTGGGCGCCGAACTGGTCCCGATGGGCTCGGCCGGCGCGAAGATCGCCGCGGTGATCGGCGGCGAGGTCGACGGCTACATCCACGCCGGCGGCCAGTACGAGTGGGACTCGGCCGCGCCGGTGGCTGTGGCGACTGCCACGGGCCTGCACGCTTCCCGAATCGACGGATCAGCGCTGAAATACAATGAGGCCGATCCACGCCTGCCCGACCTCGTGGTCTGCCGGAAGGACCTGGCTCCCCGGTTGCTTGCAGCGTTGCAGCGCCAGCTCCGGGTAGAGTGACTGAGCTTAACCAACCGGAAAGGTCTGGAATTCGTGAGCCAGACACAGACGTATCGAGTCTCCCATCTAGATGCTCTCGAAGCCGAGAGCGTCTTCATCATGCGCGAGGTCGTCGCCGAGCTGGAGCGGCCCGTGCTGCTCTTCTCCGGTGGCAAGGACTCGATCGTGATGCTCCGCCTGGCGGAGAAGGCGTTCGCGCCGGCGCGAATCCCGTTCCCGGTCATGCACATCGACACCGGGCACAACTTCCCCGAGGTTCTCGAATACCGGGACGGGCGGGTGGCCGAGTTGGGCCTGCAGCTCCTGGTGGCCAGCGTCCCCGAGGCGCTTCAGGCCGGCCTGGTGCGCGAGCCGGCCGACGGGTCGCGCAACCGGATCCAGACCCCGGTGCTGCTCGCTGCGGTCGAAAAGTACCGGTTTGACGCGCTCTTCGGCGGCGCGCGCCGCGACGAGGAAAAGGCCCGGGCCAAGGAGCGGGTGTTCAGCTTCCGCGACGACTTCGGCCAGTGGGACCCGAAAAACCAGCGTCCCGAACTGTGGGGGCTCTACAACGGACGGCACCACCAGGGCGAGTCGATCCGGATCTTCCCGCTGTCCAACTGGACCGAGCTGGACGTCTGGCACTACATCGCCCGCGAAGGGCTGTCGCTGCCGGAGATCTACTACGCGCACCAGCGCGAGGTGGTCGAGCGCGACGGCATGCTGTACGCGGTGAACGAGTTCTTCACCCCGCGCGCTGACGAGACCCCGTTCACCGAGACTGTGCGCTACCGCACGGTCGGCGACGCCTCCTGCACCGCGGCGGTCCGCTCCGACGCGGACACCGTCCAGAAGGTGATCGACGAGGTCGGCGCCACCCGGATCACCGAGCGCGGCGCGACCCGCGGCGACGACCGGGTGAGCGAGGCCGCGATGGAAGACCGCAAGCGGGAGGGATACTTCTGATGACCGCTCCCGTGCTGGAGACCCGCGCGATGGACCTGCTCAGGTTCGCCACCGCCGGCTCGGTCGACGACGGTAAGTCCACGCTGATCGGGCGGCTACTCTACGACACCAAGTCGCTTTTCACCGACCAGCTCGCCGCCGTGGAGGCGGTCAGCGCGGCGCGCGGCGACGAGTACACCAACCTGGCGCTGCTCACCGACGGCCTGCGCGCCGAGCGGGAGCAGGGCATCACGATCGACGTGGCGTACCGGTACTTCGCCACCCCGCGGCGAAAGTTCATCATCGCGGACACCCCGGGGCACATCCAGTACACGCGCAACATGGTCACCGGCGCCTCCACCGCCGACCTCGCGCTGATCCTGGTCGACGCCCGCAAGGGCCTGGTCGAGCAGTCCCGCCGGCACGCGTTCCTGTGCTCGCTGCTGCGGGTGCCGCACGTCGTCCTGTGCGTCAACAAGATGGACCTCGTCGACTGGTCGCAGGAGGTGTTCGAGCGGATCGCCGACGAGTTCACCTCGTTCGCGGCCAAGCTTGAGGCGCCCGACCTGACGATCATCCCGATCTCCGCGCTGCAGGGCGACAACATCGTCACCCGGTCGGAGAAGACGCCCTGGTACGAGGGGCCGTCGCTGCTGCACCACCTGGAGCGCGTGCACATCGCCTCCGACCGCAACCTGGTCGACGTGCGCTTCCCCGTGCAGTACGTCATCCGCCCCCAGTCCACCACCGTGACCGACTACCGGGGGTACGCCGGGCAGGTCGCGTCCGGCGTGCTCAAGCCCGGCGACGAGGTGATGGTGCTCCCGTCCGGCTTCACCAGCCGGATCTCGGCGATCGAGACCGCGGACGGGCCGGTCACCGAGGCGTTCCCGCCGATGTCGGTGACCGTGCGGCTGGAAGACGAGATCGACATCTCGCGCGGCGACCTGATCTGCCGCCCGCACAACGCGCCGGCGGTCACCCAGGACATCGAGGCGATGGTCTGCTGGATGGACGAGACCCGCCCGCTCACGGTCGGCGCCAAGTACGCCGTGAAGCACACCACCCGGGCCGCCCGAGCCGTGGTGCGCGGCCTGCAGTACCGCCTCGACGTCAACACCCTGCACCGCGACGAGAGCGCGACGGGGCTCGGCCTGAACGAGATCGGCCGCATCCGCCTGCGTACCACCGTCCCGCTCCTCGCCGACGAGTACCGCAGAAACCGCACGACGGGCGGCCTCATCCTGATCGACGAGTCCACCAACCGCACCGTAGGCGCCGCCATGATCATCGAAACCTCCTAACGGATCCCGTCTTCCCCGTCGATCAACGTCTTCCCCGTCGATCAAGGGCTTCCCCGTCGATCAAGGGCAAACGGTCGTGCTTTGATCTCCAAACCACGGCCATTTGCCCTTGATCGACGCGAAATCCCTTGATCGACGCGGTCCACGCTGCGCCTGTCCGGTGTACGCGCGTTCGGAGGACTGGCGCGTCTTTTCTTGGTGGTCGCGGCGTTGGCGTGACTGTGGCGGGAGTGGGGCGCCCCAAGGCCGGGAAGTTCAAGGAAAGCCGATCCATGTCAAGCACTGACGACGCCTGATCGGACAGGTCTTGGCGCCCCACCGTCGCCATCGCACACAGTTCCGGCGACCGTGTCGACTAGTTGCCCGCCCAGGGGAAACCATTCGCCACGATCACGGCGCACGTCGGCTCAGCCGTCGAACCCACCACCGACATGGCGAGCGGACCGCAACCTCGCGGCCGGTAGGTCCCGGGCGCCCTACTCACGCCCAAACCCCAACGGGGGCGCCCTACTCCCGTGCGAGCGCCCAAAGCCCTCAGCGACGCCAAGAGCATTCAACGCCCTCGGGTGATCATGAAGTTATCGCCCATGAGAGCGCTCCCTGCGGGCGATAACTTCATGATCACCGCGGCGGGTCGGTGGCGGGTGGGCAACCCCTACAGGCGGGTGGCGCCGGCGCTGGGGACCGCCACGAAGGGCTCGGGTGGGGCGTAGCCGCGCGCGGCGAACGCCTCGGCCACCGCGGCCGCCACCTGGTCGGTGGCTGTCGCGTCGACGAGCGCCAGGACGCAGCCGCCGAAGCCACCGCCGGTCATCCGGGCGCCGTACGCCCCGGCGGACAGGGCGGCCTCCACCGCCGTGTCCACCTCGGGCACGGTGATCTCGAAGTCGTCGCGCATGGAGCCGTGCGAGGCGGTCATCAGCGGGCCGATCTCGCGTACCTGGCCGGAGCGCAGCAGGTCGACGGTGTCGAGGACGCGCTGGTTTTCCGTCACGATGTGCCGGGCCCGGCGCCGCAGGACCTCGTCGGGAAGGTCGGCCACCGCGCTGAGTGTCGTGTCGCGCAGGGCCGGTACGCCCAGCGCCCGGGCCGCCTCTTCGCAGCTGGCGCGGCGGGCGGCGTACTCGCCGGTGACGTGCCGGTGCGGCGCGCGCGTGTCGATGACCAGGACGGCGAGCCCGGCGGAGGCGACGTCGAACGGGATGTGTTCGACCTCCAGCGTGCGGCAGTCGAGGAAGAGCGCGTGCCCGGCCCGGCAGCGGATCGAGGCCGACTGGTCCATGATGCCGCAGGGCATGCCGGCGTACTCGTTCTCCGCCTGCTGGGCCAGCCGGGGCCGCTGGTCGACGGGCAGGTCCAGCCCGCCGAGGTCGACCAGCGCGGTGAGCACCGCGGACTCCAGGGCCGCCGAGGAGGACAGGCCGGCGCCCAGGGGCACGTCGGAGGTGATGGCCAGGTTGGCGCCCGGGACGTCGAAGCCGGCCTCGCGGAGCACCCAGACGACGCCGGCGACGTACGCGCCCCAGCCGGGGACGCGGGTCGACAGGTCGAAGGTGATCTGCTCGTCGGCCTGCTCGGACCACACCGTCCACTGTGGGGTGTCCAGCCTGGTGGCCCCGACCACCGTGCGGTGGGGCAGGGCGAACGGCAGCACGAAGCCGTCGTTGTAGTCGGTGTGCTCGCCGATCAGGTTGACCCGCCCGGGAGCCGCCCAGACGCCATCGGGCTCGGCGCCGTAAACCGCGACGAACTGCTTCATGAGACGTGCTCCTGGTAAAACGCCCACGCGTCCGAGACCATGTCGTGCAGCGTCGGCTTGGCCGGGGTCCAGCCCAGTTCCGAGCGGGCCAGGTCGGACGAGGCGACCAGCGCGGCCGGGTCGCCCGAGCGCCGCGGTGCCATCTCCACCGGTACGGGGTGGCCGGTGACCTCGCGTACCACCTCGACGACCTGGCGGTTGGAGAACCCGTTGCCGTTGCCCAGGTTGTAAATCCGGTGATCGCCGGGGTGGCGGCGTCCAGCGCCAGCAGGTGGGCGCGGGCCAGATCTTCGACGTGGATGTAGTCGCGCACGCAGGTGCCGTCGACGGTGGGGTAGTCGTCGCCGAAGAGCTGCAGCTTGTCGCGCTTGCCGGCGGCCACCTGCAGGGCGATCGGGATCAGGTGCGTCTCCGGGTCGTGGCGCTCGCCGATCGCGACCGGCGGGCGCAGCAGGGCCCCCGCCACGTTGAAGTAGCGCAGCGACACCGGGGCCAGCTCGTGCGCGAACGCCTCCGAGGTCAGCGCCATGTCGAACGACAGCTTGGTGGCCCCGTACGTGCTGGTGGGGGCCTTCACCGCGGACTCCCTGATGGGCAGCTCGGTGGGGTTGCCGTAGACCGCGGCGGTGGAGGAGAAGACGAACGTGCGTACCCCCGCGGCGCGGACCGCGTCGAGCAGCGCGAGCGACCCGACCACGTTGCTGTCCCAGTACAGCTCGGGCCTGATCATCGACTCGCCGGCCGCGATGAGGCTGGCGAAGTGCAGCACACCGTCGAAGCCGGCGCCGCGCGTCAGCACCTGTGCCGCGTCGTGGATGGGTGCCCGGACGAACGTCGCCTCCGGGGCGAGCGCCTCCGCGTGGCCGGTGCGCAGGTCGTCCAGGACGACCACCTCATGGCCGGCGTCGAGCAGCAAGCGGGTGACGACGCTGCCGATGTATCCGGCCCCGCCGGTGACGAGCAATTTCACGTGGTGACCTTCCTCGGGTCTGCGCGACGACTCGCGGACAGCCTACGGGCGCCGGCTGTGGGCTAACTATGCAACACTATCAACCAGGAATCAACACGTTCGCACATACTACCATTTCCCCATGCCAGAAACCGGCAATGCCGGAGCTGTTCGACATACCATCGCCCGTTTCACGGTACGGCTGGCCGCCGCGATCGCGGCGCTGCTCGGCGCCGACCGCACCGCCGGTCGCGAGCGCATCAGCGAGGCCGAGCTGCGCGAGCTGATCGCCGCCAACACGCTGCTCGATCCCGTGGAACGCAGGATCATCGACGAGGTGCTCACCGCCGGCGCCAGCCTGGTCCGCGAGGTGATGATGCCGCGGACCGACGTGACCTTTCTCGACGCCGGGCTCACCCTTGACGAGGCGGCCCAGATGGTACGGGCGGAGACGCACACCCGCTATCCAGTGATCGACGGTACGCACGACGACGTGGTGGGCTTCGTGCACCTGCGTGACCTGCTCATCCGGCCGCCCGGCGACGGGCGTGCCACCATCCGCGAGCTGACCCGCGAGGTCAAGCGGCTGCCGGGCAGCAAACGCGTGCTGGCGGCGCTGTCCGAGATGCGCCGCGAACGGCACCACCTGGCGGTCGTCGTCGACGAGTACGGCGGCACCGCCGGCATCGTCACCCTCGAAGACCTCATCGAGGAGCTGGTCGGCGAGATCCACGACGAGTACGACGCGGCGCCCGACCCGGTGCACGCCGGCGTCCCGGCCGAGGTGGACGGCCGGCTCAACCTCGCCGACTTCGCTGAGCGCGCCGGGTTCGCGCTGCCCACCGGGCCGTACGAGACGGTGGGCGGCTTCGTGATGGCCCGGCTGGGCCGGCTGCCACGGGTGGGCGACGAGGTGACCGAGGGCAGCTGGCGGCTGCGCGTCCTGGAGCTGGACGGCCGCCGGGTCGCCCGCGTGGGCATCGCGGCCGTCCCACCGCCGGCCCCCGCGGTACCGGCCACCCGGGTCGCCGTCGACACCCCCGTAACCGAGCGAGCCTGAGTGCAAGGAAGGGCACCTTGTTATGCAAAAAGCGATAACAAGGTGCCCTTCCTTGCACTTGGGGAGCGCTAGTTGATTTGGAGCTTCCGCCAGGTTGAGCCGTCCGCCGAGTACGCCGCCCACCCGGCGTTGAACAGGTCGTACGCGACGTAGCCGGCCGGCGTGCGGGCGAGGCGGCCGACGGCGGGGAGGGTGCCGACCGCCTGGGTGAAGGTCCGGCCGTCCGCGCTGACGTACCACTTGTGATCGTCGCCGGCCACCAGCAGCCGGCCGTCGAGCAGCGGCACCGCCTCGCCGGACAGCGCGGCGGGGGTGCCGACCCGCCCGGTCGTCGTACGGCGCAGGTGCCGGCCGGAGTCGGTGGACTGGAAGATGGCCTGGATCGACCCGTTCTCCCCGAGCACCGTCGCGTACGCGTACGCGCCGAGCACGGCCACCTGCACCCGCGCGCCCGCGGCGCCGAGCGGGGTGACCGTCCAGGTCCGGCCCTGGTCGCGGGTGACCGCCACCGCGGGCGCGCCGTCCAGCAGGCCCCCGGCCCACCAGGCACCGTCCGCCGTGGCGGTGGCCGCCACCCAGGACACCGCCAGCCCGGAAGGCTGGGTTTGCAGTTCACCACGGTTGCCGTACTCGGGACTCCAGACCTCGACGGCGCCGGCGCCCAACCGGAGTAGTTGACCTTGCTCGGCGGCGGCCGGGCGGCCGGCGGAGCGCGGCGTGGCCTGCCAGGTCTGCCCCTCGTCGGCGGAGACGTATCCGGAAAGGACCAGCCGGCCGTCCGGGAATGCGACCAGATCGAGGTCGTCCGTCGCGGGCGGCATCGTGGCCAGCGACCAGGTGAGGCCGCCGTCGGTGGTGCGGGCCAGGCTCGGCGCGCACGGGGTGCGGACGGGGCACTGGACCACGACGTACCCGTGGTCGGGGTCGGTGAACTCGACGTCGCTGATGTGACCGACCGGGTCGAGGACGCGGTCGCCGGTCAGGCCGTTGATGGTGATGCCGGCGTCGGTGTAGACGACGCCGGGCGGATCGCGGTCTTCGGCGGGTGGCGGGGGCCGCTCGTGGTCCGCCCACGGTCGCAGGCCCACGGTGGCCGTCACCGCCAGCACGGCGAGCGCGATCCCGGTGCGGCGGGCGCGGCGGCGCCGGCGGTGGGCCGCGGCCCGCTCGCCGATCTTGGCGAGCGGTGGCTGCGCGATGGTGTCGAGCAGTTCGGCCCGCTCCCGCGCCAGCCGAGAGTCAAGATCCGGCACGGGCCGTCACCTCCCCGGAACGGTAGTCGCCGAGCCGCTCCGCCAGCGCCGCGCGGCCGCGCGCCAGCCGGGACTTGACCGTGCCCACCGGTATGTCGAGGACGGTCGCGACCTCCTCGACCGGCAGGTCAGCGAAGTAGTGCAGGACGATCACCTCGCGGTAGTTCACCGGGATCGCGGCGAGCGCGTCGCGGAGGTCGGCGCGCTCCGGGCCGGGCGGCGCCTCGACCGTACGGGTCACCGGGCGGTCCCGCAGCAGGATCGTGTCGAGCAGCTTGCGGCGCCGCCAGCGCCGGCGTACGACGTTGACCGCGACCGTGCGCAGCCACGCCTCCGGGTTGTCCACGTCGCCCAGCCCGCCCGGCCGGGCCAGGGCCCGCGCGAACGCCTCCTGGACCACGTCTTGTGCCTCCGTCAGGTCAGTCGTGAACGCGTAGACCTGCGCGACCAAGCGCCGGTAGCAGGCTTGGTAAAGGTCACCGATCGCCTGCTCCGCCGCGGCCCGCGTGTCCCGTCCCGGCACCGACCACCGCCCTCGCCTAGATTTCTCAGCGTACGAGCCCCGGCCGGCGTCCATGGTTCCCAACGGTGCTGTCAGAATGGCCGAATGTCGGTGTCAGATCTCGCCCCCGCCCCGGGTGCTGTCCGGTATCCAGCCGACCGCCGACTCGTTCCATCTGGGCAACTACCTTGGAGCGGTCCGCAACTGGGTGGCGATGCAGGAAACGCACGACACCTTCTACTGCGTGGTCGACCTGCACGCGATCACCGCCGGCCACGATCCGGCCCAGCTGCGCCAGCGCACCCGGCTCTCCGCCGCCCAACTGCTCGCGGCCGGCCTGGACCCGGAGCGGTGCACGCTCTTCGTGCAGTCGCAGGTGCCCGAGCACCCCCAGCTGTCCTGGGTGCTGAGCTGCATCACCGGGTTCGGCGAGGCGAGCCGGATGACCCAGTTCAAGGACAAGTCGGCGAAGCAGGGGGCAGACCGGTCCAGCGTGGGCCTGTTCACGTACCCGATCCTGCAGGCCGCCGACATCCTGCTCTACCAGGCCGACGCGGTGCCGGTGGGTGAGGACCAGCGCCAGCACCTGGAGCTGACCCGCGACCTGGCGCAGCGGTTCAACACGCTCTTCGGGAAGACGTTCACGGTGCCGGCGCCGTACATCGTGCGGGACACCGCGAAGATCACCGACCTGCAGGAGCCGAACGCGAAGATGTCCAAGTCGGCCTCGTCGCCGGCCGGCATCATCGAGCTGCTGGACGACCCGGCCAAGTCGGCGAAGAAGATCCGCTCGGCGGTCACCGACACCGGCCGCGAGATCATCTTCGATCCGGAGCAGAAGCCGGGCGTGTCCAACCTGCTCACCATCTACTCCGCGCTGTCCAGCCGCACGATCGACGACCTGGTCGCGGCGTACGACGGCAAGGGGTACGGCGACCTGAAGAAGGACCTCGCCGAGGTGGTGGTCGAGTTCGTGCGGCCGATCCAGGAGCGCACCCGCGCGTACCTGGACGACCCGGCGCAGCTGGACAAGCTGCTCGCGATCGGCGCGGAGAAGGCGCGCTCGGTCGCGGCGGCGACGCTGCGCACCGCGTACGACCGGGTCGGGTTCTTGTCGCCGGCGCGGAACGCGTAGGACGTGGCCGGCACCGACCAGCTCACCCGGATCGGGGTGGCGATCGACATCCCCGAGCCGTGGGGTAGCGCGCTGACCCGCCGGCGCGCCGAGGCCGGCGATCCGCAGGCGGCCTACGTACCCGCGCATCTGACCCTCCTCGGCCCGACGGAGATCGACCCGGAGCGCCTGCCGGACATCGAAAAGCACCTGGCCGCGGTGGCGGCGGGGCAGCCGCCGTTCTCCCTGCACCTGCGCGGCACCGGCACGTTCCGGCCGCTCACCGAGGTGGTCTTCGTGGTCGTGGCGGCCGGGATCAGCGAGTGCGAGCAGCTCGCGGCGGCCATCGGCACGGCCGAGGAGCTGCGGCGGGAGACCCGGTTCCCGTACCACCCGCACGTCACGGTCGCGCAGGACGTGCCGTCGGACGCGCTGGACCAGGTGTACGACGACCTGGCCGGCTTCGAGGCGCTCTTCGAGGTGGCCGCGTTCACCCTGTTCTCGCACACCGGCGAGGCCCGGTGGCAGCCGCGCCGCGATTTCGATCTGGGCGGCTGACGCGCGCGACCGCCCGCCATCCGTCAGGATGTCGGCGTGAATATCGTCGCCCGGACGGTCACCGGCATCTCCGGTGGGCTCACCGCGTTTCGGCGGCGCTCCGCGGCCTTCGACCACCTGTGGCGGGCCCTTGACCGGTACGGCGAGGTGCTGGCCGGCCGGCTCGCGGCGGCGATCGCGTACTACGGGTTCTTCGCGGTCTTCGCGCTCGGCCTGGTCGCGTACTGGGCGTTCGGGTTCGTGCTGAACCGCAACGAGGCGCTGCGCGAGGCGGTCGACAAGTTCCTCAACCAGAACCTGCCGTTTCTGCAGCTGGAGCAGATCCAGGAGAGCAGCGGCACGGTCGGCATCGTCGGCCTCGCCACCCTGGTGCTCACCGGCATCGGCTGGGTAGAGGCGATCCGTTCGTCGCAGCGGGCCATCTACGGGGTGCCGCAGCAGCCGGGCAACCTGATCATCAGGCGGGTGGTCGACCTGGCCGTGCTGCTCGGCGTGTTTCTGCTGCTGGCGCTGTCGGTGGCCGCCGTGGACGGGCTGGAGGCGCTGCTGCGGTGGCTCATCGGCGACGGCGGCTCGACCTTCCTGACGGTGGTGAGCTGGGCGCTGGCGGTGGCGTTCAACGTGGTGCTGGCGACCGCCCTGCTGGTCGCCGTGCCCCGGCTGCGCATGCATCCACGCCGCCTGCTGCCCGCCGTGCTGGTGGTCGCGATCGGCATCACCGTGCTCAACACGCTCGGCCGGGAGTACATCGTGCGGATCGACCGCAACCCGGCGTACACCGTGGTGACCGGCGCGGTCGGCCTGCTGATCTACCTGTACCTGCTCAACCAGCTCCTCCTCTTCGGCGCCGCACTGGCCGCCACCAGCACGCACGGGAAGGTGACCGACCTGGCCGCTAGTGAGTGAGCCGGTAGAAGCGCCAGAAGCCGAAGTCCTCGATCGGCAGGATCTCCAGGTCGGCAAAGCCGGCGTCCTGGGCGTACCCCTTGAGGGTCGCGGGCCGCATCACCGTGCCGGTGCCGGCCGAGGGCTGGTGCGCCATCCCGTCGGGCAGGCAGATCAGCAGACTGAACCCGTACATCAGCCGCTCCACCTCGTCGCCGGGCGCCTGGAACGCGTCCTGAACGGCCTCGTCCATGATGACGACCGGCGCGCCCGGTGCCACCGCCCGGCGGATCGCCGCGAGCACCTCCACCGGCCGCGGCATGTCGTGCACGCACTCGAACGCGAACCCCGCGTCGTACCCGCCCGCTTCGAGCCCGGCGGCGTCGCCGTGGTGGAAGGTCACCCGGTCGGCCACGCCGGCCTCCGCCGCGTTGCGGCGGGCCAGCTCCACCGAGGGCGCGTCGATGTCGACCCCTTCGAGCCGAGCCAGCGGGTACGCCTTCGCCAGCGCGATCGTCGACCAGCCGCCCCCGCAGCCGATGTCGGCGATGCGCGCACCCGGCCGGCCCAGCATCGCGTGCAGGTCGGCGACCCCGGCGAGGGCGTCCGGCAGCATCGTGGAGAACCAGGGCCGGTTCATGTCCGCCTGCGACTCGCGCATGTCCGTGCCGTACGCCGCCCAGCCGACCCCGCCACCGGTGCGGTACGCCTCCAGCAGACCCGGCAACTGGATCGCCGCCGCGCCGAACATCCGGGCCAGCGGCGCCAGGTACGACAGGCTCCGCTCGTCGGTGAGCACCTCGGCCGCCCCCGCCGGCAGCGTGAACCGTCCATCCTCGACGGTCAGGATCCCGAAGGACGCCTGCTGCTCCAGCCACTCCCGCGCGTACCGCTCCGCCCCGCCGGCGCGGGCCACGAGCTCCGCCGGGGTCGCCGGCCCGCCGTCGGCGAGCGCGCGATACCACCCCAACCGATCTCCGAGGTACGCCGAGAGCACCTCCACGGTGCCCAGCGACGCCTGAAATAGTCGTTCCGCGAATTGTTCAGCCGTTTGCTGGCTCATGGCCCCACGGTACGGCAGCAACTTTTTGTCGCTTTCACCCCATATGGGCTGGCGGAACGGCTCATGATGACTGGAATGGGCGCACTGGTCACTCTGGAGCTGCCGGACGACTCGCCGGCACGCGACCTTCCGTGGATTGTCACGTTCGGACCGCTCGACGAGGAAGAGGAGTGGGAGCCGGTGGTGTGCGGCCCGTACGAACGCCCGCACGCCCTCGCCCTCGCCGAGTCGGTGGTCGCCGACGAGGACCTGATGGCGGTGGTGGAGCCGCTGCTCCCGCACGTCACGGTGGAGGAGATCCGGGGGGAGATAGCCGCGGCCCGGATCGTGGCCGAGGACGAGCAGGCCGAGGCCGCGGACGCCGCCGAGTTCGGTGACTACGACGACGACATCGACGTCGCCGGCCACGACGACCATGCAGTCGTCGAGCCGACCCCACCCCGAGCCCGGAAGAGATCCGCGCCGGCATGGTCCGCGTAACCTCCCGCCTCGCCTGAGCCGCGCGTGAGGGCGGGCCGGCCAACGAGGGCCGGCCCGCTGGGCGGGAGGACCGGCGGCCCCGAGGGCCCGTGACAGCCCGGGGCCACCTCCCAGTCGCCCGTCGGCGCTTGGCACAACGAACGACCGGGCTCCCTCGCTCCTACCCCGTCGCCGCGCCGTCAAACCACATCGCGGTGTCCGCCGGAAGCACGACCCCGCCGCGCCGATCAAGGATTTCCTCGCCGATCAAGGGCATACGGTCGCGGAAAAGAGATCCATCCACGGCCGTTTGCCCTTGATCGACGGCAGAAAGGGGCGGCAAGGGCGCGGGGGAGGAGGCCAGGAGGACGGGGCCCCAGGCGGGGACGTGGACGGGGAGGAGGTCAGGTTGACGGCGCACACCAGGCCGGACGCGCGGCGGAAGGCCAGTACGTCGGGTTCGGTCTGCAGCCAGGTGAGGTCGCCGGCGGTCGTACGGCGCAGGCGCAGGGCCGCCCGGTACAGCTCCAAAGTAGACCCGGGAGCACCCGTCTGGGCCGCCACGGACAGGCCGGCCCAGGACGGCGGCGCGGGCAGCCACGAGCCGCCCGGCCCGAAGCCGTACGGCGGGGCGGTGCCGTCCCAGGGCAGCGGCACGCGGCAGCCGTCCCGGCTCAGGCCGGTACGCAGGAAGGCCGGGTCCTGGCGTACCTCGTCGGGCAGGTCGAGCACCTCGGGCAGGCCCAGCTCCTCGCCCTGGTAGAGGTACGCGGAGCCGGGCAGCGCGAGCATCAGCAGCGTGGCCGCCCGGGCCCGGCGGAGCCCGACGTCGCCGTCGCCGTACCGGGTGACGTGTCGAGGCTTGTCGTGGTTGGACAGCACCCAGGTGGTGGGCGCCCCGACGATCGCGGCCTCGGCCAGGGAGCTGTCGATGACCTTCCGGAAGGAGTCGGCCGACCAGGTGGCGTCGAGGAAGTCGAAGTTGAACGCCTGGTGCAGCTCGTCGGGGCCGACGTACCGGGCGAGGCGCTGCGGGGTCTCGGCCCACGCCTCGGCGACGGCGATCCGCTCGCCCGGGTAGCTGTCCAGGATGGGCCGCCACGCGCGGTAGATCTCGTGCACCTCGTCCTGGTCGAAGTACGGCAGCCGGCCACGCCCGAGCAACTCCACCTGCCGGCCGGGCATGAAGCCGACGTCGGGCAGCCCGGCCGCCTTGATCATCCCGTGGGCCACGTCGACGCGGAACCCGTCGACGCCCCGGTCCAGCCAGAACCGCAGGACGTCCTCGAACTCGGCCCGCACGTCGGGGTGCTCCCAGTTCAGGTCGGGCTGGCTGGGGTCGAACAGGTGCAGGTACCACTGCCCGTCGGCCACCTGGGTCCAGGCGGGGCCGCCGAAGATCGACTCCCAGTCGTTGGGGCGGTCGCGGAAGATGTAGCGGTCCCGGTCGACACCCGCGAGTGCGCTGACGAACCACGGATGAGCATCGGACGTGTGGTTCGGCACGATGTCGACGATCACGCGCAGGCCCAGCGCGTGCGCGTCGGCGATCATCGCGTCGAAGTCGGCGAGCGTGCCGAACATCGGGTCGACGTCGCGGTAGTCGGCCACGTCGTACCCGCCGTCGATCATCGGGGACCGGTAGAACGGTGTCAGCCACAGCGCGTCCACGCCGAGGTCCCGCAGGTACGGCAGCCGGTTGCGCACGCCCCGCAGGTCTCCGATGCCGTCGCCGTCCGAGTCGGCGAAGCTGCGGACGTACACCTGATAGACGGCGGCCGATCGCCACCACGAGTCGCTCATGGTTTCCGAGGATCCCTGACGGATCCTGAAAGAGTCAAGCAAATCTTGCGCAAAGATCACGCGGCCTCGGGCACCGAAAGCGGCGCCACGCCCGTCGAGGACCGCGCTACCAGCTCGGGGCGGAATACGTACTCGGATCGGTGTGTCGCATGCCCGTGGATCTCGTCGATGAGCGCCCGGACGGCGGCCACGGCCATCGCGATCACGGGCTGGCGCAGCGTGGTCAGCGGCGGGTCGGTGAACGCGATCAGCGGCGAGTCGTCGTACCCGACCACCGACACCTCGCCCGGCACCGACAGGCCGCGCTGCCGGGCGGCCCGGATCGCGCCGAGCGCCATCAGGTCGGAGCCGCAGGCGATGCCGGTGACGCCCCGGTCGAGGAGGCGACCGGCGGCGGCCTGGCCGCCCTCGACGCCGAAGAGGGACAGCGAGATCAGCTCGTCGATCTCGTCATCCGCCAGGCCGACCAGGCGCTTCATCGCCGCTCGGTAGCCGGCGATCTTGCGTTGGACCGGCATGAACCGGTTGGGTCCGGAGATCAGGCCGATCCGCCGGTGCCCCAGCGCGACCAGGTGGGCCACGGCCAGCTCGCCGGCCTCCCGGTCGTCGCACGAGACGAACGGCGCGTCGATGCCCGCCACGTACCCGTTGACCAGGACGATCGGCAGCGGGCGGGCGAGCAGCTTGCGGTAGCGCTCGTGGTCGGCGGCGGTGTCGGCGTGCAGCCCGGAGACGAAGACGATGCCGGACACCTGCCGGTCGAGCAGCATCTCGACGTACTCGTCCTCGGTGACGCCGCCGGCGGTCTGCGTGCACAGCACCGGCGTGTAGCCGCCCTGCGCCAGGTTGGACTCGATGACCTGGGCGAACGCCGGAAAGATCGGGTTGTCCAGCTCGGGCACGACCAGGCCGACGAGGCCGGCGCTGCGCTTGCGCAACCGCGCCGGGCGCTCGTATCCGAGCACGTCGAGAGCGGTCAGCACGGCCTGCCGGGTCTCGGCGGACACGCCGGGCCGGTCGTTGAGCACGCGCGACACCGTGGCCTCGCTGACGTCGGCCTGCTGAGCGATGTCGGACAGTCGTGCGCGCATGGCATCACGCTAGCGCACCGGCAAGATCTTGCGCATCTTGCTGCAAGGTCTTCCAGAAACTGCAACGACTTGCTAACGTCCCGGCAACGAACCCCCCATTCGCCTGCTAAACCCCGGCAGACCTTTCAGGAGATCCCCATGCGCATCCGTAACGCGGGTGTGGTCGTCGCCATGACCCTCGCGCTTGCCGCCGCTGGCTGCGGCGGCGCAGATGAGCCGGCGGCGACCGACTCCCCAGCAGCGAAAACCGGCGGCAAGCTCGTCATCTGGGCCGACCCCAAGCGCACCGTCGCCCTCAAGCCATTCGCCGACAAGTTCGGCCAGGAGAACGGCGTCACGGTCGAGGTCCAGGAGATCGCCGACGAGCAGCAGACCACCTTCGTCACGGCGTCCCAGCAGGGCAGCGGCCCGGACGTGATGGTCGGCGCGCACGACTGGATCGGCAACCTGGTCCAGAACGGCGCCATCGACCCCGTGCAGCTCTCGGCCGCGCAGAAGGGCGCGTTCGCCGAGATCGCGCTCAAGGCGGTCACGTTCAACGGCCAGGTGTACGGCGTGCCGTACGCGATGGAGAACCTGGCCCTGATCCGCAACACCGACCTGGCCCCGACCGCGCCGGCCAGCGTGGAAGAGCTCGTCGCGACCGGCAAGAGGCTGAAGGCGGAGAAGAAGGCCACCGAGATCCTCTGCCTCCAGGTCGGCCAGAACGGCGACGCGTACCACCTCTACCCGCTCTACACCTCGGCCGGCGGCTACCTCTTCGGCACCACGTCCACCGGCGACTACGACCCAAGGACCTCGGCGTCGGCAAGCCCGCCTCGATCGCCGCGTTCAACAAGATCAAGGCACTGGGCGAGAAGGGCACCGGCGCCCTGAAGCGCTCGATCGGCGGCGAGAACTCGATCGCCACGTTCACCGGCAAGAAGTGCGCCTACCTCGTCTCCGGCCCGTGGGCGATCACCGACATCAAGAAGGCCGGCCTGAAGTACGACATCTCGCCCATGCCCGGGTTCGCTGGCGGGCAGCCGGCCACCCCGTTCGTCGGCGTGCAGGCGTTCTACGTCGCGGCCAAGGGCAAGAACAAGGCGCTCGCCCAGGAGTTCGTCGCCAACTACCTGACCACGCCCGACCTGGCCGTCGCGCTCTACCAGGCCGAGCCCCGGCCGCCGGCGCTGACCGCCGCGCTCGACCAGATCAAGGGCACCGACCCGGACCTCGCCAAGTTCCAGGAGGCCGGCAAGAGCGGCGCGGTCCTGCCCGCGATCCCGGAGATGGCCGCGATCTGGGACCCGTTCGGCAAGGCCGAGGCCGCGATCATTGGGGGCGCCGACGTCACCACCACCGTCAACGCCGCCGCCAAGACGATCTCCAGCCAGATCAAGTAATGAAGGTCGTATCCCTGGGGCTCGCCGCCGCGATCGCGATCTGGGCGGCGTTCCCCCTCGTCGAGGCCCGCTCCTGGGCGGGCCTCGCCATTCTCGTCGCGACCACGGCCGGCGTCTTCTACCTGTACCTGACCCGCCGGCACATCCCGGCCAAGTACCTGGTGCCGGGCACGCTCCTGCTCATCGCGTTCCAGGTCTTTCCGGTCCTCTACACGGCCAGCACCGCGTTCACCAACTTCGGCGACGGCCACCGGGGCAGCAAGGCGGACGCGATCGCCGCCATCCAGACCGCGTCCGTCACCCAGGTGCCCGGCTCACCCGAGTATGCCCTCAAGGTCGCCACCACCGGCGACCCGGCGACCGGGCCGCTGATCTTCCTGCTCACGGACCCGGCGACCGGCGCAGTGCGCGCCGGCGACGCCTCCGGCCTCCGCGAGCCGCCGGCCCGCTACACCGTCCTCACCATTGGTCAGGCCAGCGCCCGCAGCCAGGAGATCACCGCTTTCGCGGTGCCGACGTCCGGGGGTGCGATCCGCTCGTCGGGCCTGTCGCGCGCCTACGAGGGCAAGGCCCTTCACGGGTACGACGAAGGGTGCGACTGCATCAGCGATAGGGAAACGGGAAAGACGTGGGTCGCCGACGCCACGACGGGGTCCTTTGTGGCCGGTGACGGGGAGCGGTTGGCGCAGGGCTGGAAGGTCGACGTCGGCTTCCGGAACTTCACCCGGATGGTCACCGACGGCACCATCTCCGGACCGTTCCTGCGCACGCTCGCGTGGAACGTCACGTTCGCGGTCGGCTCGGTGGCGGCCACGTTCGTGCTCGGCCTGGCGTGCGCGCTCGCCCTGCACTCGCCCCGGATGCGCGGCCGGTCGCTCTACCGGGTGCTGCTGATCCTGCCGTACGCGATGCCCTCGTTCGCGATGCTGCTGGTCTGGCGGGACCTCTTCAACACCGACTTCGGCCTGGTCAACCGCATGTTCGGGCTGGATGTGGACTGGTTCGGCGAGGTGTGGTCGGCCCGGCTGGCGGTGATCCTGGTGCAGATGTGGCTCGGCTTCCCGTACATGTTCCTGGTCGCCACCGGCGCGCTCCAGGCGATCCCGCGCGAACTGACCGAGGCGTCCAGTGTGGACGGGGCGCGGCCGTGGCAGGCGTTCCGGCGGATCACCCTGCCGCTGCTGCTGGTCGCGTTGACGCCGTTGCTCATCTCGTCGTTCGCGTACAACTTCAACAACTTCAACGCCGTGTACCTGACCACCGAGGGCGGGCCGTTTCCGGCCGACAACCCAACCGTGGGCGCGACCGACCTGCTCATCACGTACACGTTCCGGCTCGCGTTCGGCGCGGCCGGCGCCCAGTACGGCTTCGCGGCGGCCGTCTCGCTCCTCATCTTCGCCATCGTCGCGCTCATCTCCGCGGTCAGCTTCCGGCGGACCCGCAGGCAGGAGGAGGTGTACTCGTGAGGCTCGCCTGGCGGCACGCCGTCGCCGTGGTGGCGGTGGCGTTCGCGCTCTTCCCGATCCTGTTCGTGCTCTCGGCGGCCCTCAACCCGCAGGGCACACTGTCGTCGACCGAGTTGGTGCCGACCGGCCTGTCCGGCGAGAACTTCGGCAAGCTCTTCGGCGACACCCAGTTCGCCCGCTGGTTCGCCAACTCCCTGCTGATCGCCGGGCTGTCGGCGGCCGCCGCGGTCCTGGTCGGGGCGCTCGCCGCGTACGCGTTCAGCCGGATGCGCTTTCGCGGCCGCCGGGTCGGACTGCTGTCCCTGCTGCTGATCCAGATGTTTCCGCAGTTCCTGGCGATCGTGACGATCTTCCTGATGTTCAGCACCATCACGGACCTGTGGCCGGCCATCGGCTTCAACACGCCGTGGGGACTGATCCTGCTCTACCTCGGCGGGGCGCTCGGTGTGAACACCTGGCTCATGAAGGGCTTCCTGGACACCGTGCCGAAGGAGCTGGACGAATCGGCCACAATGGACGGTGCCACGCACGCCCAGGTCTTCTTCCAGATCATGCTGCCGCTCGTGGCGCCGATCCTCGCCGTCACCGGGCTGCTGGTCTTCATCGGCACCATCAACGAGTTCCTGATGGCCAACGTCTTCCTCACCGGCGGCGGGTCCAAGACGCTGGCGGTCGGCATGTTCGGCCTCATCGCCAGCGAGCGCAACAACAACTTCGGTGTCTTCTGCGCCGGCACCCTGCTCACCGCCGTGCCGACCGTGCTCGTGTTCCAGTTTCTCCAGCGCTACATCGTGTCCGGCCTGACCTCGGGAGCAGTGAAGGGATGACCGTGCATCATCACGACGGGACGCTCGTGTCCACGCAGACCCCCGCTCTGGGCGACACCGTGACGGTGTTTCTGCGGGCCCGCGCCAACCGTGTCTTCGTGCGGTCCACACCGGACGGTGAGCCGCACTTCACCGAGGCGGTCGTCGACCGGGTCGACGGTGACACCACCTGGTGGCGGGCCGGCGTCGAGGTCCGCAACCCGGTCACCACGTACCGCTTCCTGGTGGACGGGCGGTGGGTGAACGCCCTCGGCACGGTCGACCACGACGTGCCGGACGCGTACGACTTCCGGCTCGTGACGTACGACCCGCCGCCGGCGTGGGCCCGCGACGCGGTGGTGTACCAGATCTTCCCGGACCGGTTCGCGCGATCGATCCCGCGTGCGGCCCCCGACTGGGCCATCCCGTGCGACTGGGACACCCCGGTGATCGGGCGCGGGCCGGAAACGCCACGGCAGTTCTACGGCGGCGACCTGGACGGCATCGCCGGCCGCCTCGACCACCTGGAACGCCTCGGCGTCAACACCGTCTACCTCACGCCGATCTTCCCGGCCCCTCCAACCACCGGTACGACGCCTCCTCGTTCGACCGGGTCGACCCGTTGCTCGGCGGGGACGAAGCGCTGGCCCGGCTGGCGGACGCCGTACACGCCCGGGGTTGGCGGCTGATCGGCGACATCACGGCGAACCACACCGGGGACGGGCACGAGTGGTTCACGGCGGGGGAGCGGGACCTCTACTACTTCGACGCGGACGGCGACTACGAGTCGTGGAAGGGCGTCAAGTCGCTGCCGAAGCTCAACTGGGGCTCGGCGGAGCTGCGCCGCCGGATGTCCACTGTGGTACGCCGCTGGCTGGGCCCGCCGTACGGGCTGGACGGCTGGCGGGTGGACGTGGCCAACATGACCGGCCGGTGCGGCGCCGACGCGTACACCCATGAGGTGGCGGCGCTGTTGCGCGCGGCGGCCGGCGATGCCCTCTTCGTGGCCGAGCACGCGCACGACTTCACCGGCGAACTGGACCGGGACGGCTGGCAGGGCACGATGAACTACGCCGGCTTCCTGCGTCCACTCTGGAGCTGGTTGCGCGCCGACGAGCTTGACCTGCCGGACTTCCTCGGCGTGCCGGGCGGCGTGCCGCGCCGGGACGGGCGGGCGGTGCTGGCCACCATGCGGGAGTTCGCGGCGCGCCTGTCCTGGCGGACGCTGGTGCACTCGTGGCAGCTGCTGAGCTCGCACGACACGGCCCGCATCCGTACCGTCGTGGGCGACGCGGACCGGCAGGAGGTGGCCGCCGGGTTGCTGCTGACCCTGCCCGGTACGCCGATGGTCTTCGCCGGTGACGAATGGGGTCTACGCGGCGTGAACGGCGAAGATTCCCGTACCCCCATGCCCTGGGACCGACCAGGCGAACAGGACGAAGCGACGTTCGGCCGCTACCGGGACCTGATCGCCCTGCGCCGAGGCACCACGGCGCTGCGCCACGGCGGCCTGCGCTGGCTGTACGCGGACGCCGACGCGCTGGTCTTCGCGCGGGAGACACCCGGCGAGGCGGTGCTGGTGCTGGCCCGCCGGGCGTCCGGCGCACCGGTGCGGCTCGCCGGCCTGCCCGGCGGCGAGAACGTGTACGGCGGCGCCCCTGACCTGCGTTCGGGCGATGCCCTGCCCGCGGACGGGCCCACCTTCCAGGTCTGGCGGCTCTTGACTTGATCTGGGCATCGCTGCGAGGCTGCGGCGGTTGCCTGGGGAGCCGCAGAGCCGGTCACGAGGAGGATGGTGCAGGTCAGGGTCGTCGGAGCGGTCGTGCTTGCCATCGTCCTCGGGGTGGCCGGCGGGTGCGGCGGATCCGACCCACCACCGGAAGCGACCGGCACCACCGCCCCCGGAGTGAGCCCCTCGGCGCCGACCGCGACCAGCGCGGCGCCCTCGGCCGAGCCGAGCGGGACGGCCAAGATGGGCCGCGCGCCGGCGACCGCGACGCCGACGCCCAAGTCCGGTA
Source organism: Phytohabitans rumicis (assembly GCF_011764445.1). NCBI lineage: Bacteria > Bacillati > Actinomycetota > Actinomycetes > Micromonosporales > Micromonosporaceae > Phytohabitans > Phytohabitans rumicis. The sequence continues at coordinate 5,084,488 of NZ_BLPG01000001.1, forward strand.
CGTCTGGTTCGACCGGCGGCAAGCCCGGCGCCAGCAACACCGGCGTACCGGCCGGCACCAAGCTGAAGGTGGTCACCGGCGACCAGACGTACGCCACGAGCAACCAGGTGATCAGCGGCCTGGACATCCGCGGCTACGTCAGGATCACCGGCAAGAACGTCACGCTCCGCAACTCGATCGTGCGGGGCGGCGCCAAGCGGTGTAACTCGTCCTCGGTGATCTCGGTCTCCGGATCCGCCCGCATCGAGCGGACCGAGATCCGGCCGACCAACCCCAACGCCTGCCTGGACGGCGTCCGCGGCGGCAACATCACCATGGTCGGCGTCAACATCCACGGCGTGGTCGACGGCGTGAAGGCCGGCGCCAACGTGCTGATCCAGGACTCGTACATCCACGACCTGAGCTTTTTCGCCAGCGATCCGAACCAGGGCGGCGGCGAGACGCACAACGACGCGGTGCAGTCGTTCGGGGACCGCAACATCACCCTGCGACACAACACGCTGTCCGTCGGGTCGCAGGGCAATGCCGCCTGGCAGGTGACCCAGGACGACGGAGGCACCGCCACCAACCTGCGGGTGGAGAACAACTGGCTCGACGGCGGCGGCTGCACGTTGAACTTCGCCCACAAGGGCGGTCCCACCCCGATGACGGGGATCCACGTGGTGGGGAACCGGTTCGGCAGCTCGGGGTTCGACTGCCCGATCCTGATCAGCACCCAGACGCGGCTGACCACGAACTCCGGCAACGTCTTCGCCGCCAACGGCAAGCCGATCCCGGCCCCCGCACAGCACGACTAGGCGGTGCCCCGGGCCCGGAGGGCGTCGCGCAGCCACACATAGTTCGGCGTCTGCGCCGGGATCGGCGGCCAGCCGTTGATCACCGCCATGAGCTGCCAGTACCGCTCCGGACGCGGGTCGGTGCCGACCTCCAGCGCGGCGAGCACCTCGCCCCGGTAGGCGGCGTCGGCGGCGCGTCCGGTGGCCGTTGCCATCCCGGCGACCAACTCGTCGAGGATCGGGCCCGCCGCCGCGGACGCCGGGTCGACGCCCGCGGCGACCGCCGCTCCCGCCTTCTCGCTGACCAGTTCATGGGTACGCCCGTCCACCGCCGGCGCCGACCCCTCGCCGAAGGACCCTTCGCCCATGCGGCGTAGCAGCGCCCGGAAGTCCGGGTCACTGACCAGTTCGGACAGTTCGAGCCAGGCGTCGACCTGCTCGTCCGTGGGTTCGTCGGGCAGTTCGGGCGTGACCGACCGCATCCGTGCCTCGAACTCCGGGTCCACCGGTATGCCGGCGAAGATGCTGTCCAGGAACTCGGCGATGATGCGGCGGCGCTCGCCGGCCGTGGCTTGTGCGATCCGGTTCATCCGGTCCACCTCCTGTGGTGTGGGTTCACGTCGGGCCAGCGCGCGCAGCACGGCTCGCTGCACGCGCAGCACTCGGATCTGCGCCCCGATCGCGTCGGCGTGCCGCGCGGCCACGCCACGCAGGTCCGCCTCGCTGTCGAGCACCCGCCGGATCGTCGCGAGGTCGAGGCCGAGCTCGCGCAGCGTCCGCACGAAGTCGAGTCGCAGCGCGCTCTCCGCGTCGTACCGCCGGTGTCCCGAGTACGTACGGGCCGCCTCGGGCACCAACCCGAGATCGGAGTAGTACCGGACGGTCTTCACCGACAGACCGGTGCGTCGAGCGAGCTCACCGATGTGCATGAGGTCGATCGTGGGTTCTCCCGCCACTGGAGGTTCAAGGGGTTATCAACAACCGGACCGCGGCCGCGTACGCCTTGTGGTCCGGCCCGTCGGCGAGCATGCGCTGGAGCGCGAACCCGGGGACCATGCCGTACAGGGCGGCGCCGATGGCCTCGACGTCCGCGTCGGGGGGCAGGTCACCGGCCTGCTGGGCACGGCGTGCGATCGCCGCGAAGTGCGTGCGGAACTGGACGTACTTCTCCTTGACGAACTCGTGCAGCACGGGATCGCGCAGTGACTCGGCCCACACCTGCAGGGCGATGCGCAGCGCCCCGTCCGGCCCGCTCTCGCCGTCGACGAACTCGAACGCGCGCTCCATCGCGTCCGCGACCGACAGCGGGGGCTCCTCCTCCGCGATCTCCGCGAACATCTCGTTGGCCTTGCCGAGCACCCCTCGGCGATCGCGGTGACCAGGTCCTGCTTGCTCTTGAAGTAGCGGTACACCGCGCCGACCGAGAGGTTGGCCTCGGCGATCACGTCCTGCATCGAAGTGGCGTGGAAGCCGTTCCGGCTGAAGCAGCGAAACGCGGCGTCGAGGATCTGCTGCCGGCGGGCGGCGAGGTGGGCGTCCGAGACACGGGGCATGCATCCCATCCTAAAACGAATGCTCATTCTTGACACCGTCCGCCGTCCGGAGGATCCTCGGTAAAGAGAACGAAGGTTCGTTTTAAGGAGATCGAGATGGCCCAGCCGCAGACCCGTCGTCAGCCGCCGGCCCTCGCTGTCGCGGCGCTGATCGCCCTCGCCGTGGTGGCGTTCCAGGCGCTGCTCGTACCCCTGTTCGCCGCTCCCGCGGCGAACCTGGAGCCGCGCGACCTGCCGGTGATCGTCGCTGGCCCGGCGCCCGCGGCCGACGGCCTCGCCGCAAACCTGGAGCGCGCCCGGCCGGGCGCCTTCGACATCAGCACCGAGCCCGACGCGGCCAGCGCCGACGCCGCGCTGCGCGACCACGAGGCGTACGCCGCGTTCGTCGTCGGGGCGGACGGCGTGACCCTGCACACGGCCTCCGGGGCCAGCCCAACCGTCGCCACCCTGCTCACCCAGGCCACCCAGCAGCTCTCCGGCGGCCAGCAGGTCCGCGTGGTGGACGTGGTGCCGACCGACGTGGACGACCCGCGCGGTGCGGGCTTCGCCGCCGGCTTCCTGCCGCTCGCGATGACCGCGCTGGCCGCCGGCGCGCTGGCCGCCCTGGTGCTGCGGTCGCGCGGGCAGCGACTGCTCGCGCTGGGTACGTTCGCCACGCTCGCCGGCCTGGTGGTGTCCGCGGTGCTCCAGTTCTGGCTGGGCATCCTGCCGGACAACTACCTGCTCAACGCCGCCGCGATGAGCCTGTTCGCGCTCGCCGCGAGCGCCACGGTGGCCGGGCTCGGCAGCGCCCTCGGCAAGGCCGGCGTCGGCCTCGGCGCGCTGGTGGTCTTCCTGGTCAGCAACCCGCTATCGGCGGTCAGCGCCGCTCCGGAGCTGCTGCCCGAGCCGTGGGGTGCGGTCGGCCAGTGGCTGCCCGTCGGTGCCGGCAGCACGCTGCTGCGGTCGACGGCCTACTTCGACGGCGCCGGCGGTGGCATGGCGCTCTGGGTGCTCGCCGGGTACGCCGTGGTCGGCCTCGCGCTGGTCGCCCTGAGCCGGACCGGTAGGCCCGAGCGCGTGACCCCCATGCCGGTCGAGCGCGAAGCCGTGCCCGTCGGCTGAGCGCCAAGCCGCCCCTGGGGCGGCGGCGTCTGGACTGAGGAGCGAAGCGACGAGGGAAGATGTCGCCTCAAAGGCCCCTGGGCCCGCGCGAGCGGAGCGAGCGCCGGCTGGCGCGGTATCGTCTCCCGGCGTGGAGGCTCTGCGGCTAGTGCTGCTGTACGCACACCTGATCGGTTTCGCGCTGCTGCTCGGTGGCGCCGTCGTCCAGTACGTCTCGGGGAAGGTGCGGATCAACGCACCGATGTTGTGGGGCTCGGTGACCCAGGTGGTCACCGGGCTCGCGCTTTCGGCGCCACTGCGCGGCGATGACGACGACGAGCCCGCCCCGGCCAAGCTCGCGGTCAAGCTGGTCGTGGCCCTGATGATCTTCGTGATGGTCTTCTTCTCCCGCAAGCGCGAGGCGGTCAACCCGGGCCACTTCATGGGGATCATCGGCCTCACGCTCGCCAACGCGGCGGTGGCGGTCTTCTGGCGCTGAGCGCCGGCGGGTTGGAGGAAGCTACAAGCCCGCCTCGCCGGCGGGCATTCTCCTTTGGACTCCGGCGCCATACCCGGTCGCCCGGCCGGCTGTTCTACTACCGTTGATCTTCTGTACCCGCCGGTCACAGGCGGGTAACAGGGGCTCAACAACAGTGCACGATTCTCAGCCGTCGGGCGTACGGGCGCGTACGCTCCGGTCCGTGAAGCACCGCAGGACCTGCGGTGTGCGTTGGGAAGGAGACCGTCTTGCGCTCTGCGCGTGGGATGCGGGTCGTCTCGTTGTTCGCGGTGGGCGGGCTCGCGCTGAGCGCCGCCGCCTGTGGAGACGCGCCCGAGGAGAGTGGCAGTGGCGATAGCACCACCGCTGCCGAAAAGTACACCGCTTGCATGGTGACCGACGTCGGTGGCATCGACGACCGTTCGTTCAACGCGTCCGCATGGAAGGGCGTGCAGGCCGCCGCCGCCGAAAATAAGGCCATTGACCCGAAGTACGTGGCGTCGAGCGCCGAGGCCGACTACGAGTCGAACCTGTCCCAGTACGTGACCCAGAAGTGCAACTTCATCCTGGCGGTCGGCGGGTTGATGTCCGACGCCACGAAGAAGGTGGCCACGGCCAACACGAGCCAGCAGTTCGGCATCGTCGACTCCAACACGGGCCAGTCCAACGTCTACCCGATGCAGTTCGACACGGCTCAGGCGGCGTTCCTCGCCGGCTACCTGGCCGCGGGCTACTCGAAGTCGGGCAAGGTCGGCACGTACGGTGGCCTGCCGATCCCGCCGGTGACGATCTTCATGGACGGGTTTGCGGACGGCGTGGCGTACTACAACCAGGCCAAGAGCAAGAACGTCCAGGTGCTGGGGTGGAACAAGGGCACCCAGAAGGGGTCGTTCACCAACGACTTCGTCAAGCAGGACGAGGGCAAGAAGGTCAGCGACACGCTGGTCGCCCAGGGCGCTGACGTGATCATGCCGGTCGCCGGTGGCGCCGGTCTCGGCACGGCCGCGGCCGCGCAGGCGGCGAACGGGGCGTTCTCGGTGATCTGGGTCGACGTCGACGGTTGCGAGAGCGCTCAGCAGTACTGCGCGCAGTTCCTGACCACCGTCGTCAAGAACATCCCGGACGCCGTCAAGGAGGCCGTGCTCAAGGGCTCCAAGGGCGAGACTCTGGCCAGCACGCCGGGCTTCCTCGGCACCCTGGAGAACAACGGTGTCTCGATCGCGCCGTACCACGAGTTCGACAGCAAGGTCCCGGCCGACCTGAAGGCCGAGGTCGACAAGCTGAAGCAGGACATCATCGCGGGCACCGTCAAGGTCACCTCGGCGGCCCAGCCGAAGTAAAGTCCCCATGATCAGGCGTCCCCGAGCCGCCATCGCGGCTCGGGGGACGGTGGCATACCAGGGAGAAATCCGCTTGAAACTGGAGCTGCGGGGCATCACCAAGCGGTTCGGTGACCTGGTCGCCAACGACCACATCGACCTGACGGTGGAGCCGGGAGAGATCCACGCCCTGCTGGGCGAGAACGGCGCCGGCAAGTCGACGCTGATGAACGTGCTGTACGGGCTCCTCCAGCCGGACGAGGGCGAGGTCCTCGTCGACGACAAGCCGGTACAGATCCGCAGCCCGCGCGACGCGATCGGTGCGGGCATCGGGATGGTGCACCAGCACTTCATGCTCGTCCCGGTGTTCACCGTGGCGGAAAACGTGATGCTGGGCGCGGAGAAGGTGCGCGGCGGCATCGCCGGCTTCCTGGACCACCGCCGGGCCCGCCGCGAGGTGGAAGAGGTCTCCACCCGGTACGGCCTGCGCGTCGACCCGGACGCGGTCATCGAGGACCTGCCGGTGGGCATCCAACAGCGGGTCGAGATCGTCAAGGCCCTGACCCGCGAGGTCGACCTGCTCATCCTCGACGAGCCGACCGCCGTGCTGACCCCGCAGGAGACCGACGAGCTGCTCACGGTCATGCGGTCGCTGAAGGAGTCCGGCAAGTCGATCGTGTTCATCACCCACAAGCTCGGTGAGGTCAAGGCGATCGCCGACCGGATCACGGTGATCCGCCGCGGCCGTACGGTCGGCACCGCCACGCCGGACGCGAGCCGCGACGAGCTCGCCTCCCTGATGGTGGGCCGCAGCGTGAGCCTGACCGTGGAGAAGGGCGCCGCCGAGCCCGGCGCGCCGGTGCTGCAGGTCGAGGGCCTGGTGGTCGCCGACGAGCGGGGATATCAGGCGGTCGCGGGCGTCGACCTGACCGTCCACGCGGGCGAGGTGCTGGGCATCGCCGGCGTCCAGGGCAACGGTCAGACCGAGCTGGTCGAGGCCATCATGGGCCTGCGCCCGGCGCTGGCCGGCACGGTCACCCTCGAAGGCCAGCGGATCGACGGCTGGTCGGCCAAGAAGGTGCTGCGCGCCGGCGTCGGATACGTGCCGGAGGACCGCAGCGTCGACGGGCTGGTCAAGGAGTTCACCGTCGCGGAGAACCTGGTGCTGGACATCTACGACCAGCCGCCGTTCGGGTCCCGCATGGTGCTCAAGCCGGACGCGATCGCCGAATCGGCCAAGGAGCGCATCGCCCAGTTCGACGTGCGTACGTCGTCACACGAGGCGACGGTCGGCACGCTGTCCGGCGGCAACCAGCAGAAGGTGATCGTGGCGCGGGAGATGTCCCGGCCGCTCAAGGTCTTCATCGCGTCCCAGCCCACCCGGGGCGTGGACGTCGGCTCGATCGAGTTCATCCACAGCCGGATCGTGCACGAGCGGGACGTCGGCACCGCCGTACTCCTGGTCTCGAGCGAGCTGGACGAGGTGATCGGCCTGGCCGACCGGATCGCGGTTATTTACCGCGGCCGGATCCTGGCCGTTGTCCCGCCGGACACCCCGCGGGAAGAGATCGGCCTGCTGATGGCCGGCATCCTCCGGGAGGAAGCATGAGCTCCCCGACCGAGGAGAAGGCCGAAAAGACAGAAACGACGACCGGGGAACGCCGGGAGTCGTTCGGGCAGGCGTTCGTGCAGTCGCTCTGGGCGGCCAACACGGTCACCGTCACCATCCTGGCGGTGGTCCTCGCGCTGGTCGTCGGCGGCATCCTGATCATCGTCTCCGACCCCGACGTCCTGGCGATGTACGGCTACATCACCTCGCGGCCGAGCGACGCGCTCAGTGGCAGCTGGGACGTGGTCAGCGAGGCGTACTCGAACCTCTTCAAGGGCGCCATCGTGGACCCGGCGGCGGTCGAGGCGTGGGTCAGCGGCGACGGCTCCTGGAAGCCCGTGTTCGCGCCGATCTCGGAGACGCTGACGTACACGACGCCGCTGGTCTTCACCGGCCTGTCGGTCGCGCTCGCCTTCCGCGGCGGCCTCTTCAACATCGGTGCGCAGGGTCAGGCGATCATCGGCGTGATCCTGGCCGCGCTGGCCGGCTTCGTGCTCCCGCTGCCGCCGGTCATCCACCTGATCGTGGCGCTGCTGGCCGGGGCGCTGGGCGGCGCGCTGTGGGGGTTCATCCCGGGCATCCTCAAGGCGCGTACCGGCGCCCATGAGGTCATCAACACGATCATGCTCAACTACATCGCGATCTACTTCCTGAGCTGGGTCATCATCCAGAGCGGCGTGCAGAACCCGGACCGCACCGACGCGATCAGCAAACCGGTCGACTCGTCGGCGCAGCTACCCCGGCTGCTGGGCGGCGATCTGCGCGTACACGGCGGGATCCTGCTCGCCGTCGCGGCCACCTGGGGCGTGGCCTGGCTGCTCAACCGGTCAACGCTCGGCTTCGAGCTGCGCGCGGTGGGCGCCAACCCGGACGCCTCCCGTACGGCGGGCATCAGCGTCACCCGCACATACGTGGCGGTGATGGTGATCTCCGGTGCGCTGGCCGGCCTGGGCGGCGCCAACATGGTGGTCGGCACCACGGCCAACGCACTGACGCCGCTGGTCGTGGCACAGATCGGCTTCGACGGGATCCTGGTGGCCCTGCTCGGCCGGGTCAAACCGTGGGGGGTCGCGCTGGCCGCGCTCCTCTTCGGGGCACTGCGCGCGGGCGGCAACACGATGCAGTCGGTGTCGGGCATCTCGCTGGAGCTGGTGACCGTGCTCCAGGCGCTGATCGTCATCTTCATCGCCGCGCCGGCGCTGGTGAAGGCGATCTTCCGGCTGCGCGCCGCTCGGGCCGCGCGGTTGCAGACGAGCTTGGCGAAGGGCTGGTGAGCCGGGTGTCCACGACTACCACGGAAGAGACCGTGGTCGCGCCCGTCGAGACCGGCTACTGGACCCGGGCCCGCAAGGTCGGCGCGGGCCTCGTCGGGTTCGGCCTGGTCGCGGCCGTCCTGTTCGGCTCGATAGCCACCTCGCAGACCGTACGGTTCACGCTGAGCGACGACGCCCAGGGCGCCGCGCTGGAGATCGACGGCACGGTCGGCGCGATCCTCTTCGGGCTCATCGCCGCCGCGGCCGGAGCTGCCCTCTTCCTGGAGCGCGGCGCGCGCTGGTTCACCGCGCTGCTCGGCGTCGGCATCGTCGGGTTCGTGCTGTCGTTCCTGTGCTGGCAGATCTCCGACGCCCCGGCCGGGCAGAACTTCATGCCGCTGGTCAACATCGTGCGCGGCACGTTCCTGCTGGCCGTACCGCTGATCTTCGGGGCGCTGGCGGGCGTGCTGTGCGAACGGTCCGGCGTGGTCAACGTCGCGATCGAGGGGCAGTTGTTGATGGGCGCGTTCTCCGGCGCGCTGGTCGGCACGATGGCGGACAGCGTCTGGGTCGGCCTGATCGCCGCCATGGTGGGCGGCGCGTTCATCTCGCTGCTGCTGGCCATCTTCAGCATCCGCTACCTGGTCGACCAGGTGGTCATGGGCATCGTGCTCAACCTGCTCGCGGTCGGCCTGACCGGCTTCCTCTACGAGCGGCTGATGCAGACCGACCAGGCCAAGTACAACCAGCCGCCGCACTTCGGCAACTGGGACATCCCGCTGCTCAAGGAGATCCCGGTACTCGGGCCGGCGCTCTTCGAGAGCAACATCTTCCTGTACCTGGCGCTGATCCTGGTGGTCGTGATCCACATCGCGCTCTTCCGCACCCGCTGGGGCCTGCGTACCCGGTCGGTCGGCGAGCACCCCACGGCCGCCGACACGCTGGGCGTACGGGTGCTCGGGCTGCGCTACCGCAACGTGCTGCTGGCCGGGGTGGTGGCCGGCATCGGCGGGGCGTCGTACACGCTGCTGCTCTACTCGTTCACCAAGAACATGATCGGTGGCAAGGGCTTCATCGCGCTCGCCGCGTTGATCTTCGGGCGGTGGAGCCCCACCGGTGCGCTGCTGGCCGCGCTCTTCTTCGGCTTCGCCGACCAACTCGGCGTCTACCTGGGCGCGATCAACAGCGTCATTCCCAGCCAGTTCCTGGCGATGCTGCCGTACCTGGCGACGATCCTGGCCGTGGCCGGGCTGGTCGGCCGGGTGCGGGCACCCGCGGCCGATGGCAAGCCGTACATCAAGGGGTAAGAAAGACACGTGGAGATCGATTGGGAGCGGCTGCGGAACGCGGCCGTCGAGGCGATGCGCAGCGCGTACGCCCATACTCGGACTTTCCGGTCGGGGTGGCCGGACTGGTCGACGACGGCCGCGTGGTCGTCGGCTGCAACGTGGAGAACGCGTCGTACGGCGTGACGCTCTGCGCCGAGTGCGGGCTGGTGTCGTCGCTGCACGCCTCCGGCGGCGGGCGGCTGGTCGCGATTTCGTGCGTCGGCGGAGACGGCGAGCCGCTGATGCCGTGCGGGCGCTGCCGCCAGCTGCTGTACGAGCACGGCGGCCCGGACTGCCTGGTCGAGGCGGTGCCGCGGCCGCTGCGGGTGGCCGAGCTGCTGCCGTACGCGTTCGGCCCGGACGACCTGGTGGCCGCTGCCGCCTCGACGGCGCCCCGGGTGCCCAGCCGGCTGCTGCGCTGGCGCGGGCACGGCACCGTCTTCGTGCACCGTGACCTGGCCGGCGGGCAGAAGGTCTGGACCGGCTACTGGGACCGTTCCACGGGTGAGGAAGGCAAGGAGACCGGCATCCTGGAGGAGGCGCCGACCTGGTCGGACGTCGACGCCGCGATCGCCTGGGGGCGGGCCCGCACATCCCGGGTGATCCTGGTCCAGGAGGACGGCGAGATGCGCTGGGTGGGCGAGGGCGACCCGCCGGGACGTACGGAGGCACCATGAGCTTCGCTGCCGTAGACGTGATCCGCACCAAGCGGGACCGGGGTGCGCTGTCCGACGCCGAGATCGACTGGGTGGTCGACGCGTACACCAAGGGCGTGGTGGCGGACGAGCAGATGGCCGCGCTTGCCATGGCCATCCTGCTCAACGGCATGACGCCCGGCGAGATCGCCCGGTGGACCGCCGCGATGATCGCCAGCGGCGAGCGGCTTGACCTGTCGGGCGTGTCCCGGCCAACCGTCGACAAGCACTCCACCGGGGGCGTCGGCGACAAGATCACGCTGCCGCTCACGCCCCTGGTCGCGGCGTGCGGGGCGGCCGTGCCCCAACTGTCCGGGCGCGGCCTCGGCCACACCGGCGGCACCCTGGACAAGCTGGAGTCCATCCCGGGCTGGCGGGCCGCGCTGACCAACGACGAATTCATCGCCCAGCTCCGGGACGTGGGCGCGGTGGTGTGCGCCGCCGGTGCGGGCCTGGCCCCCGCCGACCGCAAGCTGTACGCCCTGCGCGACGTCACCGGAACCGTGGAGGCGATCCCGCTCATCGCCAGTTCGATCATGAGCAAGAAGATCGCCGAGGGCACCGGCGCGCTCGTCCTGGACGTCAAGGTCGGCTCCGGGGCGTTCATGAAGACCGTCGCCAGCGCCCGCGAACTGGCCGGCACGATGGTGGATCTGGGCAAGGCGCACGGCGTCACGACGGTGGCTCTGCTCACCGACATGTCGACCCCGCTCGGCCTCGCGGTGGGCAACGCCGTCGAGGTGACGGAGTCCGTCGAGGTGCTGGCCGGCGGCGGACCGTCCGATGTGGTCGAATTGACGCTGGCTCTGGCCCGCGAGATGGTCGCCGCCGCCGGGCTCCACATTGACCCGTCGGACGCCCTGAAGGACGGCCGCGCAATGGATTCCTGGCGCGCGATGGTACGCGCGCAGGGCGGCGACCCGGACGCCCCGCTGCCGGTCGCACCAGAGACCGAAACGGTACGCGCCGACCGCGACGGCTTCGTCTCCACAGTGGATGCGTTGGCGATCGGGCTGGCCGCATGGCGACTCGGCGCCGGGCGGGCCCGCAAGGAAGACCCGGTCAGCGCGGCCGCCGGAGTGATCCTGCACAAGAAGCCGGGCGACCCGGTGCGCGCGGGAGAAACACTATTCGAACTGCGTACCGACGAAGCCAGCCGGATCCCCGCGGCGCTGTCAGCGGCCGACGGCGCGATCGTAGTGGCCGACGCCGCGCCGGCGCAGCGCGAGCTGGTGATCGAGCGTATCGCCTGACCGTCGCAGTCCTCTTGGCGGCGACTTCGCGCTTTCGCGCGACCTCGCGTGCTCGCGCGCCGCTTCGCGCGGCGCTTGGCGCTGCGTCGCGGGCCTGGCGCTGCGTCGATCAAGGGATTGTGCGTCGATCAAGGGCGAATGGTCGTGGTTTGGAGATCGAAGCGCGGCCGTTTGCCCTTGATCGGCGGGGAGGGCCTTGATCGGCGCGGGGACCGCGCGTGCCGCGCGGCGGTGCCGCTTCGCGCGCTTTCGCGTGCCGCGTCGCGTGGCCTCGCGCCCCTGCGTCGCGTGGCCTTGCGCGCCGCTTCGCGCGGCGCTTGGCGCTGCGTCGATCAAGGGATTGTGCGTCGATCAAGGGCGAATGGTCGTGGTTTGGAGATCGAAGCACGGCCGTTTGCCCTTGATCGACGGCGAAAGCCTTGATCCGCGCGCACACCGCGCGACGACCGCGCACACCGCGCGACGACCGCGCGCACCGCGCGAACACCGCGCAGAGCAGCGTGCGGAGACAGCGTGAGCAGCGTGCGGAGAAGTGTGCGAAGGAGCTTGCGGGGGAACGCGTGGGGAGGGTGTGGCGGCGGGCGTGGTGCGGCGCGGGCGAAGGGGTTATTCTCGCTGGCCAGGGGGCACAGCATCGAATGGCAGGACGAGGACCAGTGGCTGTTTCGGCTCCCGACCCCCGCGAAGTGCGCACGGCCAGCGTCGAGGAGATGCGCCGGCTGCGGTTGCCGCTGCCGCCGTCACACTTTCCGCTGGTCTGGGAGCCGGGCGACGAGGTGGAGCTCCGGCCGACCGCGGAGATCGAGGCCCGCGCGGCGATCCTGCATGTGGTGCTGGCCCGGTGTTTCGGCATGCCGGCGCAGGCCGCGATGAGCTGGTTGCTGGGTTCGCACCTGGTTGATTTGGTGACACCGCCGGAGTGGCAGTTCGTGATGGGTGGGCGCGGCGACCATCGGTCGTTCGTGCTGCACCACGACGCGGTGTATGCGCTGGCCTGGCTGCTGGGGCTGTCCAAGCACCTCGATCCGGAGCAGCCCGCCGACGACCGCCTGATCGAGCTGCTGCCCAACCTGCCCGCGGGCGAGACGTTCCTGCAGTGGCGCTCGCGCTCGCTGGCGGCTCCGCGCTCGCCGGTCGAGGCCGCGGCCGTGCTGGACTTCTATTACTGCCTGGACTGGGGATATCTGGAGGCGGAGCGGATCGGAGCGCCGCTGCCCGGCCTGATCGACGCCAACGCGATCGGGCAGCGGCGGTGGGCGCTGGAGTGGGCGGTCATGTTCCGTGGGCCGTATCACGACCCGCCGGCGGGCTGGGAAGAAGTCGACCTCTCTACATGATCACGGGACGACGTAGACGCCGAGCCGCACGGACGCGGTCACGGTGACCGGGCCGTCGAGCGACACCGGGGCGGTGTGCCACGCGCTCGGGCCCATGGCCACCACCGTCCGCGCCGCCGCGCCGCTAAGGGTCAGGGTCCGGCGCAGCTGATGCTCCTCGGCGAGCGCGAAGTGGTCGCCGAGGCTCGCCGCGACCCGGTCGGCCTTGTCCGGGTCGACGTGTAGCAGGCCGAGCCGGTCGACCAGTTCGGCGAGGTGGTCGGCGGCGGGCGTCACGACGAGCAGCGCCCCGCCGGGCCGCAGCACGCGGCGAAACTCCGCGCCGTTGCGCGGCGCGAACACGTTCAGCAGCAGCCCGGCCGCCCGATCGGCCAGCGGCAGCCGGCCCCAGGTGTCGCATAACACGGCGCCGGCGCGCGGGTGGGCCCGCGCCGCGCGGCGCAGCGCGGGCTTCGAGACATCCAGCGCCAGGCCGTGGGCACCGGGCAGAGCATCGAGCACCGCGGCCAGGTGCCGGCCGGTGCCGGCTCCGGCGTCCACCACCAAACCGCTTTGGTACGCCGTGCGCGCGACCCGGTCGAGCGCAGAGGAAATGAAGTCGTAGTGCCCGGCGGCCAGGAACTCGGCGCGCGCCGCCACCATCTCGGGCGTGTCGCCGGAGTGCGGGGCCCGGCCGGGGCTCAGGTTGACGTACCCCTGCTTGGCCAGGTCGAAGCTGTGCCCGCGCGGGCAGCGCAGGGCCTGCGCGGCGGCCGCCAGCGGCTCGCGGCACAGCGGGCAACGCAGTGTGGAGACGACATCAAGGTCCATACTCTCTTCATGGTCCCAATCGCTTACGAGGACATCGTCAAGGCCCCGAAGGCGCTGCTGCACGACCACCTCGACGGCGGCCTGCGCCCGGCGACGATCGTGGAGCTCGCGGCCGAGGTGGGCCATGAGCTGCCGCATTCCGATCCGGACGAGCTCGGCCGGTGGTTCGTGGCGGCTGCTGACTCGGGGTCGTTGGAACGCTACCTGGAGACATTCGCGCACACCGTGGCCGTGATGCAGACGGAGCCGGCGCTGCGCCGTGTCGCCGCGGAGTGCGCGCTGGACCTGGCCGCCGACGGCGTGGTGTACGCCGAGGTGCGTTTCGCGCCCGAGCAGCACCTGTCCCGCGGGCTGACCCTGGAGCAGGTCGTCGAGGCGGTGCTGGAGGGCTTCGCCGAGGGCGCCGAGCTGGCGGCCGGTACGGGCCGGCCGGTCCGGATCGGCACGCTGCTCACCGCGATGCGGCACGCGGCCCGCTCGCAGGAGATCGCCGAGCTGGCCGTGCGCTATCGGGACACCGGCGTGGTGGGGTTCGACATCGCCGGCGCCGAGGCCGGGTTCCCGCCCACCCGGCACCTGGACGCGTTCGAGTACCTGCAGCGGGAGAACTTCCACTTCACCATCCACGCGGGCGAGGCGTTCGGGCTGCCGTCGATCTGGCAGGCGATCCAGTGGTGCGGCGCCGACCGGCTCGGGCACGGCGTACGGATCGTCGACGACATCACCGGCGACTCCCTGGGGCGGCTGGCGGCGTACGTGCGGGACAAGCGGATCCCGCTGGAGCTGTGCCCGTCCTCCAACGTCCAGACCGGCGCCGCGCCGTCGATCGCCGAGCACCCGATCGGGTTGCTCCGCGACCTGCGGTTCCGGGTCACGGTCAACACGGACAACCGGCTGATGAGCGGCACCTCCATGTCGCGCGAGATGGCCCTGCTGGTGGAAGCGTTCGGGTACGGCTGGGCGGAACTGCAGTGGTTCACCATCAACGCGATGAAGAGCGCGTTCATCCCCTTCGACGAGCGGCTCGCGATCATCAACGAGGTCATCAAGCCGGCGTACGCCAAGTTGTTGTAACGGACCTTTCGGTCAGGTTGTCCAGCCGAGTGGTTACTCGGCGGTATGCATACATCGCGTAAAGGGGCACTTCGGCCTTGCCGCGGTTGACTGGTCGGGCAATGGTCGGCACGGTTGCAGCGTCGACATTCTTGGTGAGGCCCGCCAATGGGGTCCGATTTGCGCGGTTTGGAATTTATGTGTGTGCACGGTTGGTAACTGACCAAGAACGCATTGCTATCAAACGCAACTTACGCCCTTTTGCCGGAGTGGTTAGGGCGAACCTGGCCTTTCTCTTTGACACGGGTCGTGATGGAATCTCGGGGTTCGACCCGACCGGGTCGGTCGATGAGCGGTGCCCAGTTTGATGGTGGGGCGCCGGTACGGAGGGCGGGTGACGTGAGCAAGCGGCCGAAGACGGCGGACTCTGTCATGTCGCGTCTCCGTCGGCCTCTGGGCCGGCTTCGCGATCTACCGATCTGGTCGAAGCTCGGCCTCATCATGATCGTGCCGACGCTGGCGACGATAGGGGTCGGCACCAACGGGCTCATCGAGCACCTCGGCACCGCCAACGACGCGGACCGCGCGCGCACGCTCGCGCAGCTCTCCGAGGCGTCCGGCGAGTTGGTCCACAACCTGCAGAACGAGCGGGCCGCCGCGGCGATGCTGCTGGGGCGCGCAGCAGCCAGGCGAAGACCAAGTATCTGGACGCCTACAACAAGGTGCAGCCGGTGGTCGACGAGACCAAGCGGCCGTACCAGCAGGAGCGCAACGCGCTCAACGCCGGCGACCTGCCGGAGAACTTCCGCGAGACGCTGGCCGCCGTCGACACCGGCCTCAGCGACCTGCCGGCGACCCGTAGCCAGGTGACCAACGGCAAGCTCGCCTTCAGCCAGGCGAGCGGCACGTACACCGAGCTGCTGACCTCGCTGCTCTCGATCCGTGACTCGGCCGCGCAGCTCGCCGGCGACACGACTCTCGGCGACCAGATGCGTGCCGCGGCCGCGCTGGCGCGGTTCAAGGAGTTCATGTCGCAGGAGCGCATCGTCGGTCACAACATGCTGAGCCAGGGCGAGTTCACCGCCACCCTGCGCAACGAGTACATCGAGGCGCAGAAGGGCCAGGAGCAGGCGCAACAGGCGTTCGAATCGGTTGCCACCCGGACCGACGAGGAGTTCTTCGACCAGACGGTCGCCGGGCCCGACCTGCGCAAGGCGGAAAACTACGCGGGCTACCTGAGCAGCAAAAACAGCCTCAGCATGAGCGACGCCCCGTTCAATTCGGACAGCTGGGACGCGGCGCTGCTGGCCAAGGCCAACCTCGTCCGCACCGTGGAGACGTCGGTCGACGGCGAGGTCGTCAGCCGGGCCACGACGCTGCGCGACAACGAGTACGAGCAGCTGCTGGTCGAGGCCGGCGTCCTGCTCGGCGTCCTCCTGCTCGCGATCCTCTTCGCCTGGGCGGTCGCCCGGTCGATGGCGCGGTCGCTGCGTGAGCTGCGGCACGGCGCGCTCTCCGTCGCCCAGTACGGCCTGCCGCAGGCGGTGGCCCGACTGCGTGACCCGGCGCTGTCCAGCCAGCTCTCGCCGGTACAGGTGGCCAACCAGATCGCCGAGCCGCTGCCGGTCCGCACCAAGGATGAGTTCGGTCAGGTGACCGAGGCGTTCAACGCGGTCCACCTGGAGGCCGTCCGTACCGCCGCCGAGCAGGCCGCGCTGCGCGCCTCCGTCGCGACGATGTTCGTCAACCTGGCCCGCCGTTCGCAGATCCTGGTCGACCGGCTCATCGGCCACCTCGACCGGCTGGAGCGCGGCGAGGAAGACCCGGACCGGCTGGCCGAGCTCTTCCAGCTCGACCACCTGGCCACCCGAATGCGCCGCAACGACGAAAACCTGCTGGTGCTCGCCGGTGCCGACTCCACCCGCGTACAGCGCGAGCCGGCGGCGCTCATCGACGTGCTGCGGGCCGCGCAGTCCGAGGTCGAGCACTACACGCGCATCGAGTTCGGCGTGGTCGACCGCGACATCGAGGTCACCTCGAACGCGGTCAACGACCTCGTCCACCTCGTCGCCGAGCTCTTCGACAACGCCACCGCCTTCTCGCCGCCGGACTCGCACGTCATCGTCGAGGCCCGCCGCGTGGGCGACCGCGCGGTGCTGTACGTCGAGGACCGGGGCATCGGCATCACGCCTGAGCAGATGCACGACCTCAACGAGCGGCTCGCCACGCCGCCCATGGTCGACGTCGCCGTCTCCCGGATGATGGGCCTCGTCGTGGTCGCGCGGCTGGCCGCCCGGCACGGCGTCAAGGTCGAGCTGCGGCCGGCGAGCGAGCGTGGCACGGTGGCCGACGTCACGCTGCCCACCTCGGTGCTCGTGCCGCGGGCCCTGTCCGGCCGTGGTCAGCAGCCCGGTTCGCTGCAGTTCCAGACGCCGTCCGTACCGGCCGAGCCGCCGATCCAGGTGCCGGCCCAGCGCCCGACGTTCGGTGCGCCGTTGGCTCTGGAAAGCGGCCCGACCGGGCCTCAGCCGGCCGGCCGCCCGTTCGACCCGACCCCGCTCAACGGCGGTCGCATGGTGGGACCGTCCTCGGCGCCGCCGCGCGGCATGCCGGCCTGGTCCGACCTGACCGGGGCGACCGCCGCCAACGGCACCGGCCCCGGCCCTGGCCCCAATGGCGCGGGCGACATGTTCAGCCCGCGTACGCCCACGAACGGCCAGTCCAGCGACCCGCTGCCGCAGCGGCGTGGCTCGGACCACTGGACGGTCGACGGCGAGGTCACCGGCAGCGGGCCGGCACCGAACATCCCGCGGCAGATCCCGACCAACCCGGAGTCGCAGGCGCGTACCGGTGCGTTCCCGCCGGTGTCCGCGCCGCCGGTCCCGTCGGCGCCCCGGTGGTGTCGACTCCGCCGGCCCCGTCCGCGCCGACGACCCGGCCCCCGACGGCTGTGCCGCCGGTCGTGCCGGCCGCGTCCGCGCCGCCCGCGTGGCCGCCAGTCACCGTGCCGGATCGGGACACCGCGCCGCCGCCGGTGCCGGAAAAGCTGGCCGCCGCGCTCGACATGACGGCGGAGCTGCCGAAGCTCAACCGGCCGGAGGCCGGGGCGACACCGCCCGCCACCGCGCCGCCCACGGCCATGCCGTCGTCCGCCAAGCCGGCCGCTGGCGCCCCGGCGCCCGCCACCGCCTCCGGGCCCACCACGGCCGCTGCCGCTGCCGCAGCAGCCGCCGCAGCCGCGTCCAAGGCCCGCTTCGCGGACGAGACCATGGAACTGCCGATCTTCCGCGAGCTGGAGTCGGCGTGGTTCCGCACGCGGCGGACGGTGTCGGACGAGACGAAGAAGCCAACGACCGCAGGCGAGTTCGTCACCGTCGACGCGGTGCGACCGGCTAGCCCCGCCCCGGCGGCGAGCGCCACCGCGACCGGTACGCCGGTCACCGCGGGTGCTCCTCGCGCCGCGGGGCCGGCGCCGGCCACCCCCGCACCGGCCACCCCCGCACCGGCCGGCAACGGCAACGGTGCGGCGCGCCGTACCGAAACGGGCGGCTGGCAGACCGCCGCGGACGACGGCTGGCGCGCGGCCAGTGCGGCCGCGACCGCGAAGCCGCCCGCCGAGACCACCCAAGCCGGGCTACCCAAGCGAGTGCCGATGGCGCAGCTCGTGCCCGGTGGGGTGGACAAGGGCGCCGCCGCGGTGCAACGTCGTACCCCGGAAGCGGTTCGCGGCCTCCTGTCCGCGTACCACCGAGGGGTGCAGCGCGGTCGCACGCACCCCAAGGACGACCAACCGGCTGGCTCGGGGGAGACCCCGCAGGCCGGGGCCCCGCGGCCGGAAGCGGCCAGAAGGAGCATGAGGGATGACAACAACGCAGGATCTCGGCTGGCTACTCGCTAACTTCGCCGACCGTGTGCCCGGGGTCGCCCACGCGATCGCGGTGTCCGCGGACGGCCTGCTGCTGGCATCGTCGCGAGACCTGCCGCGCGACCGGGCGGACCAGCTCGCGGCCATCGCCTCGGGTCTCGTCAGCCTGACGCAGGGCGCGGCGCGGTGCTTCGAGGGCGGCGCGGTGCTCCAGACAGTGGTCGAGATGGACAACGGCTTCCTGTTCCTGATGTCCATCTCGGACGGTTCTTCGTTCGCGGTCCTGGCGGCGCGCAGTTGCGACGTCGGTCAGGTCGGGTACGAGATGGCACTGTTGGTCGACCGGGTCGGCGACGCGCTGACGCCGGCGCCGCGCGCGGCTGCGGGCATGCTGGGTTGAGCGCACATACGGTCCGACTTCGGGCCGTGGGTGTCATGGATTCTGTTGGTTGAGTTTCAAACGGGTCGACAGAAGGGGGTGAACGGCGAATGATGGCCGAACGCGATGAGCCAACCGGTGCGCTGGTCAGACCGTACGCCGTCACCCGAGGTCGGACCCGTCCCAGGCTGGAGATCGCGCTCGAAGCGCTCGTAGAGACCACCGTGCGAGGACGGTCCGCGGGTGCGCACAAGGGCGGTACGGGCCGGGAGCATCAATACATCGCCGCGCTGTGTGACGGCCGGCTGCAATCGCTCGCGGAGATCGCCGCGCGGATGCAGTTGCCGCTCGGGGTGGCCCGGGTCCTCATCGCCGACATGGCCGCCGACGGCCTGCTCGCGGTGTACGAGCCGACCTCCCTGGACGACGCCAACGACGCGGTGGGCACTGAACTGCTGGAGAGGGTGCTGAGTGGACTTCGCAGGCTCTGACATGTCGCAACGCCCACTGACCGGGCGAGTGACGTCGGCGAAGATCGTCATCGCCGGTGGGTTCGGCGTCGGAAAGACGACGCTGGTCGGCTCGGTCTCGGAGATCACGCCGCTGACCACCGAGGCGATCATGATGTCGGCCGGTGTGGGCGTTGACGACACCCGGCAGGTGCCGGGGAAGACAACCACCACGGTGGCCATGGACTTCGGCCGGATCTCGATCGACCGCGACCTGATCCTCTACCTGTTCGGCACGCCGGGCCAGACGCGTTTCTGGTTCATGTGGGACGAACTCGTACGGGGCGCGATCGGCGCGGTCGTACTCGTGGACACCCGGCGACTCGCCGACTGCTTCGCCGCGATCGACTTCTTCGAGCACCGGCGGCTGCCGTACCTGGTGGCCATCAACTGCTTCGACGGCATGCAGTATCACGACCCCCAGGACGTGCGCGACGCGCTGGCCATCTCTCACGAGATCCCAGTCGTGAGCTGCGACGCCCGCAACCGCGAGTCGACCAAGCACGTGCTCATCTCGCTGGTCGAGTACGTGCTGAGCATGCGCCGCTCCCGGGCGGTAGCGCCGGCCTGACCGGGGTCTTTCGCGCCCGCCCGGGGCACATCGCTGGGCGGGCGTACCAGCATGCCCACCCCCAATCGCGCCCCGCCCGCCGGGCCCGCGCGCGTGCCCGTCGATCAAGGCTTTCCTCGCCGATCAAGGGCATACGGCCGTGCTTTGATCTCTTTTCCACGACCGTTTGCCCTTGATCGACGCGCAAGTCCTTGATCGACGTACGTGGAGAGCGCGCGGCGGGTACGCGCGCCGAGGGGGCGAGCGCGCGGCGAAGCATGGCGCCGCCGCGCGTGCGCCGACGTGGACCTCGCGCCGCCGCGCATGCGCCGACGCGGACTCGCACCGCCCTCCCCGCGCCGCCGTGCGTCGATCAAGGGATCTCTCGCCGATCAAGGGCATACGGCCGTGGAAAAGAGATCAAAGCACGGCCATATGCCCTTGATCGACGCGCAAGCCCTTGATCGACGCGCGGCGCGCGCCGCGCGGAGGCGAGGGCGGTGCACGTCGACAGGAGCGCGGCACGGCGCCGCGCGGTGGGTGCGGGGGACGCAGGAGGCGAGGGTTAGGAGCGGTAGCCGGCGGAGCGGAACTCGTCGTCGCCTACGCTGTCGCGGCTGAAGTCCCAGCCGCCCGCGGCCTCCCGCCCGGGGCGCCCGCCCACCGCGTACCCGCCGATCTCCTGCCCACGGCGCCAGCCGCGGAAGTAGCCGGTGGTGTGCGCGGCGATGCTCTGGGCGTCGCGGACGATGCGCAGCGGGCGCTCCTCACGGGGCGGCAGGGCCGATCCGGGGACCAGGTTGGCCTGGGGTACCCGGCGGGGCAGGCCCGAGTTCGTCTCGGCGCCCACAGAGGGCCTGGCGGCCTGCTCGGCGGCGCGCCAGCCGTTGTCGGCGGAGGAGTTCCAGTCCAGCTCGGAGTCTTCGTCGGGGTGACCGACGAACCACGCGGAGCGGGTCTGGGCGAAGATCAGCAGGTCGCCGTCGCCTTCCTCGGCCACCGGTACGGCGCTGCGCTCGACCGCGCGCCGCGAGCGGGCGGTGCGGGCGCCACGGTCGCTGAGGTCGTCGACCAGCCGCAGGGACGGGGCGTCGAGCGCGGTCGTGCCCACCGGGGGCCGGTCGTCGAGCAGCGCCCGGTCGGCCATCGGCGGCGGCTCCACCAGGCGGAGCATCGGCGGCTCCTGGGGCAGGTCGTCGGCCAGCCAGGGCGGCGTGACCCGGCCGTCGCCGGCACTGGGGAGACCGGCCGGTCCAGCTCGCTGTACGACGGGTACGGGCGCTCGCCGTTCATGCGCGGCGGCAGGGCGGCACGGTCGTCGTCGCCGGGGTTGACCAGCGGCCAGTTGGCGCGGGAGCCGGGCGGAGCCTGCGGCGGGCGCGGCGGCTCCGGGGCGGCGAAGCGCGGTGCCTCGGGACCCCGTCGGGGCTCGTGGGCCTGGCGAGGCAGCGGCACGTTGAGGTCGGTCGCGCCGAAGCCGGCCGAGCCGGCGGGCGTCTGCGCGCTGAAGCCGGTCGACGCGGCGGGCGCCTGTGCGCCGAAGCCGGCCGAGCCACCCGGCGCCGGCGCGCCGAAACCGGCGGAGGCGGCGGGTGCCTGGTCGCCCCGGGTGTTGGGGCGCGGCGGGATCGGGGTGGGCCGCTGGCGTTCGGCGCGGGCGCTGTTGATGGCGGCCGTGGTCAGGGTCGCCCGGAACGGCTCGCCGCTGTCCGCGGGCGCCACGCCACGCTGGGCCGGCACGGGCGGCGTGGGCGCGATCGGGGTGATGCCCGGCGGCGGGGAGGAGGAGCCGACACGGGGCGGTTGGTGGTGGGCTCGCCAGGGCGGGCCATCGGCATGGGCGCCATCGCGCCGTCCGCGAGCTGTCCCGGGTGCCCGGCGTACCCGGCCGGCACGGAAGGCCGGGCGGGTGGCGCGGAGGACCGGATCGGCAGGGGGTGGGCGCGGTGAGTGCGGCCGGGGCCACCGGAGGGGCGATGGGCCGGTTGACCGGCGGCGGGGCCACCGGCGGGCGGATCGCCGTGTCGGCGGACGCGGCGGGTGCCATCGGCGGCATGGGTGCCATCGGTTGCATCGGTTGCATCGGTGGCATGGGCCCGGCCGGGGCGCCGGGGCCGGAGCCGGACGGCTGGGGGTGGCGGTGGTGCCGCCGCGGCCGGGCGGTTGACCGGCGGCGGGGCGACGGGCGGGCGGGTCACCGGCGCGGGTGCGACCGGTGGCGTGGTGAGCGGCTGCGGCATCGCGGGGGCCGCGCTGGCCGCCGCGGGCTCGGGGCGTGCCCGGCGCCCGACCCGGGTCGGCGCCGGGTCTTCGGCGGGCGGGGGCACCGCGTGCAGGCCGGCTGCCGGAGCAGCCGCGTGCGCGCCCATCGCGGGAGCGCGTCCGCCGGCCGCGGGAGGCGCGGCGACGGGAGCGGGCGGAGCGACCCGACGAGCCGTACGGCGGTTGGCCGCGGGCGGGGGCCCAGCCGGGCGCTGAGCGTGGAAACCAGGGCCTCGCAGCCCAGGTCGCAGGCGCGCACGGCGGCGATGGCCTGCCGCACGGTCTCGGCGATCGCCGGGGTGATCGCCTTGGTGAGCGCGCTGCGGCGCGGCGTCTCCGCGATCGCGACCCGCAGCGCGGTGATCTTGTCGCTGACCGTCTCCGGGTCGGCCACGCCGTCGGCGGCGAGCTGGGCGATGACCGCCTCGGCGGCCGGCGCGAAGTCGCTCCGGCGGCCGGACGTGCCGGCCAGCATGCCCGGCTCGGGCAGCGCGTCGAGCAGGGCCAGGGACACCGGCTCGGCCGGGTCGGGGTAGGCCCGCAGCGCGGCCGGGTAGAGCTCGCGGAGCACCTCGCGGAGGGCGACGGCGGCGGAGAGGCGGCCGTTGCACAGGGCCGCGTGCGCGGCGAGGACCGGCTTGTACGCCAAGAGGTCCCGCGGCACGGGGAGGACGACCGCGGACAGCGCACCGGCCTGCAGGGCCCGCGCCAGGCCGACCGCACGGCGCTCGGCCGCCGGCGATTCCATCTCTTCCAGCGACTCGTCATCGGCGAATCGCTCAGCGTAGTCGTCGACGGAGTCGTCGTCGGCGATGGCGAGGGGACGTCCCGCGGCCGTGAGGAGCGACGTCACCAGATGGTCGTCACCGTCTGCGGCGATCGCGACCCCGGTCGGCCCGCTCGAACGTTCCACGAGCAGCGCACCGAGCTGGGCGTACCCCGCTGGGTCGTCGCTGATCTCGCAGACGTCGAGCAGCCGCCCTGCGTCGTCGACCACGGCGACGGTCAACCGCGACTCGGCCGAAGCCTGTCGCGCGGTCGAATCCGCCGACGCGAGACCGCAGTACACCCGCACGAGCGCCACGGCGTCGTCCTCCTCCCCGGACTTAAGCGTGTGCCAAGGACTGATGCTCCCTGGTGAGGGGTCAGTCGCGCCAGTCCACAGCGGCAGAGATCTTGCCGATAATCGTGCGCCAGCCAAGACTTGCCTGTTGTGCCCCGATTTTCTTCAACCGGCGGCGACCGCGGAAAGCACCAAGTCCGCCACCTGCGGCGGACCGTAGGGCCTCATCGAGGTCGTCGAGGGGAGAGCCCGCGGACAGCGCGGTGATGACCGGCTTGAGGCGCAGGGCGTACGACAGGTCGCGAGCCACCTCACCGGCCTCGATGAGCAGGTTGAAATCCCAGCTGTCGTGGCCGCCGCGCAGGTTTTCCACGACGAGATCAAGCTCATAGGAGTCTTCGTCGGTGGGCGCGACGTCGGACGGCTGGATCCGCTCGACCACTGCTGGCCAGGTGTCCACCTGGGCCAGGTCGTTCGGCGCACCGGACCGGACGAACGTCACCAGCGACTCGGCGCTCTTGAAGAGCAGCAGCCGGCCGCGGTGGCTGAGGAAGACCGGTACCTCTTCGGCCTCTTCCTCGTCGTCCTCGTCCTCGTCCTCGAAGTCTTCCGCGGAGGACTCCTCGGCGTCCTCGCGGGCGTGCTTGCCGCGCCGCTCGATCTCCTCGGTGTCGTCCGGGTCGACCTCGTCTTCGTCTTCCTCGTCGGGGAAGTCGTCGTCGAGGATCACCACGGTGTCCTCGTCGTCTTCCGAGATGGCGTGCTTGGCGCGGGCGGCGAACGGGTCGTCGTCGTCGCGGTCGCCGACCTCGGTCGGGGTCAGCGCCGTGGAGAGCCGGTACGCCCGGAGCGTGTAGCCCACGCCCGCGGGCAGCGCGATTTCGACAGGGTCGACGCGCGCCTCCGACCACAGCGTCGAGTCGCCGGACGAGGTGGCCGGCGGATCGGCTTCTTCGATCTCCTCGACCTCGTCGAGGTCGGGCTCGTCGGCGTCTGGCCGTTGGGGCGACTGGCGGGCCACGCTGACCTCCGTGTGGAATCAGGAACTCTGCGCACACCCTAGTAGCCCATTGAATGCGGCGAGCGCCCGCACCCCGTTGGAGTTCCTCGCGCACATCGGTAGGCTTGCTACTTATGAAGGCGCAGGCCCTGCACGGACACCTCGACGCGCTGCTGCTCTCGGTGCTGGAAGGGGTTCGCTGCACGGCTACGCGATCATCGAGGCGCTCAAGGCCCGCAGTGGTGGCGCGCTCAACCTTCCCACCGGCACCATCTATCCGGCCCTGCGCCGCCTGGAACGCGCCGGGTACGTCGAGAGCGAGTGGAGCACCGTCAACGGTCGCGAGCGGCGGACGTACCGGCTCACCGGCTCGGGCCACCGCGCGCTGGCCGGCGAGCGTACGAGCTGGCACGAGTTCAGCTCGACCGTGGGCCGCTTTCTCGGCCCTGAGCCGGCCTAAGGGCGGGCCCGCGCCGCCGCCAGACAGGTGAGCGCCGACCGGCCCAACCATCCGTACGTCGCCGCGATCACCAGTCCGCCCACGATCATCGGCGGCCAGGTGAGAGCCGCCGGCCACATCTGCACCGACCAGACGTACATCAGCCAACCGCCGGCCGTTCCCACGCCGACCATCGCCAGCGTGCCGACAGCTATCGCACGCGCCGGTCCCCGGCCCACCGCGCGGCCCCGCCGCACGCGCCACGCCAGCCAGGCGTAGGCGGCCACGGCGAGCACCGCGTAGGCGTACCCGAGATAGTCCTGGACCCGCGCGACGAGCAAGTAACCGCCGGGCGGCATGGACGCGGACGCCGTCCAGGGTCCGCCCCGCCACATGAAGTCGGCCAGCGCCGTGAAGAGTGCCGGCACCAGCATCATCCGCAGCGCCAGCCGGCGGGCCGCGCCGGCGGCCAGCTCCGCCTGGTACGCCGGCGCCAGCTCACGGACGCCGCCGAAGTCGGCCACCGCCCGCCGTTGCGCCTCCGCGGCCGCCAAGCCCTCTTCCTGGTACGCCGAAGCCGCGTCGACCAGGCCGTGCCGCGCCTCCCGGAGCAGGTCGTCCTTGAGCCGGCCCGGACCGGTCAGCGCGCGGTCGAGGCTGCGGACGTACTCGTCGATCAGCATGCGGCCGCTGCCCGGGTCGAGACGACGCAGCGCACCGCCAGCCAGGTGAGCGTGCCGAAGACGGCGTCGAGCATGATCCAGGCCGCGATCATCGGCGGCCAGGTGAGCGCCCGCGGGTCTTCCAGGACGGACGTGATCGCGGCGAACGTCCCCACGGACCCGATCAGCCCGCAAATCACCAGCGTGCCCGCCGCGAGCGCCCGCACGATGCGCCGGGGGTCGCGCCGCGAAGGCAGCGCGACCAGCGCCACGAGCGCGAGCGCACCAACCACATAGGACACCCAGTCGATCGCCTGCACCATGAGGAGGAACGCGGATGGCGGAGCCTCGGCCGGCACGTCCGGCGGCTGCCACCACATCCAGTCGGCGGTCAGCATGCCCACCGGCACCAGGGCCACCACCAAGGCCAGTCGACGCCCCTGACTGGCCGTCAGCTCGGCCTGGTAGGCCGGCGCCAGCTCGCCGACGCCGCCGAACTCGGCCACCGCCAGCGTCTGCGCGGACCGCGCGTCCAGACCGCTGTCCTGGTACGCCGTCGCGGCGTCCTCCAGGCTGCCGCGCGCCTCGGCGATCAGGTCGGCCTTCTGCCTGCGCGGCCCGCGGAGCTGGTCAGACAGCGTGCGCAGATAGTCGTCGATCAGGGCAGCATCGGCGCGCATGAAGACGAGCCTGCCACGACGTACGACTCGCCCGCATCCGGGAGCTTCCCTTAGGGCGTGCCGAGGCTGACGTAACCGCGCTCGGCGGCCTCCTGCGCGAGCCACTGGTCGCGGTACCACCCCGGCACGGCCGCCAACTCGGCGTGGGTGCCGCGCTGCACCACCCGGCCCGCGTCGAGCACGAGGACCTCGTCCAGGCCGGCGAGCCCGCGCAGCCGGTGGGTGACCAGCACCACGGACCCTCGGGCGGCCCCGAGAGTGGCGGCCAGCACCTCGTCGGCGGCGGCCGGGTCCAGGCCCTCGGTGGGCTCGTCCAGGACCAGCACGGCCGGGTCCAGCAGCAACGCCCTAGCCAGGGCCAGCCGCTGCCGCTGGCCGCCGGAGAGCTGCCCGCCGTCCTCGCCCACCACCGTGTCCCAGCCGTCCGGCTGCTCGCCTACCCAGTCGAGGAGCCCGGCCGTCGCGCACGCGGCGGCGAGGTCGTCGTCGGTGGCGTCGGTCCGGCCCAGCAGCAGGTTTTCGCGTACGGAGGCGTGGAAGACGTACGCCTCGGCGAGCAGCCCGCCCACCTGCGCGGGCGAGCCGCCCCACTCGGTCAGCGCGTGCAGGAGGCTGCTCTTTCCTGCCCCGCTCGGGCCGACGACCGCGATCCGGCGTCCCGGTGGGAGGTCGACGCGTACCCGGTCGAGCGCGGGCGGCCCGTCCGGCCGGTAGCGCACGGTGATGCTGGCGAGGTCGACCGGGTCGGTCGCCGCGGCGGGTGCGGGGGTGAGCAGCGCGGCGACCCGGGACAGCCCGGCGCGCAGCTCGCTCCACTGCCGCGCCGACGTGACCAGCGCCAGGCAGGCTTCGACCGCGGCGAGCGCGCCGACGGCGAGGACGCCCACGAGCACCCCGTCGACATCGGCGCGCAGCGCGGTGACGGCCACGGCCGCCGCGGTCGCGCCACCCACGAGTACGCCGGCCGCGTCGACCGCCCAGCCGGACGTCGCGAGCCGGCGCTCCAGCCGGGACAGCTCGCCGGCCCGGCGGTTCGCGGCGTCGAGGGCCGCCGCGGTCGCCCCGTACGCGGCGAGGTCGGCGGCGCCGTGGGTCAGGTCGATGGCGTCGCCCGCGAGCGCGCCGCGGAGCGGGGCCACCCGGTCGGCCGTACGGCGGGTGAGCGCGGTGGCCGCGGCGGGCAGGGCGCCCCCGGCGACGAGCAGCCCGGCGGCGAGAGCCACCGCCGCGGCGGGGGAGATGAGCGCCGCGCCGCCCACGGCCAGTACGCCCACGGCGGCGGCCGCCGCGCCCGGGACCAGCACCCGCAGCAGCAGGTCCTGTACGGCGTCCACATCGGACACCAGCCGGCTGAGCGAGTCGCCGGTGCGGACCGGTTCACGGCGGGTGGAGAGCGTCTCGAACACCCGCGCCCGTACGTCGGTGAGGATCCGCAGCACCGCGTCGTGGCCGGCGAGCCGTTCCGTGTAGCGCAGCACGCCCCGCCCGATGGCCAGCGCGCGCACGGAAACGATGGCGACGGTGAGCGCGCTCAGCGGCGGCTGGCCGGCGGCGGTGATGAGCAGCCAGGTCGCGGTGGCCATCAGAGCCAGCCCGGCCAGCTCGGTGCCGGCGGCGAGCACGCCCGCGGCGACCAGCCGGCCGAGGTAGGGCCGGGCCAGCCGCAGCACGGTCCGTTCGGGGCTCATGCGGGCACCTCCACGGCGGCGCCTGCCGTGACCCGGATGACGCGGTCGGCCTCGGCGAGCAGCGCGGGGCGGTGGGCCACGACGATGGCGGTACGACCGGCCATCAGCCGCCGGGTGGCCTCCAGCACGGCGGCCTCGGACGCACCGTCGAGGCGCGCGGTCGGCTCGTCGAGCAGCAGGATCGGCGCGTCCCGCAGGAACGCCCGGGCCAGCGCCACCCGCTGCCGCTGGCCGCTGGACAGCCCGTGGCCGCGCTCGCCGAGCACGGTGTCGAGCCCGTCGGGCAGCGCGTCGACCACCTCGTCCAGCGCGGCGGCCTTGACGGCGAGGCGCAGCGCCTCGTCCGACGCGTCGGGAGCGCCGAGGCGGATGTTGTCGGCGAGCGACGCCGCGAACAGGTGCGGCCGCTGGGGCACCCACGCGATCTTGCGGCGCCACTCGTCCAGGTCGAGCGTGGCCAGGTCTACGCCGTTCACTCGCACGTGCCCGGTGTTTGGGACCACGAAGCCCAGCAGTAGGGCTAGTACCGTGCTCTTTCCGGCCCCGCTGGGGCCTACCAGCGCGACGCGTTCGCCCGCGTTGACGGTGAGCGACAGGTCCCTGAGCGCGTCGCCGCGCTCATAGCTCACACTCACCCCCGCAAAGCTCAGGGATGCAAGGAAGGGCACCTTGTTAGCGCTTTTCGCATAGGAAGGGTCCCCTGCTAACAGCTCGAAGGATGACTCGAGCGCGGTGAGGCCCTCTTGGCTGGCGTGGAAGCGGGCGCCGGCCGCGCGCAGCGGGAGGTACGCCTCCGGGGCCAGCAGGAGCACCAGGAGGGCCGTCTGCAGGGTCAGGCCGCCGTCCAGCAGGCGCAGGCCGATCGGGACCGCGACCAGCGCCACCGACAGCGTGGCGATCAGCTCCAGCACCAGACCGGACAGGAACGCGATCCGCAGCGTCCGCATGGTCGCGCCGCGGTGCCCGTCGGCCATCTTGCGGACGACCTCGACCTGCGCCTGGGCCCGCCCGAACGCACGCAGCGTCGGCAGCCCGGCCACCATGTCGAGGAAGTGGCCACCCAGCATCGACAGCCGCCGCCACTGGCGCTGCGTGGCCGCCTGCGCCTGCCAGCCCAGCAGCGCCCCGAAGATCGGGATGAGCGGCAGCGTCACCGCCACGATCACGGCCGAGCTCCAGTCGGCGAACACCAGCCGCGCCAGCACCGCCACGGGCACGGTCACGCCGAGCACGAGCTGCGGCAGGTATCCGGTGAAGTAGGCGTCCAGCGCGTCCAGCCCGCGTCCCGCGAGCGTGGCGATCTCGCCGGCCCGCTGGCCCGCCACCCACGCCGGTCCGCGCCGGCCCACCGCGCCGAGCAGTTCGCCGCGCAGGGCGGCCTTGACGGTCGCCGCCGCGCGGGCCGCCACGACGCCCTGGCCCCACACGACACCCGCCCGCGCCGCCACCGCGGCCACGAAACCGGCCAGCGCCGCCTGGTCCAGCCGCCCGCCCGCCGCCGCGGCGAGCACCGCCGCCAGCGCCGTGGCCTGGGCGATCACCACCACCGCGGCGGCAACCCCGAGCAGACCGAGTGCTGCGAACTGGCGCCGGGTCGCGGGGACCCGGCGCAGCAGGCGGGGATCGAAGGGGCGCCGACTCACCAGTACACCGGCGCCCGCTGGTCGATCCGTCCGCGGAAAATCCACCAGCACATCACCTGGAAGCCTAATAGGGCCGGGACGAGCGGTACGGCGAGCCAGCCGAGCAGCCGCAGGGTGGGACCGCTGGCCGCCGCGTCGGCGACCGTCAGGCTGGCCGCCGGGTCGACGGTCGACACCAGCGTGTAGGGCCAGGTCGCCGATCCGACCAGCGCCACCGGCACGACCAGCGCCACCGACGTGGCGACAAAGGCGGCGCCCGGCCTGCCCCGCCGCCATGCGCCGGCGGCGACCAGCAGCGCCGCCGCCAGCACACCCAGCAGGGGTACGACGGCAGCCGGCTGCTCTACCGCGGCGCGTACCCGGGAAGAGAGAAGGCCCACGACGGCGGTCCCGGCGACGGCGGCGAGTGCCCACGGCACCAGCTGGCGGCCCGGGTGGGCGAACCCGCCCTCAGGCAGGCGCAGCGCGAGGAAGGCGGCGCCGTGCACGGCGACCAGCGCCAGCAGCGTGACCGCGGTGGCGGCCGTGAAGGGCGTCACCGCGTGGCCGACGCCCGCGACATGGCCGTCCGCGTGCAGCGGCACCCCTTGCAGGAGGCCACCGAGCACGGCGCCCCAGCCGAGCGCGGCGAGGGCGCTGCCGCCGATGACCAGCCGATCCCAGCCGCCGCGCAGCCTGATTTCCCGGCTCCGTAGCTGCACCGCGGCGGTGACGAGGATCACCCCGGCCAGCGCGAGCGCCACGGCCGGGTAGAGGCCGGACAGCAGTTCGCCCTCCAACATCGGGAACGCGCCGAAGAGGATCCCCATCGCGGCGACCAGCCAGACCTCGTTACCGAGGAAGAACGGGCCGACCGCGGTGAGCAGGCCGCGCCGCGCCTCGGGGGTCCGGGCGCGGGCGAGCAGGACGCCGGAGCCGTAGTCGTAGCCGCCCAGCACCAGGTAGGCGGCGAAGAAGAGCCCGAGCAGGGCGTACCAGACGGTTGCCACGGTCGCCTCCTCAGGCCAGGGCCGGCTCGGGCCGGCCGTCGATGGGGAGTACGGGCTCGTCGGGCCGGCGGCCGAGTGCGGGGTCGGCCGAGCCGCGGCTGGCGAAGCGGGCCAGGAGCAGCCAGTCCGCGACGGCCAGCGCGATCAGCAGCACCGAGAAGCCGAGGAACGAGGTGAGCAGCACGCCGCCGCTCGCCGGGGTTACCGCGTCTCCGGTCTTGAGCAGCCCGTACGCGACCCACGGCTGACGGCCGAGCTCGCGGAAGAACCACCCGAAGAGAGCCGCCAGGAACGGCAGCGGCACCGCGAATAGGAGCAGGTACAGCGGAAACTTGAGCCGGATGATCCAATCCCGCCAGAGGAGCGGAAGCAGGAAGATCACGAGCGCCAGCGTGTTGGCGATCAGGATCATGAAGCCGAGCGGCGCGCCGACCCACTCGGGCGGCAGGTAGTCGCCTGGGCTCCCGCCGAAGCGCGCCGCGAAGTCGGCCGCGGCGGCCAGCTTGTCCGCCTCGGCGCCGAGCTTGGTGGGCTGGATCTCGCTGAGGTAGCCGAACTGGGCGTACCCGAAGCCGGTGACCATGGTCGTGCCGATCGCGGCGGTCACCACCCCGATCCGCAGCGACTTGCGAAATACCTCGTAGTCCGGGTTTCGGCGGATGAGCTGCCAGGCGCTGATGCCGGCCATCAGGAAGCCGCCGGTCGTGATGGCCGCGAAGATCACGTGCAGGAGCGCGATCGGGAACGACTGGTTGCTCAGCAGCGCCCCGAAGTCGGTGAGGTGGGCGACGCCGTCCTTCTCCTCGTACCCGACCGGATGCTGCAGCCAGGAGTTGGCCACCATGACCCAGAAGGCCGAGGTGTACGCGGTGATGGCCACGCCGTACAGCAGGGCGAGGTGGATGCCGCGCCGCAGCCGGTGCCAACCGAAGATCCACATGCCCAGGAACGTCGACTCCAGGAAGAACGCGACCAGCGTCTCGGTGGCCAGCGGGGCGCCGAAGACGTTGCCGACGTAGCGGGACAGCCCACTCCAGTTCAGCCCGAACTGGAACTCCATCACGATGCCCGTCACGATCCCGAGCGCGTAGTTGATCAGGTACAGGGTGCCCCAGAAGCGGGTGAGCCGCTCGTAGACCGGCTTCTTCGTGACGAACCGCGCCGTCTGCAAGTACACAAGCAGGGTGACCAGACCGAGCGTGACCAGCACGAACAGGAAATGGATCGACGTCGTCGTAGCGAACTGCAAGCGCGCGAGCAGCAACGGGTCCATGTGGCCACCCTACATGTAGCGACCATACATATATCTACGACACCGTGTAGTGCGCGCCGTGCCCGCTCTGCGCGTCGATCAAGGGCTCTGCGCGTCGATCAAGGGCTCTGCGCGTCGATCAAGGACTCTCTCGTCGATCAAGGGCGAATGGTCGTGGATCGGAGATCAAACCACGGCTATTCGCCCTTGATCGACGAGAGAGTCCTTGATCGGTGGGGCTCCAGGGCCGGCGCGGAGTGCCGGCTTGGGCTGCTTCCCAACCGGGGCGCCCTACTCACGCCAGCGCGCCACGCGGGTGTCCGGCCAGAACGCTGACCGACGGCGCGGGGGTGGGTCAGGCGAGGAACAGCGAGACGGTCAGCGCGACCAGCGTCGCCGCGACCACCAGGGCGAGCGTGCCGCGCACCCGGGCCGGCCGGCCGGCGGTGAGCAGGCGTTGTACGCGGGCGTCGAGCTCGGTGTCGGCGACGCCGAGCGCGCCCGCGGGCGTGACTCGCGACGGGGCCGACGCGAAGCGCAGCAGTGCTGCGGCGAGCGGGCCGTCCAGGTGCTGCCGGCGGGCCTTGTCGTCGGCCCGCATCTCGACCAGCAGCGCGACCGTGGCGCGGGCGGCGCGGACCCAGGCGGCCCACGGCAACGCCCGGCACAGCGCGGTGAACGGCAGCAGCACCAGGTCGTGCCGCTCGTCGGCGTGGGCCCGCTCGTGGCTGAGCACGGCGGCGAGCTGCGGCCGGTCGAGCAGGCTGAGCGTGCCCGCGCTCACCACGACGGTGGGCCGGACGCCCGGCAGGCAGTACGCCGCGGCGCTCGGGTGGTCGAGGACCAGCGCACCCGGTGCGGCCGGGTCGTCGCGGGCCACCAGGTTGAGCAGGTCCCGGTGCCGTCGTTGTGCGCGGATGGCGCGCAGCCCGCAGGTGACGGTGGTGCCGATCAGCACCGCCCCGACGCCGAACCCGCCCGCGACGAACGCCACGTGCGCCGGGCCGAACCCGGGCGGCAGCTCACCGGAGACGAGCCGGAGGAGCGCGGTGCCGACCCCGGTGCCGTACGGCCCCAGGCCCAGGGCCAGCGGCAGGCCGATCGCGGCGAGCCCGAGCGCGAGCCCGACCGCTTGCCAGCACACGATCGCGACCCGAGGGCTGCGGTAGGTCCACGTGGACCGGGTGAGCACCTGGGCGGTGAGGTAGCACGCCAGCACGGCTCCGGCGAAATGCGCGGCGTACACCATGGCGGTCAGTCTTTCCCGTCCGCTGCTTCCTCGGCCAGGGCGGCCCGCAGCACCTCGGCCTCCGTGCCGCTCACCGAGCGGGCGAAGCGCACCAGCGCCGCGTCACGGCTGCTGGACAGGTCCAGGGCGTCGAGCATGAGCTGCGCGATGTATGCCTCGCGGCTGGCCGCCGGCCGGTAGCTCCAGGCTCGACCGGCCCGGTCCCGCTCCACCATCCCCTTGCCGGCGAGCCGGTCCAGCACGGTCATCACGGTCGTGTACGCCAACTCGCGGTCCTGGAGCGTCTCGGCGACCTCGCGCACTGTCAGCGGCGTGCCACGATCCCACAGCACATCCATAACGGCACGCTCAAGCTCCCCCAACCGCATCACGCCATCGATCCTACCCGCCACGCCCCCGCCCGCCAGCCCGTCGATCAAGGGCCGCGAGCCTCGTCGATCAAGGGCAAATGGTCGTGGATTGGAGATCAAAGCACGACCGTTCGCCCTTGATCGACGACGAAATCCTTGGTCGGCGAATTAGCTCAGGCCGTTGAGTTGCAATTCCGCAAGGGTGGCGCGGCGCCTTTCGACGTATTCCGTGCTGCCGGCCAATGTGTTGGCCAACTCATACATCGTGACGAGGGCACCCCACGGGTCGCCCTCGATCGGCTCGGCGAGCCAGTACTCCGGAATTCCGCGCTCGGCGTACCAACTCGGGTTGCGATCTTTCTTGTCGGACGACGGCGACCATACCTCCGCCACCAGTGCCAGGGCGGCGGGGTCGTGCCAGGCCGCGTTCGGGTCGGTCGGTTGGTCGTAGAACACGCCGACCTCGGCAACACGGGTGTCCTTGGCCGTATTGAGTACGCCGACTTGCGTAAATGCAAATCGGCCGGCCTGCTCCAGAAGATTGCAGAGCTTTTGCTCAACGTATTGATGCCACAAGCGAGCCGGAAAAATGACGTACAAATTACCGTCATGCACCTCGGCGCGTGTGCCCCGCGGAAGCTCTTCGAGGTCGGCGATTGTAAAGGCCACCTATACGCCCTTGGGGTGCCAGACGGTTTTGGTCTCCAGGAAGCTTGTCATGCGGGCGATGCCCGGGTCGGCGGTCCAGTCCACCGGGGTCGCCGGCGGGCGTACGACGCGCTTGAGGTTGTCGGCCGCGGCCTCCTCCAGCGACCTGGCCAACTCCCGGTCGGCCACGCCGGTCAGGTCGAGCGCGTTGACGTCCATGTGCGCGGCCAGCCACGGGGCGGTCTCGGCCACCTTGCCGGTCAGCACGTTGACCACCCCGCCGGGCAGGTCCGAGGTGGCCAGCACCTCGGCGAGCGTTACCGCGGGCAGCGGGCGTCCTTCGGCGGCGAGCACCACCACCGTGTTGCCGGTGACGATCGCCGGGGCCACCACGCCGACCAGGCCGAGCAGCGCGGACTCCGGCGGGGCGACCATGCCGACCACGCCGGTCGGCTCGGGGGAAGAGAGGTTGAAGTACGGGCCGGCGACCGGGTTGGCGTTGCCGTACACCTGGGCGATCTTGTCGGACCAGCCGGCGTACCAGACCCAGCGGTCGATCGCGGCGTCCACGTCGGCCGGCGCCTCGCCGAGCCCGACGAACTGGTCGCGCCGGCCCTCCAACATCTCGGCCACCCGGTAGAGGATCTGCCCCCGGTTGTACGCGGTCGTGCCCGACCAGCCCTTCACGGCCGCGCGGGCGGCGACCACCGCGTCCCGTACGTCCTTGCGGGACGCGAGCGCCACGTTGGAGTCCTGCACCAGATACGACCGCCCCGACTCGCTGCGCGGGAACTTCCCGCCGATGAAGAGCTTGTAGGTCTTCCTGACGGCGAGCCTAGACATCGAGGTAAGCCTCCAACCCGTGCCGACCGCCCTCGCGACCGTAGCCGGACTCCTTGTACCCGCCGAACGGCGACGCCGGGTCGAACTTGTTGAACGTGTTGGCCCACACCACGCCGGCGCGCAGCCGGTCGGCCGTCCACAGGATGCGCGAGCCCTTGTCCGTCCACACGCCCGCCGACAGCCCGTACGGCGTGTTGTTGGCCTTTTCGACCGCCTCGGCCGGGGTGCGGAACGTCAGCACCGACAGCACCGGCCCGAAGATCTCTTCCCGGGCGATCCGGTGCGCCTGGGTCACGCCGGTGAAGATGGTCGGCGCGAACCAGAATCCCCGGTCGGGCAGCTCGCACGGCGGCGACCACCGGGCGGCGCCCTCCTCGGCGCCGATGTCGGACAGCGTACGGATGCGCTCCAGTTGCGCCGCCGAGTTGATGGCACCGATGTCCGTGTTCTTGTCCAGGGGGTCGCCCACCCGCAGGAGGGCCATCCGCCGCTTCAGCCCGGCCAGCACCTCGTCGTACACGGACTCCTGGACCAGCAGGCGGGAGCCGGCGCAGCACACATGGCCCTGGTTGAAGAAGATGCCGTTGACGATGCCCTCGACGGCCTGGTCGATCGGCGCGTCGTCGAAGACGATGTTGGCCGCCTTGCCGCCCAACTCCAGCGTGACCTTCTTGCGGGTGCCGGCTACGGACTTGGCGATGGCCCGCCCCACCTCGGTCGACCCGGTGAACGCCACCTTGTTGACGTCCGGGTGGGAGACGAGAGCGTGCCCGGTCTCACCGGCGCCGGTGACGATGTTGACCACGCCGGGCGGCAGGTCGGCCTCCTGGCAGATCTCGGCGAAGACGAGCGCGGTCAGCGGCGTGGTCTCGGCCGGCTTGAGCACGACCGTGTTGCCGCACGCCAGCGCCGGCGCGATCTTCCAGGCCAGCATCAGCAGCGGGAAGTTCCACGGGATGACCTGGCCCGCGACGCCGATGGGGCGCGGGTCGGGGCCGAAGCCGGCGTACCCGAGCTTGTCGGCCCAGCCGGCGTAGTAGAAGAAGTGCGCCGCTACCAGCGGCACGTCCACGTCGCGCGACTCGCGGATCGGCTTGCCGTTGTCGAGCGATTCCAGTACGGCCAGCTCGCGGGCGCGCTCCTGGATGATGCGGGCGATCCGGAAGAGATACTTCGCCCGCTCGCGTCCGGGCATCCGGGACCAGACGTTCTCGTACGCCGCGCGGGCGGCCCGCACCGCAGTGTCCACTTCGGACTCTGTGGCCCAGGTGACCTCGGCGAGCACCTCTTCGGTGGCCGGGTTGACGGTCTTGTTGCGCACCTCGCCGTCGACCCACTCCCCGTTGACGAACAAACCGTACGCCGGCTTGATGTCCACAATGGAGCGTGACTCGGGTGCGGGAGCGTATTCGAACATGGTCAGTCCACTGTGAAGTAGTCCGGACCGGAGTAGCGCCCGGTGGTGAGTTTGGTCCGCTGCATCAGCAGGTCGTTGAGGAGCGTGGAAGCGCCGAAGCGGAACCAGTCCGGGTCGAGCCAGTCCGCGCCGGCGGTCTCGTTGACCACGACGAGGTACTTGATGGCGTCCTTGGTGGTGCGGATCCCGCCCGCCGGCTTCACGCCCACCTGGCGGCCGGTCGCGGCCCGGAAGTCGCGCACGGCCTCCAGCATCACGAGCGTCACCGGCAGCGTCGCCGCGACCGGCACCTTGCCGGTGGACGTCTTGATGAAGTCGCCGCCGGCCAGCATCGCCAGCCATGAGGCACGCCGCACGTTGTCGTAGGTGACCAGCTCGCCGGTCTCCAGGATCACCTTGAGGTGGGCGGTGCCGGACGCCTCCTTGACGGCGACGATCTCGTCGTACACCTCCCGATAGCGCCCGGAGAGGAAGGCGCCCCGGTTGATCACCATGTCGATCTCGTCGGCGCCGGCCGCGACGGCGGCCCTGGTGTCGGCGAGCTTGACCTCCAGCGGCGCCTGCCCGGACGGGAACGCGGTCGCGACGCTGGCCAGGTGGACGCCGGAGCCGCGCAACACCTCAAAAGCCACCGGCACCATCGCCGGGTAGACGCACACCGCCGCGGCGGCAGGGCAGGACGGGTCGGCCGGGTCCGGGCGGCGGGCCTTGGCGCAGAGCGCGCGCACCTTGCCGGGGGTGTCCGCGCCTTCGAGCGTGGTCAGGTCGACCATGCGGATGGCCAGGTCGATCGCCCACGCCTTGGCGGTCGTCTTGATCGACCGGGTGGCGAGCATGGCGGCCCGCTGCTCGGCGCCCACCTGGTCGACACCGGGCAATCCGTGCAGAAAAGCACGTAAGCCCGCATCTGAGCGCCCGATGTCGGCGAGCGCCGACTGCACTGTCGCCGTCATACCCGCGAGTCTAGACACCGGGCAGGTAGGTTGACCGCCGTGGACGTACTCGTCGTTGATCATCCTCTCGCCCAGTCGCGGCTTACCGCGATGCGCGATGCCCGCACCGATTCGGCGGCGTTCCGCGCCGCACTCCACGAGCTCACCACCATGCTCGTGTACGAGGCAGCCCGCTCCCTGGAGATCGAACGCTTCACGGTCGAGACGCCGGTGGCCCCGACCGAGGGCACCCGGCTGGCCAACCCGCCGCTGCTCGTACCCGTGCTGCGCGCCGGCCTGGGGATGGCCGACTCGGCCCTGGCGCTGCTGCCGGAGTCGTCGATGGGCTTCGTCGGGCTGGCCCGCGACGAGCACACCTTCGAGCCGCGCGCCTACATGGAGTCGCTGCCCGCCGACCTCGCCGACCGGCCGGTCTTCGTGCTCGACCCGATGCTCGCCACCGGCGGCTCGCTGGAGCACTGCTGCCGGCTGCTGGCCGACCGGGGGTGCACCGACATCGTCGTGCTGTGCGTCCTGGCCGCGCCGGCCGGCATCGACCGCCTGGACCGCTCCGGCCTCCCGCTGCGCCTGGTCACCGCCTCGATCGACGAGGGGCTCAACGACAAGGCGTTCATCGTCCCGGGCCTGGGCGACGCCGGCGACCGCCAGTTCGGCGGCATGCCCCGCTTCTAACGCTTCCCCATCTCTGTGATCAAGGCGTCCTTCAAGTCGTTATAACGACTTGAAGGACGCCTTGATCACAGAGAGGTGTAGGACCAGCTCAGGGCGCGGCCGTTCGCGAACGGCATGACGCCGTGGAAGACCTGGGGGCGCTCGGCGAAGACCAGCGGCAGGAAGTGCCGGTCGCTCTCCCACATGGGCACCCGCCCGGCGAGTACGTCGGCGACGTCCCGCCAGACCAGCGTGCCCTCGGGGTTGTTGGCGAGCGGCTCGCCGGTCCACTCCGGCACCCGGAAGAGGAAGGCGAACCAGTTTTCGCCCTGGCGGCCGAAGCCGGGCCAGGAGATCGTGCCGGCCAGCTCCAGCTCCTTGCACTCGATGCCGGCCTCCTCGCGGATCTCCCGGCGCATGCCGGCCGCCACGTCCTCGTCCGGCTCGAGCTTGCCGCCCAGCCCGTTGTGGTACCCGAAGTGCACGTCGTCCGGCCGCGCGTCCCGGTGGATCATCAGCAGCCGGCGCCGGTCGGCCGACAGCACGTAGCCCAGGGTGGCGAGTATGGCCTGCACCCGTGGGAGATTAATGCAATACGGGCGCCGACCGGCTAGCGTTCGGGGCCATGAGCTCCGTTGCACTGGCCGAAGAACTGCTCCTGCTCGCGTACGACGACGAGACGGGCAAAGCGATCGGCTCCCGGATCGGCCTCGACCTGGGTATGGCCGCTGCGGTGCTGGTGGAGCTGGCGCTGGCCGGCCGGATCGCGTACTCCGACGGGACGATCATGGTCACCGACTCGTCGCCGACCGGTGGGCCGATCGCCGATGACGTACTGGCGCGGATCGCCTCCGACACGCCGCACACGCCCGCGTCGTGGGTGCAGCGGCTGCGGCACGGGCTGCGCGACCGGGTGCTCGCCGACCTGTGCGCCCGCGGTGTGGTGCGCGACGTCGACGAGACCGCGATGGGCTTCATCCATCTGCACCGCTACCCGACGGTCGACGCCAGCGTGGAGGCCGAGGTGCGGGCCCGGCTCGGCAAGGCCCTCAGCGGCGACGACCAGCCGGACGAGCGCACCGCGGCGCTCGCCACGCTGGTGGCGGCCGTCCGGATGGAGCCCACCCTGGGCCTGTCCGACGGGGAGATCAAGGGAGCACACCAGCAGCTGGAGAAGATCGGCGGCGGCGCCGGCTTCACCGGCTCGATCAGCCTGGAGGAGTCGACCATCCGGCCGAGCGTCGCCCTCGTGATCGCCGCCCTCGCCAAGGCCATCAACCAGGCGTTGGGCGCCGCCCCCCGCTGGATCTGAGCTGCAAGGAAGGGCCCCTTGTTATCGCTTTTTGCATAACAAGGGGCCCTTCCTTGCAGCTCTACCAGATTCCTAGGGCGGCCGCCGTCTCGGTGCGTAGGGCGCGGACGGAGGCCGCGGCCCGCTCGCGCGCCGCGGGGATGTCGTCGTCCACGACCGGTTCCACCACTTCCAGGTACGCCTTGAGCTTCGGCTCGGTGCCCGATGGGCGGACCACCACGCGGGCGGTGTCGGTGCGCAGGATGACCACGTCCGCGTCGGGGAGCAGGTCTTCGACCGAGGTGACCGGCTCGTCCAGGAGCGCGTCGGGCGTCTTGCCCCGCAGGCGCGTCATGATGTCGCCGATCTCGTGGGCGGCGTCCACCCGCACGGAGAGCTGGTCCGTGACGTACACGCCGAACTCGGCGGCGATGTCGTCCAGGCGGTCGGCGAGGGTCCGCAGCTCGG
Organism: Phytohabitans rumicis; assembly: GCF_011764445.1. Classification (NCBI taxonomy): domain Bacteria; kingdom Bacillati; phylum Actinomycetota; class Actinomycetes; order Micromonosporales; family Micromonosporaceae; genus Phytohabitans; species Phytohabitans rumicis. Next base: position 5,123,907 of record NZ_BLPG01000001.1, read on the forward strand.
CCCGCAGGCCGGCGGCCAGCTCGGCCACGGTCAGCGCCGCCGTGATGCCGTCCTTGTCCCGTACGTGGTCCGGGGCGACGCAGTAGCCGAGCGCCTCCTCGTAGCCGAAGACCAGCCCGTCGCCGGCCCGCACGATCCACTTGAACCCGGTCAGCGTCTGGGCGTACGGCATGCCCCGGGCCGCACACATCGCCTTGAGCAGTGACGACGACACGATCGTGGTCGCGTACCGGCCGCGCCGGCCCTGCCGCATGAGGTGGTCGGCGATCAGCACGCCCACCTCGTCGCCGCGCAGCATCCGCCAGCCGCGTACGGGGTCGGGGATCGCCACGGCGCACCGGTCGGCGTCCGGGTCGTTGGCGATGGCGATGTCGGCGCCGTTGACGTCGGCGAGCGCGATGACCCGGTCGATGGCGCCCGGCTCCTCCGGGTTGGGAAACGCCACGGTGGGGAACGCCGGGTCGGGCTCGGCCTGCTCCGGCACCACGGCCGGCGTGGCGAAGCCGGCCCGCCGGAACGCGGCGGTCAGCACCGCCGCGCCGACCCCGTGCAGCGGCGTGTACGCCACGCCCAGCTCGCGCGGCCCGTCCGGGTCGAGTACGGCGGCCGCACTGTCCACGTAGGAGGTCACCAGGTCCTCGTCGAGCACCTCGCCCGGCTCGCCCAGCGGTACGCCGGACAGCGGGCCGACCGTTCGGATGGCCGCCTCGATCTCGGCGTCCACGGGCGGGACGATCTGCGCGCCGTCGCCCAGGTAGACCTTGTACCCGTTGTCCTGGGGCGGGTTGTGGCTGGCGGTGACCATCACACCGGCGACCGCCCCCAGGACCCGTACGGCGTACGCCAGCACCGGCGTGGGCAGCGGCCGGGGCAGCACCAGCGCGGCCCGGCCGGCCCCGGTGGCGACCCGCGCGGTCTGCTCGGCGAACGCCTTCGAGCCGCGCCGCGCGTCGTACCCGATGACGAGCGGACCGGGTGTGTCGCGGGCCGCGAGCCAGGTGACCAGCCCGGCCGCTGCCTGGGTGACGACGGCGAGGTTCATGCCGTTGGGGCCCGCGCGCAGCGGACCCCGCAGCCCGGCGGTGCCGAAGGTCAGCGGGCCCGCGAACCGGTCGGCCAGGTCAGCGGCGGTCTCCGGGAGCCGGTCGAGGACCGCGCGCAACTCGGCGCGGCTCGCCGGATCGGGGTCGTCGTCGATCCATGCCTGCGCGCGCTCCCGAAGCTCGTTCATAGCCGCTTTGATAGCACGTGTCCGATACCACCGCGCGACCGAGGGTCGAGATAGTTACGCGGCGGTCACCTGGAATGTCCGGACCATCTCGTCGAAGATCTGCTTGCTCTCCGCGAACCGGCTCTCCGGCGTGGTCAGGTAGAACGAGTACGCCTTGCCCTCCAGCACGATGGCCCGCCACACGCCGTGCCGCATGCTGTCGCCCGAGCCGCAGGTGTACTCCAGCTCACTGGCCGGCTTGCCGGCCACGTCGACCTCGTTGAGCCCGATCTGCGTGTACGGGCGGGCGCAGTTCTTGCCCGCGTTGCTCTTCAGGCGAGCGCCGGCGTTCTCCATGTACCTGCTCGGCTCGGCCTTGGAGTTTTCGATCAGGATGCGCACCCGGCGGCCGCTGTCCTCCGGGTCGGTGTAGTCGATGAAGAGGCCGCCGGTGCCCTTCTTCCAGCCGGCCGGCACGTTGACCGAGACGCCGCGCGCGGAGTGCGTCTGCGTGTCGAACGCGGCTGCGGCCGGCGCGGTGCTCGACGTGCCCGCCTGCGCCGGCGCGTTGTCGACGTCGTCACCGCCGCTGAGCAGCATGATGCTGCCGATCAGCAGCACCGCCGTGGCACCGGCCGCCGCGGCGATCTGGACGTTGCGGGGCCAGCCCCGGACGGCGGTCAGCAGGCTGGTCCCGGTGCGGCGGGCCAGCTCCAGGGCGGCCGTGGCGCGCCCGGCGGGCTGCTGGCCGGGCGCGGGCGGCCACCCCGGCTGCTGCTGTGGTGGTTGCAGCTGCCAGGGCGGGGCCGGCTGGGCGCTGGTGGGCTCGTCGAACGCCCGGGACCTGCCGGTCGGCTGGGTGGTGTCGGCGGAGTTCGTCTTCTGCAGCTCGCGCAGCCGGTCGGTGAGGGACTCGTCGGGCGAGAGCATGGCCCGCCCGCCGATCTGGCCGCTGGGCTGCGGTGCCGGGACCGGCGGAGGCGGCTGCCAGCTCGCGCGCTGGCTGGGCACCACGGCGTACGGGTCGGTCATCATGTGCGCGGGCGCCTTGCTGGCCAGCGGGCCGGCGAGCAGCTCGCGCAGCATGCTCCGGGACAGGTTGACGTCGTACCGCCGGGACGGGTCCTTCTCCAGCAGACCGAAGAGCACCTGGGTGAGGGCGCCGGCCCGGGTCGGCGGCGCCGGCGGGTCTTCGACCACCGCGTGCATGGTCTCGATCGGGTCGCCCTTGTCGAACGGCGGCCGCCCCTCCACCGCTGTGTAAAGCGTCACACCGAGCGAGAAGAGGTCGCTGGGCGGCCCGAAGTCCTGGCCCATCGCCCGTTCGGGGGAGATGAAGTGCGGCGAGCCGAGCACCATGCCCGGCGTGGTGAGCTGTACGTCGGTGGGCATCCGGGCCACGCCGAAGTCGGTGAGCACGCACCGGCCGTCGGTGCAGATCAGCACGTTGGCCGGCTTGACGTCGCGGTGCAGCACGCCGACCGCGTGGGCGACCTCCAACGCGCCGAGCAGGGCGATCCCGATCTTGGCGACCGCCCGCTGGGCGACCGGGCCATCCTCGATGATCATGTCGGCCAGGCTGCGGGCGTCGAGCAGCTCCATCACGATCCACGGCCGGCCGCCCTCGTGCACGACGTCGTAGACCTGGACCACAGACGGGTGCTGCAGGGCCGCGGCGGCGCGGGCCTCGCGCAGCGTCCGCTCGTACATGGAGTCACGATCGCTGGGCGCCAGGCCGGGCGGCAGGATGACCTCCTTGACCGCCACGTCGCGCCGGAGCAGGGTGTCCGCGGCACGCCACACGGTGCCCATGCCGCCGTGGCCTACCGCTGCTCGCAGGGCGTACCGCCCGCCGATCGTGGTGCCTGGTGCCGCGCGTCCGTTAGTGGGGTTGACCTGTCCGCCACTCCACGTCGGAATCTGAGTCACTGGAAATGCCACCGAGGGGGATAGGGGGCCGGGAATCCAACCCCCTATCTTGCGGGGTAGTTCGCCCAGAGAAAAGTCATGGGCTCCAGTTCACTGGCTGTGGTCGGGTGACCCCTCTGTGCTTACGATCCGGTGATGAGCGAGTCGGGTTTTCCCATCAAGCCCGTGTACGACGCCGGCGACCTGCCCGGGGACCTCGCGTCGAAGCTGGGTGAGCCGGGTGAGTACCCGTACACCCGGGGCGTGTACCGGACGATGTACACCGCGCGGCCGTGGACCATGCGCCAGTACGCCGGCTTCGGCACCGCGGCGGAGTCCAACGCCCGCTACCACCAGCTGCTCGCCGCCGGCACGACGGGCCTGTCGGTCGCGTTCGACCTGCCCACCCAGATGGGGTACGACTCGGACGACCCGATGGTCCACGGCGAGGTGGGCAAGGTCGGTGTGGCGATCGACTCGATCGACGACATGCGGCTGCTCTTCGACGGCATCCCGCTCGACCGGGTCTCGACGTCCATGACGATCAACGCGCCGGGCTCGGTGTTGCTGCTGCTCTACCAGCTCGTGGCCGAGGAGTCGAGGGTGCCCGGCGCCGCCCTGAACGGCACGATCCAGAACGACATCCTGAAGGAGTACATCGCCCGCGGGACGTACATCTACCCGCCGAAGCCGTCGCTGCGGTTGGTCGCGGACACGTTCGCGTACTGCCGCAAGGAGATCCCGAAGTGGAACACGATCTCCATCTCCGGCTACCACATGGCCGAGGCGGGCGCGACACCCGTGCAGGAGATCGCGTTCACGTTGGCCAACGGCGTCGAGTACGTCCGGGCCGCGCTCGCCGCCGGCCTCGCGGTCGATGACTTCGCACCCCGGCTGTCGTTCTTCTTCGTGGCCCGGACCACGCTGCTGGAGGAGGTGGCGAAGTTCCGCGCCGCCCGGCGGATCTGGGCCCGGCTGATGCGTGTGGAGTTCGGCGCGCAGGACCCGAAGTCGTGGATGCTGCGGTTCCACACCCAGACCGCGGGCGTACAGCTGACCGCGCAGCAGCCGGAGGTCAACCTCGTCCGGGTGGCCGTACAGGGACTGGGCGCGGTGCTCGGCGGGACCCAGTCGCTGCACACCAACAGCTTCGACGAGGCGATCGCGCTGCCGACGGCCAAGGCGGCCCGGCTCGCGCTGCGTACGCAGCAGGTGCTGGCGTACGAGACCGACCTCACGTCCACTGTGGATCCATTTGCGGGGTCCTACGTGGTGGAGTCGATGACCGACACGATCGAGGCCGAGACGGTGGCTTTGATGGATCGGGTCTTCGCGTACGGCTCGTCGGTGGAGGCGATCGAGGCGGGGTTCCAGAAGCGCGAGATCGAGACGTCGGCGTACCGGGTGGCCCAGGAGATCGACTCGGGCGAGCGGGTGGTGGTGGGTGTCAATCGCTTCACCCTCGCGGAGGAAGAGCCGTACGAGCCGCTGCGGGTGGACCCGGCGATCGAGGCGGCGCAGGCGGCCCGGCTGTCGGATCTCCGGCAGGCACGGGACTCGGCGGCGGTGGAACGCGCGCTGTCTGACCTGCGTACGGCCGCCGCGGGTACGGAGAATGTGCTGTACCCCATGAAGGAAGCGTTGCGTGCGCGTGGCACCGTTGGAGAGGTCTGCGGGGCACTGCGCGAGGTCTGGGGCGTGTACCGGCCTACGGATCGCTTCTGACCTGCACTCTTGTTGAACACAGAGCTCGTTGAACCCCAAAAGGAATGCGAGCCGTATTCACGGGTACTCCGTGGAACGGACGGCCTGTGCGTGGCGTCGGATCTTCGTCGTGCCACGTTGGCCGTCCGCCGGCGCAAACCGCGGATCGGCCTACAGGCGGATGTCTGCTGAGCGGCTTTGAGTAGATGATCTGGTTTGTCTGGCGTCGAACGTGACCGATGCGACCGTCACGCGTTGTAGGAGGTGTGGGACACATGGCAGCGTTGGATGACGACGCTAATCGTGTCCCTCAGCTCGCCGAACGCTCCTACCAGGGCATTCGTAACGCTGCGCGATCCAATCGCTACCAGAACGATGTTGCGCAGCGTCACCGTTCGGGGTCTAGGCTGTCCGAGTCCTATCCCATTCACAGTGATCGAGAATCCGACGTGACGAGTGCGTTGACGCTGCCCCAGAGTGGCAGTTCGCTGGCGTCGTCTTGGCCTGAGACGCCACCCGGTGCAGACCCCCTGCCAGGTCAGTTGGACCGTTGGCTCGCCTCCCGGGGGCCGAACTGGTAGCCGTACGCCGTCACATTCACGCGCATCCGGAGCTCTCGAACCAGGAGTTCGAAACCGCGGCCCTGGTGGCTCGAGAGCTTGCCGTTGCTGGACTTTCGCCGCGTTTCCTCCCAAAGGGGAACGGGGTGATCTGTGATATCGGACACGGCGACCGGGTGATCGCGCTTCGCGCGGATCTCGACGCGCTGCCGCTGATGGACACAAAGGACGTTTCCTACCGGTCCACTGTGGATAACGCGGCGCACGCGTGCGGTCACGACGTGCACACGACGGTGCTTCTCGGTGTTGGTTTGGCGCTGGCCCAACTCGCCGAGCGCGACGAACTGCCCGGCCGCGTGCGGTTGCTTTTCCAGCCGGCCGAAGAGTGCATCCCGTCCGGTGCCCCCGAAGTGATCGCCGCGGGCGGCCTCAAGGACGTCGCCGGCATCTACGCGCTGCACTGCGCGCCGCAACTGCCCACCGGACTCGTGGGTGTGCGCTCCGGGCCGTTCACCGCGGCAGCGGACACGGTCGAGGTACGGCTGACCGGCCGCGGCGGCCACACCGCCCGTCCGCACCTGACCGCCGACCTGGTGCACGCGCTCGGCCGCGTGATCGTCGACGTGCCGTCGCTGCTCGACCGGCGGGTCGACCCGCGGGCCGGCGTCTCCATGGTGTGGGGCCGGGTGCACGCGGGTGAGGCGTACAACGCGATCCCGGGCGAGGGCAGCGTCAAGGGCACCGTGCGGGTGCTCAACCGCGACGCCTGGCGTGAGGCCCCGAGCTGATCACGCAGCTCGTCCAGGACGTGGTCGCCGGCACCGGCGCCAAGGCCGAGGTGGTCTACACCCGCGGCGTCCCGCCGGTGATCAACGACCGGATGGCCTCGGCGATCATCGCGGGTGCGGCGGGTGCCGCGCTCGGCCCCGACCGGGTGGTCGAGGCCGAGATCAGCATGGGCGGCGAGGACTTCGCCTTCTACCTGGACCAGGTGCCCGGCGCGATGATCCGGCTCGGCACCGGCATCCCCGGGTCGGACGTCAAGCTCGACATCCACCAGTCCGGCTTCGACGTGGACGAACGCTGCATCGGTTACGGCGTGCGCGTCATGGTCCACACGGTCCTAGCCGCCCTGAGCGCCCCGCTCCTCTAGCTCCCGCTCCCAGCTCCCGCTCCCAGCTCCCGCTCCCAGCTCCCGTGATCAAGGCGTCCTTCAAGTCGTTACAGCGACTTGAAGGACGCCTTGATCACGCTTTAGGGGGTGGGTGGGGTTGGTACCGGGCGGCGGACGCGGCGGCGGAGCCACAGCACCGCGACCACGGGCACGGCCAGCACCGCCAGCCAGGGCAGGAGGGCGCCCAGGACCGTCAGCAGGACGCCTAGGCTGGCTACCAGGGCGGTCCAGCCGCCCTTGAGGCCGACGAGGAAGCCGGTCTCGTCCTCCTCGGGCGAAGGCACTTGGGCACCCGGGCCGAGCAGGGTGACCGTGATCGTGGACAGCGCCGTCAGGTCGTCCATCCGGCGCTTCTTCGCCTCCAGCGACGCGAGGTCCGCCTCCCGCTTGGCCAGCTCGCCTTCGAGCAGGATCAGGTCGTTGAGGGTCTTGGCCTGGGCGAGCAGCCGCCGGCCGCTCTCCACCCGGGCGCGCTGGCTGGCAATCCGGGCGTCCAGGTCGAGCGCCTCTTCGGTGACGTCCTCGGTGTTGATGTCGCGCTGTTCCTGCTTGCCCAGCCCGGCCAGCCGGTCGACCACCGAGGAGAACTTGTCCGCCGGCACGCGCAGGGTCAGGGATGCCTCGGCGTACGAGTCGTTGCTGGCCCGCTTGTCCCCGCCGATGAAACCGCCCACCCCGGTGACGATCGAGGTGGCCGCCGACGCGGCGCGGGACACGTCGTCGACGCGTACCGTGATCGAGCCGGTGTAGATGATCGCCCGCTCGTCCAGGCGGAACTTGACCGGTGCGCCCGCGTCCGCGTCGGCGCCCGGCTTGGCGGCTTCGCCCTGCGCCGGGGCTTCCGGAGCCGCGCCCGCGCCCTCCCGCTGCGCCACGCCGGCGGTCGAGCTGTCGCCGCTGTCATCACCACTACCGCAACCGGCCAGCACGAGGGCTGCCGCCAAAGCCACTGTCGTATTGCCCCACCACTTCGTTCGCATGTTTCCTCCGACGGGACGCGCCCACACACTGGTTCCGGCAGACTGCGCAGGAGGAGTCACGGTTCGAGGACGAGGAGGTCACGATGCGGTTGACGAAGTACGGCCACTCCTGCGTACGGATCGAGCGCGAGGGTGCGGTCCTGGTCATCGACCCCGGCGTGTTCAGCAGTCGGGCCGCCCTCGACGGGGTCGACGCCGTGCTGGTCACCCATGAGCACTTCGACCACCTCGACGTGGACGCCGTCACCGAGGCGTACCGGAAGCGGCCCGGACTCAAGATCTACGCACACGCCGACGTGGCGTCCAAACTGGACCAGATCCAGGCTGCGGTGACCACAGTGGAGCCGGGGCGGTCGTTCGAGGCGGCCGGATTCGCGGTACGGGCGTACGGCGGGTTGCATGCGATCAACCACCCGGACATCCCCCGGGTGGCCAACCTCGGCTACCTCGTGGAGCACGAGATCTACCATCCGGGCGACTCCTTCGAGGTACCCGACGACGCTGAGGTGGGCACCCTCTTCATACCCGTCTCCGCGCCCTGGCTGAAGCTGTCCGAGTCGATCGAGTTCGCCCGCGCGGTCAAGCCGCGCCGGGCGTTCGCGCTGCACGACGGGATCCTCAACGAGGCCGGTCTGACCATCGTCAACACCCACCTGACCAGGCTTTCCGGCACTGAGTACAGGTGGCTGGAGCCCGGGACTACGATCAGCTGATGCGCGCCGACGTCGTCGAGCGGCTCTACACCGCGCCGCCGGACGGGTTCGTCACCGCCCGGGACGAGGCGGTCGAGGCGGCCCGGGTGGCCGGTGACCTCGACGCCGCCCGCGAGATCGGCAAGCTGCGCAAGCCCACCGTGGCCGCCTGGCTCGTCAACCTGCTCGCGATCCACCGCACCGACCTGATGGGCGAGCTGGTCGAGCTGTCCCGGGCGCTGCGGGCCGCCCAGCGCGACCTGCGGGGGCCACAGCTGCGGGAGCTGTCCGCCCAGCGCCGGCAGGCCGTCAACGGGCTGGTCGCGGAGGCGCGCCGGCTCGCGATCGAGGCCGATCCCGGGCTGTCCCGGGCCAAGCTGCCACTGAACGAGGTCGAGGCGACCCTGACCGCGGCACTGTCCGATGAGGAGGTCGCCGCCCAGGTGCGCTCCGGCCGGCTGGTACGCGCCACTGCGTACCAAGGCTTTGGCGAGGTCCCGCGGCCGCAACTGCGCCTCGTGACCGCGCCCGAGCCGACGGCCCCCGCGCCCCCAAAGGAGGATCGGCGGGCGCCGCTGCGGAAGGAGCTGGCGGCCGCGCGTACCGCGGAGAAGGCGGCGGAGGCGGAGCTGGCCAAGGCCGTGGCGGCCGAGCGGCGCGGCGCCGAGGCTCTTGCCCAGATCGAGGCGGAGCTGGCCGAGATCGAGCGGCGCCGGGCGGCCGCGGACGAGGAGGCCGGCCGGCGCAAGCTGGCGCGCAAGGCCGCGGAACGCGCCGCCGCGGCCGCCCGGCGGCGCGCCGGCGAGGTGGAAGCCGCGCTGGAGGCGCTCGACCCGGACGGCATCGGGAAGGCACAATCTGGCGGGTGAGCTCGCACGGTGGCGCGGCGGCGTCTTTTCTGCGGCGACGCGGTGCGTCACCGCTCGCGGACACCGCCGCCGTAGGAAAGGCGGCGCCTTCGGGCGCCGCTGTGCGAGCTCACCAGGGAGGCACAGCGTGACCCCGGAACAGGCAGCCGCCGCCGCGAAAGCGGGCGTGCTGGAGCTGGGCGGGGCGTTCAGCGAAGATCCGCGTACGCTGCGCCGGGCCCGCCTGATGGGCCTGTCCGGCTGGGCCTTCTACGTCGCGGGCCGGGGCGGCGCCCTGGGTGACGTGCGCACCGACACGGTCGCGGCGGCGCTGGGCTTCATCGCGCCGGAGGCGGTCGTGGACGGGTGGGAGGCGGCCCGCCGGGTGGTGCCGCCGACCGAGGTGGCCGCCAAGCGGCTGGCCGAGTGCTGCCGCTGGGGCGTGGAGCATATGTCGGACTTTCCGCGCATCGACCGCCTGGTGGAGCTGGTGCAGCGGATCGTGGTGTCCGCCGACCCGGCCGCGATGCCGCTCTTCGCGGCGTGGCGGGCGATGCCGGTGCCGGACGACGCGCCTGCGGCCCGCGCGGCGGTGCTGCTGCACCTGCTGCGGGAGTTCCGCGGCGGCGGGCACCTGCTGGCGGTGCGCGCGAGCGGGCTCACCCCGCTGGAGGCGATCATCGCGGGCCCGGACGGGGAGGCCGGCGCGGTCGCGTTCGGCTGGCAGCCGCCGTACCCGCCGATCGGGCCGCTGGTCCGCCGTCGCATGTGGGCGGAGGCGGTGACCGACCGGATCACCGCGAGCGCGTTCGCGGTGCTGGAGTCCAACGAGCGGGTCGAGCTGGTCGGGCTCCTGGACAGCGCGCTTAATCTGGCCCAGACGTTGCCGGCCGCGGTAAATGGGGAGCGCGGGCAGCAAGCGGCGAGTTGAATGCTGCCTATGGACTTTCGCCGGCCCACCCTCGACGACGTCCCGGCGATCCTCGCCGTGGTGAGCGACCAGCCCGACTTCGGCGCTGACGACGTGCGGGAGGCGCTGACCGCCCCGTCCTTCGACCCGGCGCGCGACTCCTGGCTGGCGCTCGCTCCCGACGGGACCGTGGTGGGCTGGGCGTACCTGGACAACCCCAACGGTGGTGACCGGGAGTTCGTCGAGGTGTACACGCATCCGGCCGACGGCGGCGCCGCGCAGCGCCCGCTGCTGGACCTGCTGCTGGCCCGGGTGGCGGAGCGGGCCGCCGAGGCCGGCCACCCGTCGGTCACCGTCCGCGCCGGGGCGCTGCCGTCCGAGGAGAGCTACATCGGCACGTTGCGCGCCGCCGGCTTCGAGTTCGTCAAGCGGTACGCCCGGATGAAGCGTTCGCTGGCCGACCTGCCGCCCGCCGAGCCGCTGCCGCCGGGGGTGATGATCCGGCTGGTCCGGGCGGACGACGACGCCGACATGCGCGAGTTCCACCGGATCCTCGACGCCGCATTTCGGGATATACCGGACTATGCACCACTGACGTACGAGCAGTGGCGCGACAAGATCGCCGCGCTGCCGAGCGTGGCGTGGGACGAGTGGTTCGTGGCGTCCGTCGACGGCGAGCCGGCCGGCATCCTGCAATCCGCCGACCAGGCGATCGAGCAGAACGAGGGCTGGGTGAAGTACCTCGGCGTGCTGCGCGCGCACCGCCGCCACGGGGTCGGGGCGGCGCTGCTGGCCAAGGCGTTCGCCGTGTACGCCGCGAAGGGCCGCGACCGCGCCGGGCTGGGCGTCGACCTGACCAACCCGACCCGGGCCGCGAGCCTCTACACGTCCGTGGGGATGAGCCCGGCGTACGAGGCGGACATGTACGAGCTGGTGATCGCTCAGGGAGACGCGGTGCGCGTCGGGCGGGCCCGGAGCGCGGCCACGTAGTCGTCCGGCGCGCCGGCCTTCTCCGCGGCGTTGGAGATCTCCGACAGGTACCAGGCGGTCGGCATGCCGCCCTCGTAGCCGTCGAAGACGTACACCCAGGCGGTGAGCTCGCCGTCCAGGGTGACCACCCGGACCGTCAGCTTCCGGTACGTCTCCGCGACGACGCCCTCGACCTCGTCGAGCTGCGCCGCGTCCCAGGGGTGCACGTCGTACAGCGCGACGAAGACCCGGTCACCTGGTGACTCGACTATCGTCGTGACGGCGCCTTCCCAACCGATCACCCCCTCGCCGGCAAAGGTGAGCCGCCAGCCTTCCAGCCAGCCGGTGCCCACCATCGGCGAATGCGGACAGTAAGCACGCATCCGAGCGGGGTCGAGGTTAGAGCCATACGCGGCGTAATGACGCACGGCGATGACGATAGCCCGGCGGACCGGTAGGGGAGAATACGACGGAGCGTGTCGGATCCTTCTGGGGGCAAAATGAGTCGCATCGTGATCATCGGCGGAGGCCCGGCGGGGTACGAGGCGGCACTCGTCGCCGCCCAGCTCGACGCCGAAGTCACCGTGGTCGAGGCGGATGGTGCCGGTGGTGCCTGTGTGCTGTCCGACTGCGTCCCATCGAAGACCTTTATTGCCAGCTCAGCCGTGGTGACCGGATACCGGGACACGGAGGAGTTCGGCGTCGACTCGGACGGCCTGGAGGCGGTGACGGTCGACGCGGCAGCCGTGCACGAACGGGTCAAACGGCTCGCTCTCGCCCAGTCCGGCGACATCCAGGCCAAGCTGATCAAGGCGGGTGTGAACTTCGTCCACGGTCGGGCGCGTCTCGGCGACGACACGCTCGGTCACACGCACCAGGTGCGGGTGACCACCCATGGCAGTGACTCACCGTATTCGATCGACGCCTCCACCGTGCTGATCGCCACCGGCGCCACGCCCCGGGTGCTGCCCGACGCGGTCCCGGACGGCGAGCGGATCCTGACCTGGCGCCAGGTGTACGACCTGCCGGAGCTGCCCGACCACCTGATCGTGATCGGGTCCGGCGTCACCGGCGCCGAGTTCGCCAGCGCCTACCTGGCCATGGGGATCAAAGTCACACTGGTCTCCAGCCGCGACCGGGTCATGCCGCACGAGGACGCCGACGCGGCCGCCGCCATCGAGGAGGTGTTCCGCTCCCGGGGGATGGCGATCCTCGGCAACTCCCGGGCGTCGGCGGTGCGCCGGGACGGCGACGGCGTACGGGTCGAGCTGGCCGACGGGCGCACGGTCGTCGGCTCGCACGCCCTCATGGCCGTCGGCTCGGTGCCCAACACCGCCGACCTGGGCCTCCCGCAGTACGGCGTCGAGGTGGCCAAGGGCGGCTACCTCACCGTCGACCGGGTCTCGCGTACCAACGTGCCGGGCATCTACGCCGCTGGCGACTGCACCGGCATCCTCCCGCTGGCCAGCGTCGCCGCCATGCAGGGCCGGATCGCCATGTGGCATGCGCTCGGCGAGGCGGTCCAGCCGCTGCGGCTGCGCACCATCTCCGCCAACGTCTTCACCGACCCGGAGCTGGCCACCGTCGGCGTCTCGCAGAACGAGGTGGACTCCGGCAAGGTCCCGGCCCGTGCCGTGATGCTGCCGCTGAACGGAAACGCCCGGGCCAAGATGGACGACCTGCACGACGGCTTCGTCAAGCTCTTCTGCCGGCCCGCGACCGGCACGGTGATCGGCGGCGTCGTGGTGTCGCCGAAGGCCAGCGAGCTGATCCTGCCGATCACGATGGCCGTGGAAAACCACCTCACCGTGGACCAACTGGCCCACACCATCACGATCTACCCATCACTGTCCGGCTCGATCACCGAGGCGGCTCGCCAGCTGATGCTGCACTCTCTGGAATAGGGATGGTCGGCCCTTTTAGGGCGAGTGCCCAGCCGGCTGCGGCGAAGATCACGGCGGCGAGCGCGGCCACGGCCACCAGCCGCCAGGCCGACTCGGTCAGGGCCGCCCCGCCGAGGTGGCCGACCAATCCGCCGTACGAGGCCCAGCCCAATGCCGCTGCGGCCTCGTACGACAGGAAGAGGCGGGCCGGGTAGCGCACCCGCCCGGCCTGGAAGCAGGCGGCCATCCGTCCACCGGGGACAAACCGGCACATCAGGATCACCATCGGACCGGGCCGTCGCAGCCCGCGGGTGAACCGGGCAGCCGCCTGGCGGGCCCGCCCCCGCGCCGGGTGGGGCAGCTCAGGGCGCGGCCGGGTGGATCGTCCGAGCAGGTAGCAGACCAGGTCGCCGGTGAACACGCCGAGCGCCCCCACCATGATCGTCACCGGGAGGCTGAGGTCCCCGTACACGGTCAGCGCGCCACCGGTGATCATGACGGCTTGGGTGGGGACGACCGGCACGAAGGCGTCCATGGCAAGCAGGGACATCAGCACGAGGTACGCGGTGAGGGGCGACGCGACGCTTGCGAGCAGGTCGGTCACTGGAAACCCCCATTCCCCGCGTCAGGATAGTTTCCGACACCGTGGGCGAGGGCGCTATTTCCTCTCAGCGATCTCTCAGCTCGTCTTTCGCGGCGCCTTCGCCGGCAGGCGTACCGTTGCTGGTGAGCGCAGGATCGCCGCCGGGTCCCCCGTTCTCGGCGTGCGCCGCGCTCGTGGACCGGCGGCAGGTCCCGTGCCGCCGGTCCACCATGTAGATCGCGTTACCGGCGCGCAACGAGATCGGCGTAGCGTCAGGCCATGGCGGACTTGTTCGAGGATTACCGCCTCGGCCCGGGATGGGACGAGATGTTCGGCGAGCCGAGCATGCCCCGCCCCACGTACGAGGCGTTGCATGCCACCCTTCAGCCTCTGTCCAGTGCTGAGCTGGGCATCCGCGCGGAGGTGCTGGCGCGGGCGTTCCTCGACCAGGGCATCACGTTCGCGCTCAAGGGTGTCGAGCGGCCCTTTCCGCTCGACATCGTGCCGCGCATCATCGCCGCCGACGAGTGGCGGGTGGTCGAGGCCGGCGTAGGGCAGCGGGTCAAGGCCCTGGAGGCGTTCCTCGACGACGTGTACGGGGCCGGCCAGGTGCTCGCCGACGGCGTCGTACCCCGGCGCATCGTCGTCACCAGCGCGCACTTTCACCGCGAGGCCGCCGGGATCAATCCCCACAACGGGGTACGGATCCACGTGGCGGGCGTCGACCTGATCCGCGACGAGCAGGGCACGTTTCGGGTGCTCGAAGACAACGTCCGGGTCCCCTCCGGGGTCAGCTACGTGATGGAAAACCGGCGGGCCATGGCGCACGTGCTGCCCGAGGTGTTCGCCGCCACCCGGATCCAGCCGGTCGAGTCGTACCCCGGGCAGCTGTTGCGGGCGCTGCGCGCCGCGGCGCCGGTCGGGATCAGCGAGCCCACGGTGGTGGTCCTTACCCCCGGCGTACACAACTCCGCCTATTTCGAGCACGCCCTGCTGGCCCGTGAGATGGGCGTCGAGCTGGTGGAGGGGCGCGACCTGGTCTGCGTGGGCAACGAGGTGGCGATGCGGACCACCGCGGGCGAGCAGCGGGTCGACGTCATCTACCGGCGGGTCGACGACGAGTTCCTCGACCCGGTGCACTTCCGGGCCGACTCGGTGCTCGGCTGCGCAGGGCTGATCAACGCCGCCCGCGCCGGCCGGGTCACCATCGCGAACGCGGTCGGCAACGGGGTCGCCGACGACAAGCTGCTCTACACGTACGTGCCAGACCTGATCCGGTACTACCTGAACGAGGAGCCGATCCTGCCCAACGTGGAGACCTACCGCCTCGACGAGGACCCGGACGTGCTGGCCCACGTGCTCGACCGCCTGGACGAGCTGGTGCTCAAGCCGGTCGACGGCTCGGGCGGCGCCGGCATCGTCATCGGCTCCCAGGCCACCGACGAGCAGTTGGCGGCCGTACGCGAGCGGATCGAGGTCGACCCGCGCGGGTGGATCGCGCAGCGCGAGGTGGCGCTGTCGATGGTGCCGACGCTGGTGGGCAACCGGCTGCGCGCCCGGCACGTCGACCTGCGCCCGTTCGCGGTGAACGACGGCGAGAAGGTGTGGGTGCTGCCGGGCGGGCTGACCCGGGTGGCGCTGCCGGAGGGGGCGCTGGTCGTCAACTCCAGCCAGGGTGGCGGCTCCAAGGACACCTGGGTGCTGACCGAGTCGGCCACGCTGGCGGACGAACCCTCGGCGGTGGATCCGCCCATCGTGGTCGTGCCGAGCCCGCACAGCCCCGATCCGGGCCCGGCGGGTGGCCCGGTGGCGGTGCAGCAGCAACAACAGCAGCAGTCGGCCCGTTCGTCTGGAGCGCCCCCATGCTGAGCCGGATCGCGGAGTCCCTCTACTGGATCGGGCGGTACGTCGAGCGCGCCGAGGACACCGCGCGCATCCTCGACGTACACCTGCACCGGATGCTCGCGGACCCCTGGGTCGACGAGGAGACCGCGTGCCGGTCGCTGCTCGGCGTGATGGGCGTGTCCCCGATCGAGCAACCGGTGTCCGCGGCCCGGGTGGTGGGGCTGCTCGGCCTGGACGAGCACAACCCCAGCTCGGTGGTGGGCGCGCTGGCGGCCGCCCGGGAAAACGCCCGCGGCGCCCGCGAGACCGTCTCGTCGGAGATGTGGGAGACGCTCAACGCGACCTGGCACGGCCTGCCCGACGCCCGGCGGCGGGTCGAGCAGCAGGGCGTGCACGCGTTCTTCCGGTGGGTACGGGAACGCTGCTCGGTGCTCGCCGGGCTGACCGACGCCACGATGAGCCGCGACGAGGGCTGGCTCTTCCTGGTGCTCGGGCGCAGCGTCGAGCGGGTCGACATGACCGCCCGGCTGCTGTCCACCCACGTACGCGCCGGCGGCAGCATCCCGTCCTGGCTGACCCTGCTGCGCTCGTGCGGCGCCTGGGAGACGTACCTGCGGACGTACCGGGGGTCGCTGGACGACCGGCACGCGGCCGAGTTCCTGCTGCTGGACCGGCTCTTCCCGCGCTCGGTCTTCGCGGCGCTGTCGACCGCGGAGTCGTGCCTGGCCGAGCTGGAGCCCGACCCCAGCCGCGCGGGCGTCGCCACCGACGCGCAGCGGATCGTCGGCCGGTCCCGCACCAACCTGGAGTTTCGCGGCGCCGACGAGCTGATGGCCGACCTGGGTACCGTGCTCGCCGGGCTGGAGCGCACCTGCTCGCAGGTGAACGACGCGGTGTCCCGCCGGTACTTCCGCCAGACGTCAGCGGTGCTGTGGCTCTCCGAGGCGGTGGCCTGACGTGAGTCCTTCCAGTTGGCGGCTGCGGTTGCAGCACAAGACCGGGTTCACGTACGCGGGCAAGGTTGGCGCGTCGTACAACGAGGCCCGGATGTCGCCGCGCAACGAGGCCCGGCAGGCCGTGCTCGACGCGCGGGTGGAGGTGTGGCCGCCGGCGCGCACCTACCGGTACGAGGACTACTGGGGCACGATCGTCACCGCGTTCGACGTGCAAGCCACGCACGAGGCGCTGCAGGTCACCGCGACCGCGACGGTGGAGACCCTGCCGCCCGGCGACCTGCTCGGCGCGGACGGCGGCGCGGACTGGGCCGCGCTGGCGGTGCCGGAGAACATCGACCGCTGGCACGAGCTGCTGCTGCCGACCCCGCGTACCGCCCTGGACGAGGAGCTGACCGAGCTGTCCGAGCGGCTGCGCGGCGAGCACCCGACCCCGCACGCCGCCGCGCTGGCCACCTGCACGCTGGTCCGCGAGGAGGTCGAGTACCAGGCCGGTGCGACCGGGGTGCAGACGGACGCCGTACAGGCGTGGCGGCAGCGCAAGGGCGTCTGCCAGGACATCAGCCACCTCACGGTCGGCCTGCTGCGGGCGATGGGCACGCCCGCCCGGTACGTCTCGGGTTACCTGCATCCGTCGCCGGCCGCCGGGATCGGCGAGGCCGTCGTCGGGCAGAGCCACGCCTGGGTGGAGTGGTGGGTCGGCCGGTGGACGGCCTTCGACCCCACCAACGGCATCCCGGTGGGGGAGCGGCACGTCGTGGTCGGGCGCGGCCGCGAGTACGGCGACGTGCCGCCGCTCAAGGGCGTGTACTCCGGCCCGAAGAACAGTGGGCAGGGCGTAGAAGTCACTGTGACGCGGCTGCGGTAGCGGCTATCCTCTGTCGTTATGCGAAGCGCGCTTGTCACTACGACGCCGGGAAGTCCCGGCATGCCTTCGTGATGCGCTGATCCGACAGGCCCCGGGCGACTCCGCCCGGGGCCTTCGTGTGTCTCCGGGTGGGTTGCCCCTCAAAAGGAGACGACGATGATTGACCATCGCAAGCTCGGCCGCGAGCTCGACCTCTTCCACTCCGACCCGCTCGCCGGTGCCGGTCTGCCGATCTGGCTGCCGGCCGGGGCGGCCGCCCGGCACGCCGTCGAGGAGTACGTCCGCGAGCTGGAGCGGCGGGCCGGGTATCAGCACGTGTACTCGCCGCCGCTGGCCAAACGCCAGCTCTTCGAGCTGTCCGGCCATCTGCCGCACTTCGCCGACGACATGTTTCCGATCATGCGGGTGTCGGCGGACGACGAGTTCGCGCTGCGGCCCGCGCTCTGTCCGTACCACGCCTTGGTTTTCCGATCCCGGGGACGGTCCTATCGCGACCTTCCACTTCGGATCGCGGAGCTCGGCGGCATGTACCGCGCCGAGCGTTCGGGCGTACTCGGCGGGCTGAGCCGGGTGCGGTCCATCTGGCTCAACGACGCGCACAACTTCTGCGCCCTCGACCAGGCTGGTGAGGAGATCGCCGCGATCCTGGAGATGATCCGGCGGGCGCACGCGGCGCTGGGCGTACGGCCGGCTGGCTTCCGCCTGTCACTGCGCGGCACCGGTGGCAAGTACGTCGACAACCCGCCGATGTGGGACCGCGCCGAGGCGGTGCTGCGCGATGTGCTCCGCGCGCAAGGAGTTTCCTATGTGGAGGCTGCGGACGAGGCGGCCTTCTACGGGCCGAAGATCGACGTACAGGTGGTCGACGCGGCCGGCCGCGAAATGACCCTCTCCACCGTGCAACTCGACTTCCACCAACCCGAGCGGTTCGATCTGTCCTATGTGGATAGCGGTGGTATGCGCCGCCGGCCGGTCATCGTGCACCGCAGCATCGTGGGCAGCATGGAACGCCTCTTCGCGTACCTCATCGAGGTGCACGAGGGCGCCTTTCCGATGTGGTACGCCCCGGTGCAGCTGGAGATCCTGCCGGTCGGCGACGTCGCCGTGGACGGGTTCTTCCGGGCCGCCGTCGAGGCGGGGCTCCGCGCGCAGGTCGCCGCCGAGGGCTCCCTGGGATCCCGGGTACGCGACGCGGCCCACCGCCGGGTGCCGTACGCCGCCGTCATCGGGGCGCGCGAGGCGGCCGACGGCCGGGTGTCGCTGCGGCTGCGGGATGGGCGGGCGCTGGATGCGATGCCAGCGCCGGAGGCGCTGGAGTTGCTCGTGTCGGACGCGCGGCCTTAGTGCAAGGAAGGGCCCCTTGTTATCGCTTTTTGCATAACAAGGGGCCCTTCCTTGCAAGATCAGTTGATGGCGCGGCGCATGAAGCCGCGGATCCCGATCGCCGTGAAGAGCGCGCCGGAGCCGAGCAGTACGACGATGCACAGCCACGGCGGCATGTGCGGCACGTCGGGCACCACGGCGGCGCGTACCGCCTCGGACAGGTACGTCAGCGGGTTCAGCGCGGTGACCACCTGGAACCACCGCATCGAGTCCAGCGACTGCCACGGGTACTGGGTCGCGCCGGTGAACATCAGCGGAGTCAGGATGACCGCGAAGATGACGCTGATCTTCGATGGCGGGACCATCGTGCCGAGGGCCAGCCCGATGCCGGCCCCGACCCAGCTGCCCAGGATGAGGCTGACCACCAGCAGCCACACTCCGTCGGAGTGCCACGGCGCCGAACCGAGCACGAGCGCGCCGACCGGAAACATCACCACCGCCGCGGCGAGCGCCCGCAGCACGGCGAGCAGCAGCTTCTCCACCGCCACCAGGTACGTCGGCAGCGGCGCGAGCAGCCGGTCCTCGATCTCCTTGGTGAAGCTGAACTCCATGATCAAGGGGAACGAGACCGTCTGCAGCGCGGTGAGGAACGCGGTCAGCGCCACGATGCCGGGCAGCAGCAGGTGGGCGTAGTCGTCGCTGACGTACCCGCCGGCGTTGAGCACCTTGGCGAAGACGAACAGCATGAACAGCGGCTGGAGCGCCACCTGGGCCAGGAAGACCCAGAACTCCTTGCCGGTGACGAAGACGTCCCGCCACAGGATGGCGCGGAAGGCCCGGCCCGGGGTCGGCTGTGCGTCGAGAACCGTCATCGCAGTCCCCTTCCGGTGAGGTCGATGAAGACGTCTTCCAGGCTCGCCGTTCCCATGTGGACATTCGTCACGATGGCCGACCGTCCACTCAGTACGGTGATGGCCGGCCCGAGGACGGCCGCCGGCTCGACGGTCAGGTAGAGCCGGATCGAGCCGCCCGGTCCCGGCGCCACTGATTCGCCGCGCTCGACGCCGGCGACGTCGCCCAGCGCGACGATCAGCTTGTCGGTGTCGTCTCCGTCCGCCGGCGTGACCGACAGGTCGAGCACCGCCTGCCCCGCCAGCCGGCGGGTCAGCTCGGCCGGCGTGTCCAGCGCGAGCAGCCGGCCGTGGTCGACGATGCCCACCCGGTCGGCCATCTCGGCGGCCTCGTCCATGTCGTGCGTGGTCAGCACCACCGTGACGCCCCGCGATCGCAGGTCGCGCACCCGCTCCCACATGAACAGCCGCGACTGCGGGTCGAGGCCGGTCGTCGGCTCGTCGAGGAAGAGCACCTTCGGCTCGTGCATCATGGCTCGCGCGATCATCAGCCGCTGGGCCATCCCGCCCGAGTACCAGTCGACCTTGACGTCGGCCTGCTCAAGCAGGCCGAACTCCTCCAGCATGGCCGCCGCCTTGGCGTTGCGCTCCGCGCGCGGCACACCGTGGTACGCCGCGTGAAAGGCCAGATTCTGCCGCGGCGTGAGTGACCGGTCCAGGTTGCTCTGCTGGGGTACGACGGCGAAGTGGCGCTTTCCCCCGACCGGGTCGCGGATGACGTCGATCCCGGCGACGCTCGCCGCGCCGGAGGTCGCCTTGACGCGGGTCGTCAGCACGCCGATCGTGGTCGACTTGCCGGCGCCGTTCGGCCCGAGCAGGCCGAAGATCTCGCCCGGCTCGACCGTGAACGTCAGCCCGTCCACGGCGTTGACGTCGCGTTTCGGGTATCGCTTGACCAGGTCGCGGACTTCTACCGCGGGTGTCATGGGCTGTCCTCCCCGTTGGACATGACGATGGGATGTGGTGTGCCGGCTTCGGCGGCCAGCGTGCCGATCAGCTCCAGCAGGAACTCGCGGATGACGGCCGCCTTGGCCGGGTCGGCGTCGACCGAGGTCAGCGGGCGCGGGTTGCGCAAGATGCTGAGCAGCGACTGAGCCAGGACGCCGCCGTCCAGGGTCAGCGCGAGCCGTACGGCCCGCCGGTCGGCGGCGTCGCGCTTGCGCTCGACCAGTCCGGCCTTTTCCAGCGTGTCCACGATGCCGGTGAGCGTGGCCGGACGTACGTAGCACAGCTCGGCCAACTCACCGTGGCTCGACCCGCCGCGATGCCGGAGCGTGAGGAGCACCGCCATGCCGGCCTGGGTGAGTCCGAACTTCTCGGCCAGCACACGGTTCCACCGCTGGGACGTCAGCTGTCCAGCGACAGCGATCAGACGCCCCAGCGGTGCCTCGTGCAGCATCGCCAGCTTCGATTCCACGAGGACATGTTAGCCCCCTGATATTTAGGTGCCAAACAGAATTGCCACCGCCGCGCCGACGAACACGACCTGCAGGGCCGTACGCGGGCCGAGCGGGGTCACCGCCTTGCCGCCGAGGGTGAGCTTGCGGCGGGCCGCGGAGACGTTCGCCGGAAACATCGCCAGCATCAACAGCGCCAGCCCGGCGGCGGCCCACGGCGCGGTGACCGGGATGAGCAGCCCGACCGCGCCGGCCAGTTCGAGCACGCCGGTCACGGCGACCAGCAGGTCCGGCCGGGGCAGTCTCGGCGGGACCATGGCGACGAGGTCGGCGCGGCGCTTCCCGGCGAAGTGCGCCAGCCCCGTGAGCACGAACATCAGGGCGAGCCCGACGCGCAAGGCGGGCTGCCAGCCGTCGACGGCGTCGACCCCGGTGAGACCGGCCACGCGGGCGACGACGAAGCCGGCGATGAGGGCGATCAGCGGTGCCATGAGAGGGGCCTCCGTCTCGGGTGCGTAACTTGTCGCTGACAAGATAGCTCCCCGGGGTGGCATCTTGTCAATGGCAAGTTAGAGTGAGGGACATGACAGAGAGGCGCCCGTACCACCATGGCGACCTGCGCCGCACGCTGCTGGCGGCCGCGGTCGACGCGATCAGCGAGTCCGGGCCGGCCGCGCTCAGCCTGCGCGAGCTGGCCCGGCGCGCGGGCGTCTCGCACGCGGCCCCGGCCCATCACTTCGGCGACAAGGCCGGGCTGCTGACCGCGCTCGCAGTCGAGGGCTTCGACCTGCTCGCCGACGCGCTGAACCAGGCGCGGGAACGCACCGGGAGCCTGCTCGAAGCCGGCGTGGCGTACGTGCGGTTCGCGGTGGAGCACCGGGCGCACTTCGAGGTGATGTTTCAGCCCAGCCTGTACAACGAGGACGACCCGGAGCTGGCTGCCGCGCAGGAGCGAGCCGGCGCCGCGCTGAGCCACGGGGTGGCCGCGCTGCCCGAGCCGCCGGCCGGCCACGACGCGCGCCTCGCCGGCCTGTCCGCGTGGTCGATCGTCCACGGCTTCGCCACGCTCTGGCTCGCCGGCGCGCTGCCCCCCGTCGTCGGCGACGACGCCGGCGAAGCCGCCCGCCTGGTAATCCGCCGCCTCTTCAACTGACCCCACGTGTTAGGAGGGGTCCCTTGCTATGCAAAAAGCGTTAACAAGGTGCCCTTCCTTGCGGCTACCAGCTGGTGGGTAGGGGCATGCCTTCGGTGTAGCCGGCGGCGCTCTGTACGCCCACGACCGCGCGCTCGTGCAGTTCGGCCAGCGTCGAGGCGCCGGCGTACGTGCAGGCGCTCCGTACGCCCGCCACGATCTCGTCGATCACGTCCTCGACGCCGGGGCGGGCCGGATCCAGGTACATCCGGGCGGTGGAGATGCCCTCCTCGAAGACCGCCTTGCGGGCCCGGTCGAACGGCGTGTCCTCGGCCGTACGGGCGCTCACGGCGCGGGCCGAGGCCATCCCGAAGTTCTCCTTGTAGCGCCGGCCGTCCACATCGGTGTAGAGGTCGCCGGGGGACTCGTACGTGCCGGCGAACCAGGAGCCGATCATCACGTTGGACGCGCCCGCCGCGAGGGCCAGCGCCACGTCGCGCGGGTGCCGTACGCCGCCGTCGGCCCACACGTGCTTGCCCAGCTCGCGGGCGGCCGCGGCGCAGTCCAGCACGGCGGAGAACTGCGGCCGCCCGACGCCCGTCATCATCCGCGTGGTGCACATCGCACCGGGACCGACGCCCACCTTCACGATGTCGGCGCCCGCCTCGATCAGCTCCCGGGTGCCCTCGGCGGTCACCACGTTGCCGGCCGCGATCGGCACCCCGGGTCGAGCGCGCGTACGGCCCGGAGCACGGAAAGCATGCGCTCCTGGTGGCCGTGCGCGGTGTCCACGACGAGCGTGTCGGCGCCCGCCTCCAACAGGGCGGCCGCCTTGCCCGCCACGTCGCCGTTGATGCCGATCGCGGCCGACACCCGCAGCCGTCCCTTGCCGTCGAGCGCCGGGCGGTACAGCGTGGCGCGCAGGGCGCCCTGCTTCGTGAGTACGCCGACCAGGCGCCCCTCGATGTCGACCACCGGCGCGAAGCGGCGCCGCCCGCCGGACAGCCGGTCGAAGCCCTCCCGCGGGTCCGCCTCGGCCCGTACGGTCAGCAGCTCGGTCGACATGACGTGCCGCACCTGGGCGAACCGGTCCACCCCCTCGCAGTCGGCCTCGGTGACCACGCCGACCGGGCGCCCATCCGCGTCCACGACGACGACCGCGCCATGCGAGCGCTTGGGCAGCAGGTGGATGGCGTCGCCGACGGTGTCGGTCGGGCCGAGCGTGATCGCGGTGTCGTGTACGAGGTGGCGTTGCTTCACCCAGGAGACGACGTCGGCCACCACGTCGATCGGGATGTCCTGCGGGATGACCGCGATCGCGCCCCGCCGGGCCACCGTCTCGGCCATCCGGCGCCCGGCCACGGCCGTCATGTTCGCCACGACGATCGGGATCGTCGTGCCGGTGCCGTCGCCGGTGGTCAGGTCGACGTCGAGCCGGGACCCGACCTCCGACCGGACCGGTGCCATGAAGACATCGCTGTACGTCAGGTCGTGCGCGGGGACCGCGCCGTTGAGAAACCGCACTCTGAGCAGCTTATTTGAGCTCGCATATGGTCGCGCCGGCGGTTACCACATCACCGACCGCAGCCGTGAGGCCGGTCACCACGCCGCCCTTGTGCGCGGTCAAGGGCTGCTCCATCTTCATGGCCTCCAGGACCACGACGGTGTCGCCCTCGGCCACCTCGTCGCCCTCGGCCACCGCGATCTTGACGATGGTGCCCTGCATGGGTGAGGTGAGCGCGTCGCCACCGGCAGCCGCGGCAGCGGTCCGGCCACGTCCCCGGCGCGGAGCGCCGCCCTTGGCGGGGGCCACTGCCGGCGTACCCCCGAAGGAGCCGGCGGGGAGGCTGACCTCGAGCCTTTTGCCGCCGACCTCGACCACGACGGTCTCTCGGTCTTCGGCCTCGCCCGCGACGGGGCCGCCGGCGAAGGGGGCGACCGTGTTGGACCACTCGGTCTCGATCCAGCGGGTGTGGATGGTGAAGGGTTCGGCGGTGAAGGCGGGGTCGCGCACGATCAGCCGGTGGAACGGCAGCGCGGTGGCCATGCCGTCGACGACCATCTCGTCGAGGGCGCGCCGGGCGCGTTCGAGGGCTTCGGTACGGGTCTCGCCGGTGATGATGACCTTGGCGAGCAGCGAGTCGAAGTTGCCGCCGATCACGCTGCCGCTCTCGACACCGGTGTCGACGCGGACGCCGGGGCCTTCGGGCAGGCGCAGCCGGGTGACCGTGCCGGGGGCGGGCAGGAAGTTGCGGCCGGGGTCCTCGCCGTTGATCCGGAACTCGATGGAGTGCCCGCGCGACGTCGGGTCGGCGAGCAGGCGCAGCTTTTCGCCCGCCGCGACGCGGAACTGCTCCCGCACGAGGTCGATCCCGGCCGTCTCCTCGGTGACCGGGTGCTCGACCTGGAGCCGCGTGTTGACCTCCAGGAACGAGATGGTGCCGTCCCGCCCGACCAGGTATTCGACGGTGCCCGCGCCGTGGTAGCCGGCCTCGCGGCAGATCGCCTTGGCGGACTCGTGGATCTGCTTGCGCTGATCGTCGGTCAGGAAGGGGGCGGGCGCCTCCTCGACCAGCTTCTGGTGCCGGCGCTGCAGCGAGCAGTCGCGCGTGCCGACCACGATCACGTTGCCGTGCTGGTCGGCCAGCACCTGCGCCTCGACGTGCCGGGGCTGGTCCAGGTAGCGCTCGACGAAGCACTCACCCCGGCCGAACGCGGCCACCGCCTCGCGCGTCGCCGACTCGAAGAGCGCGGGGATCTCGTCCAGCGTGCGGGCCACCTTCAGGCCGCGGCCGCCGCCGCCGAACGCGGCCTTGATCGCGACGGGCAGGCCGTGCGCCGTGGCGAACGCCACGACCTCGTCCGGGCCGGCGACGGGGTCCGGCGTTCCGGGTACGAGAGGGGCGCCGGCCCGCTGCGCGATGTGCCGCGCGGTCACCTTGTCGCCCAGGTCACGGATCGCCTGCGGGGTCGGCCCGATCCAGGTCAGACCCTCATCGAGTACGGCTTGCGCGAAGTCCGCGTTTTCCGCCAGGAAGCCGTAGCCGGGGTGCACCGCGTCGGCCCCCGCCTTGCGGGCCACGTCGATAAGCTTGTCGATGCGCAGGTACGTCTCCGGGGCGGTGTCGCCACCGAGGGCGTACGCCTCGTCGGCCAGTGTGGCGTGCAGCGCGTTGCGATCCGAGTCGGCGTAGACGGCGACGCTGGCCAGGCCGGCGTCGCGGCACGCGCGGATGACACGTACGGCGATCTCGCCACGGTTGGCGATGAGGACCTTGCGCATGCCGGGAGTGTATAGCGGCCCTGTCGCCGCGATGTTACTTGTCGGTTAGTCAAATTTGTCTATTACGCTTGATGGCGTGTCGACGAACCGCATGATGATTCTCGGGCTGGTCAGCTGGATGCAGCCCGTGCACGGCTACGACGTCCGGCGTGAGCTGCTGAGCTGGAGCGCCGATAAATGGGCGAACATCCAGCCCGGATCCATCTACCATGCCCTGCGCAAGCTGACCGACGACGGGCTGCTCCGCGAGGTCACGACCGAGCAGGTGGGCAGCCGGCCGGCGCGGACGACGTACGAGATCACGCCGGCCGGGCAGGAGGAGTTCAACGACCTGCTGCGGGGCTACTGGTGGGAGATCAAGCCGGGAAACGACCCGTTCTTCGCGGCGCTGGCCTTTCTGCCGGCGCTGCCGCGCGAGGAGGCGGCGGCCGCGCTGCGCAACCGCGCGGCCCAGTTGCGGGTCGCGAACGACGGGGTGGAGGTGGCCGCGGAGAAGGGCTGGCTGCGGGAGAAGCCGCCGCACGTGACCTGGATGTTCGAGCTGATGGTGGCCCGGAACGAGGGCGAGATCGCCTGGTGCGACTGGGTGGCCGGGCTGATCGAGTCAGGAGTGTCATACGTGTCCGAGACGATGCCGAAGCACCCCGGCTGGCAGCGGTGGCGCAAGCAGGTCGAGCAATAATCAACCTTGACTAGAGACGTTATATCGCGTTAGCGTGACGTGGCATTGAACCATGTCCGACGGGGAGCGAACATGATCGAGACAAAGGACCTGCGGAAATCGTTCCGGTCCCGACAGGGGACCGTTGACGCGGTGCGCGGCGTTGACCTGTTCGTGGCCGAGGGCGAGATCTTCGGGTTCCTTGGGCCCAACGGCGCGGGCAAGACGACCACGCTGCGCATGCTGGCCACCCTCATCGAGCCGGACGGCGGCGAGGCCACGATCGCCGGAGCCGATCTGCGCAAGGACCCGGGCGAGGTGCGCCGGCGCATCGGCTACGTCGCCCAGGGCGGCACCACGTGGGACGAGGTCAGCGCCCGCGAGGAGCTCGTGCTCCACGCGCGGATGTATGGCATCGGCAAGGCGGAGGCCAACCGCCGCGCGACGCGCGCGCTTGAGGCGTTCCAGCTGATCGAGTACGCCGATCGCAAGTGCAAGACGTACTCGGGTGGCCAGCGGCGCCGGGTCGACATCGCGCTGGGCATCATCCACGACCCGAAGGTCCTCTTCCTCGACGAGCCGACGACCGGGCTCGACCCGCAGAGCCGCGCCCACATGTGGGACGAGATCCGGCGGCTGCGCGCCGAGGGCGTGACGGTCTTCGTCACCACGCACTACCTCGAAGAGGCCGACGCCCTGTGTGACCGGCTGGCCATCATGGACAACGGCGAGATCGTGGCCGAGGGCACGCCGGCCGAGCTCAAGCGGGAGATCTCCGGTGACGTGGTCACCGTGGGCCTCAACGGCTCGACCCCGGAAGCGGCGCAGGTGCTCGACGCCGAGCCGTACGTGAACAAGCTCGAGACGGTCGACGGCGGCCTGCGGCTCTACGTCGACGAGGGCGCCATCGCCATCCCGCACATCCTGCGCCGGCTCGACGCGGCCGGTCTCGCGCTCGGCACGATCGAGCTGCACCGCCCCAGCCTTGACGACGTCTTCCTGGAGAAGACCGGCCGATCTCTTCGGGAGAGCTGACCGATGAAGTTCCTTCGTGACACCTGGCTGATCTTCCAGCGCCAGATGCTGCTCGTGCTGCGCAACCCGGTGTGGTTGATCATCGGGGTCCTGCAACCGCTGTACTTCCTGCTGCTCTTCGGCCCGCTGCTCAAGGACGCGCTGCAGGTCGACAGCGCCGCCGACGCGTACCGCATCTTCGTGCCGGGCCTGCTGGTGATGCTGGCGATGTTCGGGGCGATGTTCACCGGGTTCGGCCTCATCGCCGAGCTGCGCGCCGGCGTGATCGAGCGGAGCCGGGTCACGCCGATCAGCCGGCTCGCGCTGATGCTCGGCCGGGCCCTGCGCGACGTGGCGACGCTGCTCTTCCAGGCGGTGCTCATCACCGTGCTGGCGATCCCGTTCGGGTTGACGGTGCGGCTGGGCGACGTGCTGCTGGCGTACCTGCTGCTCGGGCTGATCGGCGTGATGATGTCCGCGGTGTCCAACGCGCTCGCGCTCAAGCTGAAGACCGAGGACGCGCTGGCACCGCTGATGAACGGCGTGGCGCAGCCGCTCCTGCTGCTGTCCGGCATCCTGCTGCCGCTGTCCGGCTGGGTCGCGACGGTGGCGAACTTCAACCCGTTCGCGTGGGCGGTCGACGCCAGCCGGGCGCTCTTCGCCGGCGACCCGGGCAACAGCAGCGTCTGGCAGGCGCTCCTGATCATCGGCGGGCTCACCGTCGCCGCGCTCATGTGGTCGGCCCGCTCGTTCGCGCGGGGTGTGCGCTAGTTCACAGAGACGGGGTACGGTCCGGACGCCTTAGCGTAAGGAGCGTGCCCCGTCTGTCCCATGACCGTACAACGCTACTCATCTATGCGCAGCTCAGTGTGTGGGGCTTCTTCCTGTACGGGTTCGGGCCAGTCGTGCCCCTGCTGCGCGACGAGCAGGGCACCAGCGCCGCGGTCGCCAGCCTGCACAGCACGAGTCTCGCGGTGGGCGCGCTCATCGGCGCTCCCGCGTTTCCGTGGCTGGTCCGGCGGTACGGCCGCGCCCGCGTCCTGTGGGGCGCGCTGGCCGGGGTCGCCGTCACGGTGGTGGCGCTGTGCGCGTTCCGTCCGCTGCCGGCGACGCTCGCGGCCGTGGTGGGCGCGTCCATCTTCGGCACGATGCTGGTGTCCGGCGTCAACGCGGCCCTCGCCGACCACCACGGCCCCGCGGCGACCGCCGCCATCAGCGAGGCCAACGCGGTGGCCGCCGGGACGGGCGTGGTTGCCCCCATCGTGATCGGCGCCGCGGTGGGTGCCGGCTTGGGATGGCGCCCAGGGATCGCCGCGGTGATCGTCCTGATTGGACTCGTGATGGTGGTTGGCTTCCGCGTGCGGCCGCCTTTGGTTCGCTCCGCCGGCGCCGTCGCGTCGCAGCGGCTGCCATTGCCGAGGCCCTACTGGATCGCGTGGACCATGCTCGCGGCGACCGGCTCGATCGAGGTGTGCCTGTCGCTGTGGGCCGCCGACGTGCTGCGCAGCAACGTGGGCATGTCCCCGGCCGCCGCGTCGGCGACGGTCGCGGCGGTCGTCGGCGGGATGTTCGCCGGACGCCTGGTCGGCTCGCAGGTCGCCCGCCGGGTAGCGCCCGTGACGCTCCTGCTCGTCGCGCTCGGCGTCAGCCTCGCCGGGTTCGCGATCTTCTGGTCGTCCTCGGTGCCCTGGATCGCCGCGGCCGGCCTTGTTGTGCTCGGCGTCGGCAACGCCATGCACTACCCGCTCGTGGTGTCGATGGCGATCCTCGCCGCGGGCGGCCAAGCGGACCGCGCGTCGGCGTACACCGCGTACTCCATCGCGATCGCCTTCGGCATCTCGCCGGTGCTGCTCGGCTGGGTCGCCGACGGCGTCGGTCCGCACCTGGCCTTCCTGCTGCTGCCAGGCTTCATCGTGGCAGCAGCGGTGCTGGCTCTTATATTTTCCTCGCAAGAGTCAGGCCGTCCGCTATCGGCAGCATGACGACGTCGACCCGGTCGTCGTTCACCACGAAGTCGTTGAACTCGGCGATCGCCACGTCGCCCGCCTCCTGCGGTGCCAGCACCCGCCCGTCCCGCAGCACGTTGTCGACCACGATCAGCCCACCGGGCCGCATCCGCGGCACGATCTCCGCCCAGTACGTCAGGTAGCCGGTCTTGTCCGCGTCGATGAACGCCAGGTCGAGGTGCGGCTCGTCGGGCAGCTCGCGGAGGCGCTCCGCGGCCGGGCCGATGCGCAGCTCGATGCGGTCGTCCACGCCGGCCCGAGCCCAGTAGCGCCGGGCCACGCTCGTCCACTCGTCGGAGATGTCGAAGCAGACGAGCTTGCCGTCGCTGGGCATCCCCCTCGCGATGGACAGCGAGGACAGCCCGGTGAACGTGCCGACCTCGACGGCGTTTCGTGTTTCGACGAGCTTGGCCAACAGCGTGAGGAAGGCACCCTGCTCGGGAGCCACCTGCATCTGGGCGTTGCCGGGCAGGGAACGCTGGGTCTCCTCGATCAGATCCTCGACGATCGGGTCGGGCGGCGTCCCGTGCGCGACCACGTACGAGTGCAGCTCGGCGGTCAGCGGCAGCGTCTTGATCGTCATGATGCGCTCCAGAACTCGGTGATGGGGTGGCCCAACTCGGCCAGCAGCTTACGTAGCAACGGCAGCGAAAGCCCGATCACCGTGCCGTGGTCGCCCTCGATCCGCTCCACGAACACTCCGCCGATCCCGTCGATCGTGAACGCCCCGGCGACGTTGAGCGGCTCACCCGTCGCGACGTACGCGGCGATCTCCTCGTCGCTGACGTCGGCGAAGTGGACGGTGGTTTCGGCCGTACGCCCGGTGGCTCCCGCGCCGGTTTTGATCAGGTAGTGGCCGGTGTGCAGTACGCCCCGCTGCCCCCGCATCCTGCTCCACCGCTTGACGGCCTCGTCCGCGTCGGCCGGCTTGCCGAAGATCTCGCCCTCGAAGGCCAGCACCGAATCGCAGCCGAGCACGAGCGTGCCGGGTGGAAATCTATGGGCGACAGCCTCCGCCTTGAGCCGGGCGAGCGTCAGAGACAGCTCCTCGGCGCTGTCCGCCTCGACGGCGGTCTCGTCAACGCCGCTGACCAGTACGTCCGGCTCGATGCCGGCGGCCTGGAGGAGTTTGCGCCGGGCCGGACTGGCCGAGGCAAGGACGAACCTAGTCACGCGTCGACGTTACTTCCCCTTGCCCTCCCTCCTGTTCGTCCCCCTCTTCCCCGTCCACGTGCGTCCCGCCCTCCGCGTCCCGCCCTCCGCGTCGCGCTCTTCGCGTCGCGCGTCTTGCTGTCCGCGTCGTGCTCTCTTCGCGGCGCTCTTTTTCTCGCGTCGCGCTGGCCGCGGCGCGCTCTTCTCGTCGATCAAGGGCGAACGGTCGTGCTTTGATCTCCGATCCACGGCCGTTTGCCCTTGATCGACGGGCTTTCCCTTGATCGACGCGACTGGGCGCAGGGCCTGCGCGGGCGGCCCGGGGCGCTCGGTGGACGACAGCAGGGTGCAGGCCACGGCCGGCGCGTTCGTTGGGTGGGGTGCCCGCCGTGAGTTCCCCTCCTGACGGCTACGGGGCGACCGACTCACGACCGCGCTCCGCTCCTCATCACCGCACCGCCGTGTGTGCCCCTCTCCGCCGCTCTTCTCCGCGCTCCTCCGTCGATCAAGGGCTTCCGCGTCGATCAAGGGCATACGGTCGTGCTTTGATCTCCCATCCACGACCGTTTGCCCCTGATCGACGGACTTTCCATGATCGATGTGGTGTGGGGTGGTTAAGGCCGCAGACATGCCGAGCGGACGCGGCCGTCGTGTGCCATATGCTTGTCGAGCAGGGCGATATGCCCTCTTTACTCCTTCTGGGAGGGCGCCAATCGACCAACGCGTAGATCTTGGTGAATGGGTGTTGCTCCAGCGACGGCTCGACTATCGCAAATATGCCGGAGGGGGCATGGCGATGCGGTGTCGCGTACCACGAGTTTGTCAACGAGGACGATATATGCCGCTTTTGCCCTCTTGTAGAGGGCTCACCAATAGGCATACGCATAGATCTTGGTAGTTTAGCGTTGCCCCAACGACGCTAAACTACCAAGATCCACCAAGATGGTCGCGCAAGTGCGCATATCTTCTATGCGAAGATCATCTACGCGGTGCCGTGCATGGTTCCGGTCGCCGAGATGCTGTTCTGGTGAAAGGGATCTACTGTTCCACGGTCCCGGGCGCGTTGTGGGAACGGCGTCGGGAGCGAACGAGCAGGATGGTGACGACGATGGCGGCGACCACGAATGCGGACAGCGCGACGAGGGCGGCGACACCGTTGCCCCGATCGGGCTCGGGTTCCGGTGGCGTAGTGACTGGGGTTGCTGGCGCGCCGAGTGGCGGTACGTCCGCGGTCAGCGCGGCGACCAAGTTGAGTACGCCGTAGCCGTACTGCTCGTCCCGGCCGGGCGGACCCTTGTCGGTCGCGGTGGCGGTGAGACGATGTATGACTTCTTGTGCCGAAAGATCGGGATACTTGCTCCTTACGAGTGCCACAGCGCCGGCCACAATAGCGGTCGCGTTGGAGGTGCCGGTGCCCTTGCTGTACTGACCCTTGTAGCTTGTGCTGTAGATGTCCACGCCGGGTGCGGAGATCGCGATCTGCCTGCTGGTCACCGAGACGTCGGCGTGATTACCGTTCCCGTCGGTAGCCCCAACAGCAAGCGTCCCGTCAAGTGCCGCCGGGAATGTCACCACGAGATCAGTTGGCCGATTGCCGGCGGCCGCCACGATCACCACATCTGCCGCTACGGCGGCTGCTACCGCACTCCGCAACCGTGGCGAAGGGCTACCACCAGAAGACACATTGATGATGGTTGCTCCATGGTTCACGGCCCATTCGATGCCTGCCGCTAGGGTGTCGCTATTATCTTGCCCGGACGATCCTTGGTTGCGCACCGGAAGGATTTTTGCTTCTGGGGCGATCCCGAGCGCACCGGCCTCTGGTCCGCTCCCATGAGCTGCGATGAGGCCGGCCATTCCGGTGCCGTGAGAATCCATGTCCAGGCGGCCGTCGCCGGAACCCGACACCGCGTCGGTGCCAGGTAGCAGATTGTCCTTTAGATCAGGGTGCGGATCGACGCCAGTGTCGATGACCGCGACGACCACCCCGTTTCCCCGGCTGTACCTATGTGCTTCTGCAGCGTTGAGAAAGCGTAGATGCCATTGGTCGTCACGGATCTGATCCGCATGCAAGAAACCGGGTGCCGCGATCGCGCTGATGCAGGCGGCAGCCGCGACGCGCAGATGCGTTGAACTCATCGGTCTAGCCCCATGGCCGGTCCGGGATCAAAGTGATGGACCTGAGGCGGCGGCACGATGACCGGCGGACCACCCTCGGCCACTTTCCACGGGTCTGGGTCCTGGTAGTGGGCGCGGCGGGCCTCCGCTTGACGTTGCTCCGGTGGCCGGCCGCCGAGCATCCCATAGAGAGGCTGCGTACCGGCTTGGTGACTGCCCGGCGAGCCGAGGCGTTGGGCAGAGGGCGAAATCGTGCCGGCGATCACGCCGCCGATCGGGTTGGCACGAGCGGGTTTCCGCGGATTAGGGGTCGGACCCAGACTTGGTGGGCCGCCAATGACCCCGCCAGTCGGTAGCGGGCGTGGGCGCCCGCTACCGGCCGTGCCAGGCAAAGGCACGTCAGGCTCGAGGGGTCGGAGGCTAGGTCCGGTCGGACGCGGTTGGAGGCTGGCGGCAGGCACGATAACGAGAGAAGGGCGGGCTGGCGAGCGCCTGCCCACGGTGCTGCTCCCGCCAGCCAGAGGAGGAGTCTCAACCGCTCCGGAGGAGTCGGAAGTCGATCGAGGGCCTGTGCCGTATACATCGGGGTCGGCCGGAGCTAGGCCGGTTCTCGACTGGTACGTCGGGGGTGTTTGATGGCGGCTTCGGCTTCGACCAGGGTGTGGCTGAGCGAGTACATGATGGCGCGCGCCCTCTGGTTCAGCCTCTCCAACTCCTGCCGCGTCACTGGTGCCGGGCCCACCACTGCAGCTCCCTCGGATCCACTGCTGAACGCCACCAACTCCTCGTACTCGCGTGCCGCCTGGGCCTTTCCCACGTACTCGTCGTAGAGCGGTTTGAGCTCCAGTCGCGCCGAGGCCAACGCTCCCACCGTCGCCGACAGTGTCGTGTAGTTGGCGGCTGCCACCTCGTACGTCTGCCGCACGTTCTCGATCAGGAAGTCGAGCCGTCGTACGTACGCGGCCGCGGCGGCGTTGCGGTCGGGTGGCCAGACGTCGACGAGCGACGCCCGGTATGTCTCCAGGCGGCGCAAATGTGCCCAGGTCAGTTCGTACGTCTTGCGCCAGCCGGACACGAGGCGCCAGTGGTCGTCGCTTTGCTGGTTTTCGATGGCCTGCCACATGCCGGGCACGTCGCGCGTGGCCCAACTCGTTCCGGCGCCCGGTACGCCACTGCGTTCCCACGTCATGGTTAGACCTCGGTGGGCGGGGCGGCCGCGGCGGTGCGGTTGAGTGCCGCCTCCACTTCGGTGGCGCGGGCGGCGGTGAACGCGTCGACGGCGCCGTACTGGGCGCTTACCTCGGCGGCCGCGACGGCGAGGCCCCAGGTCGCCTCTTGGTAGAAGTAGACCAGGTCCGATGTGTTCAATTGTGACGCCCGGTGTACCCGCAGAAAGTTTGTCAGCTCCTCGAACGCCGCTGCCGGTCCGGGCAGGTCGACGGCCATGTCATCCGTGACATGGGACAAATGCGGCACATAGTTGTCTAGGACTTCGGTGCGCAGCTTGGCCGCGAACTCTTCCATGCGGGAGATGTCGGCCTCGATCTGCGCGTATCCGCCCAGCCAGGCAGGTCCTCTGTCGTCCGCCGGTCCCATGGGACCTCCCGAACAAGAGAAGGCACGATGAAGAACTAAAGACTAATCGATGCCCGCCAACCCCGGGGACCCCGGGACGCGCCGACCTGGCCCACCGCGAGGGGGCGCCAACCGGTGGAGGGTCGGCGCGACGGCGGGACATCACGACGCCTACCAGGGCGGCGAGCTCCTCAGCCGTCGGTGTGCCTCGTACCACCCGAAAGTCCGGCATGTGAGCACAGTACGTCACAGCCGCTGCGCCCGGTCGATTCCCTCTCATGTTCGCCGGGTAAGGTCCTCGGGTGTCTGACACACCCCCCGAACTCGTCGCCGACCGCTACCGGCTCCTTGAGCCGCTCGGTCAGGGCGGCATGGGACGCGTGTGGAAGGCCCGCGACGAGGTCCTGCACCGCGACGTCGCCATCAAGGAGCTGGTGCCGCCGCCCGGCCTGACGCCCGAAGAACGCCAGGAAATGCGCGAGCGTTCGCTGCGGGAGGCGCGCGCGATCGCCCGGCTCAACCACTCCAACGTGGTGCGCATCTTCGACGTGCTGCGCACGGACGGTGACCCGTGGATCGTCATGGAGTATGTCCCGTCCCGTTCGCTGCAGGATGTGCTCGCCTCCGACGGGCCGGTGACGACGGCGCGCGCCGTGGATATCGGGCTCGGCGTGCTCGGTGCGTTGCGTGCCGCGCACCGGTCGGGGGTTGTGCACCGCGATGTCAAGCCCGGCAACGTCCTGCTCGCCGACGACGGCCGCGTCGTGCTCACCGACTTCGGGCTGGCGACCGTGCCCGGCGATCCCAACGTGACGCGCACCGGCCTGGTGCTCGGCTCGCCGGCGTACATCGCGCCGGAGCGCGCCCGCGAGGGCACCGCCGGGCCGGCAGCCGACATGTGGTCGCTCGGGGCCACGCTCTACGCCGCGACGGAGGGCCAGTCGCCATACGCGCGGCCCACCGCCATCGGCACGCTGACCGCGCTCGCCAGCGAGCCGGTGCCGGTCCCGCGCCGCGCGGGCCCGCTGAAGGCGGTGCTCAGCGGCCTGTTGCGCAAGGATCCCGAATCCAGGATCAAGGCGGACGAGGCCGAGCGCCTCTTGCGCCGCGCGGCCGGCCGCCGGCCGCGCGGCAATCTTTCTCTCCTGGAAGGGGTACGCCGTCCCACTGCCGCCGGAAGGCGAGAGGGGACGCCCGAGGCCGCTAAGCCGACGACGGTGCTCGCCGAGCCGGAGCCGGCCACCAAGCTGGTGCCCGCACCGCGCGAACCGGTCGACGAGGCCGTCCCCGTGGTCCCGGGCAAGACCGAGGTAGTCCCCCGGAAGAAGAACCACCCCCGCCCCCGCACCCACCCCTCCACCCCCACCGCAGGTGTTAGGAGGGGACCCCTCCTATGCAAAAAGCGTTAACAAGGTGCCCTTCCTTGCAGCCGGGGCGGTGGTTGTTGTGGTGCTTGCGATGGTTTTGGCTTCCGTGCTGGGGGCGGGGGTGAGGATGACGACGGGGCGCAGCCGGCGTCGACGCCGTCGCAGGCGAGTAGCGCGCCGGGCGCGACGAGCGCCCCGCCGACCAGCGCGGCGCCGGCGCCGACCCAGTCGCCATCCGCCGGCTCGACGGGCGTGACGTTGCCGGCGGGCTGGCGGATGTACCAGGACTCCACCGGCTTCTCGGTCGCCGTGCCCAACGGCTGGCGGACGAGTTACGACGGCCGGATGCTCTTCTTCCGCGAGCAGGGTGGCGAGGGGCGCGTGCTGGGCATCGACCAGACCGACGAGCCCAAGCCGGATCCGGTGGCGGACTGGCGGGAGCAGGAGCGGAATCGCCGCGGCGACTACAACAACTACCAGCAGGTGAAGATCGCCGCAGTTGACTACTTCATCAAGGCCGCCGACTGGGAGTGGACGTACACGAGCCGCAACAACAACCGGCTGCACGTGGTCAACCGCGGCTTCATCACCGCGACCGACAAGGCGTACGCGATCTACTGGTCCACGCTGGACTCCACCTGGAACGACAACCTCGACGAGTTTGCCCTGATCACGCAGAGTTTCCGCCCGGCCCGCGGCTAGGGGCATGAACGCGGGTCGCGTCGGGTATGTGATTGCTCGTGAGTTACCGACAGCATGCGACGAAGCCGGCCGCCGCGCTCTGGGCCATCACCGGGGTGCTCCTGCTCTATAGCCTGGGCATCACGGTTGTGCTGTTGACCCTCGCGGCGGTCGTAGTGGGGTTCGGGGCCTGGCAGCTCGTGCGGCGCCACCATCCAAGGCCGGTACGGCGGACGCAGATCAACGTCCGTCGGCAACCGAACGTCGCCAATCGATAACCATGGGTTGCTGTCATGGCTGCGTTCCGCAACCATGGCGGGATGATGCCTCAAGAGGACGAGATCTCCCAGCTCATGGGGGAGGCGTTGGAGCTGTTCCGCAGCGGGCATCTGGACCGGGCCCGGCGCAGCAGCGAGCGGGCGATCGAGATGTGCCGCGAGCTCACCGCCGCCGAGCCCGGTGACCCGCAGCACGGTCGGGTGCTGGCCTCGCTCCTCTACAACCACGCCACGGTGCTCAACCGGATGGATCGCCGGCCGGCCGCGCTCGTCGCGATCCTGGAGTCGTGCCGGCTGTACGAGCAGCTCGTGCCCCTCGACCGGCTCGCCTTCAAGCCGTTGCACGCCGACGCGCTGACCCGGGCGGGCACCACGCTCGCCGCGCTGGGCCGGGCGGAGGAGGCGGTCGCGTACCAGCGGTCAGCGGTGGCCGCGTACGAGTCGCTGCCGGTGAACGGCGTCGTGGAGCGCGGCCTCCCGCGGGCGCTGGCGCTGCTCGCCGCGTCGCACGACGCCAACGACCAGCCGGAGCAGGCCATCTCCGCGGCCACCGAGGCGGTCGGCCGGTACGAGGAGCTGCACGCGCGGGACGGGCTGCCGGTGGACGGAGCCAGCTACTACGCGCTGGCGGCCCGTACGCTCTCCCGCCTGCACGCCCGGCGGGGCGACTGGGGCGCCGCGACCAGCGCCGACGCGGTCGCCGTCGGGATCTACCGGCTGCTGGTGGAGCAGGACGCGCCGGAGTACGCCGAGCAACTGGCCGCCGCGCTCGCCGACTCGGCCACGAACCTGTCCGCGGCGGGCCGTCCGGACGAGGGCGTCGAGCAGGTGCGGGACGCGGCCCGCCTGGTGCACGAGCTCAACCTGCGCTTCCCGGGCCGGTACGCCGCGGCGGTCAGCCGCATCGACGCCGTACTCGCGGCGGTGCGGACCAGTTGGTGAAGAATTTCCCCTGTACGTGTTGCGATCTCGGTTGTTTCCTCCAAGGATGGTGGAGTGGCCGTGATCCTGGGGAGGCGCTACGACCACACCAGAGATTCATAGGCGGGTGGGCTAGGCTCGCCGGCTGTGATGTCGCTTGACGGTGTAACGGACATCTGGGACAAGCTCGTCGGGGCCCAGCCCGACCCGCCGGTGTTGCTGGTGCTGCTCACCGGCCTGGCGGCGCTGGCCGTGGTGCTCACCCGGCTGCCTTGGCGGATCGCGCGGAACGCCATCACCATCGCGCACGAGGGCGGGCATGCCCTGCTGGCTCTGCTGACCGGCCGCAAGCTGCGCGGCATCCGGCTGCACTCGGACACGTCCGGGCTGACCCTGTCGGCGGGCCGGCCGACCGGGCTGGGGATGGCGTTGACGCTGCTCGGCGGCTATGTCGCCCCGTCGCTGATCGGGCTGGCCGGCGCGTGGCTGCTCGCCGGCAACCGCATCACACTGCTGCTCTGGATCGCCATCCTGCTCCTGCTGGCGATGCTCGTGCTGATCCGCAACGCGTTCGGCATCCTGTCCATTGTGGTCACCACGGGCGCGGTGTTCGCGGTCTCGTGGTTCGCATCGGCGCAGGTACAGGCGGTCTTTGCGTACGCCGGGGTGTGGTTCCTGTTGCTCGGCGGGGTGCGGCCGGTGGGCGAGCTGCAGACGCTGCGCGCCCGCGGCCAGCTGCGCGACTCGGACGCCGACCAGCTCGCCGGCCTCACGGCCGTGCCCGGCCTGGTGTGGGTCGGCTTCTTCGGCGTGGTCAACCTGGGCGCCCTGGCCCTCGGCGGGTACCTGCTGGGGAGCGCCTTCTTATGAGGGGATGCTGCTTTTCTCAAAGGGGATATTGCCGTGCTTCTTCGGCGGCAGGGTCTCCCGCTTGGTACGCAGTGCCCGCAGCGCGCGGACGACCTGCACCCGCGTCTGGGACGGCTGGATCACCGCGTCGACGTACCCCCGCTCCGCCGCGATGTACGGGTTGGCGAGCGTGTCCTCGTACTCCGTGATCAGCTCGGCCCGCAGCGCGGCCGGATCCTCCGCATTGGACAGTGTGGCGCGGTGCAGGATGTTGACCGCGCCCTGGGCGCCCATCACGGCGATCTGCGCGGTCGGCCAGGCGAAGTTGAGGTCGGCGCCGAGGTGCTTGGAGCCCATGACGTCGTACGCCCCGCCGTACGCCTTGCGGGTGATGACGGTGACCTTCGGGACGGTGGCCTCGGCGTACGCGTAGATGAGCTTCGCGCCGCGCCGGATGATGCCTTCCCACTCCTGACCGGTGCCGGGCAGGAACCCGGGAACGTCCACAAAGGTCAGTACGGGGATGTTGAACGCGTCGCAGGTGCGCACGAAGCGGGCCGCCTTCTCCGACGCCGCGATGTCGAGGCAGCCGGCGAAGTGCATCGGCTGGTTGGCGACGACGCCGACCGGCTGCCCCTCGATCCGGCCGAAGCCGACCACGATGTTCTGCGCGTAGAGCGCGTGCACCTCGAGGAACTCCCCGTCGTCGAGCACGTGCTCGATCACCCGGTGCATGTCGTACGGCTGGTTGGCTGAGTCGGGGATCAGCGTGTCGAGGGCCAGGTCGTCCTCGCTGATGTCCAGGGAGGAGGAGACCGGGAACGCCGGCGCGTCGTCCATGTTGTTCGACGGCAGGTACGACAGCAGCGCCTTGACGTACTCGATGGCGTCTTCCTCGTCGGTGCCGAGGTAGTGGGCGTTGCCGGACCGCGTGTTGTGCGTACGCGCGCCGCCCAGCTCCTCGAAGCCCACGTCCTCGCCGGTGACGGTCTTGATGACGTCCGGGCCGGTGATGAACATGTGCGAGGTCTGGTCGACCATCACGGTGAAGTCGGTGACCGCGGGGGAGTAGACCGCGCCGCCCGCGCACGGGCCCATGACCAGGGAGATCTGCGGGATGACGCCGCTGGCCCGCACGTTGCGGAAGAAGATCTCGCCGTAGAGGCCGAGGCTGACCACGCCTTCCTGGATCCGGGCGCCGCCGGAGTCGTTGATGCCGACGACCGGGCAGCCGGTCTTCATGGCCAGGTCCATGACCTTGACGATCTTCTCGCCGAAGACCTCGCCCAGCGAGCCGCCGAAGACCGTGAAGTCCTGGGCGAACACGCACACCGGGCGGCCGTCCACGGTGCCGTAGCCGGT
This sequence comes from Phytohabitans rumicis, assembly GCF_011764445.1. Taxonomy (NCBI): domain Bacteria; kingdom Bacillati; phylum Actinomycetota; class Actinomycetes; order Micromonosporales; family Micromonosporaceae; genus Phytohabitans; species Phytohabitans rumicis. Next base: position 5,163,024 of record NZ_BLPG01000001.1, read on the forward strand.
GACCACCCCGTCGCCGTACGGCCGGGTCTTGTCGAGCCCGAAGTTGGTCGATCGGTGCCGGGCCAGCTCGTCCAGTTCCACGAAGGAGCCCTCGTCCAGCAGCATGGCGATCCGCTCGCGGGCGGTCTTCTTGCCCCGGGCGTGCTGCTTTTCCACACCGCGGGTGGACCCGGCGTGCACCGCCTCGTCGACCCGGCGCTCCAGGTCGGCCAGCTTGCCGGCAGTCGTGTGGATATTGACTTCGGTGGCACTCTGCTGGGTGGTCACTACTGGATAGTAACGATCGCTGAGATGCCGACTTGTGGGAGTCGTCGTTATACGCAGCGTGATGGTGTTTGGTATCGCCCTGGTGCTGAGCGGGGCGGCGGTGCTCTTCGGTCTGCGGCGCGCGCTCTGGCCCCGGATCCCCGACGAGCCACCGGTGGAGCTCGACCATGACTACGACGCGCAGCCGATCTACGTACCGGCCGACCGCGGCACCATCTACGTCTCCGAGATCCGCGATTAGGCTCGACGGGTGAGTTCGCCCTACACCGACCTGGACCGGCCGCCGCTCAACGCCCGCCTGCTGTCCCGGGCGCTGGTCACCGAGGCCGGCCCGTGGACGCGGCTCGACCTGCGGGCGGAGACCGGCTCGACCAACGCCGACGCCGCTGGCGCGGCCCGTGCGGGCGAGCCGGAGGGCCTGGTGGTCGTCGCCGAGCGGCAGACCGCCGGGCGAGGGCGCCGGGACCGGGCGTGGACCTCGCCCGCCCGCGCCGGGATCACGCTCAGCGTGCTGCTGCGCCCTGGCGTACCCGTGGCGGAGCGGGACTGGCCGGCGGTGCCGCCAGCGGCGTACGGGTGGCTGCCGCTGCTGGCCGGCGTGGCCCTGGTCGAGACCGTCACCCGGCTGGCCGAGGTGCCGGCGGTCCTCAAGTGGCCGAACGACCTGATGGTGGGCGACCTCAAGTGCGCCGGCATCCTCGCCGAGGGCGTGCCGAACGGGGTCGGCGCGGTCGTGGTCGGCATCGGTCTGAACGTGACGCTCCGCGAGGACGAACTGCCCACCGACCGCCCGGCCACCTCGCTCCGGCTGGCCGGTGCCGCGCTGACCGACCGGGATCCGCTGCTGCGGGCGCTGCTGCGCGGGCTCGGCGACTGGTACGGCCGCTGGCGCGGGGCCGGTGGCGACGCCGAGGATTCCGGCCTGCGCGAGGCGTACCTGCACCACTGCGGCACGGTGGGGCGCGCGGTGCGGGTCCAGCTACCGTCCGGCGCCGAGTTGGTCGGCGAGGCGGCCACGGTGGACGCCGGCGGACAGCTCGTCGTGCGGGACGCCGGCGGAGTTCAACATTCTGTCGCCGCCGGAGACGTGCTCCACGTGCGATAAGGCGCTACCGTCAGCCCGTCACAAATGTGAATGAGGAGGTTGGCGTGGCCTTTCCAGAAGACGTGCTCACCAAGGACGAGCACGTCGTGCTGCACATGCACCCGCATTGGAAGGAGGCGATCCGGCCCGTCTTCGTGCTGGTGCTGGCCCTCGCCGGCGTGGTGGCGGCCGCGATCCTGCTGCCGTCCGGCGGTGCTGGCACGATCACGGCGTACGTGGTCGCCGCCGTCGCGCTCGTAATCGTGCTCTGGCTGACCCTCTGGCCGATCCTGCAATGGCGTACGACGCACCACGTGTTCACCAACGAGCGGGTGATCCTCCAGCACGGCGTCTTCTCCCGCGACCGGCGGGACATCCCGCTCGGCCGGGTCAACGACCACACGATGAGCCAGACGTTCGTCGAGCGGCTGCTCGGCTGCGGCACGCTCACCATCGAGTCGGCCGGCGAGCGTGGCCAGTCGGTCCTGCGCGACATGCCCCAGGTCGAGAAGGTCCAGACGACCCTCTACGAGCTGATCGAGACCAATCACGACAAGCACAGCCTCGGCGACGAGGAGATGCGCGAGATCATGAAGGAGACCCGGGAGCAGCCCCAGCAGTGACCTCTACGTGGCCGCCGGCCCGCGCAGGAAGAACCAGCCGCGGAAGCGGATGCGGAGTACTTCCTGTGCGGGTACAGCCTGGTTGGGCTCCCGGCGGGCCATCGTGCCCTGCAGGGTGACCGTGCCGATGCCGGGCTTCGCCACGGACGGGCGGCGGTCCAGCACCTCCAGCTCGGTGGCGAGCTTGTCGCCGGCGCGTACGGCGGCGAGCCAGCGCAGCTCCTCCAGCCCGGGTGACATGTCCGCGGCGGCCCGGTCGAGCACGTGGTCGACGTACGCCCGCATGAAGAGGCTCACCGTGTAGAAGCCGCTGGCGATCGGCTCGCCGTACTCGCTCTGCGCCGCCATCGCCGGGTCGACGTGGTACCACTGCGGGTCGTACCGCTGGGCGAACGCCAGCATTTCGTCGCCGTCCACCGTGGTCACACCGAGGTCGAAGCGGCGTCCAGGCACCAGGTCTTCGAAGAAGAGCTCGGCTGCCGCGCCGGTGCCCGACCGCACGGCCGGACTCAGCGCGTGGTCGAGCGGCGGGCCGCGTCCAGCTCCGCGGCGAACTCGGTGTCCAGCTCGACGTCGATGGGTGAGATCAGCTCGGCCTCAAGCGGCTCGGTCAGCTGGTCGAAGTCGCGTCCCTGCGCGGGCACCGTCGCCGACGTGGGCTCTTCCTCCATCGCCTCGACGATCTCGGCCACCGGGTCGAAGTGGTGCGGGTGCTCGGCGCCCGCCGGCACCGGCCGGAAGACGAACGTGCGGTAGGACCAGAACCGGAACGTCATGCCCAGCACCAGGCCGACGGTCTTGACCAGGTTGAGTGCCAGCAGTCCGTTGATGTCCATGCCGTACTTGGCCACCGCGAGCACGCCCAGCTCGATGAGCAGGCCGGCGAGGTTGAAGAGGAAGAACAGCGTGTATTCGCGCCGCACCGCCGACTTCGTCCGGTCGCGGAACGTCCAGTGCCGGTTCATGAAGTACGACGAGGTCGTCGCCACCACGGTGGCGATGACGGTCGCCTTCAGTTGCCCATCCGCGAGGACGGTCAGCACCAGAACGTTGAACAGAGCGTAGTTAAGGACGGTGTTGGCGCCGCCTACCGCTCCGAATTTGAGCGCCTCTCGAAGGAATTTCTGCCAACGCTCGGGAAGCAGGCGGACAAGACGCATTCGGCCACCTTACGACAGTTCGGCGACCGCGTGCCGGCGGCCGGCTGGAGGTTTGCTGAAGGTCACGCCCGCTACTTGCTCTCCGTGACTACAGCGGGCACGCCCTGTGCATCGGGATTGAGAAATACCCAGCGCCGGTACGACCAAAACCGGAACGTGGTGCCCATAGCGGTGCCCACGAAGTTTGCGGAAATGTTATCGATCACGGGGCTCTGGAATACCGGCCAGATGTTGCCCAGGACGTAGTGGGAAATGGCCAGAGTGGCGAGGCTGAAGCCGAGGCCGATGGTGTTGAGCACGAAGTAGAGCACGTACTCGCGGCCGAGGTTGGAACGGGCCCGGTGGCGCCAGGTCCAGAAGCGGTTGCCGACAAACGCGACGGTCGCGGCGATCGCGGTGGAGAAGACCTTGGCGGTCAGCGACTCCATGTCGAGCACGGTGAGCGCGATGTTGAAGAGCACCAGGTCGACACCGAAGGCGATGGCCCCCACCGTGCCGAACTTGCCCAATTCATGGACCAGGTGACCGAAACGCTCCCAAAGCCGACGCAACAGTCCCGGTCGCGAGGCCGGAGATGCGGGAGGCTCCCCAGTGACGGTCGCTGACACGTCCTTGAGGGTACCGGCTGGGGTCATCCTTCACTGGCCGCCTCCCGTTCGTAGATCTGGCGAAGCCGTTCCCGCGCGCGGAAAGCGAGCGCGGCCACGCCGCCCGGAGTGAGGCCCAGCCGCGGCGCGACCGAGGCCAGCGGCTCACCCTCCACCTCGGTGTGCCAGAGCACCCTGCGCCACCGCTCGGGGAGTTGGGCGAACGCGCGGGCCGCCTGGAGTCGTTCCAACTGCCCCACGATCGGGTCCGGCGGCGGCTCGCCCCGGTCGTACCGGGTGAGGTCGTCGGTGAACTCGAGCCGCTGGTCCCGGCGTGCCCGGTCGTAGCGGACGTGGCGCAGCGTGGTGTGCAGGTAGGCGCGGAACGCCACGTCCGGCCCGCGCCCCGCGCGTAACACCGCGAGCACCTTCGCGAACGTCTCGGACACGAGGTCGTCCGCGTCCGCCGGGCACCGGACCAGCGTGTACGCCAGCCGTCGGGCCGCGCCCGCGTGCCGGACGTAGAGCGCGCCGTACGCCGTGACGTCGCCACCGCGTACGGCGGCCAGGAGATGCGCATCACTCAACTCGACCTGGGTCGTCACTGCCGCCTCCATTGGGGGATGAATCGGGCGGTACCAGGAACTAACCAGCACCTTAGGGCAATACGGGCGCGGTGGGTAGGGTCCAAAGTGCCCACAGGAAGGTTTGCGCGAAACTGCGCGTGGGAGCGCGAAAAACGTCGGCAGAGTGCAGATCTGCCGTACCTTGTGCAGATTTTCACAACCGTCCGCGATGCCCCGCACAGCGGTTCGGCTTACGCTGAGCTGAAATCCCGGTGACAGCTTTTCGGGCGCGACGGACCTTCGCCGCGCCTGGTCCCGCGCATCCCAGATTTCCAGGTCAGCGTCGACCAAAGGAGACATGTCATGACAGCTCCTCCGGCTACCGTCCGGGGGCTCGACAGTGCCCCGACCCATCATCAGAAGCTGCTCTCCTGGGTGCGCGAGGTCGCCGAGCTGACCACGCCCGATCGCGTCGTGTGGTGCGACGGCTCGAACGCCGAGTGGCGGCGGCTCACCGACGAGCTGGTCGAGGCCGGGACGCTGGTCCGGCTCAACGCCGACCGCAAGCCGAACTCCTTCTGGGCCCGTACCGACCCCTCCGACGTGGCCCGGGTCGAGGAGCGCACGTTCATCTGTTCGGTCGACGAGGCCGACGCCGGACCCACCAACAACTGGATGGCCCCGGCCGAGATGAAGCGCACGATGACCGAGCTCTACCGGGAGTGCATGCGCGGCCGGACCATGTACGTCGTCCCGTTCTGCATGGGATCGCTGGACGCGCCCGAGCCCATGTTCGGCGTGGAGCTGACCGACAGCCCGTACGTCGTGGCGTCGATGCGGATCATGACGCGGATGGGCACCGCGGTGCTGGAGGCGATGGGCGACGACGCCCCGTACGTGCCGGCACTGCACTCGATCGGCGCCCCGCTCCAACCTGGCCAGGCCGACGTGGCCTGGCCGTGCAGCCAGACGAAGTACATCTCACACTTCCCGGAGACCCGCGAGATCTGGTCGTACGGCTCGGGCTACGGCGGCAACTCGCTGCTGGGCAAGAAGTGCTACTCGCTGCGGATCGCCAGCGTCATGGCGCGCGACGAGGGCTGGCTCGCCGAGCACATGCTGATCCTGAAGCTCACCTCGCCCGAGGGCACCGTCCGCTACGTCGCCGGCGCGTTCCCGTCCGCGTGCGGCAAGACCAACCTCGCCATGCTCCAGCCCACCATCCCCGGCTGGAAGGTGGAGACGGTCGGCGACGACATCGCCTGGATGCGGTTCGGCGACGACGGCCGGCTCTACGCCACCAACCCGGAGTACGGCCTGTTCGGCGTCGCCCCCGGCACGGACTGGAAGACCAACCCGAACGCCATGCGCACGCTGGACCGGGGCAACTCGGTCTTCACGAACGTGGCGCTCACCGACGACGGCGACATCTGGTGGGAGGGCATGGGCGAGCCGCCGGCCCACCTCACCGACTGGCACGACCGGGACTGGACGCCGGACTCGGGCGAGCTGTCCTCGCACGCCAACTCGCGCTTCTGCACGCCGATCACGCAGTGCCCGATCCTCGCCGACGAGTACCACGACCCGCGCGGCGTGCCGATCGACGCGATCCTCTTCGGCGGCCGCCGCAAGACCACGATCCCGCTGGTCACCGAGGCCCGCGACTGGGTGCACGGCGTCTACATGGGCGCCACGCTCTCCTCGGAGACCACGGCCGCCGCGGTCGGCCAGGTCGGCGTGGTGCGCCGCGACCCGATGGCGATGCTGCCGTTCATCGGGTACCACGGCGGCGACTACTTCCGGCACTGGATCGAGATGGGCAAGGGCGCCGATGGTGATGCGGCCAAGCTGCCCAAGATTTTCTACGTCAACTGGTTCCGGCGCGGCGAGGACGGCCGCTTCCTGTGGCCCGGCTTCGGCGAGAACTCCCGCGTACTCAAGTGGATCGTCGAACGCCTGGAGGGGCGCGGCGGCGCGATGGAGACGCCGATCGGCCAGGTGCCGACACCGGACGCGCTCGACCTGACCGGCCTGGACCTGGCCCCGGAGGACGTCGAGGCGGTGCTGCGCGTCGACGTCGAGGAGTGGAAGGCCGAGATCCCTGCGGTCACCGAGTGGTTCCAGCAGTTCGGCGACAAGCTCCCCGGCGTCCTCTGGGCCGAACTCGACGCATTGCGCGCCCGCCTCGGTTCTTAATGATCAGGGCGTCCTTCAAGTTGCTATGACGACTTGAGGGACGCCTTGATCACGGGGAGGGTTGACGGGTGAGCGTCTACGACGTAGCCATCGTGGGGGCGGGGCCGGCGGGGGCTAGCGCGGCCCTCGCCGCCCGGCGGGCCGGGGCGAGCGTGCTCCTGCTGGACCGGGCCGACTTTCCACGCGACAAGGCGTGCGGCGACGGGATCGCCCCGCACGCCTTGGACGTACTGGCCGATCTGGGTGTGCCCGACGCGGCGGAGGGGTTCGCGCCCGTGCCGGCGTTACGACTCGTGGGGCCGGGCGGCCGGGCGGTGGCCCGGCCGCTGCCCCGCCCGGCGTACACGGTGCCGCGCAAGGTCTTCGACGCTCGGCTGGTGTCCGCGGCGGTCACCGCGGGCGCGGAGTTGCGCCGGCACGTCGTACGCCGGCTTGAAGAACGCGACGAGCTGGTGGTGATCGACGACGCTTTCGCCGCGCGGGCCGTGGTCGGCGCCGATGGCGCCGGATCCGTCGTCCGCCGCGGCTTGGGCTTCGCGCCCAACCCCGACGGCCATCTCGCGATCGCCATCCGGGGGTACGCGCCGGCGCGTGCACCGGTCGAGCAACTGATCCTGACGTCCGCCGCGCGCTGGCCGGCCTACGCGTGGTCGTTCCCCATCGGGGACGGGTCGGCGAACATCGGGTACGGCGAGGTGCTGCGCGGCCAACCGGTGACTCGTGCCCACCTGTTGGACCGTCTTTCGGCCCTCCTGGGTGTGGATCCGCTCACGGTGGGCGGCCTGCGTGCCCACCACCTGCCGCTGTCCACCCGGCGACCGCCGCCCGGACGCGGCCGGATCGTCCTGTCCGGGGACGCATTGTCGCTGATCAACCCGTTCACCGGAGAGGGCATCTTCTATGCCGTGTTGTCCGGTGCGCTCGCCGGCGCGGCGGCGGTGTCCGGCGCCGGGGCGGCCGCGCGGTACGCCGACGCGCTCCGCCGCCGCCTGGGCCGGCACCTGCGGCACAGCCGGGCGGCGGCCTGGCTGGGCGGGCGGCGGCGGATCGTGGACAGCGCGGTCCGGGCCGCCGACCGGGACCCGCGGGTGTTCGCGGCGCTGGTGGAGCTGGGTCTCGGTGACGGGCTTCTCAACGCGCGCACATTGGCCATGATCGGGCTCGAAGCACGGTAGTGGTTCCGTCCGGTAAGCCCTACTCTGCATAGGGTGAATCTGCGGAGCCTTGTCTACTCGGTGTACGAGCGGCGGCTGACCGGAAAGCTGGCCGGCAAGCCGGTGCCCAGCCACGTGGGTGTGATGTGCGACGGCAACCGGCGATGGGCCAAGGAAATGGGGTACGTCGACCCCAACGACGGCCACCGCGTCGGAGCCGCCAAGATCAAGCATGTGCTGGGCTGGTGTGACCAGGCCGGCATCGGGCACGTGACGCTCTACCTGCTCGCGACGGACAACCTGAGCCGGCCCGCCAGCGAGTTGGACCCCCTCCTGCAGATCATCGAAGACCTGGTCACGGAGTTGGCCGAAGAGGGCAACCCGTGGCAGCTCCGGGTCGTCGGCGCGCTCGACATCCTGCCGACCGGGACGGCCACCGCGCTCAAGGCGGCCCAGGAACGCACGATCGGGCGCACCGGTGGGGCACAGGTCAACCTGGCGGTCGGCTACGGCGGCCGGCGCGAGATCGCCGACGCGGTGCGCTCGCTGCTGAGCGAGCACGCCGAGGCCGGCGGCACGATCGAGGAACTGGTCGAGGTGCTGGACGTGGAGCACATCGCCGAGCACCTCTACACGCGCGGCCAGCCCGACCCGGATCTGATCATCCGGACGAGCGGGGAGCAGCGGCTGTCCGGCTTCCTGCTGTGGCAGTCGGCACAGTCCGAGTTCTACTTCTGCGACATGAACTGGCCCGACTTCCGCCACATCGACTTCCTCCGCGCGCTGCGCGCCTACGGCCAACGCCAACGCCGCTACGGCGCCTAACCCGCCGCGCCCCCTCTCCGCGCCCCTCTCTGCCCGCCTCTCCACGCGTCGATCAAGGATTTGCGCGTCGATCAAGGGCAAACGGCCGTGCTTTGATCTCCAATCCACGACCATTCGCCCTTGATCGGCGTAGAAATCCTTGATCGACGCGCGGAGAGACGCGCAGAGAGGGGCGCGGCGGGGTTAGGAGCGGAGGGTTTGGAGGGCCTCGGCGAGGAACTTGCCGAGCGCCTGGGGCGAGTCGAGTGTGAGATCCGCCGCACGGGCGACCTCCTGACCCGTCTCCGGGTTGGCCACCGCGACGCAGATGCCGAAGAAGTGCGGGTCGGACGCCTCCAGGGCGCGCAGCGCGTCGAACGCCTTGATGTCCGAGACGTCGTCGCCGAAGTACCAGGCGCATCCGGCGGTGCGGGCGACCTCGCCGATCACGATGCCCTTGTCGCGGTCGACGGGCGGCTTGAGCTCGATCACCATGCGGCCGGTCTGCACCTTCAGCCCGAGGCGCTCGGCCTCGGCCCGGCCCCACGCCTCGACCTCGCCGGCGACCTGCGGGTTCGTACGGTAGTGCAGGGCGACGGAGAGCCGCTTGTACTCCACGAGGGCGCCCTCGGGCAGCTCTTCGCGGGCGCGTTCGGCCAGCTCGGCCATGGCGGGCACCCAGGGCAGGGCGGCCGGCTCGGTGACCGTCTCGCCGGCGCCCCGGCTGTGCTCGAGGCCGTAGAGGCCGTACAGGTCGACCTCGGGGAGGTGGCCGAACCGTTCGCGCAGGAAGTCGACCGGGCGCGCGGAAACGACCGCGACGCGGCGTACCACCTCGGTGAGGCCGGCGATGGCCGACATGACCTCGGGTACCGGCTGCACCGCGTTGGGGTCATCACCGACGGGCGCCACGACGCCGTCGAAGTCGAAAAAGAGCACGCACTCCGCGGCTCGGGCGGTGGTGATCTGCCACGCCTGGTCGGGAGTCAAGGGACGGGACGGGCGTTGGTTAGCCGCGTTTCCCGCATCGTTCGGCCGCACGCGCGTCAGCGTACCCGGTGATTGACCTGGCGGCGCCGTGCTCGCGCACAAGTGGGTGTAAGGGTCAGTCGTCGCGTCCGGTCATGGCGCGGCGGCCGACCGCCCGTGATCCCAGCGGGACCACTGTGGCGTCCTGGCTGTGGCTGAGCAGGTAGCCCTCGACGAACCCGGAGTTCCGGTCACCGGTGTGGTTGTCGAGTTCCGCAAGCCGCATAGCCAGGAATTCGGTGAGCGCGCTGAGCCGGTCGTCGAGGCGCTGGTAGTACTCCGCGATCACCGCGGTCACGCTGGCCACCGACGCGCACGCTAGCGCGAAGAGGTTGACGACGACCGGCACCGGGTGACCGGACAACGTCGCCACAAGGATGTTCGCGGTTACGCATAGCGTGACCGCGACGGTCGCGACAACGACCGCAGTCCATTTCAGGGGCATGGCAAACCCCTCCCTTTGTCCCGCAGGGCTGTTTCCGGCCTTGTCCCGTCCCCCGCCGACGACGAGCCCAAGCAGTACGAAAGGGGACGGTAGCTTGCCGTGACCGTTCGCGGGCGAAGTTAGGTCATGCAAACCGGGGATCTTTCACCATTTGGAGACTTAGCGTGCCTAGCTGGCCCGTTTACGCCCTTTGCGGGTTTCTGTCGGCACGGATGGCCGGTACGCGAGGTAGCGGACCGTCTCTCTGATATGGAACTTCTCTGCGTCGGAGACGTTGGGGTCGACGAGGCGGCGCAACAGCGCTTCGACGTCCGGGTCCATGGGTGGCGCGGCGGGAGTGGGGCGGGCCGGCGAGGTGTCGGCCCAGCCAAGTACGCCGAACGCGACGGTCGGGTTGATGCCAAGCCCTTCGCAGAAGGCGACGACCCGTTCGGCTTCCGGGTCGCTGGCCCACTCGCCGCGTACCCAACGGTTGATGGTTTGGCGGGAGACGCCGGTGCGGCGGGAGACCTCGGAACCGGTCCACGCGCGCGTCGTGCGCGCGTCCTCAAGCGCCTTGCGTACGAACGCGGCGAAAGCGATCTTTCGCCCAGGGGGGCTGTCCGGCACCGGGTGACGGTACGGCCCGTTCGGCAGCCCTCCGGCCCGTAGAACGTGGTTGTACTGCGGGCGTGACAGGGGTGTTTGCTTCTTATCGAGGGGTGACACATGGCTAGACTAGGTGGACTTTGGTCTGTTACTAATCATCCGAAAAGATGATGCTGTCACGCGTATGTGACGTCGTACTCTCTGTCACGTGTCTGGGACGAATAGTACGCAAACGTGTCACGTAGACGTGACAGAGGTGGACGCATGACCGACGTTGGGACGCGGGCGGAGGCTTTTGGGTTGATCGCTAACGGGGTGGCGGCCGGACTAAGCGCCCCATGGCGGCTCTACCTGGCCCGCGGGTCGCGGTACATCTCGCTCAATGTGGGCAATCGACACGAGTGGGACTCCTGGCGGACCCACCTGGGCTGTCCGGAGCTGAGCGTGCGGGTGTACGAGGCCGGCGGCGACATCCGACGGTCCTCGGTCGCCGAGGTGATGCTCGGCGGCTGCCGGATCAGCGTCGAACTCGTCGAGGAGGTGAGCATGACGGACATCAGCCGGCTGCTGGACTCCGAGGTGGATCCATGAGCCCCTTTTTCGCGCTGTTTTTCGTACTTCTGCTGGGATCGTCGAGCTATGCGGCCGGACGGCTACACGGCCAGCTCAGCTATCGCGTCGGGTACCGGTTCGGGTACCGCCAAGGCTATTTCGACGGCGACCGCGGGGCGTGGAACCGGCGGCGCCGGGAGGCGCAGGAGGCGACCGCCTCGGTAATCGAGGCCCCACCCCCGTTGCCCGTGGTGGTACGGCAGGGAACCACGTACACCAGCGCCTCAGTCGTGGGAGCCGTTTCCAGCGGCGGAAGGCACTCCACCCGAGTGGGGTGACGGCTCCCCGGGGGATCGCCCACCAGACCGGTGGTGGGCGGTCTTGCCGGTCGGGGTGCGCGCAGGGGGCACGCATCCTGACCGGCCCCTCCCAGCCGGTCCGTCCGACCCTGGGTCCCAACCGCCCGGCGGTCGGACGGGCCGGCGCCGCCATATGTGAGACACGGCGTGCCGAACGTCCTGTACTAGCCCAAGCAGGCATCTGCCAGTTAGCTTCTAGGCATGGCGCGGGGTCATCCCAAGCCATCCGGCCCGCCCGGACCATGCGTTTACCGCCACGGGACCACGCATCCGATCCCGTGTCTCCGGGCGCCGGACGTGGGCGGATCGCGGGCGGTCCGGGTGCACGCTCGCCGGGAGATGGCCTGTGACAACACGCCGTACCAAGTCCCCCGCCAAGCGGCACCGGAGCCGGCCAACAAGACGTACGTGCTGGACACGTCGGTGTTGCTGTCCGATCCGGCGGCGTTCTACCGCTTCGTCGAGCACGAAGTGGTCCTGCCCTTGGTGGTCATCTCCGAGTTGGAGGGCAAGCGACACCATCCCGAGCTGGGCTGGTTCGCCCGCCAGTGCCTGCGCATGCTCGACGAACTGCGGATCAAGCACGGCCGGCTGGACGCCCCGCTCCCGGTGAACGAACTGGGCGGCACCCTGCGGGTCGAGCTCAACCACGCCGACCCGTCCGTCCTGCCGCAGGGCTTCCGGAACGAGTCGAACGACGCCCGGATCCTGTCCGTCGCCCTCGGCCTCGCGGCCGAGGGGCGCGACGTCACGCTGGTCAGCAAGGACATGCCGCTGCGGGTCAAGGCCGCCTCGGTCGGCCTGCACGCCGACGAGTACCGGCACGGCCAGGCCAGCGACCCGACGTGGACCGGCATGGCCGACCTCGAGCTGGGCGAAGGCCAGGTCAACCAGCTGTACGCCGGTGAAGCCCTGGACGTCGACGAGGCGGCCGGGCTGCCCTGCCACACCGGCCTGGTGCTGCACTCGCCGCGCGGCTCCGGGCTCGGCCGGGTGCTGCCCGACAAGACGGTACGGCTGGTGCGCGGCGACCGGGAGGCGTTCGGGTTGCGCGGGCGCTCGGCGGAGCAGCGAATCGCGCTCGACCTGCTGCTGGACGAGTCGATCGGGATCGTCTCGCTGGGCGGTCGCGCCGGCACGGGCAAGTCCGCGCTCGCCCTCTGCGCCGGCCTGGAGGCCGTGATGGAGCGGCGCCGGCACAAGAAGGTCATCGTCTTCCGCCCGCTATACGCCGTCGGCGGCCAGGAGTTGGGCTACCTGCCCGGCTCCGAGGCGGAGAAGATGTCGCCGTGGGCCCAAGCTGTCTTCGACACCCTTGGCGCGGTCGTCCACGAAAACGTCATGGAAGAGGTCATGGGCCGCGGCCTGCTCGAGGTCCTGCCGCTGACCCACATCCGTGGACGGAGTTTGCACGACGCCTACGTGATCGTCGACGAGGCGCAGTCGCTGGAGCGCGGCGTACTCCTGACGGTGTTGTCCCGGATCGGCCAGGGGTCGCGGGTGGTGCTGACACACGACGTGGCTCAGCGCGATAACCTGCGCGTCGGCCGGCACGATGGCGTGACTGCCGTGATCGAGGCGCTCAAGGGGCACCCGATCTTCGCGCACGTGACGTTGACCCGTTCCGAGCGGTCACCGATCGCGGAGGTCGTCACCGACTTGCTGGAGGACATCCCGCGGTAGCGGCGGTAAAAGTCCGTATTCGCCCCGATAAACGGCGTGGCGCAGGTCACAAAGATGGCCTGCGCCTCCCCATCCGCCTCACCGTGCGCAATGGTGTCCTGCGGGCACCCGTGCACCACTGGTAACCCTGTGGAGCTGGATGCCTACGGCGTGGAGCAATCGAACCCCCGATGGTTCTCCGCGCCGTGTCCTTGCCCCGACGAAGGGACCTCTTCGTGAGTCGGCTGTGGAGCCGGTTCGGACTCCGAGCGCTCGCCGTCATGTTGCTCCTTGTGGGCGTTACCGGCGGGGCATACCTCGGTCAGGACCGGAAGATCCAGCAGCAAGGCGTGAGCGCCCAGCTCGCCCTCGACGCGGACCAGGAGGAATTGCAGTACCTCAAGGATCGGCACCGCGAGTTCATGGCCGACAGCGCTCAGCAGCGCGAGGCCGAGCGGATCGCCGCCGAGAAGGCGGCCGCGGCAGCCAAGGCGGAGGCCGAGCGGGCCCGCAAGGCGCAGGAGGCGGCCAGCCGCAAGAAGCGCGAGGCGGCCGAGGCGAAGGACGACACCCCGGCGAAGCCGTACACGGGTCCGATTCCGGCGTCTTGCAACGAGTTCAGCGGCAACCGCAAGACCGGCTGCGCGCTGATGATCGCCGCGGGCTTCAAGATCGACCAGTTCCCGTGCCTGGACAAGCTGTGGACGAAGGAAAGCGGCTGGAACCACAAGGCCCGCAACTCGTCGTCCGGTGCGTACGGCATCGCGCAGGCGCTGCCCCGAGCAAGATGAGCTCGGTCGCGGACGACTGGGAGACCAACCCGGCGACGCAGATCAAGTGGGGTCTGAGCTACATCAAGGGCCGGTACGGCGACCCCTGCGGGGCGTGGGCGCACTCCCAGGACGTGGGCTGGTACTAGCTGGCGTTTCGTTCGCCGCGCGGCGGCATGGATGACCCCATAATGGGCAAACTGGTCCATTTCGGGGGAACGCACATGCGAGCTTGGCGGTGGATCGCCGCGCTGGTCGCGGCCGCGACGGTGACATCGGCCTGGGCGGGACCCGCCCAGGCCGATCCGGCGCCGGCGCCGCCGATCGAGATCGTCGGAGGGGTACGCGCCGAGCCGGGCCAGTTCCCGTGGGCGGTACGCCTCTCGGTGGGCTGTGCCGGTGCGCTCACCGCCCCGCGGGTCGTCCTGACGGCGGCCCACTGCGTCAAGGGCACCGGCCTCGACAGCAGCATCACGGTGACCGCTGGCTCGGTCGACCAGCACTCGCCGGACGCGATCCGGGTGAAGTCGACGTACGTCAAGCGGGCCCCCGGCTTTCGCGACGCCACCCGAGGTGACGACTGGGCGCTGATCCAGCTCGCCGAGGAGCTCGACCTGCCCCTCCTCCCGCGCGCCGCCGACAGCGCGTACGACCGCGGCACGTTCACCGTCGTGGGTTGGGGTGCGACCCGTGAGGGCGCGACCAGCCAGCAGCGCTACCTGCGCGCGGTGGACGTGCCGTACGTGTCGGACCGGGCCTGTGGCCGGGCGTACCGCGAGGCCGGCTACGAGTTCGTGTCCCGCGACATGCTGTGCGCGGGTGACACCCGGCGTGGCGGCATCGACGCCTGCCAGGGCGACTCCGGCGGGCCGATGGTCCACCGCGACGACGCCGGCGAGTGGGTGCAGGTCGGCATCGTGAGCTGGGGGATCGGCTGCGCCCGCCGCGACTACCCGGGCGTTTACACGCAGGTTTCCGCGTTCGTTGAGGCGATCGAGCGGGAGACCCGGGCCTTGAGCTAGCGGGCAATACTGGGGCGTGGCTTTCGACGGCACCACTCCCAGCGGTGACCCGAACCGCTTCGGCACCGAGGCGTTCTATGCCGCGCTCGGCCGGGCGTTCGTCGCGATGTGCGCGATCGTGCCGGTGCTCTTCGTCATCGAGGCGTGCGACGGCTGGCTCAACAACTCGTTCGACGCGGCCGGTGGCATCGTGCCGCGCCGCATCAACGGCCTGGACGGCGTGTTCTTCGCGCCGTTCCTGCACCACGGCTTCGACCACCTCTACAGCAACAGCGTGCCGCTGATCCTGCTGGGCACGTTCGTGCTGGCCGCGGGCGGGCGCCGGTTCCTCTACGCCACGATCTTCATCGTCCTGGCGAGCGGCCTCGGGGTGTGGTTCACCGGCAGCCCCAACACGGTGGTCGTGGGCGCCAGCGGGGTCATCTTCGGGTACCTCGGCCTGCTGCTCATGCGCGGCCTGGTGGAGCGGAGCTGGTGGAACCTGGGGGTCGTCGTCCTCGTCGGCCTGCTCTACGGCTGGCAGCTGCTCGCCGGCATCCTGCCGGGCGATCCGCAGGTGTCCTGGCAGGGCCATCTCTTCGGCTTTCTGGGCGGGCTGGTGGCCGCGATCCTCTTCCGCCGGCGGCACCCGCGCTACGACGATTACTCGGCGGGTACGACGTTCACCTTGCCATGATCGGTGAGACGGTCCTTGCCGCGTACGAGGGAGTGTGCCTACCGTCGGGTCCTGCACGTCAGACGAAACGATGGCGGTGAGTGAATGCGCGAGATCGATGTCGCGATAGTGGGTGCCGGACCGACCGGTCTCTTCGCGGCGTACTACGCCGGGTTCCGCGGGCTCTCGGTGGCGCTGATCGACGCGCTTCCGGAGCCGGGTGGGCAGGTCACCGCCATGTACCCGGAGAAGGCGATCTTCGATGTCGCGGGCTTTCCGGTGATCAAGGGGCGCGACCTGGTGGCCAACCTGGTCGAGCAGGCCGCGCCGTTCAACCCGGAGTACATCCTCGGTGCTCGCGCCGAAGAGCTGTCCTACGTGGATGACCGGCCGGTGCTGTCGCTCGGCGGTGGCGACAAGCTCCTGTGCGGGGCCGTCATCATCACCGGTGGGCTGGGCAGTTTCAGCCCCCGCCCGCTGCCCGCCGCGGACGTGTTCGAGGGCGGCGGGCTGGTCTACTTCGTGCCCCGGCTCGCCGAGCTTGAGGGCCACGACGTGCTGATCGTCGGCGGCGGCGACTCGGCGTTCGACTGGGCGCTGGCGCTGGAGCCGCTGGCCAAGTCCGTGACGCTCGTGCACCGCCGGGAAAAGTTCCGCGCGCACGCCTCGACCGTCGCCCGGGTGCAGCAGTTGCCGGTACGCATCGTGGTCAACGCCGAGGTCACGAAGGTCCACGGCGGCGACCGGATCACCGCCGCCGACATCACCGTCAAGGCCGGCGGCACCGAGACCGTGCCCGTCGACACGGTGGTCGCCGCACTCGGTTTCACGGCGGATCTCGGCCCGCTCGCCGAGTGGGGCCTGGACCTGGACAAGCGCCACATCCTGGTGGACAGCACCATGGCGACGAACCGCCCGCGAGTGTACGCGGCCGGCGACATCGCGGAGTACCCGGGCAAGGTCCGGCTGATCGCGACCGGCTTCGGCGAGGCGGCCACCGCCGTCAACAACGCCGCGGTGGCGATCGACCCGTCGGCCCACCTCTTCCCGGGCCACTCCTCCGACGCCGGCTGACATGCATGCTTCCCCCGCGGCTGCGCCTCTATCTCCTGTGGACGCTGGTGGCGACCGCGTGGTGGACGGCGTTCACGTGGGTCAGTGCGCTGCGCACCCAGCAGACGCTGCGGGTCAGCGGTGACTTTGCGTCCACATGGGACCTGCTGTACGGCGAACTTGTCGTCGCGCTGCCCTGGGTGCCGATCACGGTGTTCGCGCTGTGGCTGGCCGACCGGTTTCCTCTCGGCGGCCCGCGCTGGTGGGCGATCCCCGTCCAGCTCGGCGGCCTCGTCGTGGCGATCGCGGCCCGCGCCGCCGCGCTCGCCGCGCTCAAACCCAAGATGGGCTGGTGGCTGGACTTTGCGACCACGCGCGAGATGCTCGCGTACCACCTGCAGACCGACGTGTTCACCTACGTGCTCATCCTTGCGGCGGCCCACGCGGTCTACTACGCCCGCGCGCACCGGCTGCGGGAGCGGCAACTGGCCCGCGCCGAGCTGGCCGCGCTGCGCGCGCAACTCCAGCCGCACTTCCTCTTCAACGCGCTGAACACGATCGCCGCCCTGGTGCCGGAAGACCCGGACAAGGCCGACCGGATGATCATCGGGCTGGCCGGCATGTTGCGGCGCTCGCTGGAGAGCGACGGCCGCCTGGAAGTCCCGCTGCGCACCGAGCTGGAGGTACTCGCGTCCTATCTGGACATCGAGCAGGCCCGGTTCGAGGATCGGCTCAAGGTGGCCTGGCAGGTGGAGCCGGAGGCGCGGAGCGCGCTCGTACCGCCGCTCGTCCTGCAACCGTTGGTGGAAAACGCGATCCGGCACGGCCTGTCGCCGCGGGCCGCGGCCGGCACACTGTGGCTCACCGCCGGCCGCCAGGGCGACTGGCTCAAGCTGAGCGTCGCGGACGACGGGCTCGGCCTGACCCACGGGGCGCTCCGCGATGGGATCGGGCTGGCCAACACGAGGGCCCGCCTGCGCCAGCTCTACGGCGACCGCCACGAATTCACCATCGCACCGCGGGACGGCGGGGGAGTCGACGCCACCATTTCGGTGCCGTACCGGACAGGGGACCGGCGATGATCCGTACCCTCATCGTGGACGACGAACCGCCGGCCCGCCGGCGCCTGCGGTCCCTGCTCGCCGAACGGTCCGATGTGGAGGTTGTCGGCGAGTACGGCACGGCCCGCGCGGCCGTGGCGGCCATCGAGAAGACCAGGCCCGATCTGGTGTTCCTCGACGTGCAGATGCCGGAGGGCGACGGCTTCGGCGTCGTGGAGGCCCTCGGCGGTGAGCACGCGCCGGCGATCGTGTTCGTGACGGCGTTCAGCGAGCACGCGGTGCGGGCCTTCGACGTGCGCGCGGTCGACTACCTGATGAAGCCCTTCGCCCGGGAACGACTGTGGGCGGCCCTGGACCGGGTGCGCGACCAGCTCCCGGACGCCACGCCTTCGGCGGTCGGGCCGCTGCGGCGGCTGCCCGTCGATGTCGGACGGCGCATCCGGCTCGTCGACACGGACCACATCGACTACCTGCGCGCCGAGGGAAACTACGTTCGGGTGTACGTCGGCAGCCAGTCCTACCTGGTCCGGGAGACCCTGACCGGGCTGGCCGGGCGGCTCGACCCGGACCAGTTCCTGCGCGTGCACCGATCGCTGGTCGTACGGCTGGACCGGGTCCGCGAGATCGAGACGCTCGACCATGGTGAATTCGTGCTGCGGCTGGACGGCGGCACCGCGCTCATCACCGGTCGCAGCTTCCGCGAGCCGGTGCGGCTGGCGCTCGGCCTGTCCCGCTGACGCTCCGGTTCGTCCGCGCCGTCCGCCGGCTCGTCCCATCGCGCCCCGATGCGACCCGGCCCGCCCGTAGCGTTGCTGGTGCACGCACTTGGGAGAGATCGGGCCGGCGGCCGAGGGCAGCCGCCGGCCCGATCGGTGTGTGCTTCTCCTATGCCAGCTCGGCGAGCGGGCGGCCATCGAAGTCGACCGCCGAGTAGCGGGCGAGCTTCTCCAACCGGTGGTACGAGTCGATGACCCGGATCGTGCCGCTCTTGGACCGCATGACGATCGACTGCGTGAACGCCCCGCCGGCCCGGTACCGCACGCCCTTGAGCAGGTCACCGGTGGTGATGCCGGTGGCGACGAAGAAGCAGTTGTCGCCGGTCACCAGGTCGTCGGTGGTGAGCACCCGGTCGAGGTCGTGCCCCGCGGCGAGCGCCTTTTCCCGTTCGGCGGCGTCGCGTGGCCACAGCTTCGCCTGCATCGCGCCGCCCATGCACTTGAGCGCGCAGGCGGCCGTGATGCCTTCCGGCGTACCGCCGACGCCGACCAGCACGTCCACATCGGACTGTTCGCTCGCGGCGGAGATGGCGCCGGCGATGTCGCCGTCGGAGATGAAGCGGATCCGGGCGCCGGCCTGGCGTACCTCCCGGACCAGTTGCTCGTGCCGCGGGCGGTCCAGGATGCAGACCGTCACGTCGGAGACGCCGGAGTTCTTGACCTTCGCGACGCGGCGCAGATTTTCCGTCACGCCGGCGTTGATGTCGATGACGTCCGCGCAGTCGGGGCCGACCGCGAGCTTTTCCATGTAGAAGACCGCGCTCGGGTCGAACATCGCGCCGCGCTCGGCCACGGCCAGTACGGCGAGCGCGTTCGGCATACCCTTGCTCATCAGCGTGGTGCCGTCGATGGGGTCGACGGCGACGTCCACCTCGGGTCCGGTCCCGTCGCCGACCTCTTCGCCGTTGAAGAGCATCGGGGCGTTGTCCTTCTCACCCTCGCCGATGACCACCACGCCGCGCATCTGGATCGAGTTGATCAGCTTGCGCATGGCGTCGACTGCGGCCCCGTCGCCGCCCTCCTTGTCGCCGCGGCCGACCCAGCGACCGGCGGCCATCGCGGCGGCCTCGGTGACCCGGACCAGGTCCAGGGCGAGGTTGCGGTCGAGGTCCTGCGGGATACGAGCCTCGGTCATGACGGGTCCTCCTCGCGACGCTGCGGGGCGCTGGCTTGCCTAAATCCTGTCATGATCGAGGGGTGAACGCCCGTTCGGGGCGAGTACTGGGATGATGGTTACGTGGATCAGCAGACCGTCGCACCGCCGCCGTCGACCAACACGCGCCGCCCGCGCGACATGGTGCTGTCGATGGCCGTGCTTCTCGTACCGGTCCTGATCATCGTGCTGATCTACCGCGTCGTGCAGGGCGGCGACCAACCGGTCAAGGTCGACACCGCGCCCGCCCTCGACCAGGCGCGCTCCGTGGGCGCGTTCCCAGTGAGCGAGCCCTCCGGGCTCGACGACGGCTGGCGGCCCATCAGCGCGACATTCCAGACCGCCGACGGGGGCAAGGTCCTGCGCATCGGGTACGTCACGCCGTCGGGCGCCGGGGTGCAACTCGTGCAGAGCGACGTACCGGCCGAGCGGCTGCTGCCGGCGGAGCTGACCGGGAGCGGCCAGCCGCGCGGGGCGACCGACATCGCGGGGCAGAGCTGGCAGCGCTACACCGCCCGCCCAGGTGAGCAGGCGCTGGTGCTCCTGCAACCCGACCGCACCGTGATCGTCGTAGGCAGCGCCGAGGAAACCGAACTCCGCATCTTGGCCACCGCCGTCACCTAACCCGCCGCCCCGATCAGTGCCCGCCGCGCCGACCAAGCCCCGTCGCGCCGATCAAGGCTTTCTGCGTCGATCAAGGGCGAATGGCTGTGCTTTGATCTCCGATCCACGACCGTTTGCCCTTGATCGACGTAGAAAGCCTTGATCGACGCGGCCAGGGAGACGCGGGCGAGGGAGGGAGAGGCGGACGGAGGGCTAGCAGGGAGGCGGGCTAGGACGCGGGTTCGGCGTCGCGGGCCGCGCGGGCGGCGTCCAGGCGGGCGCGGGCGCCGTCGAGCCACCGCTGGCAGACGTCGGCGAGCTGCTCACCGCGCTCCCACAGCGCCAGCGACTCCTCCAACGAGCCGCCCCCGGCCTCCAGCCGCTCGACCACGGAAGCCAGCTCGGCGCGGGCCTGCTCGTAGCTCATCTGCGGCTCACCCATGGACGATCACCCTACCCGCGCCCCTTGCGTGAGTACGGCGCCCCGTTGGGTGTTTCGCCGCGAGTAGGGGCGTGGAAGCCTTCACGTAGATCCCGCAGTCACTGATCGCGGCGGGCGGCCGCGTAGGGGACCCTACTCAGGCGTCGCCGGCGCCACGCGAGCGGAGAGTGCGCCCTCGGCCAGGCGTACGTGTACGAGGTCGCCTTCCGATACCTCTGCTGCCCGCCGGACCACGTGGCCGTCCTCGCGCTGGACGATGGCGTACCCGCGTTGCAGGGTCGCGGCCGGGGACAGGGCGCGCAGGCGGGCGAGGGTGTGGTGCAGCTCACCCGTGGCCGTGCTGAGCCGGTGGGCCAGGCAGCGCGCCGCCCGGTCGCGTAGCGCGCTCACCTCCGTGGCGCGTTGCTCGATCATGACGTGCGGCCGGGCCAGGACGGGGCGGGTGCGGATCGCGTCGAGCCGGTGCTGCTCGCGGTCGAGCAGGCCGGTGACGGCGCGGTTCAGGCGCTGCCTGGCCAGCCCGATCAGGCGCAGCTCCTCGGCCAGGTCGGGCACGATCCGCTTGGCGGCGTCGGTGGGGGTCGAGGCGCGTACGTCGGCCACGTAGTCGACCAGCGGCGTGTCGGTCTCGTGGCCGATCGCGCTGACCACCGGCGTACGGCAGGCGAAGACCGCCCGGCACAGCGCCTCGTCGGAGAACGGCAGCAGGTCTTCCACGCTCCCGCCGCCGCGGGCCAAGATGATCACGTCGATCGTGTCGTCGCCGTCGAGCACCTTCAGCGCGTCGATCATCTGCGGTACGGCCGTCGGCCCCTGCACCGCCACGTTGATCACCCGGAACTCCACCGCAGGCCAGCGCCGCCGCGCGTTCGTGAGCACGTCCCGCTCGGCGGCCGAGGACCGGCCGGTGATCAGCCCGATCCGGGACGGCAGGAATGGGGGCCGGCGCTTGCGCTCGCGGGCGAAGAGGCCCTCGGCGGCGAGCAGTTTCTTCAGCTTCTCCAGCCGGGCCAGCAGCTCGCCGAGGCCGACCTGGCGGATCTCGTCGGCGCGCAGGCTGAGGGTGCCGCGGGCGGCGTAGAACTCCGGTTTGGCGTGCAGGACGACGCGGGCACCCTCTTCCAGGGAGGGTGCGCCAAGGTCGAGTACGTCACGGTTGGTGGTGACGGTCAGGCTCAGGTCGGCCGAGGGGTCACGCAGCGTGAGGAAGACGGTGGACGCGCCGGGGCGCCGGCTGATCTGGGCGACCTGCCCGTCCACCCACACCCAGCCGAGCTTGGCAACCCAGGCGCCGATCTTCTGGCTGACCACCCGGACCGGCCACGGCTCCTCGGGCGTACTGCGGGGGCTCTCCGGCTGTGTCACGGGGCCAGCCTATGTGTGTGCCGGGCCACCTCTGCGGAGCCACGTACGATGGCTAGGTGACCGAGACCCGCAAGCGCGTACTGCTGGCCAAGCCCCGGGGCTACTGTGCCGGCGTCGACCGGGCGGTGCAGACCGTGGAGGAGGCGCTCAAGCTCTACGGGCCGCCGATCTACGTCCGCAAGCAGATCGTGCACAACAAGCACGTGGTCTCGACGCTGGAGGCGCAGGGCGCGATCTTCGTGGAGGAAAACGAAGAGGTGCCCGAGGGCTCCACCGTGATCTTCTCGGCGCACGGCGTGGCGCCCGAGGTATATGAGCAGGCCAAGGCCCGTTCGCTCAAGGCGATCGACGCGACCTGCCCGCTGGTGACCAAGGTTCACCAGGAGGCCAAGCGCTTCGCCGCCGACGACTACGACATCCTGCTCATCGGCCACGAGGGTCACGAGGAGGTCGTGGGTACGGCGGGCGAGGCGCCGGCGCACATCCAGCTGGTCGACGGTCCGGACGGGGTCGACAGGGTGACCGTGCGTGACCCGTCCAAGGTCGTCTGGCTGTCCCAGACCACGCTCTCGGTCGACGAGACGATGGAGACGGTCGCCCGCCTCAGGCAGCGGCTGCCGCTGCTCCAGTCGCCGCCGAGCGACGACATCTGCTACGCCACGCAAAACCGGCAGCACGTCGTCAAGGAGATCGCGCCGGACTGCGACGTGGTGATCGTCGTGGGCTCCCGCAACTCGTCCAACTCCGTACGGCTGGTCGAGGTGGCCGTCGACGCCGGGGCGCGCGCCGGCTACCTGGTCGACTACGCCAGCGAGATCGCCGACGAGTGGCTGGCGGGCGCCACCACCGTGGGCGTTACCTCGGGCGCGAGCGTGCCGGACGAGCTGGTCATGCAGGTGATCGACTACCTGGCGGCGCGCGGGTTCGCCGACGTCGAAGAGGTGACCACCGCCAACGAGCGGCTGACGTTCTCGCTGCCGCAGGAGCTCAAGCGCGACATGAAGGCCGCCGCAAAGACCTAATCGCTCACCAGCTCGGGCGCCTGCGGCTGGCGCGGTGCCAGCTCGACCTGCGCGGGCGCGGGCAGCTCCTCGTCGGACACCCCCAGCTCGGCGAGCTTGCGGGCGCTGACCAGCACGCGCGCCTCCAGCGAACCGACCGCCTTGTTGTACGCCGTCACCGCGCCACCCAGCGCCCCACCCAGCTTGCTCACATGGTCGCCCAATGTGGACAGTCGGCCGTACAGCTCGCGGGCGAGGGTATGCACGGCCGCCGCGTTGCGGGCCAACGCCTCCTGGCGCCAGACGTACGCCACCGTGCGCAGCAGCGCCATCAACGTGGCCGGCGTGGCGAGCACGACGTTGCGGGCGAAGGCGTGCTCCAGCAGGGTCGGGTCGCGCTGCAGGGCCGCGTCGAGGAACGGGTCGGCCGGCACGAAAAGCACCACGAAATCGGGGGTTTGCTCGAACGCGGCCCAGTAGGTCTTTGCCGCCAACGCGTCCACGTGACCGCGCAGGTGCCGGGCGTGCGCGTCGAGGTGGGTGTCGCGGCCCCGCTCCTCGCGCGCCTCCATGGCCGCCAGGTAAGCCTCGAACGGCGCCTTCGCATCGACCACAACAGACCGTCCACCATGGAGCTTGACGACCATGTCGGGGCGTACCCCCTGATGGTCCGTCGCGGCCGTGACCTGCTCCGCGAAGTCGCAGTGCTCGAGCATCCCGGCCGCCTCGACGATGCGCCGGAGCTGATGCTCGCCCCACCGGCCGCGGACCTGCGGCGCGCGCAGCGCCGCCACCAGCTGCTTGGTCTCGGTGCGCAGCTCGCCCGACACGGTCGACATCGACCGCACCTGCTCGCGCAGCTCCGCGTACGCGTCGACGCGCTCCCGCTCCAGCTCGGCGACCCGCTGCTCGTAGCGGCGCAGCGTCTCGTGCAGCGGCGCGACGGCGCGCGCGACCGCCTCCTGCGACTGCGCGGTGGCCTCATAGGACAGCGCCCGCATCGACTGCTCCAACCGCTCCTCGCCGTCGCGGGTCGCGCGCAGTGTCGCGTCGAGCCGAGCCAGCTCCGCGCCGGCCCGGGCCCGCGCGGCAAGCCAGCCCACCGCGCCCCGGCGAGAAGGCAGACAACCACCACGGCCAGCGTCGAAAACTCCACGCCCGCGAGCTTGCCAAACGTGTACGACGAAACGGCGCGAGTACCGTCTGAGTCATGGAACTGTTTTTGCTGGTCCTGCTCGTGGCGCTGCTCGTTGGCGGCGCGCTGTGGTGGCGGCGGACGAGTGCGGCGCGGCAGGCGCAGGACCTGGCCGATGCCCGCGCCGACGCGCAGCGGTGGTACGAGCGGCTGGGCGGCCAGGTCATGAACCTGCACGGCGACGCACCCGCCGTGAAGCAGTCGCTGGTGGACGCCGGCGAGCGGTACACCGCCGCGGGCAGCCAGCTGGAACAGGCCCGGACGGTGCGGCAGTTCGCGCTGGCTCGGGAGACCGCGCTGGAGGGGCTCGCGTACGCCCGCGCGGCCCGCGTGGCGCTCGGCCTCGACCCCGGTCCCGACCTCCCGCCGCTGGCCGCCGCGCAGGGCGCCGGGCAGCTCACCAAGGAGCGCGAGGTCGACGTGCAGGGCCAGCACTTCAAGGCGGGGCCCAATCCCGGCACCGATACGCCGTACTACTACCCGGGCGGGCGGGTGAAGGGGCGCAGGGTGCCCGCCGGCTGGTACTCGCAGCCCTGGTGGAAGCCGGCCCTGGCCGGCGCCGCGGGCGCGATCGGCGGTCTGCTGATCTTCGACGCGCTCTTCTCGCCGGCCTTCGCCGACCCGGGGTACGGCTTCGACTCCGGCTACGCCGAGGGCTTCGAGGACGGCGCCGACTTCGGTGGTGGCGACGGCGGTGGTGACTCCGGCGGCGACGGCGGCGGTGACTACAGCGGTGGTGACTTCGGGGGCGACGCCGGCTTTGGCGGTGGCGACTTCGGCGGCGGAGACTTCTAGCCTTCCCCAGGGGAAGAGTAGGGCTAACCGGATGGTGACTCGCCGCACTGGGCGGCAGAGTCGTGAGCGTGAGCGCAGAGACACAGACGACAGTGGGGGTACGGCCGGCACGCGTCTGGTGGACGGCGGCTGCCGCGGTCGCCGCGGGAGCCGCCACGGTGACGACGGTCGCGCAGGCGACCGGGCGCTTTCACTGGTGGGCCGGCTTCGTGCTCATCCCCGGCGCGGTCATCGCGGCGGCCGGCGCGCCACTGCTCGCCCGCGGTGGTGGGCGGGCGTTCACCGGCTACCTGATCGCGTGGGTGGGGGCGATCGTCTTCACGGTCGGTGCCCTGCTGATGTTCGGTGCGATGGACAAGGGCTGGCCGCTGATGATCATCCTGCCGACGGTGGCCGTGGCCGGCACGTACGCCTGGCGCGCAGGTCACCCGCTGGCCCGCGCGTTTCACCGGACGATCGCGACCCTGGCCCTGGCCGGTACGGCGCTCGGCGTGACCTTCCTCCTCATGCAGGCGGACGCCGTCGACTTCGGCGAGACCAACTGGTGGGGCGGCTTCATGATGGCCGGCGCGGTGATCATCGTCCTGAACGGCCTGGAGCTGCTCCGGCACCGGATCGAGTACCGGGTCCAGGCGATCGCGCTCGCGGTCTTCCCGGCCGCGCTCGTCTTCCTCATCGGCCTGCGCATCTTCCGCGGCGACTGGCCGTACTGAGATGGCGCCCCGCACACGACGGGGCGCCCACTCAGAACGCGCAGGCGATGACCAGCTCGGGGGTGCGGTCGGGGAGCATGTCCAGCCGCCCGATGCGCCCGGCGGCGCGGAAGTCGGACGCCACCTGGGCCAGCTGGTCGAGCTGTGCCGCCGGGCCGAGCGCCTCGGCCAGCGGCACGTCGGCCCGCATCGAGAGCCGGCGTTCGGACTTGGCCCGGCGCACCTGGGTCAGCGCCGCGCTCGCCACCCGGAGCAGGGCTGGGTCGCCGTCCGGGTTCAGCTCGTACCGGGACGGCCACGGCGCGCGGTGCACCGAGCCGTACCGCCACCAGGCCCAGATCTCCTCGGTGACGTACGGCAGGAACGGCGCGAACAGCCGCAACTGCACCGACAGCGCGGTCGCCAAGGCCGCTCGGGCCGAGTCCGCTTTGCCGGATGGCTCGCTGCGCTCGCTTCGGCCCCGGTGGCCGGCAGACTCCGAGCTTGTCGCTGCGCGCCAAGCTCCGGACTCCGCCGGCCCCGAGGCCAGGCTGCCCGACCCGTATGCCCGCTCCTTGACCAGCTCGATGTAGTCGTCGCAGAACGTCCAGAAGAACGCCTCCGTCGCCTGCAGCGCACCCGTGTGGTCGTACCCCTCGAAGGCGGTGGTGGCGGTGCGTAGGACGCTGGACAGTTCGGCGAGCATCGCGCGGTCGAGCGGCTCGGTGACCGGCGCGCGCAGCGCGTCCGCGGCGCCCAGCCCGAGCGCGAACTTGGACGCGTTGAGCAGCTTCGTGGCCAGCCGCCGGCCCACCTTGATCTGCTTCGGCTCGAACGCCAGGTCGGTGCCCGGCCGGCCGTTCGCGGCCCAGTAGCGGACCGCGTCCGAGCCGTGCTCCTCCAGGAGCCCCATGGGGGTCACCACGTTTCCGCGGGACTTGGACATCTTCTTGCGGTCCGGGTCGAGGATCCAGCCGGACTGCACGGTCACCCGCCAGGGCAGCACGCCCTGCTCCAGATGGGCGCGGACCACGGAGGAGAAGAGCCAGGTACGGATGATCTCCTGCCCCTGCGGACGCAGATCCATCGGAAACACCCGGGCAAACAGGTCGGAATCGGTCTCCCAGCCGCCGATGATCTGCGGGGAGAGCGACGAAGTCGCCCAGGTGTCCATGACGTCCGGGTCGCCGGTGAAACCGCCCGGCCGATCCCGGTCCTCGGTCGCATATCCGTCTGGTATGTCCGAAGAAGGGTCAATCGGTAGTAGGGACTCGGCGGGTGTGAGAGGGTGGTCGTGGTCCGGCTCGCCAGCGTCGTCGAGCCGGTACCAAACAGGGATCGGCACCCCGAAAAAGCGCTGCCGGCTGATCAGCCAGTCGCCGGTGAGCCCGGCCACCCAGTGCTCGTACCGGTGGCGCATGTGGTCCGGCACCCAGCGCAGCTCGTGCCCGCGGGCCAGCAGGGCGTCGCGCAGTGCGGCGTCCCGGCCACCGTTGCGGATATACCACTGCCGGGTGCCGACGATCTCCAGCGGCTGGTCGCCGTTCTCGTAGAACTTCACCGGATGGGTGATCGGCCGCGGCTCGCCCACCAGGGCGTCCCCGAGCAGCTCGATGACAGCGCGCCGGGCGGCCTTGACGGTTAGCCCGGCCAGCGGCGCGTACACCGTGGCCGGCACGCCCGCCGGCGGGTCCGGCAGCAGCCGCCCGTCCCGCCCGATCACCACGCGGGTGTCCAGTTGCAGCTCCCGCCACCAGGTCACGTCGGCCAGATCGCCGAACGTACACACCATCGCGATGCCGGTGCCCTTGTCCGGGTCGGCGAGCGGGTGCGCGTGCACGGGCACGTCCACGCCGAACACCGGCGTCCGGACCGTGCCGCCCACCAGCCCGGCGTACCGGGAGTCGGCGGGGTGGCAGACCAGCGCCACACAGGCCGGCAGCAGCTCGGGCCGGGTGGTCTCGATCTCGACCGGGCCTTCCGGGCTGCCGAAGCGCAGCCGGTGGTAGGCCCCGGGCCGCTCCCGGTCTTCCAACTCGGCCTGGGCCACCGCGGTCTGGAACCCCACGTCCCACAGCGTCGGCGCATCGGCGGTATATGCCTCGCCCCGCGCCAGGTTGCGCAGGAAGGCCCGCTGCGACGCCGCCTGCGCGCGGCGTCCAATCGTCGTGTACGTCAGGGACCAGTCCACCGAGAGGCCCAGCCGCCGCCAGAGCGCCTCGAACGCCCGCTCGTCCTCGACGGTCAGGCGCTCGCACAGCTCGACGAAGTTGCGCCGGGAGATGACCTCGGGCTCGCCGGACGGCGTCCAGTCCGGGTCGTACGGCACGGACGGGTCGCAGCGCACCTTGTACACGTTCTGCACGCGGCGCTCGGTGGGCAGCCCGTTGTCGTCCCAGCCCATCGGATAGAAGACCATCTTGCCGCGC